>JBMERE010000090.1:0-503 GCA_048820955.1 Desulfobacterota bacterium M19 | reverse complement strand
ATTTTCTTTTGGCCAGCAGTCATCTAACTGGTCAGGCGTCTCTTTTGATAATCTTACTTATACATCCAACGGTTCCTCGCCCGTTCCGGAACCGGCGACCATGCTGCTCCTGGCCACCGGCCTGGCCGGACTTGCCGGTCTGCGCCGCAGGCGTGGTGGGGAATAATATATACAATGAACTTGTTCGTTTCGGTCTCCTCACAATAATATCGGAGTCTTCGCTTCTCTTTTCTGATCAGGAGGCCGAAACAGATTAGGTGAGACTCCGGGTGGACACCCCGCGCTGCTGCTACAATTTCTTTATCCCATATTTTTTCATGCGGTAGCGCAATGTATTGCGGGTAATACTCAGCCGTACGGCAGCCTGCGACTGATTCCAGCCGCATTCCTTCAAAACCCGGCGAATAAGCTCACGTTCCCTTCCCGCAAGATCAAAGACCTTCCCGGCGGATATATTCTGAGCAGGGGATGTTTTTCCACCCGCCATAATCTCCGTTAAAAGA
>JBMERE010000089.1:0-507 GCA_048820955.1 Desulfobacterota bacterium M19 | reverse complement strand
ATAATGGGAGCTGGCTGAACATGACGGAGCAGGCCGTAACGTAGGCAAATGATGATTTTGACAGCCCCTGGAAGGAGATACTTGAGCTCTATTTTGAAGATGTCGGCCACGGGTCGGACCAAGATAACGATCTGAAACTACAAGATAAACGGATAGAAAAACACCTGTTTTTAGCCTTATGAGGCTCTTTTTGTACCCCAAAAGGGCTGTCTAAGCAAAATATTCATGCCAAGAGCAAATAGACATTACATACCAGGCTGTGTCTGGCACATAACCCATCGTTGTCATAAACAGGAGTTTCTTCTTAAATTCGAGAAAGACAGGAAACGATGGCACCATTGGTTGTATGAGGCTAAAAAACGATATGGTCTTTGTGTTCTGAATTATATCGTCACTTCGAACCATATTCACCTGTTGGTTGTGGATTCCAGGGAAGGAGTGATCCCTAAAAGTTTACAACTCATCGCTGGTCGAACCGGGCAAGAGTATAATCTGCGTAAAGGCCGG
>JBMERE010000088.1:0-514 GCA_048820955.1 Desulfobacterota bacterium M19 | reverse complement strand
CTTTTCTTTTGGCCAGCAGTCATATTACTGGTCTATCTGGTCGGGCGGCTCTTTTGATAATCTTACTTATACGTCCAACAGTTCCGCCCCAGTACCGGAACCGGCGACCATGTTGCTCATGGGCACCGGTCTGGCCGGGCTTGCCGGGCTGCGCCGTAGGCGTGGTGGCAAATAACATATAGCGAACTCCGTTTCGGCCTCCATACGCACAATAATATCAGGATTTACGCTTCACTTTCCTGAGCTGGAGTCCGGAACGGATGAGCTGAGGGGCCGGGTGCGGCCTCTCGCACTTCGTTACGGCTGTTTTCTTATCCCATATTTTTTCATACGGTAGCGCAATGTATTGCGGGTGATACTTAGCTGTATGGCCGCCCGTGACTGATTCCAGCCGCATTCCTTCAAAACCCGGCGAATAAGCTCACGTTCCCTTCCGACAAGATCAAAAACCTTCTCCGCGGGTATAGCTTGAGCTGGGGATGTTTTTCCACCCGCCATAATCTCCGTTAAAAGG
>JBMERE010000087.1:0-537 GCA_048820955.1 Desulfobacterota bacterium M19 | reverse complement strand
TGTATAGCGACTACTCAGCCGCAGAAGTATCCACGGCCGTTGATCTGGCCCTGGAAAACCATCTTAGCTCCAGCGAGGCAGTGCATCATATTCTTATATACACCAGTGACACTGCAGCCACCATTCCCCCACTGAATAACTGGGCGAGTTTGCCGCCCCCGGACATCGCAGTTTACGGGCAACTGGGAGGTGTGAGATGAGTGCCGGCACCATAATGGAGTTAAAGGCGAACTTGAAGGAACTGAAGCTCTCCACAATGGCTCGCGGGGTAGAGGTTTATCTGCGCCAGGCCCGGGAAGCCGGGATAGGCTATGACCAGTTCCTGGTCGACCTGACCACAGAGGAATTACAGGCCAGATCCGAGAACAGGTTGAAACGCCGGATCAGGGAGGCAAAATTCCCGTTGATAAAACCGGCGGAAACATTCGATCTGACCGCGACACCAGAGCTTGATGTCCGCTTATTCAAGGAGCTTGCAGGCGGTGAATTCATCCGAGAGCGAAGAAATATCATTTTTTTAGGCAATAGCGGCACCGG
>JBMERE010000086.1:0-562 GCA_048820955.1 Desulfobacterota bacterium M19 | reverse complement strand
AAAGGAGCCTTCTGGGAAGATCGCTATCATGCCACTGCTGTGGAGACAGGAGAACATCTGGCAGGTAAGCGAGGTACGAGACTCCGAAGTGCCTGGTCTATATCGATTTGAATATGGTACGTGCCGGGGTGGTGAAACATCCGTCCGAGTATTCATTGAGCGGTTTCAACGAAATACAGCGCCCGCCGAAACGGTATACCGTAATTGACAGGTCGGTACTGCTGGATTTTTTTTGTATAGGAGATGAAGAGCATTTTCGCAAGGAACATTATTGCTGGGTTGAGGAAGAACTTCACACTGATGCCATGAAACGAAAAGAGTGGTGGAGCGAATCGATAGCAGTTGGCAGTAAAGCATTTGTGAAGAAAATTCAGGGAGAGCTGGGAGCTCGAGCCGCAGGCAGGTCAGTTATAGCAGAAGCAGGTGGAAATGTACTGAAGGAACCATCGGTTTCTTACAACACGCTTTTTGGGGGTAAAAAGGACACTCTAAGGCCTGAAAATAGCTATTTATGGGAATTAAATGATGATGTCAATGTGATAGCTTGGTCCGACCCCAATCA
>JBMERE010000085.1:0-610 GCA_048820955.1 Desulfobacterota bacterium M19 | reverse complement strand
TAGATTCAAGTGCATTGGCGCCGGTCAAGTTGAGCAGTAGATTCGCGGCCAGCCCCTGAGCTAAAACGTTATATTTAAAACCCACATTCTCAGCGATAAGGAAATAAAGGAAATGCCAATAGTATCTATAAAAATAGCAAAGGGGCGGCCTGTAGGTATCAAACGTAGTCTTGTCAAATCTGTCACAAAAGCAGTCGCCTCTTCTCTGGACCTAACACCAGAGTTAATAACTGTTTTAATAGAGGAAATTGAAAGAGAAAATTGGTCAACAGGTGGAGAGTTGCATATTGACAAGTACGGCGGTGGTTATGGGCACAAATAAAAACATAAAGTCGGTCTTTGACAAGTATGCCGCTCAATATAATAAATCCCGTCAGATGTTAATCCCATGTTTTGATGACTTCTATAAAATTGCAGTTGAAATAATCCCCTTCAAACTAGATAAAACCATAAAGGTTCTTGATCTTGGCGCAGGCACAGGTATCATTTCCTATTTCGTTGCATCTAAATATGAAAAATCTGACATAACATTAATCGATGTATCAGAAAATATGCTTAATCAGGCAAAAAATAGTTTGTGCAAATTGTCAAATAAATTTAGCTATTTGGT
>JBMERE010000084.1:0-641 GCA_048820955.1 Desulfobacterota bacterium M19 | reverse complement strand
GGTTCATCCGGTTAATGAGTACTTGTAACGAAAATAATTGCAAATGGACATGACAAGAGACAAGTTGTTTGGTGTCGAATCAAATAACTTTTGGAGGTCTCTGCCATGTCCACATCAATACTTTACCACGCTTTTAATCTCAGAGGGATTGAATATCATTCAACCCAATTTTTAGGTAATGCTGTTATTTTCTCAGCCGAGATGACTGAGAAGTTTATAAAATGTCCTTGCTGTGGCTGTCGCTATACGATTTTTAAAGGACAAAAAACACGGTTATTTCGAATGGGTACCTTCGGTAGAAAACAGTCACTTCTGAAATTGCTTTTACATCGCTTACAATGCATTGAATGTGAAAAAGTCTGGTGGCCGCGATTGCAATTTATGGACGGCAAGCATCGATATACTCGCTCTTTCGCGTTAACCGCTCTGGACCTTCTACGTTTCGGCACTATCAAGGATGTTGCCCACTACCTCCATGTCGGCTGGGATCTTATTAAAGGGATCCATAAATCCAAACTGCAAAGAATCTACAAGAAGATGCCCATTAAGGAACTCAAATATCTCGGTATCGATGAATTCAGTATTCGCAAAGGTCATAACTACATGACTATTTTCATAGATCTTCAGAAAGGCAGAATTCT
>JBMERE010000083.1:0-673 GCA_048820955.1 Desulfobacterota bacterium M19 | reverse complement strand
GGTTCATCCGGTTAATGAGTACCCCTGGCAGTGCAAATGATAGAGTCGGAGTTTAAAGTATTCCATATCTCTGAAACCATATGCCTGTCTCTTGAGGGTTTTAATTTTATTGACTGTGCCCTCAACTGGACCGCTTGATATTTTGTGAGGGAAATAATTCAATATTCCTTTTTTATGACGAACCAGGGTTAACGCTACCTTGACCAATGGTTTGATGTCAGACATGAGCGCATCAAAACACCATTGGATTAGAAATGCCAATGCGCGTTTACGGTCAGGCTGGCCCCAGAAAAGCCGTAGTTGCTCTTTCATCGAATGCATCTTAAAAAGGGGTTTGTTAATTTCAAATAAGCTGTCCAGTTTGACTTTGTAGTCAGGGGTCAGGGCGTGATAATTTCGAAGAAGCATAAAGCGGCACCCTTTGAGAGCTGTTTTGTCCTCATCTGCAAGGATTCGTTGCTGTTCCCGGCGTAATCCTTCAATGGCCATATTGACATGGGCCATAATGTGGTAACGGTCAAAGACAATATCTGCTTTAGGCAAACACTCTGTAACCGCACTGGAAAATGATCTGCTCATATCCATGGCAACAGCTTTTAAGTTTTTGGCTTTTCGAGCAAGTGTTTTCAAGAATGGTTGGATATTTTCTTGTGATGTACCTTCAACAGCATGA
>JBMERE010000082.1:0-673 GCA_048820955.1 Desulfobacterota bacterium M19 | reverse complement strand
ATACTTCTGAAACAAATGCAAATCTTATACATGAGTCTTCAATAATAAAAGGAAGTAAATGGAACCTTCAAGGGACAGAAGAGCTGGCTCATTGTCATTTTATCTATTTTACAGATTTGTTCAAAATTAACGATATTTTTGATTTACTTGAAATAGGAATGGCTGATAAAGGTACTACCATTAAATTATGCAGTGATGACGGTAAACAGATTGAAGAATTTGAAGTATATCGGGAAGAAGCTGGGAATAGAACTCACACTCTTAGCATCTGGGTCGATCCAGAACTAATATCACCTCCTCCTTTAATTCTCCATGAACCAAATACATTTTCAGGGTCAGAATATTCATGGTGGGAAATATTTCATAATTCAATTTTCAGAGTTCCGGTAAAACTCAATAGCTATCTCCCGTTAAAATATATTGGAGAACAAGAATACCTCCTTGAAACAAGCGAAAGCTTAATACCAGTGGAGGGTTTTTTAGCTGGTCATGGTATGGATATGCTAAGTATGAGAATAATATTATCCGAGCCTAAACCAGAGAATCATCCACGTAAGGATAATCTAACAAACGCAGACATTGGAAAACTCGATGATTTTTGGGTTGAAACATGGGGAAAAAATTTGTCTGTTTTAGCAGCCGGAATCCTACTCAAGTCATTGCCCAAAAGCCC
>JBMERE010000081.1:0-679 GCA_048820955.1 Desulfobacterota bacterium M19 | reverse complement strand
CTTGTATTTCCTGCCAGAATATTCCGGTTAACTCTTCCGGCAGGGTCATTATCCAGTCTATAAAACGAAACAGATTGATTACATATTCCCTGTCACGACCCTGATCATATAAACGACGGGCCAGATCAACTTTCCACTGCCGACGCTGTTGAAGATCTTTCCGCGTTTCCATGGCCTTCAGGTGCGCCATGGTACAGAGGGCAAAGGGATTCATACTGGATTCCAGGCTCGCCCAATGTTTTGCATAGTCCAGAAGTTTTACCACCGGAAAATGGATACCCACCCGGCAGCCCCACAGTTCCCAGGAAAATGCATCCGGACACCAATCAACCCGCTGATCAGCCAACACCGCAAGGCTGACCACCGGCCGGTCATAATGGTCAAATATCCGGTAATTGTAGGTAAACATGCGTTTGGAAAACCGGGAATCCGGCTGGGCCTGAATCTCCACATGAATCAGAACCCAGACCTCTTCTCCATCTTTGCGATACACCTGAACGAGCTTGTCGGCATATCGACGGCCGAGTTCTGCGTCTTTGTTGACCTGCTGCAGTTCTTTGTCTAAAAAACGATGGCCTTTCTGCCAGTCGATCCCGGCCGCCGCATCTGGAAAGAAGAAATGGAGAAAATCTTCAAAATAGAGCTCAAGTATCTCCTTCCAGGGGCTGTCAAAATCATC
>JBMERE010000080.1:0-707 GCA_048820955.1 Desulfobacterota bacterium M19 | reverse complement strand
CAGCGTTAATTTTAGACTTCTATTTGATCTTTCATTCGGTAGCAGCAGTTCCCGGATACGCCTGAATCGCAGTAATAGCGGCAAATCCTGGTTCTGGTTTCGTAAACTTTTGGTTGTTTGGCAATGGTAGAAAATTTATTTTGCTGTCTTTTTTGACACTGTAACTATTTGATTTTATTGTATAAAAAAACTTCAAATAAAGCAATTTTTTCTTGACATAACTCTTAAAATGGGCACGACTTTTTTGTAAGAATATCAACTACTTACAAGGAGACGCCCAATGTCGTATCTTAAATCACTTATGGCCGAAGCAAAAAAAACAACCGCCCGTGTTAACAAAATAAAACTCCGTAAGCATCTGAATGCGGATGCCCTTTTTGCGACAATGCGAACAGGATTTAACAAAATCAAGGATCATAGGTCCGGCAAAGTGCAACATTCACTGGCCGACACGCTGATGGCTGGTTTTGCTATGTTTTCCGTTAAAGATCCATCGCTGCTTGCTTTTGATGAACGACGGCGGGATAAACCCCAAAATCTCAAAACCATATATGGTATGAACTCTATCCCTTGTGACACGTCTATGCGTGAGATATTAGATGGAGTTTCCCCAGATGATCTTCGTCCTCTGTTTAAAGATGCCTTCCGTCCCCTGCAGCGTGGCAAAGTATTAGAAAAGATGATCTTTATGGAAGATAGTTATTTGT
>JBMERE010000079.1:0-775 GCA_048820955.1 Desulfobacterota bacterium M19 | reverse complement strand
AACGCTTGAAATAACCAGCCCGCCGGGGGCAAGCTATAAATTAATAAGCGGCACGGAGCCTGAACCAGCACAAAACTACCCACGAGGTGCGGGTCTGGTTCATTGACTGGTTCGGCTTGCACACCGCTTAAACTTTTTTAAAGGAGAATTACGATGGCAAAATCTAAAGTTGCACAAGCTAAAGAAGAGTTGATGTGGCAAAAATTTGGCCCAATGTGTGGTAATTGTAAACATTTCAGAAGCGAGAAGGGTGTGCACAAAACTCCATATGGAGATTATATTAAAGAACTAAAGAAAAAATGTATTGTGGGCCCATTTGCTACCGGTAAAAGTTGTTGGTGCACCAGCCATGAATTTAAAAATTAAATTACTTGGCTAAAGCAACCGAACGATATAGTTAAGCGGAAAACCGTGGAGCTACCACAGAGGAGATAAAAAGCAATGAAGGAGAATAACCAAGAAAATTCGCCAAATAGTGTTGTTCCGCTTGAACGCATTGTTATACCTGATTTTATTGAAGAACTACATAAGGCTGCAAAGTGTGTGTTTATTGCTGTAGATGTAGAAGTAGCAAGAGATTTATCTGTAAAGTTAAACAAAGCCGCCGAACTCCTCGGCGAAATGGTTGTGAATTTTGAAAATCTTAATGGTCTAAAGGCTGAGTGGGAAGCTCAAGGGAGTTTTCTTGACAACCCACATGATGATCCAGAGGACAGGGCGGTAGGCCGAGCATACAAAGAATGTGCCGAAATACTTGGTAACAGGTTTGGGGTAT
>JBMERE010000078.1:0-824 GCA_048820955.1 Desulfobacterota bacterium M19 | reverse complement strand
CCCTCAAAATACAACACAAAAACATCAAGATAAGCAACTCTCCATAAGCCCAAGACAGCATGTCCAATAAAAAACATTAACGGGTTGCATTATTACCGAATGATGTTATCATTTATACATGATTAAATCATTTCGATGCAAAGAAACGAAAAAGATATTTGGTAGAAAGTTTTCAAAAAAACTACCCACAGATATTCAAGAAAATGCACGGCTAAAATTAGTAATTTTAGATTCATCAACAACAATAAATGATTTGAGAATTCCGCCGGGGAATAGGCTTGAAGAATTAAAAGACAACCGCAAAGGACAACATAGCATTCGCATTAACGGACAATGGCGAATCTGCTTTGAATGGAAAAATGGCGACACATTTAATGTTGAAATTGTTGATTATCATTAAAAACATATCGCTTTAAAATTTAATTATGAGGTACAGCAAAATGAAAACTAAAAAATTACCTCCTATCCATCCGGGAAAAATATTATTAGAGGAATTCCTTGAGCCAATGGGAATTACTCAATATCGATTAGCAAAAGACACTTCAGTTCCACCAAGAAGAATCAATGAGATTGTTCATCAAAAAAGATCTATAACAGCCGATACAGCTTTACGCCTGGGTGTATTTTTTAATATGTCTCCTCACTTTTGGATGAACCTCCAAAGCAGATTTGAATTAGAAAAATCAGAAGATCTACTTGAAGACAAACTTAAAAACGAAGTACATAGGTACAAAATGGCATAATATAGCAACAAAAGGCCAAACCATAAAAACCTAAAAAGCCGTGGTTTCAATGAATCACATGCTTGAAACTGGGCTAACAAT
>JBMERE010000077.1:0-853 GCA_048820955.1 Desulfobacterota bacterium M19 | reverse complement strand
GGCATTACAACGCTTGAAATAACCAGCCCGCCGGGGGCAAGCTATAAATTAATTAACGGCAAGGGGCCTGAGCCTACTAAAAACTACCCGAGAGTAGCGGGTCTGGTTAATTGACTTGTTCGGCTTGCATACCGCTTAAACTAATTCAAAGGAGCTGTTACGATGAAATTAATGGATCAATGCGCACATTGTATAGTTAGGGGCAATATAAAAAGGTGCCTTGCAGTAGATTGCTGTCAACATGATAATTGGATGGCACATGAAATTATTAAATTATTAGAAGAAGCCGCAACGTTCTTCTCAATACATAATTTTGATGGTGAAAAAGAAGAATGGCTCAAGAAAGCAGAATTATTTATACAGATTAAACAACTTGGCTAAAGCAACCGAACGCCAAACATCAGTTGCCCGCCGTGGGTTTACCGTTAAATTTGGCAAGATGAATGAACTTGAATTTACCCAAAATTCGGATGCGAGTAGCGGGTCAACTGAATGTAATTGTTAGCTGATTTAGGATGAGTTATGACTGATGTAAATATTAATGATTTTGTAGATTTTAGCGGACTTTTTAAAGCTCTTTGTAGTAAAAATGAAGAGATGATGCAGGAGGTCATTGAAGATGTGGGGGATGAAACATACGAAAATATCCTAAGATTAAAAGATTCCGAAATGGTAGATTATATTGATATTACAGAGTGTGAAATAGATGATTCACGGATAGTATTTGTATTATCGTTGTCAGATAATAATGCCAACGAAAGCGACACCCAAGAATCAGGAACTGTATGCAACATAGTTTACGACAGAGCTTTGGAAAATTTCGACAATTTTTCATTAGAGAATTACTGAAAGC
>JBMERE010000076.1:0-949 GCA_048820955.1 Desulfobacterota bacterium M19 | reverse complement strand
CGCTTTTTTCTTAATTAAATCAATACATTGAAGATATTTATTAGATTGCCATGCTGTTAGATTCATGAATTACAGACTTTGCATCCAGAAGTAAAATTAACGAATTATCCTTTGAGCTTTTGGCAATTGCAGTAGATAAAGTACTATCAATTTCATTGCCAAAAACAGGCATTGGCTCTATTGAATTTTTTGCTAATTTTTCAACGGAGATTATTGAATCTACTGCTATTGCACTTCTTGTTTTATCATTTTCTAAAACAATGGTTATTTCTCTTTTTGCTTGCTCTCTAGTGATTTTTATAAATTTAGAGAATAGATTTATCATTTCTGCCAATTCATTATCATGAGTGATAGAAATAAGCTCTAATGCCTTTGTTTGTTCATTTTTTTCAATAAATTCTGCCACACGAATTGCCACTTCGTGAATGCGTTTGTGTGGCATCTCAAATTTTTTTAAAAATTCACTTTCTTCGTAAGATTTTGGCACATACGAATTATACCATTGGCCAAATTTACATTTGTGATGGTCTGTTGCAAGTTTAAATGGACGATTTTCTTTAACTGAACTTTCAAGCTCGCTGAGCCAATTTCTATGGTCTTTTTCCCTCTCTCTCAACATTGTAATTTGGTTTTCTATTTTATCCAAAAACGAATCCATCCCCAACCTGTTTCGGAGATCGACAAGGGGAGTAACCTTGTCTCGTATTTTTATTGCACCACGAATATATTGAGGCGAATCGGGAATTTTTGTTACTTCAGACATGGCCACCATACTTCTCACATAGGGAGTAGCCACACCATAACGTTCATTCTTTAAGGTGAAAATAACCCAAGGATATTTGTAGTATTCCTCCATTGCTTATAGTCCTCCCCTGCATCAATTTGTCGTTAATAATCCCTAAAAAACAACCTGCTTATTAGGTTATTCCTTGGGGCGCTAACGCTTTAG
>JBMERE010000075.1:0-964 GCA_048820955.1 Desulfobacterota bacterium M19 | reverse complement strand
ATGGTAAAAATTAATTGCCAAAGGACATGGCAAGAGACAGATTGTTTGTTGTCAAAGCAAACAATTTATGGAGGTCTCTGCCATGTCCACGTCTATATTGTATCATGCTTTTGGTTTGAAAGGGATTGAATATCGTTCTACCCGCTATATTGGAAACTTTGTGATCTTCTCTGCTGAAATGAAAAACCGTAATTTCATATGCCCAAAATGCAGAGGTGACCAGATCATTTATAAGGGCCGTAAACACCGCTGGTTGCGCATGCCGCCCATCGGTCGAAAACTTTGCATTCTTGATCTGCTGCTCCATCGGATCCAGTGCTATGCATGCCGTCATGTGTGGTGGCCCAGGCTTTCATTCATGCTGGGCAGTCATAGCTTTGTCAGATCCTTTGCCCTCTATGTTCAAGATATGCTCAAACACATGACCATTCAGGATGTTGCGTCCATACTCGGTGTCGGTTGGGATATGATCAAGAATATCCACAAACTCAAACTGGAAAAGCTGTACCGCTCCATCCCGATCACCAGTGTCACGACCCTTGGTATTGACGAGTTCAGTATCCGTAAACGCCACAGCTACATGACCATCTTTGTTGACCTGGCCAGTGGCCGCATCATCCATGCTGTCGAGGGAACAGCCAAAGACAGGATCATGCCCTTTCTCAGGAAACTGCAGAAACGGGCAAAATCACTCAAGGCCGTTGCCATGGATATGAGCCGTTCTTTTTTCTGGGCAGTGTGCGAGGCTCTTCCCAAAGTTACAGTTGTCTTTGACCGGTTCCATATCATGGCCCTGATGAACAAGGCACTCGATGAAATTCGCAGGGCATGGCAGGGCCAACTTGACAAACACGGGCAAAAGACACTCAAGGGATCCCGATTTCTTTTTCTACGCAACTACGAGTCTCTGCCGGAAACGCAAAAGTCGCGTCTCGACACTCTACTTGAAATCAACGAGCCTTTG
>JBMERE010000074.1:0-1073 GCA_048820955.1 Desulfobacterota bacterium M19 | reverse complement strand
GCTGTAAAAATCACCTATCAAGTTGACAAACGTAACCGACCTGGTTACAATCATAAACATGATTAAATCTTTCAAGCATAAGGGACTTGAGGTCTTTTTCTATACTGGCAAGAAAAAAGGAATTAGACCAGAGCAAGCCAATAGGCTTGAAAGGATATTGGATCGTCTGAATGCGGCAAACGACATAAAAGATATGAATTATCCCGGCTCAAATCTGCACCCGCTAACGGGTGATAAAAAAGGACAATATGCGGTAAACGTCTCTGGAAACTGGAGAATATTTTTCGAGTTCATTGACGGGGATGCGTACATCGTTGACTATGACGATTATCATTAACGAGGTGACATTATGAAGAGAATGAACAGAAAACCAACTCACCCTGGGGTAATCATAAAAGAAGATTACTTAAAACCATTATCTCTAACAATTACTGAGTTATCGTCAACTATTGGTGTATCAAGAAAAACATTGTCGAAAATTATTAATGAAAGAGGTTCTATTACTCCTGACATGGCTTTAAGGTTATCAAGAGCTTTTGATACAACCCCTCTCTTTTGGCTGAATTTACAAAAAAATTATGAGCTTTGGCAGGCCGAGCATGTTTCTAAAGAATGGCAATTAATTAAACCGTTCCCACCACAGCTTTTACATGCAAACGGGTAGATTATCCAAAATTTAACGAAAAATGATGAGTGATCTTCAAAAATATATCGCCAGACGAAAATTAACAGGCTAGAAATTCTCAGAAAATCATGAATCAGGATACTGAGAATTCAAGGCTGGAGTCATGCTTAAAATGAAAAAGGGCTGGTTAAAGCAAAAGTAATTGGTCGGAGAGCTAAAAAAAAGCAGCAATTCGTGCTTGAAAAATATCAAGAGTAGATTGTAAATGTAATTTGTCTAACCGGCTGAAATAAAAGAGAAAAACAGCGAACAAATCAATTAAGTTGACCCGCAACTCGTCGGCGAATTTTGGTGCAGATTCAAGTTAAAAGCCGTTTATAAAGTGAATCAGCAGATGCCAGGCGGGCAACTTATCTCGGACGTTGTAATGCCAAGTTTGTTTTTCTTT
>JBMERE010000073.1:0-1094 GCA_048820955.1 Desulfobacterota bacterium M19 | reverse complement strand
TGTAGCTGGCCGGCGGGCAGGTTATCGCGGCCGTTATATTTAAAGCCCGCATTATCGGCGGTAAGGAAATAAAGGAAATGCCAATAGTATCCATAAAAATAGCAAAGGGGCGTTCTGTAGACATCAAACGTAATCTTGTCAAATCTGTAACAAAAGCAGTTGCCTCTTCTCTGGAATTATCACCGGACTTGGTAACTGTTTTAATAGAGGAAATTGAAAGAGAAAATTGGTCAACAGGGGGAGAGTTACATAGTGACAAGTACGGTGGTGGTTATGGGCATAAATAACAACATAAAGTCGGTCTTTGACAAATATGCTGCTCAATATAATAATTCCCGTCAGATGCTAATTCCCTGTTATGATGATTTCTATAAAATTGCAGTTGAAATAATTCCCTTCAAACGAGATAAAAACATAAAGGTTCTTGATCTTGGCGCAGGCACAGGTCTCATTTCCTCTCTCGTTGCATCCAAATATGAAAAATCCGACATAACATTAATTGATGTGTCAGAGAATATGCTCAGTCAGGCAAAAAATAGTTTGGATAAATTGTCAAACAAATTTAGCTATTTAGTGGTCAATTATTCAAAATCTGAGCTGTCTGGAAGTTTTGATATTATTATTTCTGCACTTTCAATACACCATCTAACAGGAGAAGAAAAAAAGTCATTATTCAAAAATATTTTCAGCCACCTTAATGATGGCGGAATATTTATTAATGCCGACCAAGTTCAAGGAGAAACAGCAGAAATTGAAACAAAATATCGTGAAGTGTGGTTAAAGCAAGTCCAAGAAAATGGGGTAGGCAAAAGTGAGTTAGCGGCAGCACTTGAACGAATGAGAGAAGATAAAATGTCTCCATTAAGTTCTCAACTTCAGTGGTTAAAAGAAGCCGGATTTAAGGAAGCTAATTGTTGGTACCAAAATTACAGCTTTGTGGTTTACAGCGGGCGTAAGTGTTCGAAATGAATAATAAAAATATAACAAGTCACTGCAGTGGACTGGCAACTCGTCGGCGAATTTTCGTGTAGATTCAAGATCGTAGCCGTTAAGAAAGTTAATCAGTAGATTCACGGCCAGCCACTGAGTTCGGT
>JBMERE010000072.1:0-1140 GCA_048820955.1 Desulfobacterota bacterium M19 | reverse complement strand
ACGACCAACATCAGTTGCCCGCCTGGCAGCTACCGATTAATTTTATAAATGGCTATTACCTTGAATATACACCAAAATTCGCCAACGAGTTGCGGGTCAACTGAATGTAATTGTTAAACTTTTGCCAATATCCTCTCTCTGTGCCAAGTTAAGTATTTTTGATGCAGAAAGTTCAACTTACCACTCAACTTATCCGCTGGACTAATGCCAAGAAGAGATGCTTCGGCTTCAAGTTTTTTTGAAATAATTATTTGTCCATCATTACCGAACGATATAAGCCCTTTATCAAAGGCTTTGTCGTAAACAGGTGAAAGAGAAAGTCCATTAAACACATCCAGTCTTTCCGCGTTGTCCGAATCTCTCCACGGTTTAATGTGACCAGCTGTTAGAAAATGTCTTATTCCTGTAACAGCGCATTTGTTTTCCCAATAAGACATTACAAGCTTTCTAAACCGATATTGGCCAACTCGAATATCAAGCATTTCTTTTTTTGAGGTACTCTCCAAGTATGGATTATTGAGAGCTCCCAAAAAGAAAAAAACATCAGAGTCATCAACAAGCTCGGATGCATATTCAAGAATCGCATCAAACTCCTCAATATGTTCTTCCAATATGCCTTTAGCTACATCATTATCAAGAGTATCATAGACTGAAAGCAGAAAATTTCGTCGATATTTAATTGCTTCGTAAAATGCTGTTTTTTCGCCTAAACCTTGTACGGAATAACCTTTTTGCCTATTCTGACCTTTTGAATTTTGATATCCGGCTCTCCATGTAATCTCTGCTTTTTTTCTATCTTCTCTTTGGCTTACAGATCGACAAACTCCCACAATACCAGAAGTATTTCTTGGTGATAGTTTTATATTTACTGGCAATAGCTTTGTTCTTGAAGAATTTTCGTCATAAACACCTAATTCCTTTGCTACTTCAAGAAACTCGTCACGGTATTCTTTAGCGGCCACATACGCACCATCTATACCACCATATTTTTTGTCGTTGAAAAATTTGGTCTCATATAATTCAGGACGCTCATAAGAGAACTGCCATCCCATATATTTGGGCTGATTGCTCCTTTTAATGAATTTTCTATCAGGATATTTTGAGTAATTGAATTCCATAATCATTTCAGTTTAACGTTTT
>JBMERE010000071.1:0-1149 GCA_048820955.1 Desulfobacterota bacterium M19 | reverse complement strand
AACGTTACGCATAAGGGGCGCAAAAATGCGTGGTTATGACTTTTGAACTACTGACAGATTACAAGCGGAGCAACCAACTTCAAAAAACCGCCGTGAATTTGCGTCCCTTTAATGCGATTGTTCGCTGATTTTTCACCCAACTGTAAGCAATAACTCCATAGTTTCTTTTTCTTTTTCCGAAATAGCAACCAATAACTTGGATGCCGCATTTATATGAACAATGTTTTCTGTTTCACCTGCTTCGTTGAAAAGTTCTGCTACTTCTTTCCAAGATTTTGATATTTCAGAGTAACTGTCGTGTGCCTGAACAAGTGCTCTATTTTCAATATATGCTTGGGCTTCTTTAAGAAAATCTCGGTAAATATTTCTGAATAATGATCCTCCTGTTCCAGCTTTTTCCATGAGCATGGCTGTGGTTGTAAAATCACGATGTCGGTTAGTTGAGGTTTTAAACCATTTTTTAATTTCCTGACTTGTTTTCAAAATACCTTTATATCCGATATTTTTGATCGGTGGATTAAGAAAATCTTTGGCATTTTGAATTATTGCTATAGGAAGAACATTTTGAATCGGAGGAATAGAACCTGATGATTCAATTGTGTACGACAGGTTCTTTGAAGACATTGGGCCTTTTTCGTTTCTTGCAAGTTCAAGGCTTTTGAGTGAGGTTTTTACACATTGGCCTTGTTGGATTGTATCAACTAAATAAGCAAATTCTTCATCAAGACCTGTGGTTGCAACATAGTGGGCAGCAAAATGAATTTTATTTTTAAAATATTCAAGATGATAGCAGTCCAATTTAAGCCCTACAGGAATTTTTTGACTCAATGGTTCTTCAATATTTTTCCATGCTTTTTTGATTGAAGTTGTTTGCTTGATATTAAGATTGAGGTTTAATATTTCTGTAATATTTTTAGTTATTAAATCCGGTTTTATTCTCCCACCAATAAAGGGGAAATCCATTATTTTCATGTTCCAATAAATGAACCCCAGCCCTTGAGATAGGCCAAATAACATCGGTTCAGATAAATCAACCCCGATATTTTTTAGCAAAGTTCCGGTAGCGGTTGTTTCACAATGAACACCCGCAAAGGCATTCGGCCATTTATCATTCATTTTTTTATTTTTCCTTGATGAGTTTTCTACAGC
>JBMERE010000070.1:0-1151 GCA_048820955.1 Desulfobacterota bacterium M19 | reverse complement strand
AACGTTTGAGATAACCTGCCCGCCGTGCAACTACCGATAAACTTTATAAACGGCTCCGTCCTTGAATCTGCACGAAAATCAGCCAACGAGTTGCGGGTCAGGTTAATTGATTTGTTATGTGATTTCAATTAGTTAGGCAGTGGTCTGAATTTTATTTCTAACTGAAAGCCTACAGCCTTAGCATAGTCTTCTATCGTGGAAAGTTTTGGAGAAATTTTAGAATTTACGTTCTCAAGACGAGATATGTTGCTTTTTTGAGTACGCAATATTTCAGCAAGCTCTTCTTGGGTGAACCCAGCCTCTTTACGAATTTTAATAAGTTGTTTTCTTAAAGCGTATGCAGATGACAACTCATTATACTCATTTTGAACTTCAGGATTTTGCAATGCTTTTTTCTTAAACTCTTTAAAAGACGGTCTCATTTTTTCACCTCTTTTAATCTCTGACGAGCTATCTTAAGTTCTTTTTTTGGTGTTTTTTGCGTTTTTTTGATAAATGAATGCAGTATTATTATTTCTTTACCTTTAACTGCACAAAAGAACGACCTGCCAATACCCTCTCTACCTTTTGAGCGAATTTCAAATAGACCACTTCCCACCGCTTTTGTATATGGCAGGCCAAGTGCTGGTCCAAATTCTTCCACCATTTCAGCAATATGCAAAAAGTTTGCGAGAATACCTTTAGGGAAACCCAATGTCTCTAATTCAACTTTTTGATTATAAAATGTTATTCGCCATTTCATAATTATATGTTATCATTTTGGATAACTTTGTCAACGGCAATTATCCCCAAAAAACATGAATCGGATCTTCACCTATTTCCTGAATAATTTTTGACAGATCTTTGCAAGGTTGTAAATCTGGGTACTTCTGCCAATTACCATTTGCTCTTGCCCAAAGTAATTGCCATGACATCTCTTTGGGTAAATACCTTATTTTTGCAATTGGCATTTCTGTCCATGTTGTACTGTCTTGCCAATGCGGACGAGATTTTATGATATTGACATCATTTCCTCGAATTTTATAAAGCAACTTTATCTGATCACGGGCATGGGGCGGAATCCTGTTTTCACAAAAATTCCCCACTACTTTTGAGACTCTTTTTTTATCAAGTTCATTCACTGGTATGTCTTTTGTTTTTTTCACATAACG
>JBMERE010000069.1:0-1159 GCA_048820955.1 Desulfobacterota bacterium M19 | reverse complement strand
CTACCGATTAACTTTATTGACGGCTATAGGCTTGAATATACACGAAAATTCGCCGACGAGTTGCGGGTCAGGTTAATTGATTTGTTCGCAGTTTTAGTCCATTTAATCCCATGTCGTTCCATATGAAAAAACCACCGGCGGTATAGCCAGCTATATAATCAAAATTGTCATCGGACTCTTTATATCCGTGACACTCAGTAAATTCCAATTTTGTTATCGGATTATGGATTTCCTCATTACATGATTGGTGAGAAATGGTTTGCTGTAATGAAATGAGGTTAGATATTGAGGATCAATTTCTATACCGATTTCATGTAGCTCCGTAATTGCACACTCCCAATCAACATGATTAAATATGAACGATATTTTTTACAATATTATTGGGCTTCCCCGAATATGCTTCTACCCAAGTTGGAGCCAACTCTAAACGATGAGTTCTTCCTTTTCGTTTTTTACGATGCCTGGATTTACTCATAAACGTATTGGCCAAAATTATTTTAGCCTGTCACTTGCAATGTTAAGTAATTTTGCAATTTTCTTACCCATTGCAGGGGAAAGCCTTCTTCTCCCTCTTTCGTAGTCGCTTATCATATTCTGCCGCACGTCAAGTTTTTGCGCCAATTGTGCTTGTGTAAGTCCAGCTTTCAAACGAGCACCAGCAAGTAAGTTTCCTATCCTGTTTGACTGCATTTCTTGCCAGAAAGTTGTTTCCTCAATAGCAACACTACCTTCTTTTTCAGGAGTAAGAATGCTTACTTCAAATTTTTCTCTAATCCAATCAATGAGTTCTTCGGTATGCTCACCATGAATGGACATTTCAATACGGGGCTTTTTCACGAGAGCCAACATAGTTCACCTCAATCTCAATTTTTCCTTGTTGCCACGACCAGCAAGCAACATAGCGATAGGACAAATGACAATGATACCTATCCTCACCCAATGGCGAGAAGTTATGCCAACTTTTTTGAATAGGCCCATCAGCTTTTAGGTCTTCGACCAATAAGAACAAAAGTTGTCGAATATTTTTGGGCAATTTATTCAACCCCCTATTCACTTTCTTTTTTATCCTAACTTGGTATTCCATAAAGTTATATTATAACCAAATAGAGTAATAATCAAGGGTTATTTGTTGCGAAAAGGATATTGCTTGGGGACTGCG
>JBMERE010000068.1:0-1162 GCA_048820955.1 Desulfobacterota bacterium M19 | reverse complement strand
GCATGAGTACGGAGATAAAATCTTTAATCCCTTTGGTCTCGCCCTGGGACTCGCAAAAACGGCGAAGAAGACGATGCAGCGACTCTGGCCACGTCTCTCGCCATTGCCGAATTGGCCGAGCGCTATTAAAAGACATCGGTCGCTGCTGGATCAGTTCCAGATAGTGTTCCGGCTTAAGACACCACTTGTTGTTACCGTATACACGTTCATGCACAGCCTGTCTTTTGCCGCAGATAAATATTTCAACCTGATCCACCCGGAGAATAATCCTGGCCTTGAAGCCAGCGTAGTGACTCGGGACGGAATAACGGTTTTTATCCACTATGACCGTGGCATATTTGTCTGCTTTACCATCATAGGTCTGGACATTGCTGAATGCAGCGACCGGTAAGGCAAGAAGGTGCGGTTTCTCCATCTCGTACAATTCGGCAACGCACCGTTCCCGACCTGCCATCTTGTGCCCTCCGTAGGCTACACATTGCTTCAAAATCTGCTCATTCAACGCGGCAAGACTTGCGGCTTCAGGCACGGGAACCATGTAGTTGCGCCGGGTAAAACCAACCCCGCCTTCGACCCCGCCTTTCTCATTCCCGCTGGCCGGGTTACAAAAGCGGGACTCGAAATTGTAGTACGCCTTGAATTTGCTGTACTCTTCTTGCTCGATGCGCTTTCTACCCCGCAGTACTTTTTGCACCGCAGTGGTCAGGTTGTCATAAATCAGTACAGGAAAAACGCCGCCAAAGAACTGAAAGGCTTGAATATGGGCATCAAAAAAGGCTTGCTGTCTTTCGCAATCGTAGAATCTGACAAAATGTTTGCCGGAATATTTTGAACGCATACAGAAAAATTTCAGCCGCACCGCCTGTCCGGCAATGACTGCCTTTGCGGTGCCCCAATCAACCTCTGCCTCATAACCGGCCTCTGGATCGCAGGGAATAAATGCCTTGGGGCTATCCACACCCAGCATTATTTTGGCCATTCGCACATAGCGCCGCACCGTTGACTCCCCGCCTTCATATCCCTGTTCGACAACCAGGCGGTTATATATTCTCCTGGCTGTATGGCGTTGTTTTTTGGGTTCTTCCTTGTCTGCTGTAAGCCACCCATCAATGACGCCAAGATAAGGCCCAAGAACAGGAAATGGCTGATGTTGGCGTTCTTT
>JBMERE010000067.1:0-1163 GCA_048820955.1 Desulfobacterota bacterium M19 | reverse complement strand
CGGTCGATGTCAAGCAAGATGTCGCTTTTTTTAACCATTTGCTTGTTTGAGTTCAGCCTCCTTTTTTACGGGTTTTCCAGGATTGAGGAACACCATCTTTACAGGTTCCCAGTTTCTCGTTTTACCTGACCAGCGGCCAGGGCAATTATTCTTGGCTACCTCATATATCTGCCGGCGTTTTTTCAGGATAGCAATGTCTTCACCTCGATGACGCTGACCAGGGGCGACGAATTTCAAGCCACTGTGGCGATGCTCTTCATTGTACCAGTGCTGGAAGCCACTGACCCAGATCCGCGCCTCTTCAAGGCTCCCGAACGGTTTGTCTGGGTATCCTGGATGATACTTTAGAGTTTTAAACAAAGACTCAGAGTAAGGGTTGTCATCACTGACTGATGGCCGAGAAAATGATGGCATAACCCCCAGCCTTTGTAATGTTGCCAACATAGTAGCTCCTTTCATCGGAGAACCATTGTCCGAATGAAGAAATAAATCTCGTCCTGCTATTCCCTCCCGTAAATACGTCTTACGGAAGAGGCTTGCGGCATGATCGGCTAATTCCGTTTCATGGACCTCCCAGCCAACTATCTTGCGACTAAAAACATCCATAATCAGGTACAGATAAAAGAAAAGCCCTTTAACTGTTGATGCCAAGTAGGTGATGTCCCAACTCCACAGTTGATTAGGCCCATTAGCCTGTAATGGTGCAGGTTTCTTACGAGCTGGCGGCTTGGTTTTGCCACGGTGTGCCAGTTGTTTGGCTTCACGCAGGATACGATAAAAACTAGACTCAGAAGCAACATATAAGCCTTGATCAGCAAGGGCTGGGACAATCTGGCTTGGTGGCAAATTAGCAAATTCAGGCGAGTTTGCAATGTCCAGAATTTGTTGTCGTTCGGATTCTGAGAGTTTATTATGTGGATCACTTTTCCGCTGCGACAGACTACGCCCATCGCATTTCACGGCATCACCTTCACGCCAGCGCTGTAAGGTGCGTTGAGAGATACCTAACACCTTACAAGCCTTTGATTGCCTGGCCCCATTGGCATTAGCTTCTTTAATCAACTCAATCACTTTGCAACGCTCAGTTTGGTTGATTTTTCTCCCTTTGGGGCCTCCCAAAGAGCGTGGACTTTTTTTTGGAGAATCAGCAAGGCTGCGGCCTC
>JBMERE010000066.1:0-1177 GCA_048820955.1 Desulfobacterota bacterium M19 | reverse complement strand
ACAGGGGACACGCAACTCGATGGCGATGTTTCTTGCCGATTCACGGTCAGTTGCCATTTAGAAAATTGGTAGCCAGATTCACGGCGTGCCCCTGAGCGAAATCGTTATGTGAACAAATATGAGGTCGCAATATGAGTAAAGAAGAAATATTACGTATCGTTGTAGAATCTATTCCAGAAAAATCATTGACATGGATAGATGTATTTTCTTCCTTATTAACGCCAGCAATTGCAATTATTGCTCTCTATATTGCATATCAACAACACAAAACAAATCAACAACGCTTGCGACACGAAACATACGAAAGAAGGTTACATGTTTATAAAGCAGTTCAAAAGCATTTGTCCATTATTCTGAGAGACGGCCAGTCGACATACCAAGAATGCGCAGAGTTCTATTCAGAAGCATCAGAAGCAGCTTTTCTTTTCGATAAAACAGTAATAGCCAAAATCGATGAAATCTATGAAAAATCAATAGATATAGTTGGGCTGCAAGAACAGTTATACCCTCCGGATGGCACCCAAGGACTTCCTGTTGGCGAAGAAAGGAGTAGGGTGGCTAAAGAAAAGGGGGACTTATTCAAATGGCATGCTAATCAACTTGGGAAAAGTAAGGACTTTTTTGCTGAAAAACTTGGCATAAAAAGCACATAAAAAGCATATCAAGAAAAATGAGATAACTGTTGGCTGTGTACTAACAGGTCTGCAATTTAGTAACGTATAAGGTGGACTATCCGATCTCTCAGCACTAAATATTCAAGCTCATAAAATGCAATCAAACCATAAATTAATTATTCATATAACAAACACTTTTCAAAGATTACTAAATATTCTCAACTCAACATCTTTAAAATTGTCATATAGCAGTGAAGATTTTTATGTTGGTGCAAAGAAGATATCAAGCGCTGCTCATCCAATGGTTTGTTTCTGTAGTTGCAGATTAAACGAAATTAATTCCAAAATAATCACATATGGAAAATATGGAATTTCGTTCTCTGAAGATTGGGCGATTAAGAACAAAATAAGCCCAGTTTTGTATATTGACGGCAACTCTTTGGCTGCAAAAGGCCTAGGTAATCTACTAAGGGCACGACAAAATAGTAATAACAATATATTGCCCAAACATCTAAGACTACCAATTATGGAAATCAAGTGCTTCACTAAGAATGTTATAGGTC
>JBMERE010000065.1:0-1203 GCA_048820955.1 Desulfobacterota bacterium M19 | reverse complement strand
ATCGAGATAGACCGGCCAGTTACCCGACCGCCCTCTCACAGATCCCTGCGTGCGGTTTTCTCGCACAGGGCTCCTCGGTATTGTTCGCCTCGTACAAGTACAAAGGTTACTCCCAGTATCCGATTATGCGGGGGCGCGGTATCCTGAAATAAGATAACATTTCTCGAAAACCGGCCCAGTTGCAGCTCTTTTTCTGTGTTCGCCTGTTCAACCACTTGTAAACCAGTCGGCAGGTATGCCAGTGGAATTTCTTCAGCATCCCTGAGTTGCCGCTGACACCGTAATAATTGAAGTGGCCCTGCAGCTTCTGCCTGAGCCTGGCAAGCAGTGCGGCGGTTCCGAGCCGACTGCGCTCTCTCTTGATCCAGCTTGTCATTGCGGCCAGCGCGGCGCGAAATTTCGGCATGGCTGTTCGCATCGTGACCAGAGGTTTACCGGCCCTGCTCACTCCCCAGCGGTACTCAAAGCCAAGGAAGGTGAAGCTGTTGTTATTCTCCGTCTCGAAACGGGTGAATTTCAGCACCCTTGTCTTCTCGGCGGACAGCTCCAGCATGAACTTTCCCAGGCGTTTTCCAAGAACTTCGGAGAATCGTCGCTGGTCTTCACTGTACTGAAAGCAACAGACAAAATCATCCGCGAACCGCATCATCATTACGTCGCCGTTGCAACGTGGTTTTACGACCTTCTCAAACCACAGGTCGAGGGCGTAATGCAGGTAGATGTTGGCGAGCACGGCGGAGACTACTCCTCCTTGAGGGGTTCCGGTTACCGGGTATACAACCCGGCCGTCTTCCTCCAGGATTCCAGCCTTCAGCCATTTACGAATCAGGCCGATAAAAGCACGGTCGTTGATCCGGTGCCCCAGCATCTTCAGCAGCCACTCGTGGTCGATGTGGTCAAAGAACCCTTTGATATCGGCATCAACTACCCAGCGAAACCTGCCCCGGTGCAGCCTCTGGCTCAGTTCAAGGGCGGCACGCTGTGGTCCTTTGCCTCGCCGGTAGCCATGACTGCACGGCAGGAAATCCTGCTCGTATATGGCCGACAATATCCGGGCTGCCGCTGTCTGGACCAGTTTATCGCCGATAACAGGGATACCAAGCGGGCGTTGTTTCCCGCCGGGTTTCGGTATGTTGCGACGACGTACCAGCTTTGCCTTGTAGCGTTTCTCCTTGAGGGAGGCCGCCAGATTGCTGACGTTTT
>JBMERE010000064.1:0-1217 GCA_048820955.1 Desulfobacterota bacterium M19 | reverse complement strand
AAAGAAAAACAAACTTGGCATTACAACGGTTGAGATAACCTGCCCGCTGTGCAGCTACCGATTAACTTTATTGATATTTATGCGCCTGAATCTACATCAAAATTCGCCGACGAGTTGCGGGTCAGGTTAATTGATTTGTTATGTGATTTCAATTAGTTACGTGTATACAGCGACTATAAAGTTGTTTCCTTAATGATTTCATCTGCGGTTGTTACTTTGGCATATACCGCACTAAGTGCTGCCATAAATGAGGCGTGTACGTTTGAGTTTGAAACTTCAATTCCACCATATGATAAATTTCTTGTTGCACAAGCATCCTCAGCGACAATGCAAGTAAAACCTTTATCAAATGCAGCTCTAACGGTAGCATCTATACACATATGTGACATCATCCCACAAAAGATAATTTTTTTAACGCCATTATCACGTAAGTGATTTTCAAGATCTGTATTTCTGAAGCTATTTGGAAAGTTCTTGGTGATAATTTTCTCACTTTCTACAGGCGATACACTTTCATGTATTTCAACACCCTTTGTTTCAGGCAAGAAGAAAGTTGCACCTTCTCGCGTTGATATATGCTGAATATGAATTATTACCTTCTTTTCTTTCCGGAATTTGGTAAGTAGTAAATTAGCCATCTTAGCCGCAGCTTCCGAGTTAACCACTTCCATATTCCCTCCAGGGAAATAGTCTTTTTGAATATCAATAATCACCAATGCTTCGGGCATTTCCAATCTCCTATAATTTTTATTTACAAATTTTCATTACAAAAAACTCAATATCTTTACCTTGGATATTTTCCTTGGTTTCACCTTGTTGGGTAAACCCAAAATCCAAATAGAGACGGTGAGCTATTGGATTGTTTTTTCTAACAATAAGACTGATTACATTCAATCGGTGTTTCACGAAGCCAATTTCTAATGTTTTACGGATAATTTGTTTTCCGTATCCAGAACCAACAAAATCTGGATGAACCGCAATTCTAAATTCTGCTTCATGTTTATTTTTATTAATGAGAAGTGAAAACCCAACACATAAGTCTTTAATTTTTGCTACAAAACAATAATTACTTGGAATGCCACAGAAACAATCTAACCACCCATTTTTTCTTATGGCATAGTCCATTTGTGCATGGACACCTGTATATTTGGGCCATTGGGTAATTGCCTTAATGTCTTTTTTCTCAATTGGATATAAAGTGATCATTTTTTCACACA
>JBMERE010000063.1:0-1255 GCA_048820955.1 Desulfobacterota bacterium M19 | reverse complement strand
ATCGAGATAGACCAGCCAGTTACCCGACCGCCCTCTCACAGATCCCTGCGTGCGGTTTTCCCGCACAGGGCTCCTCAGTATTGTTCACCTCGTACAAGCGCAAAGGTTATTCCCAATATCCGATAATACGGGGGGTCGGCATCTGGAAATAGGACAACATTTCTCTAAAACCGGCCCAATTACAGCTCTTTTTCTGGGTTCGCCTGTTCAACCACTTGAATACCAGCTGGCAGGTATGCCAGTGGAATTTCCTCAGCATCACGCAGTTGCCGCTGACCCCGTAGTAATTAAAGTGGCCTTGCAGTTTCTGCTTCAGCTTGCTGAGCAATGCAGCCGTTCCCAGCCTGCTGCGTTCTTTCTTGATCCAGCCTGCGATTGCGGCCAGCGCGGTACGAAACTTCGGCCTGGCCGTCCGCATCGTGACCAGCGGTTTGCCGGCTCTGCTCAGCCCCCAGCGGTACTCGAAGCCAAGAAAGGTAAAACTGTTGTTATTCTCAGTCTCGAAGCGGGTGAATCTAATCACCTTCGTCTTCTCGGCGGACAACTCCAGCTCGAACTTTCCCAGGCGTTTACCAAGGACTTTGGAGAATCGTCGTTCATCTTCACGATACTGAAAGCAGCAGACAAAATCATCTGCAAACCGCATGAGCATTACGTCGCCGCTGCAACGTGATTTAACGACCTTCTCAAACCACAGGTCGAGCGCATAATGCAGGTAGATGTTGGCAAGTACGGCAGAGATTACACCACCCTGAGGGGTTCCGGTTACCGGGTAGACTACCCGGCCGTCTTCCTCAAGGATACCTGCCTTCAACCATTTACGGACCAGGCCAATAAAGGCACGGTCGTTGATCCGTTGTTCCAGCATTTTAAGCAACCAATCATGGTCAATGTGGTCGAAGAACCCTTTGATATCGGCATCAACTACCCAACGAAACCTGCCTCTGTGCAGCTTCTGGCTAAGTTCAAGGGCTGCCCTTTGGGGGCCTTTGCCTCGTCGATAGCCATGACTGCAAGGCAGAAAGTCCTGCTCGTATATTGCCGACAGTATCTTAGCTGCCGCAGTCTGCACCAGTTTATCGCCGATCACCGGTATCCCCAGCGGACGTTGTTTGCCACCGGGTTTTGGGATATTACGACGACGAACCAGCTTCGCCTTGTATCGTTTCTCTTTGAGGGATGTTGCCAGACTACCGACATTCTCCATCAAATCAGATTCGAAGGCTGACCAGTCAACTGTATCCACTCCGGGCGC
>JBMERE010000062.1:0-1256 GCA_048820955.1 Desulfobacterota bacterium M19 | reverse complement strand
CCTTGCTCCTTCCTGGCCCCTTGCTTCCAAGAAGCATCTTAGCTTTGGCCGGGCCGTTGCCGGATCGCTCTTTGTAACAACTGTTTACCGAAATGATAGATAAAGCGGGGGTTATGTTTAAGATATCTTTTCCATAACCGGCGTGGATCACTTGCCAGTCGAAACAACCATTCTAAACCAATCTTTTGCATCCAGCGCGGGGCATGCTTCATGCGGCCGCTGAAAAAATCGAAGGCAGCTCCAACACCAATCATCACACAGGCAAGCTTGTCCTTATGCTCAGCCATCCATTTTTCCTGCTTGGGGCAGCCGATACCAACAAAGAGGACACGACAACCAGAATTATTTATATCTTCGACATATTGCGTTTTCTCCTGTACAGACAACTCACGAAACGGTGGAGAACTGGCAAAACTAATATTTAATTCAGGGAATTTACGACCAAGAAAGGCCTGGAAATCAAGCAAACTCTGCTCCGTTCCACCGTATAGCCCAATGGATTGCCCGGCCTTTTCCGCCTCCCGGCAGACATGGAGCAGGAGATCAGAGCCACGCACCTGAGAGGCAGCAAGGCCAAGCGCCTTTAAGGCCCAGACCAGAGGAACCCCATCCGGCACAACCAGATTCGCCCCATTGACCACCCGACAAAAGTCCGCATCATCAAAGGCCTCCATACACATATGGACATTGGCAACGCAGACATATCGGCCAATCCCTTCACGGCTGGCCGCCAGGATGCGCTCTCCGGCATCCTGGTAGGAGGTCACTGCCACGGGTATCTTTAATATCTTTTTATGATACGCCTTCACTTCTGTCCTTATAAATAGACTTCACCAGGAAATTATGCATAATCTGCAGGGGTGACAACCGGCAATCTCCCCTTGTATAATAATTTCAGATTTCATTATGGAATTATTATGTTTTTTACGAAATCCGGTCAAATTTTTCACTTTCTGAGCCACTTTCCCCTTTACCTGCAATAGCCTGCTCATACACATTCATCAACATCTCGTAATTCTTTTCCGGGGTATATTTTCTTTCATATTCCTGCCGGGCGTTGCGCCCCATTTGGCGGCATTCTTCGGGATGATTGTGCAGCCATTGAACTTTTTGGGAAAGATCCTCAGAGTTGCCGGCTTCAAAATGGAGGCCCGTAATACCGTCTTCAACAATTTCAGCCATGGCACCAAGTCGTGAAGCAACAACAGGCAGACCATGGGCAAAGGCTTCTATTATTACTAAACCAAATGTTTTAG
>JBMERE010000061.1:0-1289 GCA_048820955.1 Desulfobacterota bacterium M19 | reverse complement strand
GTGCAACTAACTCTCATCTTTGTTAATGGCTATTTGCTTGAATCTACACGGAAATTCGCCTGCGAGTGCGGGTCAGGTTAATTGACTGGTTCGGCGATTTTTTAGCACAGCTCTTGTTGCCGATAAAAATATAAAGCACCCACTATCAGAGCTTGACTATGTGCCAAGCCTATGCTTCGATCTTTTGCTTTTTCAAAAAGGCTTTCGACCTTTCAAGTATTGTTATCGTTAGATAGTATAGATTATCCCCATGAGGAAGTCCGGCGCTATAAGGCCTTGCCTCTAACTCTTGTCCCTTTACTCGCTCCGCCATTTCTTTCGACAAAAAACCTAGTTGTTTCCTGGCCACATTACCTGAAACAATTGCTTCCCCTATAACTTTAATTGCATTTTTATCGTATTGATTACTGGGGTCTGGCTCAAGGCTAATTTTAAATCCAGGCTTATCGGCAATAGATAAAAACGCCTCATCCCTATTCTCGAAAGAGACCCCCACCACGGGTACTTCATTTGCCAAAATCCGCCAGTCCCGACTCCATGAAGATTTCATTACGATGAACCCAGGATTTTTCCACTTACTAAGCCGGAACCATTGGCCGTCTGGTACCTCACTCCTTTCTTCATATATTGTTAACCGAAATGGAACAGTTACTTTACCATTTACAACTTTAATTTTTTTTTTGCCGCCAATGGTTATAGGTTGTCCACATTTTGTGCATTTTCCATTAGGCCCAAGTATACCAATACAATTTCCGTCGTCACATGCAACACGGGTATTCATATTATTTGCAAGTTTAGCAACTTGTTTTTCTACTTCAGTCGCATCAAATTGCTGGCCACAAAACCTGCACTTAAGAGCTTTTAGCTTTATTTTTTCCGCGCATGATGGGCAGGTTTTTTCTTCATCTGTTATTTGTTTTTTGGGACTTTCCGAAGTCAAACGTAACTCATAGGTTACCGTTAATGTGCCAGCTGGCTTGACTATGAGCATATAAATAAAAATGAGAACACCTATCACTATGACACAAAGCAATAAAGCCAAGAGGAATGCTCCACAACCATAAGACCCTGGCACCCAGGTTTGAGATGTAGGGTAATAATCCTGATTTGCCATATTGACCGAATCTGCCTTAAATGCCTTTGTTGCTTCTGCCTGACTTCCTTTATATGTTTTTATAATAACTTGGCTTTGTGCGCTCACTCTATCTCCATGTCGAGTTGTTAGTTCCTTATACGCCCTATTCTACAGTAGGAACTTTGCTTATCCCTGTTTATAGCTACACCCCACC
>JBMERE010000060.1:0-1290 GCA_048820955.1 Desulfobacterota bacterium M19 | reverse complement strand
AACGTTTGAACTCAGTGGCTGGCCGTGAATCTACCTCTCACCTTATTTTACGGCTATCACATTGAATCTACATGAAAATTCGCCGACGAGTTGCCAGTCCACTGCAGTGATTTGTTATAGCGCGGGTTTTCTCTCTGCTTCACGTTCTTTGGTTACACAATATACTCCCTTACCTTCAAAGCCTGGATTGAAACACAAATTATCGGATATACATTTTGCTTTTTCTCTATCACCAGATTGCCAACGATTAATTAAATCTGGCTCCCTGATAAAAGGACGGCTCATAGAGATATAGTCTGCTGTACCTTCAAGAATAATTTTTTCGGCAATTTCAAAAGAACGCATACCGCCTACCAAAACTAAGGGAATAGCAATTTCATCTTTAATTTTACGGGCATATTTTTGGAAATACGCTTCCTTATCCGGGGAATTAATGCTTGGCCGACTGGGGGACAATTTACCTGTTTTGATGAAACCACCACTTAGCTCAATAGCATCAAATCCAGCAGAGTCAATTAACTTTGCTATCTGGATTGACTCTGTTATGCCAAGACCATTCTCTACAAAATCTCCGCAATTCATTTTGATTAATATGGGGAAATCGTTACCCACAGCCTTTCTTACTGATTGATAAATTTCAAGATGTATTCTGGCTCTATTAGCAATTGAACCACCATATTCATCTTGACGTTTATTAAAAACTGGGGAAAGAAATTGGCTGAGCAGATAGCCATGGGCAGAGTGAATTTGAATACCATCGAAACCTGCCTTTTTTGCTCGTTCTGCCGCTGCTGTATAGGCTATAATTAATTTTTTAATATCATCTTGGGTGATTTCTTGTCGCTCTGTCTCAGCAAGACCCTCAAAATTTGATACCACCAGAGGCGGTTGCTTGGTTAAGTTTTCTTCAGCATAATTTCCGGCATGAGCCAATTGCAGGAGAATTTTGCCACCATTTTTATGCACTGCACTGGTCAATTCTTGTAAGCCCTGAACTAATTCATCTTTATAAATTCCTAACTGCCAGGGCGTAGCTTGTCCTTCTTTCGAGACGTAGGTATGGCTGCTGATAATCAGTCCCACGCCACCTTTCGCAAGTTCCAAATATCTTTCAATTAATCTGGGGGTAACGGCACCATCAGTTGTGGCTAACCCCTCCCAGGTTGCAGAACGAACAAATCTATTTGGAAGATTCATTCCATTGATGACTGTGGATTCAAATAATTTACTCATATCTTTTTTACCTGCTTACAAGTACAGATTTTATTGGTGGCACGGAGCGCTATAACG
>JBMERE010000059.1:0-1336 GCA_048820955.1 Desulfobacterota bacterium M19 | reverse complement strand
TTAAGCGGACAGCCGTGAAGCTACCGCAGAGGAGATAAAGGACAAATGAACGAGAATATACAAGAAAATTCGCCAACGAGTGCTGTTCCGCTTGAACGTATTGTTAGCTGCCCTTTTTGTGGCAGTGAAGATGTTTTATGCGTTGCATTTGGCGGGTTTAAAGGCCACCGTGTGTGTTGCCATACTTGCGATGCTGCTGGGCCTGTTGTTGATATTGACACCAAGAAGGAAGCTATAAGGGCATGGAACAAAAGACGCAACCAGTGGATAATGCTCAAGTGCATTTCTGATTTGTGTAGACAGTATCTTTCTAATGTGATGAACAGTGACATTTGTGACCCTGATTATATTTCTGCTGGGGAACAAGCACAAAAAATATTGGTTGAGTATGGATTTGCAGAGATTATTGACGGATACAAGTTTAAATTATTGGATATAGGTGACTACTATGATTAGTTCTATTTCTTTTGAAACAAACGGGACACAACTAAATATATATTTTAATGAGAAAGATTCAATATGTTTTGATATTAATGGAGAAACTGAAGCCATCAAGCTTAATAATGAAGATATTGAGTTATTAACAAATCTATTCAGACAGAAGTCTTTGGCTTTAGACAGCTAACGCCAATTATCACCTGCGCCCCGGCTTTAAGAATGAACTTGGCCGGGCGAAGGAGACCGAATAACCAGTGAAATCGGCGCGGGCAAAGCGTCAGGTGTATAAAATTGTTAGCTTTTGATTGAGGATGATATTATGGATATTGAGATGGAGATAAAAAAGATTTTTTTTGATACTCTTGGGCTTGCAAGTTCTGGGAATTTCAAATCTAAAGATGATATGCTTCTTAAACACAGAATTATTGATGATTTAGGAGCTGATTCCCTTGATGCAGTAGAATTGCTGGTGGAGGTTGAGGATTTTTTTGATATTGAGTTTATAAATGAGGAGGCTGAAAATTGTGAAACAGTCGCTGATGTAGTTGAACTTGTTAAAAAGGCAGGTAAAAGCTAACGGTTTAACTTAGCGGACAGCCTACGAGCCAACAAAAGACTTTATTAATGACTTGTAGGCTGAAAAACCAATAAATTAAATTATGAGCCGCTGTTCAGCTACAGTGATTTGTTAGCTGGTGGGGAGAATTATAATGGCAGTAACAATAGAAAAGTTGGATAAAGCAACTGAAATAGTCCATAGGTTTTTAGAGGCAGTAAAAGATGCTAAAAAACGTCTTAATAAAGATAAATATGCTTCTTTTGGATGCAAGGAAACTGGTGCTGTGCGTAGAGCCAGTATGGATGTGTCAAATATATTGGTTCAGCTACGCAAGTAAGC
>JBMERE010000058.1:0-1358 GCA_048820955.1 Desulfobacterota bacterium M19 | reverse complement strand
AAACGTTCGGCACATAATCATCCATGAATAAATTGACTGACATATATGAAAATGAAGCACGCAAATATATTATCAGGCTGATTAATTTCTTTGGTAGTATTAAAATTGAGAAATGTCTTGAAAAATATAGAGAGTCATTGACTTGTGCTGGCCCTATCTACAAAAGATATTATCTAATAAATAGGCACCCATGGTGGGATGCGCTTATTCATTTCTATGAATTAGAAAGTAAAGGTAAGTCTATCAATAAGCACTTAGATTTACGACTAAAATTACTTGCTGGTGCTGGGAAAAAAATATCAGTATTGCAGAAAATGATGCCGGATTCTGTCAGAGATAAATTCAAAAGAGATTTGTTAGATAAAAACAGAGCGCATGATTTTTTATTTGAGCTAAATATTGCTTGGCATTTTTTAACAAATGGTCACTCGTTGAGTTGGTACGAAAAAGATAGTTGCCCAGATTTGTTAGTAAAAACTTTAGACTTTGATTTTAATGTTGAGTGCAAAAGAGTAACTGTTGATGGCTCTAGAAAAGTATGGAGAAAGGATTTTTATCGTTTAGTAGAAAAATTGCTTCCGAAGGTTGAAAAGCTAAATTACAAAGGTAAAATTGATGTTGAGCTGAATGACAGGTTGCATAGCAGCGATCAGCATTTGGAAGCATTATCTAATCAACTATTGGAATTAATAAGGAATAAAAGAATTAACGGCGATTTTGAACTACCTTTTGGAAATGCAGTTCTTGATCTTGCAGAATCTAATGGTGATGATGTTGATTTTAAGGAAAAATATCAAGAAATGTTGAATCGAAAATCGCATGAAGCTCAAGGGGTAATTTATGCGAGTGAACGAAATGGCAAGCCAGTTGATTCTATCGAATTAACACTAAAATCAAAAAAATCAGACAAAGTGCTTGAAGGCATTAAAAACAAAATTAAATATGCTGCAAAAAAACAACTGCCGACTGACAAACCAGGATTAATTTCATGTTTTCTGGAAGACATTTCTGACTTAAAAAATTTAGCAAATGATAGTGGGCTTCAAATACTATCCAACTACCTATTAAATAAAAAAGAATTATCTCATGTCGCTGCAATTTCATTCAGCGCAGAAGGTAGAGTTCAAATAGAAGCAGAAGCAGAAAATTTTAATTCACAGGGGTTACTATTTAGAAACCCTAATTGTATATATGAGAAAATCCATGATTTCCCATTCCTATCTAAAGAAATTGAAGTTGCCGAACAAATCAATTAACCTGACCCGCAACTCGTTGGCGAATTTCCGTGTATATTCGGGCGCATAGCCATTTATAAAGCTAATCGGTAGCTGGTCGGCGGGCAGGTTATCTCAAACGTT
>JBMERE010000057.1:0-1403 GCA_048820955.1 Desulfobacterota bacterium M19 | reverse complement strand
ACCGAGATAACCTGCCCGCCGTGCAGCTATCGATAAACTTTATAAACGGCTCCGCCCTTGAATCTGCACGAAAATTCGCCGACGAGTTGCGGGTCAGGTTTATTGATTTGTTATGTGTTACTTATTGATTTTACTAGATATTCTTTAGTGAAGTTGTCAATTTGGTTAGTGTCCCAATATAAGTATTTGTTTGTAAATTTGTTATCTTTTCCCTTTATAATCAGTCCAATTTCTGCAAAGCTGCTTACAAATTGCGAAGCCACCGAAATTTCATTTTGAATACCAACAATAAGCTTAATATTATGCAAAATGTCGTCAATATTAGTTGGGGACACAAAGCCCTCCATTAATTTTTTATTGTATTCGCCACAGGCTTCGGAATTGATATCGGGTGGAAAATAAAAATATACGTTACCATTTAATGGTGTTTTATTCCCTTTACTGTCAAGGGAATGGATACAGGCTTTTGACTTGAGATGATTTATTACAAGGAATGAGGTTCTGTCAATTTCATCTTTTGATTCCTTTATAAAAGAAGCAATCTTCTCTTTTGCTTCTTTGTAGTAGGAACTTATTGTTGCCTGAATATTAGGAACTTTTGATAAATCTGAGGGGGCAATTTTTCTTAAAACGGAGGTACCCCAAATTGCATGACCACCACAAGCGGCAAAACCATTTTTACATTGTAAAAATTTTCTGTTTTTAATTCCATAGGACAACTTTGAACCATCTGGGAGAATTAAGTCCAATGGTCTATTGTCATTTGTTTTATTGACCCCATTTTTTAAAGTCATGCTAAGCCGTGTGTCGGCAAGAATTAAACCAAAATGTGGTAATGCAATACCAAAGATTAATGACATGACAATTTCACCTTATATATGCCCGAAAAGACCATTGAAGCAAATCTTGCAGGTCGCTAGTTTTTTTTGATGCGCTTATTATGTGCTTTTTTAGCTTCAGCTTGCTTCGGACTTTGAACATATTGAACACTCCTATATGCGTTGAGATTCCAATTACTGGGATGTCTCAATGTTCTCTGCTTACCCATTACATGAGCTGGGATATGGCCTATTTGAAGAAAACTTACCTCTGCTAAAGTGGCAGAAAGTATAGCAAATAATTGCTCCGTATCCTTTGCCGATTTAATACTGTTTTTTCCATGCTCGATTAATTTAGCCAACTCTTCAAACCACTCATCATCAACAATTTCTATACTTGCTTTGGCTGAACACTCGATTGCCGCCAAAATACGTACAGAATATTTTTTCCATCTCCGCAAATCAGTTGAGTGCTTAATGTCTAGCCAGGCTCGTGCGCCAAACAACCTTTCAATAAGTGCTTTCAAAGCGTAGCAATATTCCAGTTTGTATTCCAAAGCTTATTCCTTCTGCACATAACGTTTT
>JBMERE010000056.1:0-1411 GCA_048820955.1 Desulfobacterota bacterium M19 | reverse complement strand
ATAGACAACGAGATTGGCATTTGCGATTCCAACCATGCCGATAAGGACGATTACAGCGACTGCACCACCCAATATTTTTTTCTTCATTTCCTTCTCCTTTTTTATCAAAATAAATAACGGGGCATCTTTCCTGTTGCCTTCCATAAAGCAATCCGTATGCCAGTTAAGTGTGAAATAGATAATTGTCTTTTGGTATCAATATGTTATGATGGTGAATATAGTTTTATGGTAAACGGGGTAAACTGGTTTAGCGGTGCATATGAACCACCAGTTTGTGGTTCATATGCACCAGGTGAGAATAGTAAAAAATGGTTAAAAGAAAAAAAGGGGTCAAGTCCGCTTTTGACTTTTTAATGACGCTGTGACAGAAGAGAGGTATGTCTAGACCATTACGCATAGAATATCCTGGAGCATGGCATCATGTGATGAACCGTGGCCGACGGAGAGAGGAGATATTCTTGACCGATGCTGATCGTGAGGGATTTATCAATGTTCTCCGGGAATCCGCCGAGCTATGGAATTTAAGAATTGCAGCTTACTGTCTGATGTCGAACCACTACCACCTGCTGGTTCAGACCCCGGATGGCAATCTCTCTCGCGGCATGCGCCATTTGAACGGTGTCTATGCCCAGCGCTTTAACCGGAGGCATAAGAAAGAAGGCCAACTGTTTCGTGGCCGATATAAGGCTGTTCTTGTCGATGAAGATAGCCACCTTCTCGAAGTATTGCGCTATATCCACCGCAATCCTCTGAAAGCCGGAATAGTCAAAGATCTTAAGGACTATCGATGGAGCAGCCATGAGGCATATCTGTCGCAAGCAAAGAAATGGGCCTGGCTGCAAACGAAACACCTTCTCTCCATGTTTACAGCAGTGGAGTCGAGACAAAAAAGAGCTTATCTTGACTTCGTTTCCATTGCGGAGCCTGAAGAAATCGAGAGGTTTTATGCCCTTAAAAACTTACCTTCAATCCTGGGGAGCCCGTGTTTTATCGGAATGATTCGCGATAAATTCTCCGAACTGACAAATATTGCGGAGATCCCTGAGTCCAGGGTTCTGGCACCGGAGCCGGAAAGAGTAATTGCCACAATATGCGAATATTATCGGATTCCCAGGGAGTTATTGTGGCTATCGAAAAGAGGGTCTGAAAATCTACCGCGTGATGTGGCTATTTATCTCGTTCGCAGTCTCTGCCGAAGGACCTTGCCTGATGTAGGTGAGGTGTTTGGAATTGAAAATTACAGTAGCGTAAGCAGCGTGGTGCAAAGAGTAAAATTGAAATTGGCAAGCGACATGCATCTGCAGAAAGAAATCAGAGAGCTTTCTCTGCAAGCACTCAAAGGCAATGGCAGTAAAAGTCAAAAGCGGACTTGACCCTTACTCTGGACCCTTACTCTGACCCTTACTCTCTT
>JBMERE010000055.1:0-1416 GCA_048820955.1 Desulfobacterota bacterium M19 | reverse complement strand
AAAACGTTAGCCTTTTGGAATTACAAATATGCCTTTTTATGCAATAAGAGTTCACAGTCCAAATGCTGGCTTGCTAAAAGAAGAAATCAGCGCTTTTGATATTAAAAGTCACGAAGATGCTAGAGAAAAAGGGCCGTTTTGCGACCATAAATTTGACCCCGTGTACTGGAAAGATTGGGGGAAAAGAAAAGATGGTAAAATAATTAAGCGCCATTTTTGTAAGTATGCAGATAAAAAGAGATCTGTTACAAATTTTGCAAAGAGAATTATTGAAGAAAATGAGACTATAAAAAATAGTAAACAAAAAACTCCTCATAAAAAATTCCAGACAATTCTTATTCAAGTCTTAAATCAATATATCAGTAGTAAGAAAAAAATTGAATGGGCTTTTAAAAATGAAGAAATTTCAGATTTTTCATTATGCGGTAATTTGCTTCAGGAAGCTGATTTAGCCGTAAAGGAATATAGGATATACCCGCCATTTGTAAATTATTACGACTTGGATATTGCAATATTAGGTAAAAATAAGCACAACGAGGAAGTTATTCTGGCCGGTATAGAAATAGAATATTCACACAAAGCAGAGTTGCTAAAAACATTATTATGTAAGTCCCTAGGCTTCCCTCTTTTCTCGATAAATATCTGTGATTTAGGCGAGGACGATGTTAATGAAGAAATATGTATAAACAGACTTACAGAAACAAAATCATCGTCGGAAGATAAAAAAAGAAGGAATTATATTTATATCCACAGCTTACTTCATCCAATATACCTAAGTGGTTATCAGAATTGGTGTCAAATAAAAGATTCTCATCAGTTTATTATTTTTCCAAGAAAAAATGAGGGTGAAGTTCTAAGGAAATCAATAAATGAGTTGATTCAAGCATATAATGTGGAAAAGTTTGTAACTTGTACACCTGTTAGGCTTAATCCAAATGTACAAAGTTCTGTAACCATGTTTAGGAACGAGTCTTCAATATTTTTAGATTATATTCACAATTACGATGAAACATGCTTCTTGAGACTAAAGACAAAAAGACTTATCCCACTGGCTGGGGACTTATATAAATTTCATCTGGCATTTACTCAGCTCGTTTCCCTTAAATATACTTGTTTGGTAAGTTACAAATATCAAACTGGTAGCAGTAACTGGGATCACGATGAGCCATATTGGCATATAAATAAATTAGTAAAAAATCCAAAAGGACATGGTTATCATTCCATAAGCAAGAAAATGTGCGTGAAAAGACTATCTGTTCCTATAAGGGAAATAATGAAATTTTTACCTTAGAACAATGAGATAGGCTAACAAATCAATTAACCTGACCCGCAACTCGTCGGCGAATTTTCGTGTAGATTCAAGGGCGGAGCCGTTTATAAAGTTTATCGGTAGCTGCACGGCGGGCAGGTTATCTC
>JBMERE010000054.1:0-1420 GCA_048820955.1 Desulfobacterota bacterium M19 | reverse complement strand
TGTTTACTAAAAAGGAGTAGGTATCTCTATGGAACTATTAAAAAGTATAAGTGGCTGGTTCCAGAATCACTATTCCAAGACTGTTCTTTTAACTTTTTTTGCGATTGTTTTCGGCTTTTTCTGGCTCTTCAATTTTTCTTCTTTTCCAATTGCTGGGCCAGAAATAATGAAATCGAGTGAAAATACAACGATTTTGGATACCTGATTTTTTTATTCTTCAACGGAAGCTTATTCTGCATTAACAAAATTCAACGCAAATGGGATTGAGACGTATTTAAATTTTATTTGGGTCGATTTCATATTTATTGTAAATTACAGCTTGGCTTTTGCATTTTTACTCACAATTACTATCTCATCAATCTGCGGCAGGAAAAGCTATTGGCTGATATTAAATATTTTACCTTTGGCTATAGGTTTCCTAGATTTTGTGGAAAATGTCTGTATAATTTTTATGCTCAAAAGTTACCCTGTAGAATTACCCAATATTGAAACAGTATCAGGGTATGCGACCTTAGGAAAATGGTTACTCACAATTGCGACTATGTCATTATTGGCGTATGGAGGAATTTTACTTTTTCTTCGTTCACGTGGCTATATACAATGCACTGTCAAGGCAGCTTAGCCTGTTAGAAAAAAATATAACTATAATAGGAATCAATAATGTCCACAGAATTTTTAATTACTTCTTTAGTTGTTGTACTTGCTCCTGGCACAGGAGTAATTTACACGGTATCGACCGGTATTTTTCAAGGAAGGCGAGCAAGTGTTGCAGCAGCTTTCGGCTGTACCACAGGTATTATTCCCCATCTTATGGCAAGCATACTTGGATTATCTTTCATACTTCACATGAGTGCCGTTGCTTTTCAGATAGTTAAGTTTGTAGGCGTGGCTTATTTAATGTATTTAGCATGGGCAATGTGGCGAGAGACTGGAACATTAAATTTCGACTCTACTAATACCAAAAGAGGTCTAATGCAAATCGGAATAAAAGGATTCTTAATAAATATTCTAAATCCCAAATTATCAATTTTCTTTTTAGCATTTTTACCATTGTTCATTGAACCTAATCACTCGACCCCAACACTACAATTATTATTTCTTGGTATTGTGTTTATGGGTATTACTTTAACCATATTTATTCTTTATGGTCTTGCAGCAAATGGTTTTCGACAATATGTAATAAATTCACCAAAAATGGTGATTGGTTTGCAACGGTCATTTGCAGTTACTTTTGCTGCATTTGGATTGAAACTTGCAGTGACTGATAGGTAACATTCAATAATTACAATAACATAACAATGGCATTCACGCTGACACCAAGCACGGCGACGATTTTGCCAAGTTTATTGGTTAATCCAATTTTCCAGCCTTTTCCAAGTTGATCGACAACTCTGCTTGGTGCAGGTGATGCCGGTCGTTA
>JBMERE010000053.1:0-1434 GCA_048820955.1 Desulfobacterota bacterium M19 | reverse complement strand
TATTTTATGAGACAAAATAATTCATTGGTACAAAGCCATTTTATATGGATTTAATTGAAACAAAAGATTTTGAGAAAATAAGGGATCAATACCTTGATATTCTTGAAAATCATCCAGACAAGGAAGAATTAAAAAAGAAACTCATCGTAGGTGATGATTTTATTTTTAAAGTTAATCGTACTTTTTCAGAGGATGAGGTTTCAGATTTATCCCAAGAAGATCAATTTTACTTTCCAATTTGCACAAAAAAAGAAATAAAGAGGATAAACAACTGCAAGACTGCAGACGACTATCTGCTGAAAATTAGAGCAGAAGCTATAGCCGACAATGTTCGTTTTGAGCGGGTATTTTTAGCCAGATATGAAAAAAATAAGGAGAATTGGTCTCTGAGTAGTCATTTTGACACACGACCATTCAGTTCTTACTTAAAAAGGCTTAGCAAGTCTCATTACAGGAAATGCAAAGATGCTACAGCAGGTTTTGCTTTTCTCAAAGAGGCTACAGGAAAATGCATATATTCCAAATACGGAAATATTATTCTTGTTTCTGAGTCTCTTTCCCAATTTTTATACTATATGAATCTGGCTGTACTTGAGCTTGGGCAAACACACCCTCATGATAAGTTCAATGCTTTAATGATTGGTATTAGAATAATGCTTGGCAGTGAGTCGCTTGACTTTGATTTAGACCCACGTGGCGCACTACCCAAAAAACTACACAACTCTCTGAAATATATTGTAAAAATGCAACTTGAATTTGTTATAGGTCACGAATTTGCTCACCATATACTGGGTCATGGCAGTAGTAATATTGCTCGTACTTGCCCAATATCACAAATTATTCAAACGAGAAGTAATAAATCAATAACCTATTATAATTACCGCCAAAAACAAGAATTTCAAGCAGACTGGTTTTCTATAAAAAAAGCAAAGTATGCACCTCAAGAAAGAAACGAATTGGTGAATTCGGTTTTTTTGTTTTTTATGCATTTGGATCTATTTGAATCTATTAATGAATATCTGTCTCCTGGAACTAGTTCATCTACCCATCCAGGTTCCATTTCGAGAATTTGGAGACTTCGGAGAAAAATCCATAAAGACTATGGAGATCCACCTGACGTTTTAGATGAAACAATACAAAAGCATACGGAATTCAAAAAATTTATTCTTAAAGAAATAGTACCTTATCATGTAGATGACATTGAAAAATATGGTTCCATGTATTTGCCATCTTTTAAAAAGGAAACTCTGATTGACCGAATAGACTATTGAAGAAAAAGCAATATAACAAGTCACTTAACGCTGACCCCGAGCACGCCTGTTTTCAGGCGGCGTTCAGTGGTTGTTTTTAATTTTTCACTTCGCTTCAAGTTGGTTGCTAAATCTGCTCGGGGCAGGTTAGTTCAAACGTTGTAATGCCAAGTTTGTTTTTCTT
>JBMERE010000052.1:0-1528 GCA_048820955.1 Desulfobacterota bacterium M19 | reverse complement strand
TAAGGTGGACCCCATTGTCAAGACAGTTTTTGAGTAAAGTTAAGCAATTTTATAAGATATTCTCATACATTCTATGACCGTTTCACCGGCCATAGTTCTTTGACATTTTTTTAATATTTGCTATGCTCCGTTCACTCGCTCGTAGGGTAAGGCAACGCTGAGGAGCGACCTGAGCGCCATAGGGAGTGACTCGTGAATGATCGGGCGGGTAAAGCCGCCCGATCTTCCCTTTTGCAGATCATTCATGGGTCCCTAATGCGATAAACCTCGGGGGTTTGGGGGCAGAGCCCCCATTTCTTTGTCTTACCGGCCCTCTATTTAATGTGTAATTATGCCACACCCCTCTCACATCCAGCATAAATATCAGCGGGAGTTTTACCTTTGAGGCTGGCATGTGGTCGATATTCATTATAAAATTTGAAGTATACCCTTATAGACTGGATAAGTTCACCAACATTATCATACTCTTTGGGGTATATCTCTTCATATTTAACACTTCTCCACAGCCTTTCGATGAAGACGTTATCTAGTGCGCGGCCTCTGCCATCCATGCTGATATGCACATTGGCATCTTTAAGAATATCTGAGAATGCTATGCTGGTGAATTGCGCTCCTTGATCCGTGTTAAATATTTCAGGGCTACCATATCGCCTGAGAGCTGATTCTAAGGCAGATATACAAAATTCACTCTCCATATTGACAGAGATCTCCCAGGAGAGTACATAACGGCTATACCAGTCAATTACAGCTGTCAGATACACAAATCCGCTACGAAAGGGAACGTAGGTGATATCTGTCGACCACACCTGGTCGGGGCAGACAATAGGGAGATTCCTCAGTAAATAAGGATAAATCTTATGTTCGGGGTGTGGCTTACTCAGGCTTGGCTTAGGAGCTATAGATGCAATCCCCATTTTTCGCATAAGTCGTTGAATACGTTTGCGATTCACATTGTATCCTTGACGCCTCAAAATATCCCTAATTTTGCGGCTACCGAAAAAAGGGTACTTGGTGTACTCCTTGTCGATAAGCGCCATGATCTGTAGGTTCTCGGCACTTTCCGTTTGCTGGTATGGTGCCCGGTAATAACTGGATCGCGGAAGGCCAATAAGATCACATTGGCGAGCTATGCTCAGTGCAGCATGTCCTGGATTGATACAGGCACATTTTTCAGCAATACTCATAACAGATGTCCGGTCTTTTTTTTTAGCCAATCCAGTTCCACCTGGAGTTTGCCGATCTGCTGAAAGAGACGATCTCGTTCCTGCTGCATAGATTGAATAGTTTTTGCTTGGTTATTGCCAAAAACTCCTGATAGCCCCTCGGTGGCTTGCTTTTTCCAACGGTTAACCTGGCATGTATGGACACCATACTCTGATGCTATTTCGTTATTAGTACTTTGAGCTTTAAGGGCAGCCAGAGCCACTTTGGTTTTTAGTTGATTACTGTATTTTTTCCGTTTCATAGATCCCTCATGGCAGTTGTTTTTTGGAGCTTAACATACTGTCTCATTTATGGGGTCCACTAT
>JBMERE010000051.1:0-1551 GCA_048820955.1 Desulfobacterota bacterium M19 | reverse complement strand
GCATTCCAAAAACAAGACCTAATTAATCCCTCACAATATGAAAAAACAGCTTAAAATCGGCGCACTGACCTTCAAATATAAAAAAGATGCCATTGCGTACTTTAAAGATATTTTAAACTCATACGAAATTGGAGAGACACTAAATACAGATGATTGTACTGATTTATGTCATTTGCTAGAAGTACATCCAAATGCAGCAGAGATTATAGGTTTAGGAGTTAAAAAAATTGAAGTTATAGAATCAAGGTATAAATCAAAATGTTTTCAGGTAATTAGGGGTGATTCATCTCGTGAAATATTCTCATACAGAAGGTGTATAGGTGGCAATTCATCACTGACAACAAAATTTAGTAAAACTTGTAGGGATATTATCAGTAAAGATTTAACTGGTGTTAAACGCGCTTATTTCAAAGGGAGATCAAAAAAAGGCATGGTTAAATGTCAAGAAACTGGCGAGCCTAGCAAGTGGGGAGACCTAGCCGTTGACCATCGCCAACCAAATACATTCTCAGTAATAGTTGATCGATTCATAGAAATACAACAAATTGACATTAAGTCTGTGAAATATAGAGAATTATTTGATGGCGTATATGAGTTTGAAGACAATGAAATTGCAGAGAAATTTAAAAAATATCATAAAGATAAAGCAAACCTCAGACTGGTAAAAAAAGGAAAAAACCTTGGAAGATCTTACCAAGCAAGGGTTAAAAGGCAAAAGAAAGATCTAATTATAAAATAAAATATTGACAAAGGTATAACAAGAAGTCATAATGTCACCAAAGGGTAATCTATTTTTAAGGAGATAAATCATGGCAACAAGTGTTAAAACAGCTATATCACTTCAAGAAGACTTGTTTAAAGAAGTCAATATGTTAGCTAGTGAGCTTCATGTTTCTCGAAGCAAATTGTTCGTTATGGCTGTTCAAGATTTTATAAAAAAAGAGGAGAGTAAAAATTTACTTTCACAAATAAATAATGCATTTAGTGATGCTTCAAATAAAGACGAGATCAAAGTTCGGAGCAACATGCGAAGAAAACAGGCACAGAACTTAAAGAGAGAACCATGGTAATCAAACAAGGTGAAATATATTGGGTAGACCTTGGAGAACCAAGTGGATCAGAACCTGGATTTATGCACCCTCACATTGTGATTCAAAACAACTTATTTAATGCAAGTAAAATCAGCACGGTAGTAATGTGTTCCCTTACTTCCAACTTAAAAAGAGGTACTTCTCCAGGAAATGTTATTCTAAAAAAAGGAGAAGCAAATTTACCTAAAAAGAGCGTTGTTAATATAACCCAAATTTATACCGTAGACAAGAATGATCTTTCTGAGAAAATTGGCACTGTAAACAGTAAGATAATAAAAGAAATACTATCAGGAATTCAACTACTTACTGAACCGAGAGAGTTGTAAGTTGGTTGCTAGAAAAAATGCTAACAATGCGTTCAACCCGACCCGCGAGCACGATCGATTTTTCGATGTTAATCCAAACACTTAGCTTCGCACCAAGTTGATAGCCAGCTTGGTGGCGGGCGGGTTAACTTTAG
>JBMERE010000050.1:0-1592 GCA_048820955.1 Desulfobacterota bacterium M19 | reverse complement strand
GGAGAAGCTACTATGAAAATTACGCAAACCGCTCATAAAATCAACCTCAATAATATCGTCGATATCTCCGTGGACGTTCACAAGGACACTTTGTGTTTTTTCTTTGAAATCGATGAAAAAGAGTTTTCCGACACTTGCGGAAATCGAACTGCCGTCATCGAGAAACGGCTGCTTTCTTACCGTAAAATCGCCCTGGAGCATGGCAGAAAGAGTCTGCGGGTAATCTGTGAACCCACGGGACAATTTCAGAACAAACTCATGAGAACCGCCAGGAGGCTCGGCTTCCTCACCAACTATGTCAACGCTGAGTCGGTTGCCAAGTTCCGGGTCGTGGAGAGCAACGACAACAACAAAACCGACAAGAAAGACCCCAGGGTCATCGGCACCCTGGGCAAACTGAACAAGGTCATTAAATTCCGCATGATTGGCGAAGACTATCTGATGCTCAGAAAGCTCCATAAAATCTACGATGAATGTGATATCGCCATCACCAGTCATCGTTGCCGGATCAGCAAATTGCTGGTCGAACTCTTTTGTGATTATTCGTTTAAAAAGGATTTCCTTTACAGCAATTCCGGCTTGGCCCTGGTGGAGCAGTACGGTTGCAATCCCTACCGGATTATCGAGGATGGCTATACACTCTTCTGTAGAAAGATGAAAAAAACCGCGCCGCGCATTATGGCCCGCACCCTGGAGCGGCTGTGGGAAGACGCCGAAAGTTCCGCCTTGAACGATCTGCCGGCCGGGTATATCCAAGTGCTTGAAGAGTATCTCTACGACCGTCTGGATGACTATTTCAGAATTCTGGAACGGAAAGAAAAAATCACGAAGCAGATGATTGAAATTTTGAAGGAGCTGCGTCAGGACGACCCCTTGATCCCACCGCCCACACCAAATGTCATCTCTGAGAAAAACCTTGCCCGATTGCTCGCGGAAACCGGCCCACTTTCTGATTTTGCCAACTGGCGAAAGCTGATGCGTTATGCTGGACTTAATCTTAAAACCAGACAGAGTGGTACATTTCAAGGTCAGAACAAGATCAGCAAAAAAGGCAGGAGGTTGCTGAGAAAAGTCTTGCAGGCTATCGCCCTGCCGCTGGTCAAAAGGGGTTGTCTGTATGGGGAATATTACCACCGGAAGAAGAATGTGACGAAAATGCCGGGGAACAAAGCCATGACCATCGTGGCCAGGCATCTGCTCAAAAAGATATTCGGCTGGTACCGTTCCGGGCAAGCCTTTGATAAGCAACGTTTCTTTACCTGTCAAAGCAGGTACAAAGAGCTGGCCACGGCGGCATGATGGAGGTGCTGAGATCAACAGGAAAATATAAAGTCCGGTGAACTCCGGCCCGGAGATGACCGCAACTCGCTCGTGATCCTTTAAGGAATCATCAGGTGCACAATTCGTCACTCGGGCCGGAAGTTCCCGACATGGCCGATAAAGTATGGCCGTCCCGCCCCCTGATTGGGCCAGGACCGAAGCTTGGTAGGATTGCCAGTCGTGAACGGATTTCATTAGACTTGAAGGAGTTGCTATTGCATTTTTCTATTTATTGAAAATTGCTATTGACTATTTCTGCCTAAAGGTAGCGC
>JBMERE010000049.1:0-1592 GCA_048820955.1 Desulfobacterota bacterium M19 | reverse complement strand
ATGAGTTAAAGGAAGACTGAATATGAATAGTTGGTGGGAATTAGGTGAATGGTCAGGAAGTAGAGGTAATGATCTTGCTGTTTACGAAATAGAGTGCCCATTTTGTGAGGAGAGAGGGAATTTTGAAACGGTACATCATGAAGAGAAAAAGAAGCCTAATGGTTCAAAGGTTTTAAACTTTGATACTTTGAAATGCGGAAGTTGCGCTTCCTTTGTCATGGTTTTTTGGTCTGTGGGTCGAGGGCTTCATAGCTATAGGGTTTTACCTTGGCCATTAAAAAAATTAGATAAATTCCCAGATCATTGGCCAAAAGCTGTTGGTAGATATTGGCTGCAAGCTAAGAGAAATCTTAAAGACGAAAATTGGGATGCGGCAGCATTAATGGCAAGAAGTTCATTGCAGGTTTCACTCAGAGAGCAGAATGCAAAAGGGAGCAACTTAAAAAAGGAAATTGATGACCTAGCAAATAAAGGCATCCTTCCGAAAATCATGCAGGATTGGGCGCATAATGTCAGAGAATTAGGAAATGAATCGGCACATCCTAAGCCTGAGCAACCTCCTACATCGCCAAAAGACGCAAAAGATATAGTCGGTTTTATGGATTATTTATTTGAGTATTTATATACATTACCGAAACAAATCAATGAATATAGAGAAAGAAAAGACTCATAACAAACTCATCCAGCAGACTGCCAAAAGTGTCGCGATTTTTGCAAAAAGCGCAAAAAGTCGTGCCACTTTCGTCAGCGGCTGATGAGGGCGTTGTGTGAAAGGAATCACGATTTATCACCAAATGAAGAAACATCAGGAACTTCGTCCAGTTCAATGCGCAATTTTTCCATGTTGTTCCTTAATTTCTCAATCTTACCCCTTATCTCTCCAGGCGGGTAAAATTGGAAATCGGCGTCATACAAATAATAATCAATTTTTTCTATTGCTTCATGAAGCACATCTGAAACCATAATGACCTCCCAGGTAATAAAATGATTTACGTTATTGAAGAAGGGACAAATGGCCCTCTAAAAATTGGCACAACCGTCGATATTGAAAAACGCATAAAAACATTACAGGCCGGCAACTCTAAACAACTCAATGTGATCATGACCTTTGAAGGTGGTCCATCACTTGAAAATAAAATTCATAAAGCCCTCGACAAACATAGAGTCCCAGGAACAAAAGAATGGTTCTACAGAGTTGACGAGGTATTCTCTTACATACAAAAGCTCTCCACTATCGAGCCAAAAACCGAAATTCAAGATGGTAAAGAATTCATAGTCCTGTGGCGTGACACTGAAAAGTCTCCAACAGAATTTTGCCCTTGGTGCGGAAAACGGCACGCCCATGGCCAAGGAGACGGTCATCGTGTAACTCATTGCGCTTTTGGGGAAGAAACATTTATACGCAACTCCGATGGAAAAGTTTTTAATCAAAGCCAAGGCTATATTATTAGGACAAAAAACAAATAAACTGCATCACACAACAAATCACTGCAGGGGACACGCAACTCGGTGGCGATTTTTCGTGCTGATTCCCGGTCAGTTGCCATTTAGAAAGTTGGTTGCCAGATTCACAGCGTGCCCCTGAGTGAAAG
>JBMERE010000048.1:0-1617 GCA_048820955.1 Desulfobacterota bacterium M19 | reverse complement strand
GAAACACTGCAGATAGAAAAAAAGGACGTCGATGTCGAAAGTGGCACATTATCACTACGCAACACGAAGAACAGAAAAGAGCGGATTATTCCTATGTCCGAATCCCTTGTGCACAGATGTCGGGAATATGTGTGTAACAGTCAATCCATAAGCAGCTTCAACTCGTCGCGATGGTTTTTTCCCAATAACAGGGGTATATCATACAATTCCGGAACTGTGTACAGCCTGTACCGAAAGGCATTGCGTTTGTCAGGTATTTCTCATGGAGGTAGGGGAAAAGGTCCTCGTCTACATGACGTACGCCATACCTTTGCTGTTCGTGTCCTGAACAAGTGGGTGCGGGATGGCAAGAATCTCACAACTGCACTCCCATACCTCGCTATCTACATGGGGCATGAAGGCCTGAAAGCATGCCAACATTATCTGCGGCTTACTGCAGTGATGTTTCCTGAGTTGATAGAGACGGTAGAGAAGGAACATGGGTGGATCATTCCGGAGGCCTACCATGAATGAGACTGATTTTGCTTTACATATCAATGGATTTCTCTCTCGCTATTTGCCCGGACAGCGGAACCTGAGTACGAACACCATCACCTCCTATCGAGACGCTTTTAAGCTGTTCCTGCTCTTCTGCGAGGCAGACAAAAAGATGAAAGCGGATAAGATTCGCATCTCTGACCTCACTCCGGGGTTGTTGATCGAATATCTTGCCTGGCTTGAACGGGTTCGTCATTGTGGTGTTAGAACCCGAAATCAAAGGTTGGCAGCGTTCAAATCTTTTTTTCATTACGTGGCTTCAATGCAGCCGGAGCACATACTGAATTGCCAGCGTATACTTGATATTCCAATGAAAAAGGTTGCAAGTAGGACGATGAACTACTTCAGCCCGGAAGGATTACACCTGTTACTCGGCCAGCCCGACACCAGTAATCCGAAAGGGCGGCGAGACCATGCGCTGCTCGTGCTTCTTTACGATACTGCGGCCAGGGTCCAGGAGATTATCGACCTCTGCGTGCGGAATGTCAGACTTGAGCAACCTGCAACAGTCACTTTGCACGGAAAAGGTCGAAAGACACGCATTGTTCCTGTTACCGCGAAGACAGCGTCTATCATGGAGGGGTACTTTCAGGAGAAGGAATGGATCGGAAGATCCGGTGTGCTTGATTTGCCGGTATTCATGAATAACCGGGAATGCAAACTGTCACGTGCAGGTGTCGCATATATCCTGTCTAAGTACGTCAAAAGCATGTCTATTGAGGGCAGTCACCATATACCGGAATCGGTTTCACCTCACTGTCTCAGACATACAAAGGCCGTTCATTTGCTCAGAAGTGGTGTGCCGCTGATCTACATCCGGGATATTCTCGGCCACGCTTCTGTAATAACCACGGAAATTTATGCTAAAGTGGATGCCGAAGAGAAACGCAAGGCGCTCGAAGACGCTTATGAAGTACCATCACAGGATATTATACCCAATTGGGAGAAGGACAAGGGCCTGATGTCCTGGCTTTCGGAGCTTTGTGGTTAAAATATTATGTAAAGTTGTTGGAACGTTCAACACTGCGACTGAACGAGATGTCCTGGCAACTTTACATAACTAACAACTTGGCATAATTT
>JBMERE010000047.1:0-1625 GCA_048820955.1 Desulfobacterota bacterium M19 | reverse complement strand
GCTTTTTAAGGAAGAGGGGGTGAGGACTAAAATGTTAAAAGAAATATTAAATGGAGTGTCAATGGCACTTTTGTGCGCTGCATGTCTTGCATCGGCTGGATGTGCTGTAGTATGGGGAGCAGCCCATAAAGTTGTTCGTGAAGATGAAAATAGTATATCGATTCAGTATGACCCTATGCTTACAAGCACTGTTCGTGCAATGATTTTAGCAAAAGAACATTGCAAAAAGTATGGGAAAATAGCAGAACCTGTTAAATCTGAAATGCCAGGTGCTTTACTCGGAATCATAGAGGAGACGTATGAGTGTGTTGAACCTTCTGAATAAATTGTAAACCACTATAGGAAATTGAAAATTATGTGTTTTAACGTAACATTTATTATGAGTGATTTAAGATGAAGGATTGTTGCGAATCAAGTGAACCAATTTTTTTTACGATATCTAAAAAAGGATATTAGAACTCATATTTTGAGAGTCCATCGTTAGCGCTACAATTATACAATCATCTCTGCAACTATCTGACATTATTGATAGTTCCGTTTTTGAGTGCCGAAAAAATTAAACTTGAATAATTTCAAGTAGTCACGAGAACTTTAGACTTTAGAGCTTTTATTCAGATTGTTAAATATCAGGAGGGGGTGGGTAAATGAACAGAAAAGAATGTAGAGAATTAGCTTTAGCAACTATCGACTTGTCTGCTTTCGAAAAAACTTTAGGATATGTTAAAAATTGGTGTAAAGAAAACCAATGCACTATTGGCCTCGCCGAAATGGCTGTGGGAGCTAGTTTAGTGACTTGGGGAGTACAAAATGGTGTAATTGAAATTGGGTCAAAATTAGTTGCTACAAAGATGGGAGGTACGAACGTTGAGTCAATGGTTGGTATGTATGGAGGTGCTGGTGCTGGAGCTATAGCAAGTGCAGTAGTTGGATCTATTGGCATCGCCGCAGGTGGTACCGCCATTGGTATTCCTGCCACTGTTGTCATTGGGGGAGGGGCATTAATACTTGGGGCAGCAGGATATACAGGTGGTGATTTGATTCATAATTTCTTAAATCAGCCAATTAATTTTATGGAGTTTTTTACCGATGCTTCAATTCTTGCTATTGGAGTGGCTCTAATGATTGATGGCGGTAAACGCATAATTAAAGACGACAAGGTGCTGGCTTCTTTATCGAGGTTCAAAAATGGCACGATTTACCTGCAGAAACTTTCGACAGAAGTTATTGCAGAAACAATTGATGAGTTAAAGGATTTTATGAATAAATTTGCTTCGCTACCAAAAGACAAATTTGATGTTGCAGGTAGCGTGCTTGGGTCAACTGGTACTGCAGCTATAGGCTTATCCGTTGGGGGCAGTATCGCATCATCTTCTGTTGCTGTTTTAGGGTCGCAGGCATTAGGTAGTGTTGCATTGTCTCTTGGGTTGGTCTCTGCCCCAATTTGGCCAGTAATTGCAGGAGGAGCTATTGGTTTTGGTGTTGGGTATGCAACGTGGAAAACATGTAAGCATTTTGGAGATAAAATCATTTGGGACAGCTAACAAGTCAATAAACCTGACCCGCAACTCGTCGGCGAATTTTCGTGCATTTTCAAGGATATAGCCGTTTGTGAGGTTAATCGGCAG
>JBMERE010000046.1:0-1735 GCA_048820955.1 Desulfobacterota bacterium M19 | reverse complement strand
CTTTGCCTCTACAATTCAACCTTAAAAGAAAAACAAACTTGGCATTACAACGTTTGAGATAAGGTGCCCGCCAGCCAGCTACCGACAAACTTTACAAATGGCTATTAACTTGAATATACACGAAAAATCGCCAACGAGTTGCGGGTCACCTTAATTGATTTGTTCGCTGCCTTGTATTTTCATATCGATTGTTTTTTGATTCTCAATAATGGTGTATCCTAATAGAAAACAATACAAGCTAGATGGCTTATACCCAATTTCAATACTTTCTCTTGTCTTGCTTCCTTCTTTAGAAATTGTGGTAACAAGGGCTTTATTTAGATTTTGAGCATGACAAAAACTTATTAAACTTTTTAACTCTTTGGGACTATCGTAAAAACGATCTGACCATTTTACTTCAACTGCCCACATGGCTTTTTGCTCTTTTTCGCTAACTTTAACAATGTCAACTTCACCATTGTTCCACCGCGCATAATGAAGCAATGTCTTAGAGTGAAACCACTGTGAAAATATGGCGGTTTCTACGAGAGAACCAAAACTTTCATCTACTGCAGTTGCCGGAGCAAATAGAGCCGTCCTAATCGATGGGTTGGTCAAATAAATTTTAAAAAAATTGGCTCTCTTAAATCGCTTGGCATTCCTGTCAACCCGGTGAACCAAGCGAATTAAAAATGCGGCTTCAAGATACTCAATATATTTTTTTATCGTATTCTTGGCAATTCCTGACCCTTTTGATAACTCGTTTAAGGAAATCTCATTTGCTGTATTGTAGGCCAATGTTGTGAATAGATAGTTTAGTTCCTGTATATCTTGTATTCCGTAAAGCCCTGGAAGATCACGAAGAAGTACCTTGTCTATGATGTCGTTTTTTATGAATCTGCCAGGATCTAAACGTATATCTTTTGAAAATATAACTTCTGGGTATCCTCCATAATTTATGTAGTCAACAAAATGGCTATTTAATTTTTTTATATTTCGAGTTGTGAATATACTGTTGCCATCTTTATCTTTGGATATAGAAACTATTGATGATTTTTTTAACAAAAATAAATATTCATAAAACGTAAGTGGAGGTAATAAAAAATCTGTAAATCTTCCGGCACCAGATTCTGAACTTTTAAGGCGCAAAGCGGCTGCCGCAGAACCTGATACTGTACATCTTGCTTTTGGATAGCGGTCAACAACTGTTTTAAGGTATCGCTCCCAATCTTTTAAATATTGAATTTCATCAAAGAAAAAATAGCATTCTTCCTTTTTATAATTAACCCCAGTGTTTTCCATAAATGATTCAAACAAATCATCAAGTCCAAGCCCATTGTAAATTGGGTGGTCGATTGAAACGTAACATATGTGGTTGGGATTCACGCCTCCATTAATCAATTTCTTAATTGCGTGATGAATCATGACAGTTTTGCCCACACGTCTGGGCCCCATTAAAACGATTGCACGATTAATGGCTCTATTTGTGACAAGGGGATAGAACAGATCTAAATATGGGCGGGGATTCCAAAGGGAAAATATTTCTGGGATGTCACCAGGAGTATCCCACCAAGGGTTCTCATTCTCCAGTCTCCTGCCAACTTGTTGAAGTGATATAGATTTCATTGTTTTTTCTGAATAGTATTGTTTTCTTTTACTTATCGGCTTAACTGTCGTATAAGATCAAGACAACAACGCTATTAGACAGGATTGGAAGTAAAAAGTCAAGGGGGAGTTTATTGGCTTGGATAGCAGC
>JBMERE010000045.1:0-1738 GCA_048820955.1 Desulfobacterota bacterium M19 | reverse complement strand
AAACGTTCGGTTTCCACAAAGGCTACAATTCAACTCTGGGAAAATTATATTTCATATGCTACACGCTATTTTAAAAGGAAAAATAAGGGGACTTTTTGATAATATTAAAGATGGTATGTCTTGGCGGAAAGCATATAGCACGTATGAAGATTTCTTAACAGCCTCTGTCATCGGTAGAATGACATATTTGCCGGAAGATGTTTTTTGGAAAATATTATCAAATTCTTCAACCCACAGTATATTACCTCAAAATGTTGGTTCCCTTAACCAAATCGAGTTTTGGCCAAACTGGGCAGTCCCTCCATGGTTGTCAAAAAATTCACAATACAGAGAGCCTGATGCTTTTGTTGTGTTTGATGAGGTTGATATAATTATTGAAGCAAAAAGGGATGATTCATTAAGTCAAAATCGTTCACAGTGGAAAGAGCAAATACTGTCATATCTATATAAGAGAGACCAAGACGGTGAAGAAAAAAAACCTATTGTCTTTTGGGTGTTAGGAGGCATGGGAGATAGTCTTACACAAGAAAAAGTAGATTCGGAACTTATCAATCTCAATCAAATAATTCAAAAAACATACCCCAAAGAAATGATCAATTTGGCTATCACATCATGGGGGAATCTTTTGAAATGCGTGCTTGATTTGAAGTATTTTTTAGCAGACGAAATCCATAGGGAATCAAAGTTAATTGTGTCAAACAATAGGCAACATATTTACAGAATATCATGTGACATTATAGATGCTTTAAGACTCCATGGAATAAAAGAATGGCATTTTTTAACTGAATCAACATTGTATTGGGCAGATAATAGTTTTTTGACAACATCATTCGATTATTATGCAATCAATGATGACGCATCTATCGATAATAAAATAGAAAAAAATATATGCTGGAATAATTTATACGGAGCAGAAAATCATTTTGATTCTGCAATTAAGTGGTATGGAGGTCAAAAAAATGAGTGTTGAGCTAACTAATACTCTTGTAGATGTGCGTAAAGCTTATAGGCTAGTATACCTATATCAGAAAAATATTCTTTCTACGATTGATAGGTTTGCACAGGAGTTCCAGTGTTCCTTTTATTGGTGGACTCCAACAGAAACAGCCCCTCCCCCTCAAAGAAGTACTGATATAACAAAAAGATGGGTATGGGATTTATTACCTTTATATTCAACAGCATTACTATATTATTCAGAGGGTGGGCAACCAGATGACCACTCTCCTGGGGAGTGGTTGTTAGCTTTGCACTTGACCACAGATGATGAATTTGAGTCCGATGGCGAAGAGCCAAATCCAGTTAATTTTGAAAAGGCAGAAGACAGTGATACCACAATAAATGTCACGTTGTGGTATTGCAAAAAAGCGATGAAGGAGAATTGGTTTTACGGAGTTTGGAATGAACTTGAGTATCCAGATGAAGAATACTGTGAATACGACTCACCTGAAGGGTTAATTTGTGTGCAAAAAGAATTTTCATTAAATGAATTAGAAAATGAAGAATTAATAATAAAAGCAACTCAAGATTTCAAAAATCTTTTAAACTCACACATACCAACGGAAGATTGGACATGAGCAAAGTAACTGTTTGAAATAACCGAACAATTACATTCAGTTGACCCGCTACTCGTTGGCGAATTTTGGTGTAGATTCAGGGTAATAGCCATTTATAAAATTAACCGGTAGCTGCTAGGCGGGCAACTGATGTTTGACGTTGTAATGCCAAGTTTGTTTTTCTT
>JBMERE010000044.1:0-1801 GCA_048820955.1 Desulfobacterota bacterium M19 | reverse complement strand
GTTCATTTTAGTCTCTAACAGAGGCACGATCTTTGATAATTGAATAACACAGCAAGTAAAGTAAAGAAGTAAGCACTTTAGTAGTAAGTGTATCAAGTAAGCTGAGAGTATAAAAAACAAGTTTATGACCAAGCTACTAAGGGCGGACGGCGGATGCCTAGGTATCAGGAGGCGAAGAAGGACGTGGAAAGCTGCGATAATCCTCGGGGAGCTGCTAACAGGCATTGATCCGGGGGATTCCGAATGGGGCAACCCGGCCAGGTTTAAACCTGGTCATCATATACTGAATACATAGGTATATGAGGCGAACGGAGGGAATTGAAACATCTAAGTACCTCCAGGAAAGGAAAGTAATAACGATTCTCTGAGTAGCGGCGAGCGAAAAGGGAATAGCCCAAACCATATATATGTAAGCCTGCAAGCGTTGTATATATGGAGTTGTGGGACCTTATGGTTACAATTGCAGTTGTAGCATGGAGTAAGAAAGTACATGAATAGCAGAACGGTATGGAAATACCGGCCGCAGATGGTGATAGCCCAGTATGTAAAATTCATGTATCTCCAATAAGGCACCCGAGTACCACGGGACACGAGAAATCCTGTGGGAATCAGGGAGGACCATCTTCCAAGGCTAAATACTACCTGATGACCGATAGTGAACCAGTACCGTGAGGGAAAGGTGAAAAGTACGGGGGGACCCGAGTGAAATAGAACCTGAAACCGTCCGCTTACAAGCAGTGGGAGCACTATGTGTTTACACAGTGTGACCGCGTGCCTTTTGCATAATGAGTCAGCGAGTTATCCTATGCAGCAAGGTTAAGCCGTAGAGGTGTAGCCGCAGCGAAAGCGAGTCTTAACAGGGCGATTGAGTTGCATGGGGTAGACCCGAAGCCGAGTGATCTATCCATGTCCAGGGTGAAGCGAAGGTAACACTTCGTGGAGGCCCGAACCATTGTAGGTTGAAAACTGCTTGGATGAGGTGTGGATAGGAGTGAAAGGCTAATCAAACTCGGTGATAGCTGGTTTTCTCCGAAATATATTTAGGTATAGCCTCGAGAGTTTAGTAACGGAGGTAGAGCACTGAATGGGCTAGGGGTCCCACCGGATTACCAAACCCAACCAAACTCCGAATGCCGTTAACATAGATCTCGGGAGTCAGACTGTGGGAGATAAGTTCCATGGTCGAGAGGGAAACAACCCAGACCGTCAGCTAAGGTCCCCAAATGCATGCTAAGTGGAAAAGGAGGTGGAACTGCTCAGACAATCAGGAGGTTGGCTTAGAAGCAGCAATCCTTTAAAGAAAGCGTAATAGCTCACTGATCGAGTGGGGCTGCGCCGAAAATTCAACGGGGCTCAAGCATGCTACCGAAGCTACGGATTCAGAAGACAGAGTACAGATGACAGAAGACAGAAAAGGCATTACCTCGTTTGAAGATTTGGAGGTATTTCAACGTGCGTATCAAGTATCTCTTGAGATACATATAGCGAGTCTTACATACCCCAAGGCAGAACAATTTGGTCTTGCGGATCAGATAAGACGGGCGAGTAAGTCGATATGCGCGAATTTAGCGGAGGGTTTTGGAAAACAGAATCATTCAACTGCTGAATTCAAGAGATATATTTTCATGGCAATAGGTTCAAGTGATGAAAAATGCGTGTCTGGCTTCGATATAGTCTGGATTTGAAATATATAGACGAGATAGAGTGGCAAAAATGGCGAGCAGAGTATCAGGAAATAAGCAGGATGTTGCAGGGTTTAAGAAATAATTGGCGATAGATTAGTAAATAATCTATCTTCTGA
>JBMERE010000043.1:0-1829 GCA_048820955.1 Desulfobacterota bacterium M19 | reverse complement strand
AATTATGCCAAGTTGTTAGTTATGTAAAGTAATGAAGCTATTGCCTTCCCAATTTAAAGAATAACGCACAATCACTTTCCATAATAATATCCTTTAAACCCTTACAAAGGAGGAGGATATGGAAAGAGTAACCATCAGGGAATTGAGCGAAGCGGTCATCAATGAACTTAAACGACTCGGTTATGCTTCAGGAACCATCAAATCGTATCAGAAATTGTATCAAAAGCTTCTACGGTATGCGGATGAGAAGCAGATACATTACCACTCCCAAGGCGTGTGCCACTGCTGGCTGAGAGATTCTTTCGGAATAGACCCTACATTAGTGGTCAGAGGAAATGAGCACAAGTACAAACGAAGTTCCTATCTCCCGATCCGGGTATGTCAGTGCCTGACTGAATGGCAGCTCCATGGATGCCTACCGTTAAAAAAGCAGGGCAAACTCGCCGCCCTTGAGCTTCCCCGACAATTCAAAGAAGCATACGATTCATACGCCACCTACTGCAGTGAGGCAGGATATTCCGAAAGAGGCTCCTACACCAGGCTCAATCGGATCAAGCGTATGCTGCTCTTTTTTGATCAGCATGGAGCAACAAGTATGCAGAGTATTACCGCCGGAAGGATATCGGAGTTTTTCCGTTCACAAATTGAATTGGATAGTCGGACAGTCTCCACCATGCTGACCGCAAGTAGAGTGTTTTTCCGGCACCTCTACCGAAACGGGTTCACTCAGGAGAATCTATCAGAAAAATTACCGGTGGTAAAAGCAAACCGGGAGTATCGTCTTCCTCGTATATGGAAGCAGGAAGATGTGCTGTCAGTTCTCAATTCAATAGATCGTGGCAGTCCCGTGGGTAAACGCGATTACGCCATCATGATGCTCGTCACACGATACGGATTACGTTCGGCTGATGTAAAAAGTCTGAGGCTCTCGGATCTGCGCTGGAGTGAGAACGTGATTGAGTTCGAGCAGAGTAAGACCCGCAACCTGTTGAGATTGCCGCTGTTGCGGGACGTCGGGTGGGCAATCATTGATTACCTGCAAAATGGCCGGCCCCATTCCGAGCATCCGGAGGTATTCCTTACCTGTACAGTTCCGATACGGCCATTTGGTCAGAATTCCTGCGCTTTAAATGCCATTTTGACCAAACGGGTTCAGCAGGCAGGTGTCAGAATCTCCAGAGAAGTCCCCAAGGGTATGCATTCGCTGCGCCATACTCTTGCCAGCAAGATGCTCGCAAATGATGTCGAGCTTCCGATCATTTCCTCGGTACTTGGACACGTCACTTCTGAGGCGACCAGCGTGTACCTCCATACTGACATTGACCAACTGAGAGAATGTGCCCTTGACCCTGAGGAGGTATTGCCCAATGAAACCACGTAAAGAAACATTTGCGCAGATCGTGGACGACTATGTCCTGGAAAAACGGGCAATCGGTTATCGTTTCGATAAAGGCTCACAGACACTCCGCCGGATCGTTGATATCCAAAGGGAAATTGATCATGGTGCTCCCCGTCTTTCCCGAGAACTGGTAGAGCAGTGGATTAAGAAAACACCGTGGGAAAACGAGACGAACAGAAGTCGCCGGATCTCTGCTCTTCGGGGTCTGGGGGAATACATGGTTCGTATGGGATATGATGCGATTATCATTCCGAAGCGTCTTACCATTGTGAAAGACTACGCCTATACACCATACATCTTTTCCGATCGAGAACTCGGCTCGCTACTCGGTACCGTAGACCAGTTATGTGCCACCGGCATCTCAATCCATTCGGATCTGGTTTTTCCGGAAGTATTCCGAATCCTGATTGGCTGTGGATCGCGGATCACC
>JBMERE010000042.1:0-1844 GCA_048820955.1 Desulfobacterota bacterium M19 | reverse complement strand
CCACTACCACATAAGCATTTCATATTATACTCGTCATTTTATTAACCCCTAACGACCGAACTCAGTGGCTGGCCGTGATTATACCGATTAACTTTCTCGAAGACTATGAGCCTGAATATACGCCAAAATTCGCCAACGAGTAGCCAGTCCACTGCAGTGATTTGTTAGATTGTTCTTGCACGATATTCTATTTCAACAATAGATTTGGTTAAAGCGGCTATTACAATTGCATCTTCCATAGAAACTTGGGAAGGTTTTGTGCTTCCATGTCCAGAGATTGGGGACTTATTACGCAATAAATAAATCTCTTTAACCACCGTTTTAAAATTTTCGGGCAGTTTTGATTCATTGTTGAATTTTCCTATAAAGCTTCCTAATGTTTGGTTTTCAATATTACCAGAATCAATAATGTCTTTAGCCATTGTTTCAAAGATATTTGCTGAAGCATGGATAACTCCTGAGCAGTCTTTATTTTCTAAACAAATTTCCATTCTTTTGATTAAAATTATTATGTTTTCATGAACCGAATCATCGAATTTATTTTTAGGTTTGGAATTAAACTTTTTTACTCGATTATATACGTTGCAATCAAGATAATGAGTGGCATTAACCCTCGCCCAATAAAACCTCCAGTCATTATCAATATTTTCTCTTTTTGCTATCGAACAACCTACATCCTTATCAATATAATCTGCATATTCAGTTAGATAGTCTGCATAATAGGATAAATATGTAAATGAAACTTCTGGGCAAAAATTTGAAAATGTGCTCACTTTATTCTCACATCCGCTTGTCCCTGTATCTTCTTCTTCAATAACCGGAAACAATTCCGATTTTTTCCAATAAGTATCTAACTCGGTAATTTTTTCATCACTCATGGATGTGATCATTCTAGCTTGGCCTAACATGTATAAGCTTGCGTAATATCTATAGCACTTGTGAACATTAGAATAAGGACATTCAGGTGGCACTTTAGCTTCGATGCTTTTCTGTTTATACCATGTGAGATCAGGAACAATTATTGGCATTGTTGAATATCCATTTTTAAAAATCTAACGGCCGAACTCAGTGGCTGGCCGTGAATCTACCGATTAACTTTCTCGAAGCCTATGAACTTGAATATACATCAAAATTCGCCAACGAGTCGCCAGTCCACTGCAGTGATTTGTTGGGCTGGATTTGGCACCGTTCCTCTATAGTTAACGTCCTGATTTTATTTGTTTTTCTATTGTCATGTAGACAAAACGAGATATTCCTGTAATTATTTGCTCAATGCTGTTGAGGCAATGTGTAATAAAGTTATTCGTGAGATATATTACCCAAGGTTCACCACCACTTGTTGCTTTATCGAGCCAATTTGCGGGCCAGTTTTCTTTTTGAATACGACTCCAGAAACGTGAACGTTCAGCAACAGGCCACTCAAACCCACAGTGAAACATTTTGTTTCGATAAGAGAACAACACTTTCAAAACAACTTCAAGATCATCAGGCAGAAATGGCTTAAGACCAGTGGCCTCGGACAATTGGATAATACCTCTGACTAAATCTTCTTTCCGGCCACTTTTCCCCCATGCAAAATGACAATCCCATTTTTCGTTTTCAGAATATACCCAGCGACTATGATCAGTCGGTGTTTGTATGCCCTCGAATAATTTCGTCCGAATTCCATAAAATGCTTGATGAAAAATAGATTCCATTAGCGGCGCTAACATTCCTACAGCAGACATGCTATGCGCAGCACTTTGATATACACAAAATTGTAGTTTTTCTTCTCGCTCAAATTCAAAATATTCGCATATTCTTCCTTGAGCATTTTTCACAGATTCTTCAAGCGCATTGATTTC
>JBMERE010000041.1:0-1857 GCA_048820955.1 Desulfobacterota bacterium M19 | reverse complement strand
GACTGACCCCTTGCATCATCAGACACTGGCGGCGCCGGCTGCCTGTCCGCTTTCATTGCACTCAAGCATACGGGATACTGCTTTTTCAGCAACAGGTTTATGGCCTGAATTTGGATAACTTAATTTCTTTTACTATTTTGTAGTGTTTATCGTTGCCTGTTAATAACGAAAGGCCATAAGACACTGCCGTTGCACCTATTAAAGCGTCTGCGAGTTCTACTGAGTGGCTTAAATAGTGTTGTTCAACATAAAACAGAGCTTTACTAGATATTTCTTCTGTAATGTAGATGATTTTTGTGTCCCATGACTTTAGGGCTTTACGCAATGAGGTTAATTCTTTTTTGTTCCTCATGCCTTGAACTAACTCCATGTAGGTTACAACTGAGATTGTGAAACCCTTGTGCTTTTCAATGGCTTTAAGGGCATTGGGGTTGCCACGCATATACCAAATTATTACGTCGGTATCAATTAGCATTGAACCTGCCTTTTCTTATGTCTCGGACATAGCTTTCTACATCTTCAGCCTGGTTGCTATCTTTCCATATTCCAAATAATTCATTTGGTGTGATATCTTGTATTCCTTCTTCAACTATCGGTACTAATTTAGCACAAGGTTTCCCTCGATAGGTTATGACAACTTCTTCTCCTCTTTTAACCGTGTTTAATAGTTCTGTAGAGTGGAACCTGAGATCTTTCGCTGTTGCTTGCATTTTGAACCTCGCCCGTAAAGTAAGTTTATAGTTCGCAATGTAATATTTGCGGTTTCGGAAGTCAAGTTTTGATTATTTTTTCCACGTATAACTTTTTAAATCAGCGGCCAGATCCCCCCCCCTGCTCTAACAGTTGGCTCAGCATAAGAGTAAGATACCTTATTCGGGTTACTAAATACAGCCTGACATAACCTCGTCATAAATTTTCTGCAACCGCGCAGCCACCTTCGAGGCCATGAAATGTTCCCGGGCATATTCCGCATTATACCTGCCGATTTCTGCCATCTGTTCGGGGCGGCGAATCAGTTCCTCCAGGCAAGCGGCAATCTCTTCCGGGCTCTTCCCCTGCACAAGACGGCCCATTTTCCCATCTGCAAACATATCTGCCAATCCTCCCACCGGCCGGGTCACCACCGGCATGCCAAAGGCCATGGCCTCAAGTACGGAAGTGGGCAAGCCTTCGCCATAATATGTTGGAAAGCAATAGAGATGATGGTCAGTAAAGGCCTGGATCTTTTCCCTGCCCCGAACGTCGCCGATAAAAAAACCTGTTCTGAGCTTAGCCCCAGAGAACGGGTAAACTGTTCAAGTTCCTGCCGGATGGCCCCGTCTCCGGCAATGGTCAAACATACGGGATACTGCTTTTTCAGCAGCAAATTGACAGCCTGGATGGTTTCAAACACGCCCTTGGCCCGCTCCAGACGGGCAAGAAAAAGGATTTTAATGGTCTCGCCTGCCGTTGTCGGTGCCTCAGGCCATTTAGCCTGCACGTTAAAACCGGTTACAAGTTTTTCTTCGACATTGGTTGTTTCCAGGTAAACAGGTACCGTCACCCCCCAGTCCCGGAGTGTCTGTTCAAATTCCGAGGCAAGGACAATAAAGCCGTCAGCCCGGCCAAAAGTTTTCCGGAAAAACCAGAGATATTTCTTTTCAACACGCAGGGCAAAATCTTTTTGCCAGCCATGCCAGAAAACGAGCAGCGGGTACTCCAACGGCAGGACTTACAAAAAGTCAACAGCAGACTTGACCCCTAATTCTCTAATTCTATTGAGCTTCAGAGTTTCAATCCCTCTATTATTCTCCGAAAACCTCACCAATACTCTTTGCGCTGAGGATCAACTCGGACCAACGCAAAAGCTGCTCTTCG
>JBMERE010000040.1:0-1924 GCA_048820955.1 Desulfobacterota bacterium M19 | reverse complement strand
AAAGAAAAACAAACTTGGCATTACAACGACCAAGCTCAGGGGCTGGCCGTGAATATACTGATTAGCTTTCTTAACGGCTACGATCTTGAATCTACACGAAAATTCGCCGACGAGTTGCCAGTCCCTTGAAGCGCTTTGTTAGAGCTTTAATACCAATTAAGCCTACCAAGTATCTCTTTAAATTCATTCACCACGAGCTCAAATCTCTCATAAGAACCACCAAACATCCCAGCTTGGATTGGTGGCCAGTTATCTTTGAGAGCACTAGCATCGTTAAGTAGTTTTGCGAAAGGAGAGTTGTTTTGACTATTATATTTCCAGCCAAATCTACCTATTGGACCCCATGTACGACCATCGGCTTGTTTTCGGAGGTCTGCAACCGCTAGAGCATACAAGACTTCAAATTCATCAAAAGCAGACTCGTACCCCTTCCCCAAGAATAATAAGTCATCAAGAACAGGTTGCACCTGTTTAAAAAGATATTCACTATCAGGAGCGTAATGCCTTTCATGACCAGGAAATCGTTTGAATATATTGGCTCTGGTTAACTCCAAAATCCCGTTTGAAAGTTTATGCGCAAAATAAGGCTCGCTGTTATCGTAATCAGACCCCCCAAGCTTCGTATACAGGATTGCTGCCAGGCTTCTGTAATTTTTACTCTCTACAGCCGCTATACCAGTATGATACAATAGTAACAATAGAGGGTACCATCTAAGATTTAACCAGACAGTTAATCCTCCATGACCCTCAATGAGTCTGTCACTAGCCCTTGAGACAATTTTGCTTAACACATTGAGCTCAGACTCCGAGCACCAGTACGCTATCACCGCTACAATAGCGCAAAGATCTCCGACATAACTTTCATACGATGAAATCCTGTCAAATAAGCTCCTCATCCGAAAAGGTGCCGCTAACGGCAAAATTATCTTCGCTCGTAGCTGAAAGAAACTTTCTCACTTCTTCAATTACAAAGTCATGGATCTTAATTTGAGATTTTTGTGAAGACAAAAGCTCCTTTAAATATGAGATCTTATCTCCTAATGTAGCGGAGTCCCTCGCTTCTTCTGCATAGGGAATCGACATCAATTCATCTATATCCTTTTCTTGGTTTTCAGATAATTCTTCGATATTTGGAGCTGAAATAATAAAGTCACCATCACCATCAAATTGTCCATAATGGGGTGTTTGATCGGAGTTCAAGTCGTTAGCAACTTTGGTATATACATATGCCATTAATCCACTGGCGGTAATGACACCATACTCATTTGCCGCTTTTCCACGAATTCCTTCGATTAAGTGACCTGTAAATATGGAGTGGTTAGGTAATGGCCCGCCCGAATCGGAAACGACTTCATCTGCTTTGCCTGCTGTTATAACCTGCCTAGAAAACCTCTGATACATATCTTTCAAAAATCGACTACTCCCGCCTAGTTGCAAGTCCCGATTTACAGCTAGGCCGCCATAGCATGCATCCATTACAAAAAGAATATGCTTTGCCCGAATTAGTTCAGCATTCCTCGTTAGCTCATCCCACCGAATGAAAGATGAGTAGTCATTCATGTCTGCATCATATGGAACAAGATAACCAACTTCACCTCGAAAACCTGTTCGGGTATGACCATGACCGGCGAAAAAAACAAACAATCTGTCATCAACCTTTATGTCTTCGGAGGTAAACGAGAGAAATGCCTTCAAAATATTTGACTTAGTAGCCTCACCATCTGTCAGACAAATTACATTTTCAGAGTTAAAGCCGAGTTCGATTATCAAAACTTCTTTAATTTCTTCAGCATCACTAACGGCATAACCAAGAGGGGGTGCGTTTTTATACTGATTGACACCAACAACCAAGGCTCTGCTGCAATCATAGCTTTGCTTCAATATGTATTTTAAATCACGCACTTAATATGTACCTTGTCTGCTC
>JBMERE010000038.1:0-2077 GCA_048820955.1 Desulfobacterota bacterium M19 | reverse complement strand
AAAAAAAAGGCTGTAATCCCAAAAAGGATTACAGCCTTAAAAATAAATTCGGCGATGACCTACTCTCCCACCAAGCTGCCCTGGCAGTACCATCGGCGCTGAGGAGCTTAACTGCCGTGTTCGGAATGGGAACGGGTGTGACCTCCTCGCTAAGACCACCGAAAAACTATATTTGTAACTTTTGTAAATCTATACTGCTATTACTACTTACTGCCTATATAAAATCCGATAATTGAATACACGGCAAGGTAAAAAAATCTTTCAGTAATACAAAAAATAAAAAATAAAAAAATTATGACCAAGCCGCACGGCTGATTAGTACTGGTTAGCTCCAGACATTACTGCCCTTCCACACCCAGCCTATCTACGTTGTAGTCTTCAACGAGCCTTCAGGTGGCTTATGCCACGGGATATCTTATCTTAGAGTGGGCTTCCCGCTTAGATGCTTTCAGCGGTTATCCCTGCCGAACTTAGCTACCCAGCTATGCCTCAGGCGAGACAACTGGAACACCAGCGGTTCGTTCATCCCGGTCCTCTCGTACTAGGGACAAATCTCTGCAAATATCCTACGCCCGCAACAGATAAGGACCAAACTGTCTCACGACGTTTTAAACCCAGCTCGCGTACCGCTTTAATTGGCGAACAGCCAAACCCTTGGGACCTGCTCCAGCCCCAGGATGCGATGAGCCGACATCGAGGTGCCAAACCTCCCCGTCGATATGGACTCTTGGGGGAGATAAGCCTGTTATCCCCGGCGTACCTTTTATCCGATGAGCGACGACCCTTCCATGCGGAATCGCCGGATCACTAAGACCTACTTTCGTACCTGCTCGACTTGTCAGTCTCGCAGTCAAGCTCCCTTATGCCTTTACACTCTATGGCTGGTTTCCAATCAGCCTGAGGGAACCTTCGCGCGCCTCCGTTACTCTTTAGGAGGCGACCGCCCCAGTCAAACTACCCACCAGACAATGTCCCGGATCCGGATTACGGACCGCGGTTAGAATTCTAAGATAATCAGGGTGGTATTTCAAGGTTGACTCCACCGATACTGGCGTACCGGCTTCCACGTCTCCCACCTATCCTACACAAACTAGCCCAAAATCCAATGCCAAGCTGTAGTAAAGGTGCACGGGGTCTTTCTGTCTTGTTGCGGGTAACCGGCATCTTCACCGGTAATACAGTTTCGCTGAGTCCCTGGTTGAGACAGTGGGGAAATCGTTACGCCATTCGTGCAGGTCGGAACTTACCCGACAAGGAATTTCGCTACCTTAGGACCGTTATAGTTACGGCCGCCGTTTACCGGGGCTTCGGTTCATTGCTTCGGATTGCTCCTGACAAGTCCCCTTAACCTTCCGGCACCGGGCAGGCGTCAGACCCTATACTGCGTCTTGCGACTTCGCAGAGTCCTATGTTTTTAGTAAACAGTCGCTCCCCCCATTTCACTGCAACCACCCTCCGCTCCACGTGCAAATCGCTTCACGTACATGGTGGCACACCTTCTCCCGAAGTTACGGTGTTATTTTGCCGAGTTCCTTAACCAGAGTTCTCTCAAGCGCCTTGGAATACTCTTCCTACCTACCTGTGTCGGTTTACGGTACGGTTACTGTAATATCTCGCTACGAGGCTTTTCCTGGCAGCATGGGATCAATCACTTTGTGAGTCTAAGACTCTCGTCATCACGCCTTGATGTTATACAAGTACCCGGATTTGCCTAAGTACTCCATCTACACGCTTAAACCAGGATTTCCAACACCTGGATGATCTACCCGTCTGCGTCCCCCCTTCACTCAATCAATATTACAGCAGTACAGGAATATTAACCTGTTTCCCATCACCTACGCCTCTCGGCCTCGGCTTAGGGACCGACTAACCCTGAGCAGATTAACTTGACTACAGGAAACCTTAGGTTTTCGGCGAGAGGGTTTCTCACCCTCTTTTTCGCTACTCGTGTCAGCATAAGCTCTTGTAGTTCCTCCAGCGCTCCTTTCGGTACACCTTCTACGGTTACTACAATGTTCTCCTACCATCCAGAAGACAGAGGACAGATGACAGAGGTCAGATTATCAGAAGGCAGAGG
>JBMERE010000037.1:0-2394 GCA_048820955.1 Desulfobacterota bacterium M19 | reverse complement strand
AAACTGTTCTCACATCGCTGCAGATGTTGCTGAATACTCACGATTCCTAAACGAACATAGCTCGTATTTCACAGAGTTCTTCGATAATAAAGCCAAAGATTTATGCAACTCAATAAAGGCTGATATCGAAAAACTAGCTGAGGCTAAAAGCTTTGATGATAAGAAAAATGCAGGGAAAAGTATTTATTACAAAATTGATGAATTTATGCCGATTGTGAAATCTCTTTCCGATGAAAAGAGAGAGAGCTTAGAAACAGATTAATAATAGGTGAGTAAATGAAAATTACAGATGGTGAGAAACTTATCCTTTTAATGCTAAGTGAGCTATATGACGCATTAAAGGTACGAGGCGAAATTGAACCAGATTTCATTCGGTCAGCCATTTTCAGTGACAAAATATGGAGCATTCCTTGGAAGTATTCTGGCATACCGTTCGAAAACCAAGAAACTCCTGAAATAGTCAAAGAGGTTCTTGATATCCTAGATATGTGGAGCTATATCGAGTACAGCTATGGGGAGTTATCTGAAAAAGATAAAGAATACGTTGAGAAAGAAGCCTCACCTTTTGGTAAAAATCCTAAATTTTCGGGATTTGATGGTAACAATGAAACAGAATATATGAGTACGGCGTCGTTTCTAGTTAATAAATTAGATCGCTTCGAAGAATTTAAGGGCCGTGACTTTAATTCTCATTGCCCATTAGTTGATGCATACAAACGCATGCTGATTGTTTTTGAACGTATGCGCCATGATTTAACTCATGACCCATTGAGTGCCGAACAGTTAGTAGAGATTTTGAAAGAGCAAGTGCATCCAGAAAATAGGCAAAAGGCCTAACAAGCCCATCCAGCCGACGCCAAAAAGCGGCGCGGCTGATGGGTGACGTTCGGCACCAAAACTAAGGAGGCATAAATGAAGAAAATTTTATTACTTATAATCGCTACAATATTCATGGTATCAAACAGCTACGCACAAGGGTTCACACTCAAAAGTGCTGACATTAGTGGGCAATTATCTCAAAACCAAGTTCTTTCTGGTTTTGGATGTACTGGCAAAAACATTTCCCCAGAATTAAATTGGCAAAATGCACCTGCCGATACTAAGAGTTTTGCTGTTACAGTATATGATCCAGATGCACCAACTGGCAGTGGGTGGTGGCATTGGGTTGTTTTTGATATTCCAAACACCATAACTAACATCAAGGCGGGAGCTGGTAATCTGGAAAATAATCTTGCACCTAAAGGTAGCGTACAAAGTGTAACTGATTTTGGCGCTACCGGATACGGTGGGCCCTGCCCCCCAAGTGGAGACAGTCCGCATCGATACATTTTTACAGTCTATGCCCTAAATGTTGAGAAACTTGGAGTAGATAAAAAATCATCACCTGCAATGGTTGGTTTCTTCCTGAATCAACATACTATTTCAAAAGCTTCATTAATAGCATATTACTCTCGGTAACATTCTGAATGTATGTAATTAAACAGAAAGATGATAACAAATGAATAAGTATAAATGGAACGCTGAGGATTATTCAAAAAATTCGAGTGCTCAACAAAAATGGGCCAGAGAATTAATTGAGAAGTTGCAATTAGACGGAAGTGAAAAGTTACTCGATATTGGTTGTGGAGATGGAAAAGTAACAGCTGAAATTGCAAATTATCTTGTAAGCGGCAAGGTGACAGGTATTGATAATTCAAAGGAAATGCTCGCCTTGGCTACAAAGAAATTCTGTAATGGTAATTACCCAAACTTAAACTTCCAGAGAATGGATGCAAGCAATATATCATTCCATCAGAAATTTGATGTTGTGTTTTCAAACGCTGCGCTACATTGGGTTACAAACCATGAGCCAGTACTTCGAGGAATCTTTGCATCTTTAAAAACACCTGGCAGAGTTTTGGTACAAATGGGCGGGAAAGGGAATGTAGCTCAAGTAATCGAAGTGGTAGAAAAAATAATAAAGGAAAAACAATGGGTTGAATACTTCAAGGATTTTTCCTTTCCATACGGGTTTTATTCACCGCAGGAATATGAACCGTGGTTAATAAAAGCTGGGTTCAAGGTAGAATATGTATCTCTCATACCCAAGGATATGGTGCATGAAAATCTGGAAAAGTTTCGGGGGTGGTTCCGCACGACATGGCTGCCATATATCAATAGTGTACCTTCTGGTAAGCGGGAGGAATTTATCGAGACAATCATCGAAAATTATATTGAAACCAACCCGCCAAACCATGAAGGAAAGATAATAAATAAAATGCAACGCCTAGAGTTTCAAGCTTGCAAGTAGCTAATATTGCCGAACAAATCAATTAACCTGACCCGCAACTCGTCGGCGAATTTTCGTGCAGATTCAAGGGTGGAGCCGTTTATAAAGTTTATCGGTAGCTGCAA
>JBMERE010000036.1:0-2421 GCA_048820955.1 Desulfobacterota bacterium M19 | reverse complement strand
TAAGCGTCAATTAAACCCCAGTCATCAGGTCAGGCAGAATCAAATTGTCGGGGGTCAAATTAGTAGGTAGCAGATCTCGCAAATTATTTTTATTGGTGGTCGGCAGTTTCTCAAATAAATATCGCAAATAGCCATACGGCTCAAGTTTGTTGGCTTTGGCTGTTTCTATGAGACTGAACAACAACGCACTGGCATGGGCACCTTCCGGCGTCCCGGAGAATAACCAGTTTTTGCGCCCTAAAACAAAAGGACGAATGGCATTCTCTGCTGGATTATTGTCAATCCCGGCATTGCCGTCCTTGATATAGTTCTCAAGACGATGCCATTGATTAAGACAATAGGTAACTGCCTTGCCAAGCAGACTTTTTGGCGGCACTATGCCGTTTTTTTTGTGCAGCCATCGTTTAAATTTGGTAATAATTGGTTTGGCGTGTTGCTGGCGCATATTGTATATTTCATCAGGGCTAAGCCCATCCGCCTTGGCTTTTTTCTCCAAGGCGTAAAGGGGACGAATCATGGCAAGAGCCTTATCGGCACTACCGGGCTTTTTACTGCCAGCACCCTTCTTGGCATCCATAAATTTACGTCTGGCATGCGCCCAGCACGCTACATGCAGGATACCTATACGATTATCCAGAAAGTCGTAGCCCTTATAGCCATCACTCTGAACCACCCCCTGATAGTCATCTAAAAATAACTTGGGAACGTCACCTGACCTTGTAGGATAGTATTTATAGATTACAATTGGTTTCCTTGGCATTCCGCCGCGAAACAGCCACATATATGATTTTTTAGTTACCGAACGACCGGGTTCGTTGAGAACCTGAACCGGAGTTTCGTCAACATTTATCAGGGGGCCACCCCGAACATCTTCGTGCAGCAACTCGAACAGGTCTTGACACGCATTCGCAGCTTTCATAGCCCAATTTGACATGCTTTGCCGCGGAATATCAATGCCGATGCGAATAAATTGTTTTTCTTGTCGATAAAAAGGTAATGCGTCACAAAACTTAGCAACCAGTATATGTGCCAACAAACTCGCAGTAGCTATTCCCTTGGGAATGATCTGAGCGGGCGGCGGTGCAATCTTTACAGTTTGACCATCATCCTCCACTCCCTCGCAGCTTTTACAAACATATTTAGGGCGAATATGGCGGATGACCCGAATCTGAGCCGGTATAATATCAAGTTTTTCAGATACATCCTCGCCAGAACGGGTCAGCTCACAACCACAGGCACAAATCTTTTCTTCTGCAGGAATATCATGTATTACCTCAATGCGTGGTAAGTCATCTGGCAACGCCTTGCGGCCTTTCTTACGCCGAGTGTGCGCCGGAACTACTATTTCTTCGGCCTGGTCTTCGTCCTCACCGCCATCCGCCGGTAATTCTTCCTGCATGTCAAAAAGATTAAGTTGCAGCGAGTCACCAACGAAGCGTTTCTTCTCTGATTTTGGCGCAAAAAGGGCCTGGCGCAGTAGACGATTTTCTTCGCTTAATCGTTCTATTTCCTGTGCGCCTGATATGACTTTTTCTATTAATTCGTCCCTGCTTTCGGGGAACTTTACACGAGCCGCATTCATGCCCGTTATTATAGCACAACAGGCTGTTTTTGCACTATTTTTTGATCAAAAAACACAAAAATAAATGCTTATATTTCACGATATGAGAGCTGTTTGTGGGCTGTGTTAATATCGAGCCCTGCCAGTAGCCATGACATCTGCCGAGAGTCAATATTAATCACATCCTGCTCCGATTTTGGCCAGAGGAAATGATCTTTTTCCAAGCGCTTGTGCCAAATACAGAAGCCGTTACGATCCCAAAACAGAATTTTGATAATATCCCGCCGCTTATTGCAAAAGGCAAACAAGTTACCCTCAAAAATATTAGCGCCAAAAATTTCAGCTACGAGTTGTGACAGTCCATTAATCGATTTACGCATATCAGTAGTACCGACAGCAAGATAGACCTTGTTCCTGCGGGGGAGCATCATAACTGACCTCCCAACACTGCTACTACTTTAGCCAAGGTTTCAGCGGTAAAATCATTTTCCACCTTAATGCGCATCCCGGTCTCAAGATAAACTGTAATCCCGGAAGCTGATCCACCAGCTTCAGTTTTTTGTTCTTGGGCTGGGATTGGTACTGGAACAAAATTGGCTGCGGCTGTTTGTCGGCCTAATGTATTTTTCCAGTAGCCAAGCTGGTTACTCCTTAAATTATTTTGCCTGCAGTACTCATTCTGTGAAAGTCCACTTTTGCGCCAGGCCCCCACATGAGCTTTCCAAAAACGTTGCTTGTTGATTTCCTGTTCTTGCCGATTATGATTCGCCATATCATCTCCTTTGGATTGAGATTTATCATGGCGACCATAATGGCCAATTTTGCGGCTGTTGAAAAGATGTGGTTTAATTGACGCTTAC
>JBMERE010000035.1:0-2451 GCA_048820955.1 Desulfobacterota bacterium M19 | reverse complement strand
TTTGAGATAACCTGCCCGCCGTGAAGCTACTGATTAACTTTTTTTACGGCTATGAACTTGAATCTACACGAAAATTCGCCGACGAGTTGCGGGTCAGGTTAATTGATTTGTTAACCGTTAATATTACTTACCTTTTTCTATAATTTTAATCACTCGATCCAGCAAGTCTTTAATGAGGTTAGAGTCAGTACTACCTTTTTTAGGTGTTTCCATTCTCATTGGTAATGGATTTTCGAATATCTGTTTAATAGTTTCAATTACGAATTGCCTATGTTCACCATTTGAGGTTTCAGACTCTTCGTTTAGTTTTTTTACAAGATCAAGGTATGGAGATAGTGAAAAAGATAGTGATGATTTAAAACCATATAGTTCCTCGTACTCACGTTCCCTTGCATATTGATGAATGGAATATCCTATGAAGAATAGGATGGGAATACTGACGGTAACACGAAGTAGGAAACCAGGCGTCTTGTAAAATGGAATATCAGTTGCGAGAGATTGCACATGGTTTGCTATCCAAATGATAACAACTATTTGGGCCACAATTGCCGCTGTTGTGAAACCTGCCCACACCCATTTGGAAATTTCAATTTTCTTTTTTCGCTTCTCGAAAGCACTAAACAAAGAAGCACCGACAGCTTTTAGTAGGTGTTCCTTCGTTTCATCCTGTAGTTCTTGATTTCTCTGAATTATTTTATTAGTTTCCTCTGTATTTGTCTTTACCGTTGTGTCTGCCAGTTTTCTCGACTCTGTGATTGCATTTTTGGTTGCCTCAACTTCAGCAAAAAATTCTCTTATTTTTGCTTCAATCGCACCAATATCATCACGGAATTTTTGGGATGCATCCCTGTCTGCTTGTGACTGATTTTTGAAATTGGTTATTTCTATAGATTTCTGAGAACCTTCTTCTGATAATCTTTTTAATTCATTTAATAAATTTTCCGATTCAGCTTTTGCAGCTTGTATTGTACTCAAAAAGTTATTAGCATTTTTTTCGTGTTGTTCTGCGGACTTACTACTATTTTGTGCCTCCTTACTTGCATGTACTGCCTTTTCTGCTTCCTTAATCAAAGCCGAAAGGCGAAGGGACTGCTGTTCTATTTCTTGATCAGTTGGGCCTGTAGAACGTGGGAATGTCTCTGAAATTAATAGAAATAATTTTTCTGCTGCTTCTTCTGTACCGTTTTGAATAGTTACGTTTACATGGCCCAATGAAAGATTGGTACCAACGGTAACTGTTAAATTGTTGGTGTTTGGATAAACGGCCTTGAAATTTGCCGATGTGAACCGCTTGTCTGTGATTTGTTCAAATTCACTACGAACTTGGCTCAAATCTCCTGTCAATTGTATCGGCAGAGCTCCACCTGAAAATGTAATTGAAGAACTCTGTATCGGGCCAAAGTCTGAAACTGTTTGCATTTGATCTGCAAAATCCAAAAACCTTTCAGCGGTGAGTATATTTTCGGATGATAACCATGAAAGCTGACGTTGGTTTACTGGTTTTTGCATTTCATGTTACTCCTGTTTTTACGGTTAACGGCTGGGCTCAGGGGCGCGCAGCGAAGCGGAGCGTCCCTTGGAGCCCATTGTTATGCATTTGCTCCAATTGCACGCTCAACCTCTTTTTCGAGACCAAGAATCTCCTTGGAATTAATTGCTACACCGATGTTGTTAGGAATTTGCATTATCGGAACTGGAACATTTGATGTTGGTGCAGTAACAATTTTTATCTCACCTGATGCCGTGTACATTGCGCCTGCATAGTGGACCCCCAAAAGTCTGATGCGGTGGGTACCCATATAGGTATTACCTTTGTTGTCCATATAACCGCCAATGTTTGCCAAAAACACAGGCGAGCCACTTGAGCCGGGGAAACTTGCAATATCTGTAAGAAATTCAGAATTTCCATTCCAGGGCACATTGGCATGAGTTGCTGTGATGCCTTTTCTTATGACAGGAAGATTATTTTTAGCGTCCCAGATTCCATTGGGATACCCAATCATGACAATGTCTTCCATTGATGAGTAGGTTTCTCGCTCTTCATCTTTTGGAATTAGGTCTGTTTGGAGCGGGATATAAAACAGCCTTCCACCCGACTGTTGCACTTGATTCACCAATGGACCAATTAGAAATGCTGCGAGATCCACATTTGGGTCTGGGTGCTTAATGCACTGTTGCTCAAAATTTGCGAATTGGAACTGTTGATGTTTGCCTGTGTCTGGAAGCCCCTCTTCAGTAGCAAGCGTTACATGAAACCGCCCTATATTAGCGTTAGCAACAACATGCTTATTTGTCACGATTACAGGAATACAGGTGTCTTCCTTTTGAAGAAAATTCATATAGAACCCTGTGCCTGTAGATATACCTCCGCCATGCAGGTTTGTTTCTATCCTCACAGTACTGTGAGTGAGTTGTTCCATCATTCCGAGACTCATCGTTTTTCCTTATGCA
>JBMERE010000034.1:0-2505 GCA_048820955.1 Desulfobacterota bacterium M19 | reverse complement strand
CATAAAAGAAAAAACTCCGGCATTACAACGACCGAACTCAGTGGCTGGCCGTGAATCTACCGATTAACTTTCTCGAAGCCAATGAAACTGAATTCACACCAAAATTCGCCGACGAGTTGCCAGTCCACTGCAGTGATTTGTTATACTTTTTTTAATTATTTTAACATGATACAAGCCATAAGACTACAAGCTGGAAAGCGCTTTGTGGATTTTAGATGCCACATATTTTGTATCAAGAAATACCATGCCACCATGAATGCAAAGTACCGACATAAAAATTTTCACACCATCAATAACTTGTTCAATGACGGAGGCTCCAGGATTAAAAAACTGTGCTCCTCCTGCACCCATACCGACTGCGACTAATATGACCATAATCCATTCTGGCCAAACAAAGTTATAAGTCATTTCCTCCGTATCTTTATTCACAACAATACTAAGCTGGGATGACGGGTAAATTACGGGGGCTCCATATAAGCGGGCAAATCTGACGATTTTATATCTCATAATATTGGGAGACTCATCAATAGGAACAATTCTGAAATGTTTTTCAAGTGCCTCTCTAGTAAGTCTTGGAGATAAAAATGAACCTTTCACATTTATTTTGCCGTTACTACTAAAGAATTTTCTATATATCGTTTTTCCCATCATTTATTTAGGGCACATTTATAGGATTTATTGGGGTATGACGGTCAAACTCAGCGGTGCCTACTGAAATTAGATAATTAGTCGCTTCTTTAAACTCGCTGAAGGTATCAATCATCGCTTATTCCATATTTCCCCTTACCTTTTTATCAATTTCAAAATATCCTTCTAACTTTTTTAGTTCCTTTCCGCAACTTTGACATACTCCTGGATTTTTCAAGTTTCTCTCATATACATTTTCGCAATTTGGACAGATAAAACTTTCAAATTTGGAGGCGAAACTACATAGAAGTGTCCAGCAGCCTATCAAAGACATGGCAAGCCCCAAGGGCCATTTGATTTCAGTGAAATCTAGTACCATTGAGTATTTTGAACTATACCATTTGGGGTTGTAGATTAATAGGATACCTGCAAGAATGAGAACAGCACCCAAGAATTTATATTCAAGATTTTTTGACCTCATATTTTCTTCAAGTATAACGTCTGAACTCAGTGGCTGGCCGTGAATCTACCGATTAACTTTCTCGAAGCCAATGAACCTGAATTCACACCCAAATTCACCGACGAGTTGCCAGTCCACTGCAGTGATTTGTTGGGCTATTGATGCCTATTAATTTCAGCGGTATCTACAAATATTTTCAGTAATTCTTCCGGTGGTAAATTTTTATTCTTATGACCTAAGTCCTTTCTGATTGAGAGAAATAAATTGCCCATTGTAGAGAATATCAAGTCTGGGTTTCTATAATTTTCTCGGTAGGAAACAAATTTCGTGACAACGTCATCGGAGCCCCAAACAATTAGGTCTTTGTTACATGAATATATTTGGTCTACAAGACTGTTTATTTCTTTCAGGTCTTGCTCGTTGCCAGCAGATGATAATTTGATTGATTTTAGAAGGGCAAAAAATAATTCTGAGAGTTTTGAGTAAACTTTCGCCTTGTTTTCTCTAAGTGTGATTATTTGATGTTGTCGCAATTCGAAAAATTTTGATAGCAAGAAGGTGATCAATGAGAAGAAGGCGACTATCAAAGCCGACAAAACAGTTTTATCCACCGTTTTTAAAGGCCCGTTAATGGCCAGGACTAATATATAAAATACGATTATCAGCGCAGTTACAACTGCCATAAGAGTGATCGCTTTAAAGAGTTGTTTCGAGAGCGCAAAGATAGCGCCGGAAAAAAATGCTACCGTTTTAATAGAATTGGGTATTTTCAATTGTTGTTTTTGCACTGGTATTTACTCGGCTTATGAGATTTTCCTACTATTCGTTAACCATTGTTGTCTCAGTCCAACCAACAAAAATTTCATCACCCCAATAAACTTTCACCTTAACCTTAGGGAATATGCCTTCTAATACTTCTGCATGGACTTCAGCATTTGTAATATTGAATAAACATTTGCCATCCGCCAGCATATTCATTGTATAGCCTTTGTCGTTTCGATTCTGAACGAACTCATTAAATTGCTCTTTTGTTCTGCATACTAATGCGTTCTTTTTTAAGGTGTTTTTGTTGTAGGTAAGTTGATTAGTCATGCACTTTTTCTCAACCCATGGCCTTTTACCGAAGACATCAACTTGTACCCAACCGCCTTGTTCCTTTGTTATTTCATATTGTTGCCTTTCGTCTAAAGTAAGGGCTGCTTGAGCAGAGGATGAATAGAAAAATTTTCCGCTACTTTTGCTCGGACCATTATATGTCTGGCAACGTTCAGTAGCATACATAGATTTTCCCCAACACGGTGCCAAACCAATAAAAAATGAAATGAATATTGATGCAATGAATGTGTGATTCCAATAAGTAGCCTTTCCCATTTTTACTCTCCCTTACGACTTTTGTGTTAATGCCCCATTAGAAGCCC
>JBMERE010000033.1:0-2652 GCA_048820955.1 Desulfobacterota bacterium M19 | reverse complement strand
ACCAAGCTCACTGGCGGCTGTGAAGCGCAGCGGAATAGCCGTCCAGTGCAGCGCCTTGTTATGCCAATTATTGTGATAGTATATTTTCAATACTACAAATCATCCCATTAAATTCACTGACTTCTATTGGGTTTTCTTCATTTTCTGTTCCATTGTGTATTTCCCCACCAGAAACACGACCATGAATAGTTTCAAGTTTATCTATAATATCGCTATCATTTTTTAGCTTTTTAAGCTCAGCCCAAGCAATCCTGCAATTTTTATTACTGTATTTTGTCGGTAACTGATTGTTGAAAATAACTTCATCAATGACGCACTCGATTGATTTTCTCAATAAACTTGCCACTTTTAATTCATCTTCAAAAGGTGACTTTGCTAATAGTTTTTTTACTTCTGATAGATGATTATTGGCTTTGTTTGATTTATAGCTAATCAACACACCTTTTAAATTCTGCCCTTCACTATTAACTTGGTAAATTCGTATATGCTTACCTTTTGATTTGTTACAGTCAGTGTCTATTGTTTTGCAAATATGGTTTTCTTTCGAGGTTTCAAATGCATCAAGAAATAGCCTATTGTGATTAAACAAAATCACTTGGTTTTCTAGTTTCAATAATCTTTGTGCAAATTTCCCTGCAATCTTATGGTCAAGACTATTAACGGGATCATCTAAAATAATTGGATTCTTGCTTTTCTGAATTTTTGATTCTGCAATAAATAGTGCCAAGGCTACAGCTTTTTGTTCACCCTCGCTCAGTATTGTTTTTATGTCATTATTTTTTGAAAGAGTTAGCTTAGTGCTTGAAATTCCTTTTCCTCCTCCTGCATTCTCAATCTTTACATTTAAGTTGCTATAACCCAAAGAAGTCAATTCATCTATAAATTTTTGCTTGAGAGTTTCTGTCAGCAACTCATTGTGTGCAGTTTTTGAAAGTGTAGTGGTTTTTGTGGTATTGATTTTGGAAGATTTTCTTTTAAGATTGTTTTCTGCTTTATCAATTTCAAACCATTTTTTGATGTTTTCTTTTTGATTGCTTATAGATTCGTTTTCTTGAAGCTGCTTGAGTGATTTTTCTAGTTTTTCAATTTCAGTAGCTTTTTTACTATTTTCTTCGGATAACTTATCTATTTCTGCCTGAATAGATTCAGATATTGAATTTAGCTTTACAGTAATACTTGGAATATCTTGTAACTCAATGTTTAAATCTACACCTGATTCTTTTAGCTTTTTTAATATTTCTTCTTTTTTCAAAGAAAAGTAGTCAATAGCAGTTTTAATAACTTGAAAAAGTGTTTTTTCAGTCGTTTCAAATGTATGCTCTTTTAAAATATCTTTAATATTGTCTTTTATTTCTAAACCAGTAGACAGTGCTTCAACCTTAGTTGTTAGAGCTTTTATTTGTTCTAAAGAACTGTTTAACTTTTGCTCTGATTCATCTTTTAAATACTCTCCGTATGCTTTTATGAGTTTTGTTGCGTTCTCATCTTGTAACGGCTGACGACAATAGATACAAACTTGATCGCTATCATCAACTTTTGATTTATATTTTTCTCCTGATTTAACAAATGCTTTCCATTCAGGATTATCATTATTTGGAATGATGGATAAAATTTTAAATTGTTCTTTTGCTAATTTGTTTGCCGTTTTATTTTCAGCAAGAAGCTCTAATTGAGTTTGAGCATCTTTATAAAATTCTGATAGTTTATTATGAGTATTTTCGATATGTTTTTTAATACTATCAATATCTGTTTTATCGCTGTTTTTTAACTTAATTTTATCCTGAATGTTTATTTGCTTTAAATTTTGAAGGTCTTCTTTAGTTTTTTCTAATTTTTTCAAGTTATCATCAGAAAAATCAAACAGAACTTCGATTTGTTTTTTCCTCGTATCGTCTATTTGATGCGTTTCAAAAGCAGTTTTAATCTTATCACTTAAAAAATTAAGTTCTATTGTTGGTTTTTCTAATCTTTTCTTATCTGCTTCACTCTTTAGATTAGTCTTAAACTCATCAATCAAACCGACTAAATACGAAAACAGGTTTAAGCCCAACGGCTGTATTAGCGTGCTATCAGCCTTTCTTGTTTCCAATAAACCATTAAGATAGGAAGAATCAAATACTTTGCATTTATTGAGCAAGTCAAGAGAACGATTACTTCCATCCCAATTTACAGTTTGAGATTGCCCAGTTTTTTCTTTAAATGAAATATTGACATTAATTATCTGTGGAGTAGCTAAATAGATATTTGATAAAATTTCTTTTTTTTGATTCCCACCGACAATCTCATTTAAAACTTTAAAGTAACTACTTTTACCTGTGCCATTTAACCCATATAAAATAGTTATGTCATTATGAAACTTGATCGTTTGGTTCTGTTTTAAGGCATTAACACCTTGCCTATGCTCTAATGACGTTAGATAAATATCTTCCCCTGAATCATTAGCACTAATATTGGGTTCATTTATTGTTAAAGCAGTACCATCTTTTAAGTTATCAAAAATCTCTTTTTTCTTATCATCAGAAATATTGCCATTGGTTTCAATCACTTCATAAATTAAAGCCTTTAGCCAGTCAGGCTGAGAAGTCGCAAAGTCTTTTAAATACTCTTTTGCATTTGTTTTCATTGCTATAGATATTCCTTTTTTCTAGGCAT
>JBMERE010000032.1:0-2670 GCA_048820955.1 Desulfobacterota bacterium M19 | reverse complement strand
TGCTCAAGAAAATAATCTATATCAATACTAAATGAATTTTCTCATTGATACAAATATTGTAATTCCCCTTGAGCCAACGTCAAAAGTTGATTTAGAAATCAATACAGATTTAGCAATAAAATTTCACCAACTAGCTTCAAGTTCTGAAAGTGTAGTTTTCATTCATCCTTCCATTGCTAAAGACCTCGAAAGAGACAAATTAGAGGAAAGAAGAGAATTACGTAAAATACTTATCAACAGATATCATTTTTTAAAATCCCCTCCATCTGCGTCAATATTAGATTCTACAATTATTGGAAATCCAGAATATGGTTCTAATAGCTGGGTAGACAACAATCTTTTAGCAGCATTAAAAGGAAACTTAATTGACTACCTTGTTACTGAAGATATAGGCATCCATAAAAAAGCGAAAAGATTAAACTTGGAGTCACGAGTTTTGCTCCTTGCGGATGCAGTTGTTTTAATAAGAGACTTATTTGACACAACCCCTTCTCCACCTCCAACTGTTGCTAACCAATATATCTATGAAATTGATACAAACGATTTGATATTCAATTCACTGCGAGAGGATTACCAGGGCTTTAATGAGTGGTTAATAAAATGCAAACGTGACCATCGTCATGCTTATGTTGTAAAATCAGAAGGAAGTAATGCTATTGCTGCAATAGCGATCTTGAAAAAAGAAAATAATCTTCCCAATGGGCAGAAAGGAAAAGTTCTAAAAATTTGTACATTTAAAGTGTCACCAAATTTTGGTGGTAACAAATTAGGGGAATTATTATTAAAAGCAATTTTTGAGTATTTAGTTGTCAACAAATATAGGTTTGCATATTTCACAACATACGAAAAGCAAGACCAACTAATCGAATTTGCAAAGGATTTTGGGTTTTTCGAAATTGACAATAATCATTCAGATCAAGAACTAGCATTTTGTAAGAACTTAAAGTTTAAAACAAGTGACATAGAATCAATAAGCCCTTTTGACTTTCACTTAAAGTTTGGGCCTAGAGTAACTTCATTTAATGGTAATTCAACTTTCATTATCCCTATCCGGCCTAATTACCACAACATACTATTCCCAGAATTAGAGCCGCAGAAATCGTTATTTCCAGTCATACGCCCCTGTGGGAATAGCATCCGTAAGGCTTATTTGTCACACTCATTATCCAGCAAAATTAAACGAGGTGACAATATAATATTTTATCGTTCATACGACATCAAAGCCGTTACTTGCATAGGAATTGCTGAAGATACTTTCAGGTCGAATAAGGCGAATGAAATTGCACAATACGTTGGCAGTAGAACAGTGTACACATTTTCAACTATGCAGAAAATGTGTTCTAAGCCTGTACTAGCAGTAAAATTTAGGCTGGTTCAGCCTTTTTCCGAAACAATCCACCTGCGAACCTTAAGGAAGCATGGTATTGTTAAAGGTCAACCTCAATCAATTACTGAAATATCACCGGAAAGTATAGAATGGCTAAAGCAACAACTAATGTAATAATGATTTCAATCCATCCAGAGTATGCAAAGGCAATATTTAGTGGGGGGAAAAAAATTGAATTCAGAAAGTTAAATATTCCCAAGACAGTCGACCACGTTGTTTTATATGTCACAGCCCCTGAACAAAAAATTGTAGGATATTTTAGCATTAAAAAAATTATAGAAGACAAACCAAGTGAGCTATGGCGTAAATTCAGCAACATATCTGGCACAACTTTAGATTTTTTTAATAAATACTACAATAACCAAAAATTAGGGTTGGGCTTACTCGTCAACCAAGTACAAATCTTAGAAAACCCATTTACTCTCGATAGAGTAGGAGTTGCGACAAAACCACCGCAATCATTTTTGTATATAGACAACAGAGTATGGAAAAATTTAAAAAGACGGAAGAAAAGAGTAATATTTGAGACAGGCAACTAACAAGGCGCTTCAAGGGACTGGCAACTCGTCGGCGAATTTTCGTGTAGATTTAAGCTCATAGGCGTCTATAAAGTTAAACGGTAGATTCACGGCCAGCCCCTGAGCTTAAACGTTGGGCCTTAAGCATAGGATCAAATAGGATTTATGGATTTGGATGTCATAAAAGTCGGGATAAGCGTAATTGTTGCGGTTGTAGGTTGGATTGTTGGACATCACTTCAACTCACGTCGTGATGATGTTGCGAATCGTAAAAAACTGATAACTGGGTATCTTGTAGATGCGTACAGAAAATTGAATTCTTTTGCTTGTGTACTGGTAAGTCGTGCAAAAGGTACAGAGTCTTTAGCAGAGGATATAAATTCAGCGGTTGGGGATATTCAGCTTTTTGGAACACAGAGGCAAATTCAACTTGTGAAGGAAATTTCTGAACATATGGTGGCAAAACATGAAGTTCCGGGAGAGAAACTTCATGATCTGCTTCTCGACCTGCGCAACTCCCTAAGAGCAGAGCTTGGACTTAAACCAATAGATCTTCCTGTTGCGCACCTTCATCTCGAATATCATGAAAGAAACTGACAATAAAGAGAACATTCAGGGCCAGGTGGCTGAAAAAAGCTATGAGATCAATTCACAAGGTTTTGCTTGTGTGGTGCTTCCTGAATTGGACTACGATTCGCAATTAGCTGCTATTCGTCATTTATTAAGGGTTCATGAAAATGTTGACCAAGAGATAGAGAGAGAAAT
>JBMERE010000031.1:0-2713 GCA_048820955.1 Desulfobacterota bacterium M19 | reverse complement strand
GCATGAGTTGAGTATTCCGACTGAATTCGGCCACTGATTCCAAAGTTATTCGGCCACCCATTCCGATTTAATTCGGCCACCCATTCCAAAGTTATCCGGCCACCATTCCGATACAATTCGGCCATCCCAAAAACAAGTCTATACAGCGAAGGATACCTCGATTAAAATCGCCCATTTTTTTTATTATTAACCAATGAAAAAATGAGGTGTAAATTTTGTCACGAAAGAGGGTATCAATGCGAAAAATCACAGAAGTATTACGTCTGAAATTGTCCGTCGGCAGAAGTTGTCGACAAATATCTAAAAGCTGTGGCATAGCCCGATCCACCGTTGCCGACTATCTTAATCGAGCAGCCGCAGCAGGTCTTTCCTGGCCCCTGCCGGAAGACACGAATGAGGCAACACTTGAACGGCTGCTATACCCGCCACTTCCCGTTATAGCCCCGGACGATCGTCCAAAGCCCAACTGGTCAAAGGTCTACAAAGAACTTAAGCGTAAAGGCGTTACCCTGCAACTGCTTTGGCAAGAGTACAAAGAGAATAACCCCGATGGCTACCAATACAGCCGTTTTTGCCAAATTTATCGAGCCTGGCTTGGCACTCAGAATGTGGTAATGCGCCAGGATCATAAGGCCGGTGAAAAGCTCTTTGTTGATTACGCCGGACAACGAGTCAGCGTACTCAACCGTGTTACCGGTGAAGTTCAATTTGCTGAAATCTTTGTGGCGGTACTCGGGGCCAGTTCATACACCTACGCCGAAGCAACGTGGTCGCAGAAGCTGCCAGACTGGATTAGCTCTCATATTAGAACGTTTAATTTTATTGGTGGCTGCCCATATCTGGTGGTTCCAGACAACCTGAAAAGCGGCGTCACCAAGGCTCACCGCTATGATCCTGACATTAACGCAACCTACCAGGATATGGCCGTGCATTACTCTGTCGCTATAGTTCCCGCCAGGCCCAGAAAACCGAAAGATAAATCCAAAGCGGAGGCCGGCGTTTTACTTGTAGAACGTTGGATTCTTGCCTGTCTGCGCAATCGCGATTTTTTCAGCCTCAATGAGGTCAATGAAGCGATAACACCACTCCTGGAAAAGCTTAATAATCGGCCATTCCAGAAGTTCAATAGCTGCCGTAAAGAGCTGTTTGAAACCTTGGACAAGCCCTGCTTACAACCGTTACCGCAATACGAATATGAATTTGCTGAATGGCTGAAAGCCAGGGTCTCCCCCAATATCCATATTCGGGTCTGCGATCACTTTTACTCAGTCCCTTACACGCTGGTAAAAAAGCAGGTTGACGTTCGTATTACGGCTCGAATAATCGAAGTTTTATTCAAGGGCAAAAGAGTGGCCAGTCACGTCCGCAGTTACGCCAAATATGGCTATACCACTCTTAAAATACACATGCCTAAGAAACACCAAGAGTATGCAGATTGGTCTCCTGAACGGCTAACGAACTGGGCCGCCAAATTAGGTGAGGCCACAAAGATAGTCATCTCAAATATATTGAAATCACGTCCCTATCCTCAGCAGTCATACAATACCTGCTTTGGGGTTATGGGTCTTGGCAAAAACTATGGGAATGATCGTTTGGAAGCTGCCTGCTCCAGGGCTTTGGTCATAGGGGCCTGCAACTATCGCAGTATTGAATCAATCCTTAAGAAAAACCTCGACAAGCAGCAACTCCCTGAGGCTGAGCCAACCCAAAAAGTAATCAAGCACTCAAACATAAGACAGCCAAGTTATTTCCAGTGATTTTTTCATTCAACAACAGGAAGCCTCAACAAATTCACCCAATAGGCTCCCGCAACAAAAAAGGAGACACGTATTATGCTAAACCACCCCACAATTGAAAAATTACGGGCCTCAAGTTAACGGGCATGCTCAACGCCATCGAGGAGCAATCGCAGATGCCCGATATCGCCACGTTGTCGTTCGAAGAGCGCCTGGGCCTTCTGGCAGATCGGGAGTCCTCAGAACGTGAAAATAGGCGGTTAAAAACGAGACTGCGACAAGCAAAGCTGAAGGTCAATGCTGCTGTTGAGGATATTGACCTGCGAACTCCAAGAGGGATAGATAAATCCATGATTACCTCTCTGATGAGCTGTAAATACATATCTCAGCACCTCAACTGTTTGATCTGTGGGCCTACCGGCATCGGTAAGACCTGGATAGCTTGTGCTTTAGCTCAAAAAGCCTGCCGGGATGGATACAGGGCCAAGTATATCCGCCTCCCCCGCTTTTTACAGGAACTCAGCATTTCCAAAGCTGATGGACGTTACCCTAAACTCCTGGCTGATATGGCCAGGACGGATCTGTTAATCCTTGACGACTGGGGAATCATGCCGCTTTCAGCTGAACATCGTCGTGATTTACTTGAAATTCTTGATGATCGATTCAACAGGAGGTCAACCATCGTCACAAGCCAGCTACCCGTCAAAAGTTGGCACGACTACATAGACGATCATACCATGGCCGACGCCATTCTTGACCGACTGGTTCACAGCGCATATCGAATCAATTTGGAAGGAGATTCAATGAGAAAAATAATGTCTAAATTGACAACAACCGACATCATCGAGTAAGAGTAATTTTATCCTTCGCAAAGACCTGTGCCGAGGTGGCCGAATTCCGTTGGACTGACCGGCCGAATTAAATTGGAACAGGTGGCCGAATAACTTTGGAATGGGTGGCCGAATTCATTGGAATAC
>JBMERE010000030.1:0-3296 GCA_048820955.1 Desulfobacterota bacterium M19 | reverse complement strand
TAGATTCTACTCAGGTACTCATTTGCCGGATGAACCACAAAACAACGCATTTAGTTGTTCTTTGGCTGCCATTTGTTGTTATTCCCCTGATGTTTAGATTAAAGCGAAAAATAAGTGGAAAATAAAATAAAAGTTCAAATCGTTCAACCTGTTGTGCCAACATACAGGGTTCCCCTGTTCAAAGCACTATTCAATGATGACAGATTTGAAGTGCATATTATGGCTGCTAAAGAGGAGCCGTATGGTGTTACATCTGTAGAGGCGTTTCATCCCAATATTGATCTTACCCATGACATTTCCTTGATTTTTAATAAATTAATGTGGCAAAAAAAACTTGTGCTTCTCCCACAAATGAGGCAGGGGGATGTTCTGATCATCAATGGAAATATCAAATTTTTAAGCAATTACCGCTTGATCGCAGAGGCCAAAAGAAGAAAGATTGCTGTTGTCTGGTGGGGGCATGCCTGGTCATCGACAACCACTCAACTTTCGTTTTATGTGCGTTTGAAGATTATGAAGATAGCAGATTTTTTTCTTGTCTATACAGAAAAAGAGAAACAGATGCTCATTGAACAGGGATTTGAGGGGAAAATAATTCATTTTATGAATAATACCATTGATACAAGCCTGATTTTTAAAATCAAAAAACAGGTAACTGCTGACAAAATAGAAAGATTTAAGGCAGAAAATAAATTAACGGGTAAAAGAGTTCTGCTATTTACAGGAAGATTGAAAAGAACTCCTTCTGTCTATTTGGATGATGCGCTAAAGGCATTATCAATGCTAAACTCAGAAGGTGACAAATATATATTGCTGGTTATCGGTGATGGTACTGAACGAGAGAACTTGCGGGACTTGGCGCAAAAGCTCAAAGTAGATAAGAGTGTTTTATTTCTTGGAGCAATCTATAATGAAGAAACGCTTGCCCCGTGGTTTTTGTCTGCAGACTGTTTTGTTTTTCCTGGTGCCATTGGGTTGTCACTGCTGCATGCTTTTGCTTATGGTCTACCTGTTATAACCCATAACATAATTAAAGAACATAATCCTGAAATTGCCGCTCTGAAAAATGGCAAGAATGGCCTGCTGTTTAAGAAAAATGATCCGGTTGATTTAGCAAAAAAAATCAGCAATATGTTTTCTGATATCGCTCGCTTCAGGAAAAGAGCATATCTGGCTGTAACCGATGAGTATTCATATGAAAAATTGATAGGCAGGGTAAAGGATTGTATTGTCGAAGCCTCAGCGTTAAAAAGGAATTGAAATGCCAGAAGTTTCTATTTTAATCCCGACGTATAATTCCGGTGAATTTATTGAAGAAACGATTCAGTCTGCATTGTCGCAGACTTTCAGGGACTTTGAAATAGTCCTGGTCGATAATGCCAGTTCTGATAACACATGGGACGTAATTTGCCATTACAGAGACGAATATGACAATATTAAGGCATTTAGGAATGATAAAAATATTGGCCCTATTAAAAACTGGAGAAGGTGCATAGATGAGGCCAGTGGAAAATATGGGAAAATACTTTGGTCAGATGATTTGATAGAGCCGGTCTTCTTAGAGAAAACAGTGCCTGTAATGAATGCAAATGCCGATATTGCATTTGTATATACTCCCGCAATTATCTTTGATGATATTGAGCAAAATAAAATTTTTTACACCTATTTAAGTAAAAGTGGTACCTACCCTGCGAAAGACTTTATAAAAGGGATTCTGTATGATCGGGATTTTCCCAATTCACCAGCTTGTGCACTTTTCAGGTTATCAGATCTAAAGAAAAACCTTATGCTGACTATACCCAATCGATTTAATAGTGATGCCAGCCAGCATGCAATTGGAAATGATCTGCTGCTCTTTTTGCTGACGGTTAAAGATTATAAGTTTTTTTCTTTTATTAATCAGCCCTTAGCTCGTTTTAGAATTCACCCTAATTCAATTACGATTGGTTCCCAAAAGAAAAAATTAGTTCTCAATTATGATATTGCAAAGGCATATTTTGTTGATAATTATCTTATTTGCCATAAGCAAATAAAAAAGTTCAACTCTATACTTTGGCTGCACAACTTGTTTTACAACACTTGTCCTTCTGTTGATCGGATGTATTTTAGAAATAAGTTTTTCAATAAAGATTGGTTTTTTTTGGTTGCTAATATTTTTAATCCAAGAGTTTATATTAAAAGGCTGCTTAGGAAATTTTCATAACACTGAAATTGTTCAGGAAGGTTGCAGACCGTGCATAAAGATACCAGTTTACGATATCATCAGCTTATTACTGAGTTTTAAAAAATTACCGGAGTGCCAATTGTGCTGATGAATACCTCATTTAATGAAAATGAACCGGTTGTCTGTCGTCCGGAAGAGGCTTTGGCCTGTTTTTTAAGGACTAAAATGGATGTTCTGGTATTGGGGAACTGGTTTGTGGAGCGGATACAGATTTGAAGGTTTCCATCATCACCGTTTGTTATAACGCAGAAATAACAATAGGCGACACCATCAGGTCAGTTGCCAGCCAGGATTATGATGATATTGAATATATTATAGTTGATGGTGGTTCAACAGATGGCACCTGTGATGTAATAAAACGATATGGAAAAAATATTACGACATGGATCTCCGAACCGGATGAGGGGATCTATGATGCTATGAATAAAGGAATTAGCATGGCGTCTGGTGATATTATTGGTATTCTTAATGCTGATGATTTTTATGTCGACTCTCATATTATTTCAACAGTAGTTTCAGAATTTAAGCAAAAACAGGTTGATTCTGTTTTTGCTGATCTTGTTGTTGTCGATCAACATAATTCCAATAAGGTTGTACGTTACTACCGTGCCAATCATTTCACCCCCTCTAAATTTGCCTATGGCTGGATGCCGCCGCACCCAACTTTCTTTGTGAAAAAAAGCTGTTATGACGAGTTGGGTTTATACAAAATCGACTATGAGATTGCTGCTGATTATGAATTGTTGATTCGTTTTTTAGCGGTTGCCGGGGTTAGTTATAGTTATATCCCCAAGGTTTTAATAAAAATGCGGGCTGGGGGGGTTAGCTCTCAGAGTATAAAAAGCAACTTGACCTTGAACAAAGAGATTATTCGCGCCTGTCGTGAGAATGGGATATCAACAAATATGTTCAAGGTGTTATCCAAGTACCCAAGGAAATTTATGGAGATGATTTTGAAACCTGGGGATGAAATTTGATGGATGAATCCAAAAATGAAAAACGCTATTTCCCCCTGTGTTTTTGGAAATGCCAACCTAAATTTGACCATCCGTGCTAACCCAATTTTGACCAA
>JBMERE010000029.1:0-3622 GCA_048820955.1 Desulfobacterota bacterium M19 | reverse complement strand
TATTTGGTAGCCAATTATTCAAATTATGAGTTGCCGGGAAGTTTCGATATTATTATTTCTGCACTTTCAATTCACCATCTAACCAGAGAAGAAAAAAAGTCATTATTCAAGAATATTTTCACCCATCTTAACTATGGTGGGATATTTATTAATGCCGACCAAGTTCAAGGAGAAACGGTAGAAATTGAATCAAAATATCGTGAGGTGTGGTTAAAGCAAGTCCAAGAAAATGGGCTGGGGGAAAGTGAGTTAGCGGCAGCACTTGAACGAATGAAAGAAGATAAAATGTCCCCATTAAGTTCTCAACTTCAGTGGTTAAAAGAAGCCGGTTTTAAGGAAATGAATTGTTGGTACAAAAATTACAGCTTTGTGGTTTATAGCGGACGTAAGTGTCTGAAATAATGAGAAAGATATAACAAATCAATTAACCTGACCCGCAACTCGTCGGCGATTTTTCGTGCAGATTCAAGGTCGGAGCCGTTTATAAAGCTTATCAATAGATTCACGGCGGGCAGGTTATCTCAACCGTTATCTTAAAAATATGCCATTCCAGCTATTGTTAATAGATAAAACAAGAAAATAGCCGATACTGACATGTTGTAACTTGGATCGTTTCCAACACAAAAAAGGCTTTTATAGAATACTGTTTCTCAACTAAAGGAGAAGTAATGGTGTCTGGTACGGTGGCTACACATTGTCAGATAGAACGTCAAATTTTGGTCATTGATAAAACAATCTGCAATAGTATTGATGAGATAGATCCTTCGAAAAGAGGATTTCTTTCTCAATTGATTTTATCCCAATTACGTAACTTTGTAGAGCATATCATGCTCAAGATCTATGCCGTTGAGGAACTGAAGGGGCAAAATATCAGTGACCAATGGGATAATATATGCAAAGCCGTTGAGTTTGTAAAAAGTAAGGGGAATTTGAAATTCTTGCGACAGTTTCATAGATTTCTTCAGATTTCAGCATCTCACTACACGCTTGAAGAAGAAGGATCAGAGCGTCTATTGCTCAAATACTATGAGTATCTTCTTAGGGCTAAAAGTTTCTTGAAGTCTGAATATTCGCTCAATGTTCTCGAAAACCTAGATAAGTTCCCGTTAAACACTGATTCTACCCTTAAAGAATATTACGAGAAAATTGCTCACAAAGTAGATCAATACCAAGGGGCCAAATCAAAACATGCAAGATCCGACACTTACTATATTCAAAAGATCAAACCGTTTTTCGTAGGCCAGAAAATCTATTACGAAGTTACCTTTATACCCGTCAACGAAAAAGCGAGTAAGTTTGACAGGGTTATCGCTTTTACCGCTCTTGATATCTCCCGTTATTATGCCGTAAGGCTATTCACGGTTGATGATCGTATTGAAATACTCGGTAAAACCATGCCTGTATTTATCATTATTGGCTGGGAAACATGGATTCGTCCTTGCGAGATAAATAACTTTTCAAGCCTGCTTGGCTTTAGCCTGGATATTAAGAGAAGTAATGCAGAATATCGCAACCTGATGCGGTATTTATCCAAAACGGGGTTTAACATAGTTGACATCGTAGAATTCTCGGACAAACGATTCCATCGCATCAAATTGAGCATTGTCCCAAGTGCAAGCTCTGTCCATTTTTTTGACGTACTTGAGAATTGCCGTGAAGTTATAAAAGGCGATAAAGCTGGCAGCAATATTTTAACATATCTACTCTATCACCTGAACAACAGTGTAATAAAATGTCAACGCGATAATAGCAATGATCGACTTTCTAGTCTTAATCTAAATTATGGCTGCATTCCGTTTGACGATATGCCCTTTAACTCGTCTTTAATTGGGCATAATCCTAAATTGGGAGATTTGTTCGATTGCATCAATCACACAGACAGAAAACATGAGATCTTTGCAAGATTGGTTCGGAACAATACTGAAAACAAAGGACAGCTTTTCACTGCTGTTCAAGATATAATTGGTTTCGATAATATCGAAACACTCATAAAGGAATATAACGGGCGGCTGTATTACAAACACAAGAACCGTGAATTAAAGCTAGAAAAGGGCCATATCTATATACAGCAGTACAAGGATGATACACAATTCATTGTTGGTGAGTTAAACGAGCTGGCAAAAAGTGGTGTATCCAACTACGCAAATTCGGTTAAGGCTTGGCTACAATCGACTGTTCACATTGTTGATTGCAATGAAAAAAAGAAAGCGCTTGCCCTGATGTTTGAGCGTTCAAAAGTATCTCTGATATATGGTTCCGCAGGTACTGGTAAATCCACCCTAATAAATCATATTTCACATTTTTTCTCAGACAGAAATAAATTGTATTTGGCAAACACCAATCCTGCCGTCGATAATTTAAAAAGAAGAGTTACCGCGTCTAACTGTGATTTTTACACCATCGCAAAGTTTACAAAGAATAGATATGTGGAGACTGACTACGATATTTTAATAATTGATGAATGTAGTACCGTCAGCAACAGAAACATGAAAGAGGTTCTCGAAAAAGCAACATTCAAGCTTTTGATATTGGTTGGAGATGTCTTTCAGATCGAATCCATTCAGTTTGGAAATTGGTTCAGTGCTGCCAGGAGTTTTATACCCGCAACCTCAGTTGTAGAGTTAACAAAGCCATACAGAACTAGCAATGAAAGTTTACTTACATTGTGGAAACGCATTCGAAACATGGATGACACGATTCTTGAGATTTTAGCAAAGCAAGGCTACTCGACTACTCTGGACTCCTCAATTTTTGAACCTGCAAAGGCCGACGGAATTATCCTCTGTTTAAACTATGATGGTTTGTATGGGATTAACAATATAAACAGGTTTTTGCAGGAAAGTAATCCAAGTAAAGCGATACCTTGGGGACTTCAGCTTTATAAGGAAAACGATCCTGTTTTATTTAATGAATCAGAGCGATTTCAACCGCTGATTTATAACAACATGAAAGGAAAAATAGTTGGTATAGAAGTTTTCGAGCACCAGATCCAGTTTGATATTGAACTAGATAAAGTTATAAACGGTATGGATGTAGAATTTTATAATGACCTGGAACTTCTTGAGGACTCTGCGAATGGAAATTCAGTAATTCGATTTTTCGCTGATAAATACAAAAGTGTTGATGACGACGATGATGCTACGTCTTCTGTTGTTGTTCCATTTCAGGTGGCCTATGCCGTTTCAATTCATAAGGCTCAGGGGTTGGAATACAACTCGGTAAAAATTGTGATTACAGATGAAATCGATGAGCTTATTACTCACAACATATTTTACACAGCGATAACACGCGCAAAAGAAAAGCTAAAAATATATTGGACTCCTGAAGTCGAGGGCCGAGTTCTGAGTAAAATTAAGCCTAAAGACTGCAAAAAAGATGTAGCCTTACTAAAGGTAATTTAAAAATCGCAGGTATTGGTTTCCAGGCCCCTGTAAGCGAAACGGTAACTCAAAAGTGCAATTATTAGGGAAAATGCGGGAAAAAACTAACTGCAAATAACTATAAAAACATAATAAAATAAAAGTCATTGAAAAGATAACAAATCAATTAACCTGACCCGCAACTCGTCGGCGAATTTCAGTATAGATTCAAGTATATAGCCGTAAATAAAGTTAATCGGTAT
>JBMERE010000028.1:0-3821 GCA_048820955.1 Desulfobacterota bacterium M19 | reverse complement strand
ACGACCAATCAACAATCAACCAATCAACCCAATCAACCAACCCAATCAACCCTTTTGGGATCGTGTGTATATTGGTGCCGGTGCTGTTATCCTTGGGAACATCACCATTGGCGATGACGTAGCCATTGGGGCAAATACAGTGGTAAATTTTGATGTCCCGAGTAACAGTACGGTTGTTGGTGTTAGGGGAAGAATCACATATAAAAAGAATGTGTAAGAAAAAACTGGAGAAAGAATATTCCCTGGCAGAGCATAACCGGCAGTTGCTGGCCATCTACTCCAAACTGCTTGCCGGGGCCTGAAACACCAGACAATGGATATCAAAAAACTCCTCAACGCACCTGAAGGAAAAACCCTTGAATTTAAGCGGGACATCTCCGGGCTAAAAAAGATTATGAAGACGATTGTCGCCTTCGCTAATACTGCCGGCGGAGTTATTGTCATCGGCAGGGAGGATGATGGTGATATTGTTGGAGTTGAAGATCCTCTGCTGGCGGAAGAACAGTTGTCTAATAGTATTGCTGATTCGGTTGCCCCCATGATCATGCCTGATATTGAGATTGTAACAATTGAGGGCAAATCTCTTCTCTGTATTCGTGTTGCCCACTGGCCGGGTCCTTTTTATCTGAAGAGCGAAGGGGGCGAGCGGGGCGTCTATATTCGTCTGGGTTCCAGCACCCGTCAGGCCGGTCCTGAGTTTATTGCCGAGATGAAACGAGACAGGCTGGGGATTTCTTTTGACCTGCTGCCACGAGCGGAATTGACCCTTGATGATCTTGACACCAAAATGATCCACACTGCTTTTCAAGATGTGGGTGATGCTATCAGCAAAGAAAAGCTCGTATCCATGGGGCTTCTTGTCCCTTACGGTAACAAGGTTGTGCCGTCTAATGGAGCAATAATTCTATTTGGTTCTGTTGCCGCAAGAGAACGTTATTTCCCTGATGCCAGAGTCAGCTGTGCTCTTTTTGCGGGAACGGATAAAGTAAATTTTCTTGATAGAGTTGATGTTGAGGGCAGTGTGTTTCAAGCTCTTAGGGAAGTTCCCAAATTTGTACGCCGTAACAGCAGGTTGGCAGCTCAGATAGAATCTATTAGACGTAGAGATATTCCCGCTTATTCTGAGATCGCATTACGAGAAGTATTAATCAATGCCATTGCCCATGCCGATTACTCTTTGTCTGGTATGCGTATAATGATAGCCATTTTTTCTGACCGCCTGGAAATCCAGAGCCCCGGTTTGATGCCGTTTGGTATGACCATTGATACGTTTAAAGCCGGCACAAGTATGGTCAGAAATCACTGCATTGCCAAAGTACTTCATCGTTTGTCTCTTATGGAAGAATGGGGCAGCGGCTATCGTCGCGTCACAGCTGCCTGCAAAAGAGAGGGTTACCCTGTGCCTGAGTGGGTTGAAATAGGCCCTGTTATCCGTGTTACCTTTCCTCCTCATCCTTTGACTGTCATTGGCAGCGATGTCCCTGTAAATGTCCCTGTAAATGTCCCTGTAAATGAAAGGCAGCAATGGTTTCTTGGTCAGTTACAGCAAGGGGTACGCTGCAATGCTGCTGGTATTGCAGATGCCTGGGGGGTGACGGAAAAAACAGCAAAGCGCGATATCCGTGGTCTTCGAGACAAAGGATTAATCCTCTTTGAGGGTGCACCAAAAACCGGCCGGTATCGCTTGGTATCCTGATGTTACTTTTTTAAATCTAACTTGGATATATTATGTAAATCGGGTATGTAAATCGGGGACAGACCACGATAAAATCCGGAATCCAGTAAATGTAGGTTTGCTTGAGTAAAGCGAAAGCGGACAAAGGGGTGCCTCGGTGCCCAAAAAATTCCGGCGTATACCTGCATTTGATATGCCATGCCAGAGGGTCGGACCAAGATAACATGTTAAATTCATAAGACAAAAGTTAAAAAAACGCCTGTTTTTCAGCCTTAGAACTCTATTTTTACCCCCCAAAAGGGCTGTCTAAGCAAAATATCTATGCCAAGAGCAAACAGACATTATTGAGTTGATGCACTGAACAATGGAAACTCAACACATTGAACACAAAAAACTTTTGGTAAGGAGGTTATTATCTCCCTTGTCGCTTTTGCCAACACTGATGGAGGTGAAGTCTATGTCGGTATGGATGATGCCGGTGATGCGATCGGGATTGTTTTGCGCCCTGAGACCATACAACGCTATCAAAATGAGATTAAGGTAGCCACTTATCCACAGCTTTTTCCTAAAATAAGACATGAAAAGATAGCTGGAAAGGATGTTCTTGTTTTTGCAATACCTGAGCATCCGATAAAACCTGTTTCGTTTAAAAACCGCTACTATAAACGGCTTAATAACAGTAACCACCTGCTGAATTTAGAAGAGATTGTTGATTTACAGCAACAATCTCTGTCTGTTTCCTTTGATTCATATCCTTCTCCTGTACCAGTTGACGCTCTTGACCGGAATATCATCAACACGTTCATTGACCGTATAAACGAACGTGGACGAATCCACCTTGGTGGTGACATGATGACAAATCTTGCCAAGTTGAAGCTTATTCGCGACGGCAAAACGACCATTGCCGCCAACCTTCTTTTCGGCGACCCTGATATCAGCATCCGCATAGGACGCTTCAAATCAGCGGCAACCATTATCGATGATAATGTGGTCAAGGGCCCTCTATTCTCCATGGTTGATGAAGCCATGATCTTCATCAAAAAACATATTAACCTTGAGTACCACTTTGATGGTTCTATTCAGCGCCGGGAGCGTTGGCAATATCCCATCGGGGCATTACGGGAACTGCTTTTGAATTGTATCGTTCATCGGGATTATAAGAATCTATCTGATATTGTTATTAAGATTTTTGATGACCATATCTTATTCACAAACCCTGGGCGGTTGTACGGTAAACTTTGTCTGGAAGATCTGCAACGGGATGATTACGCATCCTCCATTCGTAATAAATTACTGGCGGAAGCATTTTATCTTACTGGTGATATTGAAAAGTTCGGGACAGGCTTTGTTCGTATTCGGGAACATCTTCTGGAATATCCAGAAGTTTCTATTTTCATTGAGGAAATGGGCGACTTTTTCAGAGTTGCACTACAGCTTGAAAAACCAGTTACCGGGCAAGTTACCGGGCAAGTTACCGGGCAAGTCACCGGGCAAGTCACAAAAGAAATAAAAAATTTGCTCCGGGTATGTAGTGGTGAATTAAGTAGAAATGATTTGCAGTTAAAATTAAGGTTGAAACACAGAGATCATTTTACTGACAAGTACCTGAATCTGGCTTTAGAACAGAATTTCATTGAAAGAACCATCCCCGACAAACCTAACAGTAGATTGCAAAAATATCGCTTAACCGAAGCCGGTTTGCAATGGCTGACAAAGAGGGACAAAGAGAGGGGGACAAATAGGGTCGAGCCAAGTTAACATATTAAATTCACAAGACAAAAGTTAAAAAAATACCTGTTTTTCAGCCTTAGAACGACCAAGCTCAGGGGCCGTAGATCTGCTTGAGTAAAGCGAAAGCGGACAAAGGAGTGCCCTGGTGCCCCAGAATTTCCGGCGTATACCAGCATTTGCATGAAAAACCAACTGCATGCTTGTAATAAAGTGCCCTACCTCGGGGCGATAAGGCCTGGCAGGTTCACGGATTCTCTTGTCGACCCGAGGCGCAATCATTTCAAGCCTGAAATAAATTGATTTAGCGATCAGCAGAGATTATGGTTAATTCAATAAGATTCAACGGAAAAACAATGGTTTTTAAAATAATGGGAGCTGGCTGAATATGGCGGAGCAGGCCGTAACGCAGGCAAAC
>JBMERE010000027.1:0-4591 GCA_048820955.1 Desulfobacterota bacterium M19 | reverse complement strand
ATATTTTTTGATGATGCCGCCCTAGCCTGTCATTGTACCAATATTTGGGGTAAGCGCTCATGGAGCCTTAAATTCCGAGATGTTATAAAGTCAGCGGTACGACCATGATTGTATGCGAGAGCGTAGTTTATGGGGCGCTTACATCATCATAACCGTCGGGATTTTCCAACTGCCAGCGCCAGGTATCCCGGCACATCTCCTCCAGGCCCCTTTCGGCCTGCCAGCCAAGTTCACGAGCGGCCTTGCCGGGATCAGTAAAGCAGGCGGCTATGTCTCCCGGACGGCGTCCGGCTATGCGGTATGGAACTTCAAGACCTGAGGCATCTTCAAAGGCTTTGACCATCTCTAAAACGCTGTAACCTCTCCCGGTTCCCAGGTTATAAATAACTACCCCCGGATTCTCAGACAATTTTTCGATGGCCTTGATATGCCCCAGAGCCAGATCCACCACATGAATATAATCGCGGACTCCAGTGCCGTCCGCCGTTGAATAATCATTACCGAATATAGACAATTCCACCAGTTTTCCAACCGCTACCTGAGCCACAAAGGGCATCAGGTTACTGGGTATGCCGTTGGGATCTTCGCCAATCCGGCCGCTGGCGTGGGAACCAACCGGATTAAAATAACGTAGCAGGGCAATATTCCAGCTATTATCAGATTTAAAGAGATCCTGAAGAATATATTCAATAAATAATTTCGAATTGCCGTAGGGGTTAGTGGCAGCCAAGGGAAATTCCTCGTTAATAGGCAGACTCGCGGGAGCCCCATATACCGTGGCGGAAGAACTAAATACAATATGTTTAACGTCATACCTTGCCATTATCTCGCATAAAGACAGGGTGGCCGTGATATTATTATGATAATAGCGTAAAGGCATTTCAACTGATTCACTTACCGCCTTCAGCCCGGCAAAATGAATTACTGCGTCAATACTATTTTCCTGAAAAACTTTTTCCAGTTCCTGCTTGTTCAGTAGATCAATTTTATAGAATTTGATAATTTTACCGGTTAATTTCTCTACCCGCCGCAAGGACTCATTCTTGCTGTTGGATAAATTATCAACTACCACGACCTCATAACCGACTTGGAGAAGTTCAAGGCAGGTGTGACTGCCTATATATCCCGCTCCTCCAGTAATCAATATCTTCATATCCCCCCCGCTTGGTTATCTTTTGGATTTCATCCGCCTATAGCTTGTTTTAGGAAGGGCAGTATCTGAGCGCGCAGTTCCGGCCAGTCCAGGGCAAATGCCAGATTAGCCATTTGAAAGCCAGCCTTATCACCACAGTCAAACCGGTTTCCCCGAAAGCAGTAACCAAATATAGGCTGCTGCTTGAGCAGCATAACCATGGCATCGGTCAATTGAATTTCATTGCCGGTACCAATCTTTTTTTGATTAAGAAATTCAAAAATTTTCGGAGTCAGAATATAACGGCCGATAATGGCCAGATTGGAAGGAGCTTCTTCGGGTTGCGGTTTTTCTGTCAAGCCCTTCACCCTGACGACCCCATCAATTTCCTCACCAGTTTCCAGAATACCGTATCGCGAGGTTTCTTTCTTATCGACCTCGACAACCGCCACAATAGAGGCCCGCAACCGATCAAATTCCCTGATCATCTGAGCGAGTACCGGTATTTCAGACTGGATAAGATCATCAGCCAGGATCACAGCAAAAGGCTCATCTCCTACTATATTCCTGGCACACCATATGGCATGACCCAGACCAAGCGGCTGGTCCTGTCTGGTATATGTGATGCTTCCAGACGGAGGCACCATGGCCTCGATTTGCTTAAGCAGATCGGTTTTTCCGCGCTGACGCAAAGTTTCTTCTAAGATAAACGAACGGTCAAAATGATCTTCAAGGGCACTTTTGCCCTTGCCAGTAACAAAAATAATCTCCTCAATCCCCGAAGCAAAGGCCTCTTCAACCGCATACTGAATGATGGGTTTATCAACCACCGGCAACATTTCTTTAGGCATTGCCTTTGTTGCCGGCAGAAACCGGGTGCCAAGCCCCGCCACCGGGAAAACCGCTTTACGTATTTTCATGATATTAACGCTCCAGAATTATTTTCATTAGCGGCAAAATTACTGGACGTATATTCATTTTTGATTACGAGACGGTTAAAAATCCGTTAATAATGAGAAAAACGACAGATTTTGTTATTTCAACAATTAAGGATAGGGCGATCAGTGATTGATACCACATTCAGCCGAGTGGAAACACCGCCACATTTCTCCCCCAAAAACATCGGTGTAAATCTACCCCAAAACCACTGGCCTAACTCCCCCATATTCTTCTTTTTTCTCTCTCATCTAAGTGCACTAACATATTCTTCCATTTTTCTTTCTATATCCTTCTTTTTCTTCCTTCGTGATCGTTTTATGTAGAGTCATCAAAGCCAACGGAGGAGATGGCTATGAAACTGACAATGTTTCGTTGTGTCTGTTGCGGGCGGACTTTGCCGTGTGATCCACGTGCCATAAATCAGCATTATTGTGGCCGTAAAAAATGTCAGCAGGCTCGAAAAAATAAATGGCAGCGGCAGAAACTGGCCAATGATCCGGACTACAGGGCAGATAAACGCGACAGTCAGAGAACCTGGCGGGAGAGGAACAAAGGGTACAGTAGGAAATATCGGAGCAACCACCCAGACTATGTGCTCCGTAACCGGCAAAAGCAGAAGGAGCGTGATAAACGCCGCTGCCAACCATCGTCACCCCCGCAGATCCCTGTGGAGACCATGAACTTCAATCTTGCAAAGAAGGACGTGTTAAGTGCTATTTTAAACGATAACCCAGTATCTTATTTCATCTCACCTGCGGATGCGTCCCTTGTAAAGAAAGACGCGTTAATGGTCAAAATATTCCCTGTTTCAACCAGATAGCCAATCTTGCAAAGAAGGACTTGATAGACCCGCCCCGCGTTCTGTTTTAAAGTGGCACAAAAGGAGGTGTATTTATGATTGCAAGACGTATATTGGTTCCGGGGAGAGCAACTACCACGCAGGGCCGGGCTGCTTAAATGCCGGGATGACATGTCACGACATGACGCCGCTACCGTGTCCAGCCTTATTCGTAAAAGCCTGGAGGAACAATCATGATTGATCGTTGTACTATCTTTGAAATTCACCGTCTGGCCGACAGCGGTCTTTCCCGTCGGCAGATTGCCTTAAAATTGCGGCTTGACCGAAAGACCGTACGCCAATATCTCGATAATCCAGACCTACGGCCAAAAGCCAGAAAAAAACAGCCATCCAAACTGGATCCCTATCTGGACAATATTGCCGAGATTATTAAAGAATGGCCGGATATCAAGGGCACTGTGGCATTACAGCGTCTCAAGGCGCAAGGCTTTACCGGCGGAATCACCATTGTCAGGGATTATTTGCGAGAGACACAGGGGAAGAAGCGGGGAAAAGAGCCCTTTATTCGTTTTGAATCTGAACCCGGCCAGCAGATGCAGATCGACTGGGGCCATTTTGGCTCTCTATCTTATGAGAACGGCTCCCGGAAGCTATATTGCCTGGCCGTTATCGAGGGGCACAGCCGCATGCTCTATGTCCACTTCACCCACAGTCAGAAGCAGGAAGCGCTGCATCAGGCGTTGATTGCCGCTTTTAAATATTTTGGCGGCAGCCCAAAAGAGGTGGTGGTGGATAATATGCTGACTGCCGTGACCGAACGAGTCGGCAGCATTATTCGTTTCAATGAGCGTTTTCTGGATTTCCTGCGAATATTCAAGATAACCCCTATTGCCTGTAATGTCCGGGCACCCTACGAAAAGGGCAAGGTGGAGAATGCGATCAAATATATCCGCAATAATTTCTGGCCCCTGCGTGAATTTAAAGATCTGGATAACGTTCAGGCTCAAGTCATGGGTTGGCTGCGGGATATCGCCAATGTCCGCAAGCATCAAACCACTAACGAGATGCCTGTCGACCGCATTCAAACCGACGTATTGGCCCGTCTGCCCACCCTCCCGGACTGCCGGGAGACCTTGACGTTAAAGGTATACAAGGACTTTGGGGTTCGCTTTGACTGTATGTCTATACGGCACCGCCCTGGGCCATCGGTAAGGATATTTTACCCTTAAAGCGGATAACCACCGGGTTTGGTTGTTCCATAAGGACAAGAGCCTTGCCGTTCATCCCCGTTCATGGGCCAAAAAGAAACGCATTGAGCTGCCAGCCCATCGTGAACAGGTGAAAAAACTGCGTAAAAAGATCTGTCAGGATCAGCAGATAAGGGTCTTTCTATCTCTTGGCCAATCGGCTGTCGATTATCTGGAGAAACTGGCAGATGCCAGGCGTCCGATCAAAAAAACGTGGTTGATCTGCTAAAGATGTTAGATGAATATGGCCAGTCTTCCCTGCTTTATGCCCTGCAAAAGGCCATGACTAAAAAACTGTATGGCGCTGATTATGTTGAGAATATTTTATCCTTAAAATCGGATAAAGCGCACATTTTAATCTAAAAAACCAACCCCATGAGCACGGTTTAGTTGAAAAACCGTGCTTTTTCTTGCCTTTAATCGTGTACGTATTATTATCAATGCGAACATGTCATGAGGAGATTACACATGGCT
>JBMERE010000026.1:0-5576 GCA_048820955.1 Desulfobacterota bacterium M19 | reverse complement strand
GGCTAAAAAGGAAACCCAATGAAAGGTATCAAGAATCACAATCAGACAATAGTAGAGCAATTCTCTCAACAAGCAATTCCATTCTCTGAATTACCGGGACACTCTCAATCTATGGATATGCTAATTGAGATGTCCAAAGTTTCTTCATCGGATGTTGTTCTTGATCTAGCATGTGGGCCTGGGTTGGTAGCTTGTGAATTTGCCCCTCATGCCCGTCATGTCACAGGCATAGACATTACCCCTAAAATGATTGAGCAAGCTAAAGAGCGTCAGAAAAAGAAAAAGCTTGATAATATTACTTGGCAAATCGGGGATGTTTTGCCTTTGGTATTTCCAGATGACCATTTTTCTATTGTTTTAACACGCTACAGCTTCCATCATTTTATTAATCCTGGTGCTGTCGTGGCTGAAATGATCAGGGTTTGCAAACCAGGTGGTAAGGTAATGATCGCAGATGTTGTGTTACCGCCAGAAAAAATTGTTGCTTACGATAAATTAGAAAAAATGCGAGATCCATCTCATGTCCATGCTCTTACAATTACCGAGATGGCGGCGATGATCAACAATTCCGGTCTTACTAATGTTCAAAGTGCTCAATACAAAGTCGAGGGTGAACTTGAACAGCAACTTAAGGCATCTTTCCCTGCCCCCGGAGATGTTGAGAAAATTCGTAATATGTTTAAGTCCGACTTAGAATCTGACAAAATGGGAATTAATGTCCATCGGCAAGGGGGCGAAATAAACTTTGCAGTTCCCATCATGGTCGTTGTTGGTGAAAAGCAATTGGTTGAAGCGTGAAACTGACTTGAAAAAAGTGAATTTCAGCACGTGAATCCACTTGGACATAGCAATAAGTAAAATTCATGGATGGTGAAATTTATAGGTCATTAACAGCATCACAATCAATGGTTTATCGTTTCAGATCAAGAAAATACAATCGCCTAACAAAGCGCTGCAAGGGACTGGCATCTCGTCGGCGAATTTTCGTGTAGATTCAAAGGCATAGCCGTCAATAAAGTTAATCAGTAGATTCACGGCCAGCCCCTGAGCTTAATCGTTCGATTTGTAGACATCAATGTTGGAGATTTAGAAATGTATTATGTAAGCAAATCGTTAATACACGGTAAAGGAATCTTCTTGTCTTCCATTACAAAAAAAGATGTCACCATAGGTATAGCTTTTGGGCATATTCGCAACACAGGAAGTTCTGATAAAGATTATGCGTCATCAGAACTGGGCAAATTCGTGAACCATTCAGACTATCCCAACCTTATAGCTGAACTAAAAGGGAGTGACATATACTATGTTACAAAAAAAAAGATAATTGCTCACAACGAACTAACAGTTAACTATATAAATTTACCAATTATTGGGAAATTAAATTTTTAATTATTTTCTGTATCACAAACAAAAAAGTTATGAAATATCAGGGTAAATATGATATATTTTCAAATTCTGTGTTCTGTATTCTTTTCAAAAATCCTACTGGAGGTTTTAAATGATTAAGGCATCAAAAAAAATGGCTCAAAAAGGTACTCTAAAATTATCTTGGAAGAAACGTGTTATAACTGACTCAACACGTGCTGGAGCAATGTATTGTTTTAAAAGTTGTGAAGCAAACCAAAACTAAGCCCTATGATGTCAGCTCAAGCTTTGGGCTGGCATCATCAAAGATGATACATCATGTTACAAAACGAACAAATCAACATTTGTCTAAAAGACATTCTAAATTTCCCCAAACCTATTGATCTAATAAATTATAAAGATATTAGTTTTGCAATAAGCCCCACTACAGCAAACTGGTTAGTCTTAAAAAGTGACTTCCAAAAGTTATTATTATCCAAAATGGAAGAAGGATTATCCATTGGAGAATGTTTAGCTTTTTCCCAAAAGAAAAACAAAGAATCTGAACTCGAGTCTCTTATTTCACAAATTATTGCTAAAGAGTTTGGCTCTATTAACTCCCCTCCCCCCTCCTTGCACACTCCGAGTATTACAAAAAGCATATATATATATGTTACCAATAAATGTAATCTTAAGTGTACACATTGCTATATGTATTCAGGGAAACAATTGCCAAACGAGTTATCACTAAAATCATGGTTAGTATTACTCCAACAATTCAAAGATATCGGAGGCGAAACAATTACACTCACTGGTGGAGAAATTTTAGAATACGACAACTGGAAGGAAATAATTCGATTCGCCTACGATTTAGATTTAAAAATTGTAATTTTAACAAATGGAACAAAGTGGAAAGAAGAAGACATTGAATTCGCACAGAATTACATACATGAGATACAAATAAGTATAGATGGCCCAAATGAAGAAATTAACTCTATGACAAGAGGAAAGGGAAACTTCGAAATGTCAGTGAGTACAGCAATTGCGTTCGCAAACTCAGGTGTCAGTACTTCTATTGCAACCACTCCAACACCAGATACTATTGACATTATAGGCGATAATTACATTGAATTTTCAAATAAATTAAAAGAAGAAACTAATGGTAAAATTCACTTTCGAATTAGTCAAAAATTACTGAACGGTCGCCATTATAAATCTCTTAATCCCAAGAAAGCAGAGTATTATTATCTCAAAGGAAAAGAAATTAGCAACCAAATACACCCGACCTACTCTGTCGACAATTTTTCATTAAATCATCAACCGAATTTAGGGTACAAAAATTGTGGTTGGGGTGGCTTCTCAATCTCGTCTAACGGTGATATTTTCCTATGCAACAGAATATCAGAAATAAACTCTATTGGACATTTTCCTCACGACAATCTTAGAGATATCTTGCCAACGGCTTTACACTATTACAAGCTATCTAGCGTTGATAATGTCACTCCATGTAAAGAATGTTCAATTAGATACATTTGTGGTGGGGGTTGTAGAATAGACGACTTCTCTTTTAAAGGAGACCACAAGTTATTAAACGAAAAAACTAAGATTAAAAGTATGTGCTCCAAAAAAAATAAAGAAAGAATTTACGAACAAATGTTACAAACTTCTAACTATATGTATGAATTCTAATGGATTCTATCAACGAATTTGTTTTTGTTTATATATTCAACTCTTACAGTAAAGAAGAACAAATAACTATAGAAGTTCAGAGAAAAAACCAATCCAACAGAATATCTCAATTCATAAGAACAAAATCAATAATTAACACGATAAAACCCAAATTATCACAACATGACTATCAGATATACACATTGCTGTCTATCTTAGGGCAAAAATACCCACCATACAAACTTCCTAACTGGTGTTTAGGCTTAATGCCAATCGTTGCCACCATACAAAAATCTAATAATTTTTATATCAAAAACAATAAATATGCATCTTTAAAAAGAATTTCACCCCAAAAGATCAAGACATTATTAACTGTAACTCAGCCCCCGAAACAACAGTTGGGAGAATTGCTTTATGGTGAAATATATATATATCATATAGGAACTTCACGTTTAACAATCGGAATAAAATTTAGATATCAAAATTGCCCTAAAGCTATTCCAGCTCAATACCTGCTTCCAATACCAACGATTTCAAAACAGTTTTCAAGTCGTGACATTACGGCAGAAAAGAAAATATTACTGTCACTTCCTTCTAAGTGGCCGTTGACAAAAGAAACATTTAATATCCCAATTTCAGACCTTGATGTTTTGTTAAATCTACAAAAAAAACAATGGCAAGTTTTTTATAAAAAGTCAGGAAATAACAAACAAATTGACTCTTTCTCATTTAATAATACATCTGGAATCAATTGGTTTGAAGGGAGTAATCATAACTCAGACAAAGACATAGAACTATATCAAACGATATTCAACAGTTACCTTGAAGGGCGTAATTTTGCTGAACTAAACAACAAAATTGTTTTCTTTAAAAATGAAACAATCGAAGAAAACTCATCTTATATCCTTGCCCATACTGTTGGCAATATCTCGGAATCAAACAATATATTGACCAAAATACATTCCAGTAAAAATAATCCAACTCAACACAATTTAGAAAAAAAATTAGAATTACAAAACTTCAACAAATCTCTTAAGAAATATCAAAAACAAGGTGTAAGCTGGCTTCTTAACCTCTTCGAACAAAAAATTGGTGGAGCGATATTAGCTGATGAAATGGGTCTAGGAAAAACAGCACAAGTCCTTGCGTTTCTAGCGTTAATTCACAAAAAAAACCAAAAAACACTAATAATAGCACCTGCATCTGTAGTTTTAAATTGGAAAAATGAAATCAATAAATTTATTCCTTTCTTTAATAATTTTATATGCACAGAAATCAGTGCAATTGAAAAAAACAATTTAAACATTTTCATATTTTCATATGAGAAAGTTAGACACCACATAGATAAAATTAAAAATAATAATTTTAGAATTCTTGTGCTAGATGAAGCACAAAAAATAAAAAATGCTAAAACTAAAGCTTACAACGCAATCCGTAGCATAAACACAGAATTTACCATTATTGTAACGGGAACGCCAATAGAAAACTCTATAACTGAACTATGGAATCATGTTTCCTTTATACATGATTCATTCAAACATTTGTATGGAAACATATTTTCAAAACATCCTGAAATTATAAAAAGTGCAAAAGGTGCATCAATTTCTGCGAAAATTCTTTCGCCATTAATATTACAAAGGACAAAAGACGAAGTCCTGCCAGAATTACCACAAAAAATTATAACTAATGAATATGTTATATTAAGCTCTCCAGAACAAAAACTATACGAAACAATCAAATCAACTTTTAAAAATGCTATACAAGATGGCGCATCAGCAAGAATACCAAGTATTGCACTAGAAGGTCTTTTACGCCTTCGGCAATGTTGCTCACTCCCATCATTACTCCCTACATCTCTGAACTCTGATAAAATCACAAAGGCATCAAAACTTAGCAGGTGTCTTGAATTGGTAAATGATATCATTGCGTACAATAAAAAAATTCTTATTTTTTCACAATTCACTAAAGTACTCAACCAATTAGAAATCAAGTTGAATGAGGATAAAATATCATTTGTTAGACTAGATGGTTCTACACAAAACAGGGAAGCACCAATAAAACTATTTCAACAAGACCATACGGTTAAAGTATTTCTTATAGCATTAAAAGCTGGTGGTTTTGGTATTAACTTAACAGCAGCTGAACATATTATACTATTTGAACCTTGGTGGAATCCAGCAGTTGAAGATCAAGCTTTTAGCAGAGCTCACCGCATTGGTCAAAACAACACTGTCTTTATCCATAGATTAATTTGCGACAATACAATTGAAGAAAAGATAGACAAAATCATCGAAAACAAAAAAGAAATAATTACTACAATGAGCAACAATCTTAGTCCAATCAGTTTGCAAGATTTAAAATATCTTATCAACTCATAGCCATCAATAATCGAACAATGCGTTCAACGCCGACCCACGAGAACGTGCGATTTTTCGAATTAACCCAAACATCTAGCCACGCTCCAAGTTGGCAGCCAGCCCGTTGGTGGGCGGGTTAACTTTGACGTTGTAATGCCGGAGTTTTTTCTTTTATGGTTAAATTATAGAGGGAATGAAGTTGGTTGC
>JBMERE010000025.1:0-6427 GCA_048820955.1 Desulfobacterota bacterium M19 | reverse complement strand
CATAAAAGAAAAAACTCCGGCATTACAACGTTACGCATAAGGGGCGGCAAGAGAGCGGGGCACGAACTTTTGAAAAACTAATGAACTTGGAGTGTGAGACGAGCTTTGAAAAACCGCCGAGTTCTTGCCGTCCCTTTAATGCGATTGTTCGGTTATTAATCAAATGTCATATCTTCTTTACTATCAATTTTCTGTTCAATAAAATTGATATAAAAAATATGAAGTGATATTGATGGCCATTCTATAAGTAAAATAATTAAAATATAAATTATTATGGATGGGAAACATAACATTGGTTGAAAAATAATAATATTAGTTATACTGCGAATTGGGAGTGAAATATTAAACAAGATTAGTACAAAGATTATCAATAGCAAATATCGTGTAAAATCATAACAATGACTTTTAATCAGTTCTTCGGACTCGTTTAATATATTAATAATACCTATATCATTATTTTTATAATTAGTGCGCATACTTATCCATGAATTTGCAAAAACAATATATTTTTTAATTATTATTGCAAATAATAATATATTAATAACACAAGACAAAAGGTATATGATTGGATAAATAATATCATGTTTCCCTTTGGGAAAATACATTGATACCGATGAAATAAAATTAACAAATAATCCTATTAATAAAGCAATGCTTGTTATATTAAATATATTTATTCTCATATCTATAGAGGATGTAAACAAATCAATCGGACCTAATCTATCAGGCAGGTCGCTATGTGAAATACCCAAACGTCTATCAAAAAAACTTTTTAATATTTTATTTGCTCTATTGTTCATAATTAATTATATATTGTAAAGTGTGTAAATATTATTAAGATTGCTATGCTTAGAAACTATAGTACATATCAGGTCAAATGATTCTACATGCTTTTTAATTTCGTTTTTATCGCAATAATGTCTCGTCTTTACGCCAAGAGCATAGCCAAGAGAAAATCCTGAGACAACAGATAGATCGATAGCAACATTAAAAAAATCATTTTTATTTTTTGACGAATCAAAAAATACTATTTTTTTGTTAAATCTTCTTTTTAGTAAAAACGCTGTAATAAGTACTAATACCTCACCGTCAGATGATGCTGTAAATAGCATTATCGGTTTTTTCTCTATGTTTTTATTTATGATTTTATCTACAAATTTTTCACATAACGACAAAATGATCGTTGTGTTAGATAATAAAAAAGTTAAATCAACTCTTTCTGCACCATTTTCATATTTATGATTATACTTTATGCGCCTTATAAGTCTTTCAAAATTTAAATCATAAATAGAGAATGAAATGCTTTTTTGATTTTCTAATATCTTGCTATAAAGATTGAGCTCAGTAATATTTATAGGATAATTAATATCATTTAGCTTAATTAATGAATGGAAATTAACATGATTATTAAAACTAATCTGTTTATAATAGGTAAAATTGAAGAGTGAATAAAGAGATGTCGACAAATGCGAATTAAATAAATTTCTTGTTAAATAAGATTCATATAAAGAATAAGTAAATCCTGTTTTCAAGCATTCATCAAAAATTATGATTTTATTAAAATCATTTTCGTTACTGTCTCTATGAATTGGATGAGTCGCAACATATGGCTTAGATTTAAATAGCCAAATAGTTTTATAGGGTTTTCCATATAATAAATTGACCATGTGGCCAAGAAAAACACCAGATTTATAAAACCCTACAAATTCTGTTGAATCATCAAGAAAATCATTTTTAGTAATTTGTTTTGCGTAGCAAGCTAATAATGCGATCAATTCATTAAAATTTAATACTTCAATGAGTGTTTCTATCTTGAAGCCACGTTCTCCGGAATCTCTGACTTTCTCAAAAATATCTACTAGATTAGAATCTTTTTTTTCAAAAGGGATTTCTATATTATGACCATTTTTATAAATTTTTTTATCCTGATTTATAGTGATAAATTTTTCTTTAATATAATGAACATCCGTTTGATTAAATACATATGGGTATAAGTTTGAAAAATATTTTTTTTCTATATCAAATATTGATTTGTAGTCGATTTTTTGTTTATTATACATATCTTCGCATAGATCTAAATATTCTATAACGAATTTTTTTACTCCATTTACTACGTTTTTTTGATGATATTCGCTGCAATCTTGATTTAAAAATTCATCATCATCGTGAATCATTCCATCAATTTTCCAAAGCACGTCGCTAAGGTGATAAGTTAATGGCTCTATGAATATTTTTTCGATTGAAAGTTTAAAAAATAATTTATCATAACAATCAGGCTTTTTGATCAATAAATCATTATTATACTCTACAGAACATTTTTTATTATTATCAAGATAATGATTGGCTATTATAGCAATTATATTAGAACCTAACAGTCTAACGTCTTTTTCGTCTTTAGCTTCCTTGTATAACCTTGACAACTTTTTTTTAATTTTTTTAAAATCGTATATTTTATAATCGAATTTAAGAAATATTCCTTTTTCTTTCCTTGAGTGATATATAAAAGAATATAAAAGCGTTTGTAAGTAAAAATACTTCGAAGCAGATACATAAAGCTTATTAAGTGATTTTTTATCATCTGTTAGGTGCTTTACTAATTCATTCGCACATTTTAATATTTGAAAGTCAATTTTTAAAAAGGGATTATTAGTATTTTTTATTGGTGTCTCTCTAAAAAAGAAAAATTTAATTTTTGAGGCAACTAAACTATTAAAAAACCTTAAATATCGACAAAAATCTAAATATTCATTTTTTATAATTTCATCATTGATTTGTTCGCAATCCTTTTCGATCGTAGAAATAATTAAGGAATTGAATGAATTTATATTATAAATGCTTTGCCCAATTAGCTTTAAAAAATCATAATCACGATTATTGACTTCATTTTTTTGGATAGAATATTTTCCTTCTAATTCCAAGAAACAGCGTGCCCAAGCGTTTAAAAATTTTTCAGCCGTCTGCTTTCTGTCAAAATCTAATAATAATTTATTCATTATTCTTCAGTGAGTATGTTTACAGGCCTTGCTTTTATCTTAATAGGTTAACTTTTTTCTATACCATACCGAACGTTTGAACTCAGTGGCTGGCCGTGAATCTGCCTCTCACCTTGATTGACGTCTATGACCTTGAATCTACATAGAAATTCGCCGACGAGTTGCCAGTCCACTGCAGTGATTTGTTATGTGATCTTTATTGTTTCTCAAGCAACTTAATCTTGTTTTCAAGTTGTCTTATTTCTTGAAATGTGACTCTTAAATCTCCATATTTCGGTATTTCATTTTGTTCTTCAGGTATTATAAAGTCTACCTCACCGCCTGATTCAATGAAATTAACCAGATTTTTAACTGCCTTATCAAGTGCTGTTACCTTATCACCTTCACCGTCTTTCTTTATTTTTAATTGTTTGATTATTTCAGCGGATATAGATTCAATTCCTGCTGTTTTTTCTTTTTCCGCTTCTTTTTCAATGTCGGTAGCTAATTTTTTATTTTTTAATTTTAAACCTCTTATTTCTTCAGCTTTTTTACGAATATCTAAAACTTTCTCTGCAACTTTTAAGGCTGATAAGATTATTCCACTGGTTGTCGTTGCAATACTGGCGATGACAGCAAGTTCAATTATTATAGATCCTTTTGTTGCACCAACGATTTTTACATCTTCAGGTGATAAATCATGCGCCATCGCAACACCGCGGCCTATTTCAAACCATATATTCCCCCAGTTTTTAAAATCAATTACATTCGATAAGGCCGCATTGCCCGTGAAGCTAACTCGCATCAACACCTCATCTTCAGCCTCGTATGTTTCTTCATAGACACAACCTGTTAGCCCAGTTTTTATTTGGTCTGATTTTTGGATACCTTGAGAAATTTTTTGATAAATTTCTTGTAATTTCTGTGCTGAATTGGCAACATCAATTACATTTTTATACAAAATATCTTCTATTATTTCAGCCCCTTCGCTTCCAACAGCTTGTGCAATTCCTAACTCTCTTAAAAAAAGCAATTGGTCTTTGGTGAGTTCACGGAGAGGGACATGGGTTATCGTTTCAATCAGATCATTTTTTTGAGACTCAAAAGATGTTTTTTGTTGGTTTGGTTGAGTATGTTGCTGAAGAATTTGCTGTAATGCTTGGTATTTTTGTGGTATTTGGGTTGATACAATTTTATCCGTAACCCAATGAGTAAGCTCATACAGTTCTGATACATTCATCTTAATTTCCTTTTTTCACATAACGGCCGCGATAACCTGCCCGCCGGCCAGCTTCCGATTGCCTTGCTTAACGGTTACCAGCTTGAATCTACGCCAAAATTCGCCAACGATTTGCGGGTCAGGTTAATTGCTTTGTTCGGTGTCATCATCTTTAGGGAGATATTGACTCCATTTTTCTTTGACATAATCAACGAAACCTTCTACGCCTGGAGCGTTACAGACAGTTGCTAGCTCTTGCCCCACTTGAGTAAGTAAAACTTTTCCAATAGAAAGCTGATTGTCTTGCTCCTTTTCCATTGTTAATTGCAATGGTTCGCCGCAATACGAGACTGAAAAAGATTTTGGTAAATTTGTTCTAAGAAATCCGGAAATATTATTGAATTGAACTAAGCCAATGCTGTCTAGGTGGCTTAATGTGCCAAAATTTATTCCTTTATCATTATATATCGGTGCTTTTACATCAAATATTAGAGGGGTGAAGCTGCCCACAAACCAACCGAAGCTACAAATATTGACAAATAGCTCTGCATCTCTTTTGTCTAGGTCTCCTAGAAAATTAACTGTTCGCTTAGAATAGGTTCCGGGTGAATTGGATTCTCCTGCTAAAATACTAGCCCAAATATTCTGCATTTCATCGTCAGAGACGATACGTGATTTATCGTAAAAGTTGGTTACCCAGTCATCTTCCATTTTATCTGGATCAGAGTTTTCTTCAAGAAGCGGCAATGCTTTTTCTGTTATCGACTCCATATTTTCTTGCCTTTTGGCTTCTTCTTCGACAAAACGATGCATTGCACGCCGATGCAAATCAGTTACTTCAATTTCTGACTTTACTTTTATAAGATTGGCCTCTGCTTCCGCCTTGGCGATGCGTTTTATTTGCCAAGGAGCAAATATTCCACCTACTGCAGCAGAAACTTTCTGTATCAAAGTATCTGCTGGTTTTGATAATTTCCCTAAATTTACAAGAGAAATTGACTTGTCATCTGACATTTCTTTTCCTCACCGAACGTTCAAGCTCAGGGGCTGGCCGTGAATCTACCGTTTAACTTTATAGACGGCTATGAGCTTGAATCTGCACGAAAATTCGCCGACGAGTTGCCAGTCCCTTGAAGCGCCTTGTTAGCCCCATTTGGCCTCATGTAACCACTTGAATATCCGGCAAATTTTCATGTAGTTCTTTTATATTTTTGTATTGTTCTAATGCCTCTACAACAACTGGCAGAGGGGCACTCCATATTTCAGGTAGATCTCTTTCCAGTTTGTCAACAGGTGTAAAAGCTAAACACTCATTGGGTGGTGAGAACTGAGCATTAACTCCTTTTTTGTTTCCTCTTGCATCTATTCGGTACCACCCATATTGAGGAAGATAGACAGCATTGAGCCCATGGAGACAGTAGGGTGCCCCATTGTCATTGAAACTTAACCTTTGATAGCAGAAGCCTGCGGGTATGTTCCGTGCCCTTAGCAAGGCGGCTAAAAGATGACTTTTGGCATAGCAATAACCTGTTTTGAACTCAAGGACTTCTGAGGCTGTGCAAGTTACTGGATTTTTTTGAAAGTCCCAGCTGTGTTTAATTTTATCTCTAACATATTCAAAGGCCTGTGAAATATAGCCTTGCTCAGAATTACATTCAGAGAATATTTTCTTTGAACACTCTATGATCGTTGGATGTTGCCAGTTAATTATATTTGTGTTTTCTAGATATTTTTGTTTTTCATTATTTCCAAACAAACTATGCAATTCAGGACTATGAGTTTTACTTTCAGGTGTACTGGCTATTTTGATATTATTATCTTCAAGCCACTCAGTTAATAATTTTCGTTGGGCGCTTTCCTCATATTTATACCAAAGTTCCAATTTACCAAGACGTTCAAGTAAGCTCTTAAATTTTGCATATGCTCCTTTTCTTCTGAAAAATGATTCAACCTCATCAGCCTTGTCCCCAAGGTATTTATACGCAAATTTCAAGACTAGGCGTTTACCAAGGTTCAATTCTGTTTTGTGTGGAATTGAAATATATTGGGGATCGTCAATATCCTCTGGAAGCTCATCAAAGTCGCCATACTCGGAGTGATAATAAATTACACCGGTGTACCGTGAAATATAGGCAGTGTGCTCGCAAGGATACCCAGAACTGACGAACATAAATGCATCTTCAATATCGCTATAATTTATTTTCATATTCTTATTGCTGAGGGGCTAACGATTGAG
>JBMERE010000024.1:0-7216 GCA_048820955.1 Desulfobacterota bacterium M19 | reverse complement strand
ATAACAATCAGTTGGTTAGCTTGGCCCGACCCCAAGCCCCCAAGCCCCACGACTCCAAGGGACTGGCTACTTAAATTCAAGCATACAATTGAAAAGAAAAAAATAAGGGCGACAATTGCTTCTATATTTCTGGCATTATAGATGCGGAACTCAAATAGTTTCAGGAGAATAAATAAATTATGAAAGCAGTAATTCTCGCAGGTGGCCTCGGCACCCGAATATCCGAGGAAACCCACCTCAAACCAAAACCCATGATAGAGATTGGCGGCAAGCCGATTCTATGGCATATCATGAAAATATACTCCGCCCATGGCATCAATGAATTTATTATCTGCTGCGGCTACAAGGGGTATGTTATCAAGGAATATTTTGCCAATTATTTTCTCCATATGTCTGATGTTACCTTTGATATGACATCAAACAAAATGGAAGTGCATCAGAACAACGCTGAACCCTGGCGGGTAACTCTTGTTGATACAGGTGAAAAGTCAATGACTGGCGGTCGCCTGAGGCGGGTACGTGAACATTTAACAGATGAAGATGCCTTTTGTTTTACCTATGGTGATGGCGTTGGAGATATTGATATTACAAAACTTGTTGAGCTGCATCATGCTGAAGGCAGGCTCGCGACCCTGACGGCAACCAGCCCCCCAGGCAGGTTCGGCGCCTTGAAAATTGAATCTACCCGGGTGGTTTCTTTTACGGAAAAGCCACAGCAGGATGGGGGGTGGATAAATGGCGGCTTTTTTGTCCTGTCACCCAAGGTGATTGAGCGCATCTCTGACGATCAGACCATCTGGGAAAAAGACCCCCTTGAAAGCCTGGCCAATGATGGTCAGCTCTCTGTATATAACCATAATGGTTTCTGGCAGCCAATGGATACCCTACGAGATAAAAACTATCTGGAAGAACTCTGGGCGTCAGGCAAAGCGCCCTGGAAGGTATGGTGATGATGTGCTGAAAATTAAAAATTTCTTTCAGGATAAAAAAGTATTTATCACCGGTCATACCGGTTTCAAAGGTTCCTGGCTCTGTATCTGGCTGAAACGGATGGGGGCGGAAGTAACGGGCTATGCCCTTGAACCGCCAACTTCACCAAGCCTTTTTGAGATTGGCGGGATTAGTGACCTTATCAGTTCAATACATGGTGATGTCCGTGATTCCTCAAAATTGCTGCAAGCCATGCAAAAGGCATCTCCAGATATTGTCATCCACATGGCAGCCCAGCCCCTGGTTCGGGATTCATACCGTCTTCCTGTGGAAACATACGAAATAAACGTGATGGGCACGGTCAATCTGCTGGAGGCAGCGCGCCAAACCGGCAGCGTCAAGGCGGTCATCAATGTTACGACCGACAAGGTATATGAAAACAGGGAATGGATATGGGGCTATAGGGAAAATGAGCCCCTTGGCGGCTACGATCCTTACTCAAGCAGTAAAGCCTGCTCCGAGCTGGTGACAGCGGCATATCGAAATTCATATTTTAACCCTGACAGTTATGATGATCACGGTGTCGCTCTTGCCACGGTCAGAGCCGGCAATGTCATTGGCGGTGGTGACTGGGCGTCAGACAGGCTGATCCCTGATTGTCTGACCGCACTCTTCAACAATCAGGAAATTGTCATAAGAAGCCCTCAGTCCATAAGACCATGGCAGCATGTTCTTGAACCTCTGTATGGCTATCTGCTCCTGGCACAGCGGCTTTATTCCGAAGATGTTTCCTGTGCCTGCGGCTGGAACTTCGGCCCGCCGGAGTCGGATGCAAAAACCGTTGAGTGGATTGTTGACAGGATGTGCCGGTTAGTGCCGGGTAATTGCGGCTATACTATAGATCATGGCCAACACCCACACGAGGCCAATTATCTAAAACTGGACTGTTCCAAAGCGCACAATGAGCTTGGCTGGCAACCGCAATGGTCACTGAATAAGTCCCTTGAGAAAATTATCAAATGGTATCAGCTTTACATTGATAACAAAAACATGTATGACGTCTGTTCACAGCAGATAGAACAATATATCCATGGAGTAGATGATGCAGGTAATACGACAAATCGTGGAGCGTAAAAGCATAAAGGCTGTTTCCGTTCCGGAAGAATTTGGAGAACAGGTGGAGATAGTTGTGACGCCTCTTGATAAATCATTGCACTCGTTGTCCGAACACTCTCAGTTAATGAAACTGCAGGAGCAAACAGGTTTTGCCAAGACAGTTCTTGCCGACACTTCAGAGGATGTATGGAATGAGCTTTAAATATACGGGCATAATCTTTAAGATCCCTTTCCCGTTTACTGACCTTTCGCAAAAAAAGGCACGCCCTGCATTGGCTGTCAGTGAACCGGATCAGCTGGGAGATATAAAGTTTGTTTTTATCACCACCAGGCAAAGTAAATATCGGGCCAATGTCCTTGCTGTGCCGGATGGTTTGCTTCCCCACGATTCGCATATTCACCTGGACAAGGTGTATCTTTTGAGTAAGGAGATAATACAGAAACAGGTTTGTGGGGTTCCGGATGATCTCCTTAAGCAGGTCTTGAGAAAGCTTACTCTGGCAGAAACAGCCAATTATTATCACGCAATTCATGTCCCGGAGCAATCCAGGCCTTTTATTGCCGGAAAAAGTCATATCAATTACGCAGGCCGGGTGTTTGATGCCAGGGAAATGACCAACTTGGTGGATTCATCCCTTGATTTCTGGTTGACTACCGGCAGGTTTGCTGAAAAATTTGAAAAGGATTTCGCCCGTTTTTTAGGGGTCAAACATTGTTCTCTGGTTAATTCAGGCTCATCAGCCAATCTCCTTGCCTTTATGACTCTGACCTCGCCAAAGCTTGGCGAAAGAAGAATCCAGAGAGAGGATGAAGTGATAACCGTTGCCGCTGGTTTCCCAACCACCGTGGCTCCCATTATCCAGTATGGCGCTGTTCCGGTTTTCGTTGACATTGAATTATCGTCCTACAATATTGATTGCTCTCAGCTAGAAAATGCCCTTTCAAAAAAAACAAAAGCGGTGATGCTGGCCCATACTCTTGGCAACCCCTTTGACCTGCAAATGGTCAAGGGCTTTTGCCAAAAAAACAACCTATGGCTCATCGAGGATAATTGTGATGCCTTAGGCTCAAAATATCGTTACAATAAGGAATGGCATTATACCGGCACCATCGGCGATATCGGAACTTCCAGCTTCTACCCTCCCCATCACATGACCATGGGGGAAGGCGGCGCTGTCTATACCAATGATATCAAGCTGAAAAAAATCATCGAATCATTCCGTGACTGGGGCAGGGACTGCTGGTGTGTCTCAGGCAAGGATAACTCCTGCAGCAAGCGGTTCAATCAGCAGTTTGGTGAACTGCCCTACGGTTATGATCATAAATATGTCTACTCCCATTTTGGTTACAACCTCAAGGTTACAGATATGCAGGCGGCAATTGGTTGCGCCCAGCTTGAAAAGCTGCCTGGGTTTATTGAGGCGAGAAAAGCCAACTGGCAGAGAATGCGCCAGGGGCTGATGGATCTTGAAGACAGGTTTATCCTGCCGGAACCAACCCCGAATGCAGACCCGAGCTGGTTCGGCTTCCTGCTCACTGTGCGGGACGATGCTAGTTTCAGTCGAGACGAAGCCGTTGCCTTTCTGGAAAAAAGCGGTATTCAGACCAGAATGCTCTTTGCAGGCAACCTTGTAAAGCATCCCTGTTTTGATGAGATGAGAGTAACCGGAACCGGTTACAGAGTTGCCGGTGAACTTACCAATACTGATCTTGTGATGAATAATACATTCTGGCTGGGAGTGTATCCGGGAATGACCGGGGAGATGGTGGATTATATTGTAGACAAGATAAAGATTTTAGGAGCGAGGGGAAAGGATAAAGGGGCGAGGTGATAGGATCAAGGTTTGAGGGGAAAGGGATGAGGTTTGAGGATCTTGATGTATGGAAACGAGCTACTCGGCTTAGTGTGGGGATTTATCAACATCTGCGTGATTTGAGAGATTACGGTTTTAAAGATCAGATCACACGATCAGGGTTATCTATACCAAGTAACATAGCCGAAGGTTTTGAAAGAAGTTCTCAAAAGGAATCCATTGTCTTTTTGTCTTATGCGAAAGGTTCCTGTGGAGAATTAAGAACTCAAATATACATTGGGTTGGAAATAGGTTATATCAAAAACATTCCGGGAGAAAAGTGGCTGAAGGAAACTCAGGAAATTTCAAAAATGCTGGGTGGACTGATAAGAACCAAAAAGGGTTTTGTAAATAGAGGGTAGAGGATGGAGGAACGAGGATGGAGGGTAAAGGTTTGAGAATCTGTATGATGGAAACGGAAAATGTTGTTAAGTGTGGAGATTGATAAATAAATGACTGCCAAAGAAGCCCCCCTTAAACATAGTTCCTCACCCCGCGCCCCTCAAACCTCGTCCCTCGAGCCTAGATCATCGATCCTGGTCACTGGCGCAACAGGTTTTCTCGGCAGCCACCTGGCTCACGGCTTGCTTGAAGCAGGTTACAGGGTGCTGGCATTCAGAAGAAAGACCTCCGACCTGTGGCGGCTTACGGATATAGCTGAACAGATAGAATGGTATGACACGACTGATCTTGAATTACCATTTAAAAAACACAAAAAAATTGATCATGTAATCCACACAGCGACGATTTATGGGCGAAACAGTGAGAAAGGCAGCCAACTTGTAGAAACCAATTTACTGTTTCCACTGAAATTATATGAGATTGCGTCTGCCTTCAACACTGATACTTTCTTCAACACTGATACGGTCTTACCCAAATACCTTAACGGTTATTCATTGTCTAAAAAGCAGCTCTGTGAATGGTTACGTATGCTGGCCGATTCCACTAAAGTTGTAAATGTCAGACTCGAACATATCTATGGCCCCAAAGACGACAGCAGTAAATTTGTGACATCTATAATTTCTCAATGCCTCTCTTCGATGCCGGAGCTCAAACTCACAAAAGGTGAGCAGAAGCGGGATTTTATTTTTATTGATGATGTGGTGGCGGGTTACCTCTGTCTTTTAGATAATATCTCTAGGTTACAAAAAACATTTGTTGATGTAGGGATGGGTTCAGGGGATTCGATATCAATTAAAGATTTGGTTGAATGTGTCGTTGAATGCACAGGCTCCGAAACTAAACCTTTGTTTGGAACCATTCCTTATAGAGAGAATGAAATCATGGATTCAAACGCAGATATCCAGTTGCTTACAGAGTTGGGCTGGCAGTCTCAAATATCTCTCGTAGAAGGTGTGCGGGAAACCATTAAAAGTGTAAAAAAGGAACTGAAATGAAATATCTGATCACCGGCGGTTGCGGTTTTCTTGGGAGTAATCTGGCATCAGAGGCCATCAGTCGTGGAGATGAACTGCTTGTTTTTGATAATCTGTCCAGAAAAGGCGCAAGGGAAAATTTTGCGTGGTTACAAAATCAAGGGCAATTTACCTTTATCGAAGGAGACATAAGAAGTCATAAGGATATCGGTAATGCCGTCAAAAACTACATACCTGATGTTATTTTTCACCTTGCCGGACAGGTGGCAATGACGACATCAATTACAGATCCCCGACTTGATTTTGAGATTAATGCCCTCGGCACACTTAATCTGCTGGAAGCTGTAAGGCAATATTCCCCCGAGTCGATGGTAATCTATTCTTCCACCAACAAGGTGTATGGTGATTTGGAGCAATATTCATACAGGGAGATAGACACCCGTTTTGAATGCATCGAATATCCCCATGGCTTTGATGAGTCAGTACCTTTGGAATTTCATTCACCTTATGGCTGCTCCAAAGGGGCGGCAGATCAGTATATGTTGGATTATGCCCGTATTTTTGGTCTTAAAACGGTTGTATTCCGTCACTCGTCTATGTATGGTGGTCGCCAGTTTGCAACTTTTGATCAGGGTTGGGTAGGATGGTTCTGTCAAAAAGCGATTGAAACACAGCAGGGCATTCTGAAGGAGCCGTTCACTATTTCAGGCACAGGAAAACAGGTGCGGGATGTCTTGCACGCAGATGACATGAAATGTCTTTATTTCGCTGCTGTCGAACATATTGAGCAGGCAAAAGGGCAGGCCTTCAATATTGGTGGCGGGATAAACAACAGTCTTTCTCTGCTTGAGCTGTTTGCTCTGCTTGAAGAGATTGTTGGCACAAAACTATCTTACACAAAACTACCGGCAAGGGAGAGTGATCAGCGGGTGTTTGTGGCGGATATATCCAAGGCTGAACGATTACTCCATTGGACACCGAGAGTTTCAGCACAGGATGGAATCTCCCGGATGGTGGAGTGGGTATCTTATCCAGAAAGAAATTTTAAAACAAAAGGAGGAAATGAGAAATGATAAAACTTCAGTGTGAAAATTGTAACAAGACTCATACATTCGATGATGAGGAAGTTGATTTTGAATGTGTATGTACTGATCCAGATCGGCAAATGGGCGCAGAACATTGTTATTCTGGAAAAATTGAGTTTTCATGTGACTGTGGAGAATATATTGAGGTTGAATTTATCTTTTACGAATATCCTGCAATGTGCGTGAATCACACGGAAAGCCCGAAAACTAGTAATTGCATTGTCAATACTGAACCTGACTACCAGGCGTTTTTGTCTGAATAAAGTTAAAAAGTACAGGACGAGTCCCACTTTGACCTTTAATCTTGTTCATCGCTTAATCAACCATGCTGGTTTTAAGAAATATCTTGCCAATACTTCATGGTTAATGGCAGAAAAACTATTCAGGCTGTTGGCAGGTTTGTTGGTTGGTTGGTGTCTGGGTTGCGAGATATCTTGGGCCTGAAAAGTTCGGGATAATGAGTCATGTCATTGCCTTTACAACTCTTTTCGCTCCTTTTGGGAAACTTGGCTTTGATGGAATAATAAGTCGTGATATCGCAATTGGGAAAGATGATATCAACACCTTGATGAGTACCTCAATTGCCTTCAAATTATTTGGCAGTATTTTTATTGTAGTTGCGGTTCCCTTCTATATGCTTATGAGCAAAGACGAGTCGCTGTATTTTTATTTGGGTTTGGTCAAAAGCGGGCTTGACCCCTTTGAGCCCCAATATTATAAAAATGAAAAAAATCTTGGAATGGGGGGGGGAATACTCTCAAAGCATTTAGTTATGTTAAAGGAGAGTATCTAACATTCACTCCAGATGATGACATTTGGCTCGACAAAGAGAAACTTCAAAAACAAGTAAATTTCT
>JBMERE010000023.1:0-8216 GCA_048820955.1 Desulfobacterota bacterium M19 | reverse complement strand
GGTAATGCCTCTCAATTAAATGGGAAGAGAGGGGGGAAGCTGGCTCTTTTTTGTTCTCAGCCGCCGATTTGGGAGGGACAGTTAAAACCGCCCATAAATCAGTCCTCTTTCTTGTATGCTGGTTTAAACTACCATAAGGTTAAAGAGCCGATTGATTTTCTGAGAGATTTTTTGATCAGGTTCGAAAAGATAAACTTAAGCACTAAGGATCCAAAAAAGAAAAAATGGATTGATGGTTGGGTGAATAACATTATTGATGAAATTTTTCTTTATGCGGCCTGCATTCAGAATTTGCCGCCAGGTTGGTCAAATTATAGAAATATTAAACTTAAACTGGAGCATCGCTACTTCCTTGACCCACATCGTGATGATGAAGATTTTCAAAAGCTTCGACAATCAACAGATTGGCAAACCGTTGTTTGTAGTGATTTTGCTAATTGGCTCAATGGTAGATTGAAGGGGAAAGATAAAAAGTTCACGCCACAGCGTGAGCATACTCAGATGTGGAAAAAACTTATGGAAAAAGAATTAAGGGAGCATGTTCAACTTATTGAAGTAGATAGAAAATTTCAAAATGAGGGGCAACAGGCATGAATCAATATATCCAAATAAACCGTGTTAAGGTGCAAAGTGCTAATGCTGTTGCTGGCTTCACATGGGGATTCCCCGCAATCACCCATTTCCTAGGGTTTGTTCAAAACCTTTCCCGTAAATTGGCGGATACAAAAGATTTTCAGGATATTATGCTCACTGGCTGTGCTGTTGTTGCTCACGAGCATAAAGTCCACTCCTTTGGGTCATCTTATGATCGTAGATTTATTCAGAGTCGAAATCCACCTTACTTGAAATCACATGATAAAGCTGCAACGCCGCCTGTGATCGAAGAAGGGAAAATGAATATGACGGTTTCTTTACTGGTTGGGTGTGATGGCAATATTGGCAATCGGGTAGATGCTTTTTTGCGGTGGATGCGAAATGCCTGTTACTTACAAAGGCTGGCGGGTGGGACAATTCTTGATATTACTGATATCCAGCTCCATAATCCTGAAAGCACCGATGATGTGAAAAAGATAGTTCGCAAGTTATTACCCGGTTTTGCCTTGCTGGATCGTTCCAAATATCTGGAAGATCATTATCAAGAATTATTAGAGGAGGATCCTGATGCTGAATTGCTGGATGCCTGGCTGGATTTTTCTATGCTGAAACAAAAATCCCGGCCTAAATCCAATTTAATTTCAAGGCACATAGAGAAATTAATAAAAACCGAACCGGATAATCAGCAGGCTATTCAAATATTGACTGTTTGGCAAAAACATTTGGGAGTTCCCTATAAAGAGGAAAGAGTCCCAAAAGAACTGAAAGTCTATTTTGAGCAATTTGAGGAATGTAAAGCTAACAAAAAGCTCTTGATGCAATGGAAAAACTATTGTGAGCCAAACCAAAAGACAGATGCTGACTGGGAGTATATACCAAAACCGGAAACTGGCTATCTGATTCCTATCATGACTGGATATAAGGCCATTTCCCCATTGTACAAAAATGCTGACGTTGGAAATACACGCGATAATGAGACGGATGTTTGTTTTGTTGAATCAGTATACAGTATTGGCGAATGGAAAGGCATTCACCATATTAAAACGCCTGAGCAGTTGCAGCATTGTTTGTGGTATTACCACTATGAAGAAAATTGGTATCTGTGTAAACAGCCGGTTGATTTAAATATTAACGCAACTGACAATCTCACAGTATCGTGTGAGAATCTCATAGAAGATATTTACAGCTAATTAACTTAAATTAAGGAGAAGACGATGAGTATAGAATTACCTACCGTACTGTCATTTGAACGTAAACTGGAAACTTCTGATGCCCTTATGTATGCGGGGGAGTGGGGAGATTCAAAAACGCTAAGTTCTCAACAATGGCTGTCTATCCCTATTACCAAAAGACAAAATCGTTCAACACAGAGTGCCTACGGCATTGATGATGCGAAGAAATCTGAACCGAACCCAGTCTCTTCCAATAGTGACGATGCAAATCTGCCACATGATAGAGACACTCTTAAGGTATCATTCTCAGTAAGGGTAATAGGTAATGTAGGCAAGCCTTTCGCTTGCAATGACCCTGATTTTGAAAAAGCTATCAGCAAACACATTATATCTTATAAAGAGACAGGCGGAGGATTGAAAACACTGGCCCTACGCTATGCGTACAATATTGCCAATGGCCGGTTTTTGTGGCGCAACCGAGTTTGTGCCGAAAAAATTGCCATTCATGTAAAAACCGAAGATGGTCCTGACGGCCTCGGCTTCAATGCGTATGATTTCTCATTAAATGAATTTAATAAAAATAAAGATAATGTTGATTTAAAGCATTTGGCAGAAATCATTTATACAGGGCTTAAGGGAGGTGGTAATTCTTTTACTTTTATAGAGGTGAATGCTTATGTCAAGTTAGGTAATGGACAGCATGTTTTTCCATCGCAAGAAATGAATATGGGAGAAAAGAAAAAGGTTCTTTTTCAATTGGGGAAATGTGCCGCCATGCATAATGTGAAGATCGGAAATGCCATCAGAACTATTGATAATTGGTACGAAAATGCTGAATTTCCAATTGCTGTTGAACCATATGGTTCAGTAACCCAAATGGGACAGGCATATAGAAAAAGTAAAAATGATTTATACACATTGATGCTTCATTGGTTAAATGAAAAAGATAATGTGAGCGATGAGGATAAGAACTTCGCTGTAGCCAATTTTATTCGTGGTGGAGTTTTTGGGGGAAAGGGGGACTGAATATGATTTTTTATCAGGAAATATCCCTATTGCCCGGTGCAGATATCAGCCCATATTTTCTCTGGCAAAAACTCTATCAGCAGATACACCTGGCCTTGGTGGAAAATAAAAATTCGGTAAATCAATCTGCTATCGGAGTGTCTTTCCCGGATTACAATGCTGCTGAATACCTGCTTGGCACAAAACTCCGCTTGTTTGCAGAAGACAGGAGGTTATTGGAAGAACTTAACTGCCATAAGTGGCTGAGTAGACTTAGTGATTATGTGCAGATAGGCCAAACCAAATCTGTGCCTGAAAAAATAGAGGGATATGCTTGTTTTAAGCATATTAAGTTGAAGGGCAATAAGGGAAAGCTGGCAAGGCGTAGAGCAAGGCGCAAAGGAGAGAGCTTCCAAGAGGCACTGGCGCATTTTGATAATTATGTTGAGCAGCATAGTAAATTGCCGTACATCAATGTGGTTAGTCTGACCAACGAACAACGGTTTCGTTTGTTTATAGAAAAACAGGTAAGTGATCAACCACAAACAGGCTTTTTTTCATGTTATGGTTTGAGCAACACAACTACCGTACCACTGTTTTAACCCAAATAATATTTCGCATAAAAAATGAAATATTATCAATAGGATACGATGCAGTCGTTTTTTTTGGTTATTTGCTGATATTCTTCTAATGGTATGTTTTAGTTTATTTTTTTGCGATATTATTATAGTTCCCCGCCGAATAGGCGGCTTAGAAATGCCGCCCTCACCGACCATGGAGTTATTGGAGGTTCCCCGCCGAATAGGCGGCTTAGAAAGTAAAGGTTGGTGGGCATTACGGCCATGAATCTGTTCCCCGCCGAATAGGCGGCTTAGAAAGAAAAAGCAGAGACAGAACTAAGTACCCGCAAGTTCCCCGCCGAATAGGCGGCTTAGAAAATTATATGGAAAAAAAGCAAAAAAAACCCCCAGTTCCCCGCCGAATAGGCGGCTTAGAAAACCGGGACATGGGCCGGGGGCGGGGTGTCGCCGTTCCCCGCCGAATAGGCGGCTTAGAAATCTCGCATCTGGGCCACGGCCTTGTCATCTCTGTTCCCCGCCGAATAGGCGGCTTAGAAATTAAAAAATGTAGCAGGGGCAATGGGAGATTTGTTCCCCGCCGAATAGGCGGCTTAGAAAGTTTGTCTTCCCAAGCAGTGATTGTGCATGTTGTTCCCCGCCGAATAGGCGGCTTAGAAAAGATGCGAGAGGCCAGGGCCAAGGCGCAACAGGTTCCCCGCCGAATAGGCGGCTTAGAAAAGGGTGGAATAGTTAATAATATTATCGGTATAGTTCCCCGCCGAATAGGCGGCTTAGAAATTAAAGTTTAAAATTTGCGGATTGCAGATTAGGTTCCCCGCCGAATAGGCGGCTTAGAAAACTTTTCAGGCTATGGCCTGGTGGGGTCCAGGGTTCCCCGCCGAATAGGCGGCTTAGAAAGATTGGGCTTAAAAAATGCTTCCTATATTCAAGTTCCCCGCCGAATAGGCGGCTTAGAAAACGAGGATGGATACGTGGCCGACTGCCATGTGGTTCCCCGCCGAATAGGCGGCTTAGAAAGCTATGTTTCTAAAAATTTGCATTGTGTCTCCGTTCCCCGCCGAATAGGCGGCTTAGAAAGTTCGTCATGTCGACAAACGAATATCCTACAAGTTCCCCGCCGAATAGGCGGCTTAGAAATTTTAGCATTTTTTAACGCCGTATCGTTAATTGTTCCCCGCCGAATAGGCGGCTTAGAAACTGTCTGAAATACCTGAAAATCGTCTGAATGAGTTTCCCGCCGAATAGGCGGCTTAGAAAGTTAAAGATCGAATACACCTCACCAATCGCCCGTTCCCCGCCGAATAGGCGGCTTAGAAAATCTTTTGGGATTTATTTTCTTTCGCCATAATGTTCCCCGCCGAATAGGCGGCTTAGAAAACTCCGCCGTCTGTTGAATGTCTTGGCAACACGTTCCCCGCCGAATAGGCGGCTTAGAAATTCCGGGCGGGAGTGATAAAAAATGATCGAGCGTTCCCCGCCGAATAGGCGGCTTAGAAAAACGGTGGTCTACTGAACCTCACGGCTAAAGAGTTCCCCGCCGAATAGGCGGCTTAGAAAACTGGCAGGATTTGCCGATAAGGCAATGGATTGTTCCCCGCCGAATAGGCGGCTTAGAAAGATATACCTATGCAACGGAGTTGTCATTTTTTGTTCCCCGCCGAATAGGCGGCTTAGAAAAGACTTTGCCCGTTGGCAATTATGATATTGTTGTTCCCCGCCGAATAGGCGGCTTAGAAATTAATGACATTCCGTTTTCTTAGTTCTTTCCTGTTCCCCGCCGAATAGGCGGCTTAGAAACTTGCAGTTGTTCACAAAATAACTGCGCCCGTGTTCCCCGCCGAATAGGCGGCTTAGAAATTGAAGATTTTGTTTTGACAAAAGATTGTAACGTTCCCCGCCGAATAGGCGGCTTAGAAAGCCACCATCGCTAAAAAAGTTAAGCCCTTCATGTTCCCCGCCGAATAGGCGGCTTAGAAAAGTCCGACAGCGGAGCGACAGCCGCAAAGCTGGTTCCCCGCCGAATAGGCGGCTTAGAAATGATTATATTTGTCCGGGATATAAGCGTCATCGTTCCCCGCCGAATAGGCGGCTTAGAAACCTCGTTGGTTATGAGCTGAATCGGGTTGTCACGTTCCCCGCCGAATAGGCGGCTTAGAAATCGGCAGCGGCGTTGTCAACGGCTTTGAGCAAGTTCCCCGCCGAATAGGCGGCTTAGAAATGATTGTATTTATCCGGGATATAAGCGTCATCGTTCCCCGCCGAATAGGCGGCTTAGAAAATGAATTACATCGCCGACAGCATGGCCAACGCGTTCCCCGCCGAATAGGCGGCTTAGAAACGGAAAACGGCTGGCGGCCCTGTATATTTATAGTTCCCCGCCGAATAGGCGGCTTAGAAACCTAAACGACCAAAGGCCACTACCCGGTGCCAGTTCCCCGCCGAATAGGCGGCTTAGAAAAATTCTTATTATTACCAATCACTATGTTTTTTGTTCCCCGCCGAATAGGCGGCTTAGAAAAAAAACAGAAAGAATAGGAGAAAGAACAGGAAGTTCCCCGCCGAATAGGCGGCTTAGAAAAACATGAATACGAGGCAGAGGAAGTTTGGTACGTTCCCCGCCGAATAGGCGGCTTAGAAAGTAGCGCAGCGCAGGGGGGAGAGGGAAAAGTGGTTCCCCGCCGAATAGGCGGCTTAGAAACTCCGTGAAACGCCTAAATCTTGCGCTAATTGGTTCCCCGCCGAATAGGCGGCTTAGAAAAAAAAGCTTAATTATAACGTTTTAATCTGTTTGTTCCCCGCCGAATAGGCGGCTTAGAAATATGCCGTTTTCCAGCGTTAATTTTTGACCTTTGTTCCCCGCCGAATAGGCGGCTTAGAAAGCCGCACGTCTTCAAACGTCAGTTCTTTCCCCGTTCCCCGCCGAATAGGCGGCTTAGAAACTGGTGCGGTCCTAAAGATTATCAAGGCATGGCGTTCCCCGCCGAATAGGCGGCTTAGAAATATTGCATGGGAACCGTCTTGTTGATGTCTGGGTTCCCCGCCGAATAGGCGGCTTAGAAACTTTAGAATTTTATGCCCTGGCGCCCAACCACGTTCCCCGCCGAATAGGCGGCTTAGAAATCTGTCCGGGGCGTGATTAGTACGTTCCCGGCGTTCCCCGCCGAATAGGCGGCTTAGAAAACAGACTGATCTGCGCTAAGCTTGAAGCGGTAGTTCCCCGCCGAATAGGCGGCTTAGAAAGCGGCGGCATAAATATCATTAACCGCTTAATTGTTCCCCGCCGAATAGGCGGCTTAGAAACTCACGAGATCCATAACCAGTTCCTTGGTTATGTTCCCCGCCGAATAGGCGGCTTAGAAAACTGTCAGACTGGCGTGACAACCCGATTCAGCGTTCCCCGCCGAATAGGCGGCTTAGAAAAGGGCGTAACCGCCGCGCAGGCCAAGAAGGGCGTTCCCCGCCGAATAGGCGGCTTAGAAATCGTTGACCAAGACCTCACGAGAAGCATAACCGTTCCCCGCCGAATAGGCGGCTTAGAAAAGAAGTCGGTGGACTGTTTGCGGCCTATTGACGTTCCCCGCCGAATAGGCGGCTTAGAAAAACAAGGAACAGGATTGATTGCATATTCCCATGTTCCCCGCCGAATAGGCGGCTTAGAAAGTGGGCGGTGTGGGTGGTAATGGCGGTATTCTGTTCCCCGCCGAATAGGCGGCTTAGAAATTGAAGACTGGAAAACCGCTATGAAGAAAAAAGTTCCCCGCCGAATAGGCGGCTTAGAAACCAGCCGATTATTAACAAGAAAATCTGACCACGTTCCCCGCCGAATAGGCGGCTTAGAAAACCACAATTGTTTCTGCGAGTCGACAAGATGAGTTCCCCGCCGAATAGGCGGCTTAGAAAATTCAGACGGCGCCCCCATTTCTCTAACCATTGTTCCCCGCCGAATAGGCGGCTTAGAAAAATTTCGTACAAAACTCTGTTAGGAGGCACAAGTTCCCCGCCGAATAGGCGGCTTAGAAAGTATTAATTCAGATGCGGCGTCATTTGTAAACGTTCCCCGCCGAATAGGCGGCTTAGAAACGTAATAAACCTTTCAGCGACGACCATTGCTCTGTTCCCCGCCGAATAGGCGGCTTAGAAAACTAAAGGAGTCGGGCTTTTACGAGATGCCATACGTTCCCCGCCGAATAGGCGGCTTAGAAATGTTTGCGGAGGCTGAAAGAAAGCAAAGAAATGTTCCCCGCCGAATAGGCGGCTTAGAAAAGCGATCGGCGGCTTTGTTGTCAGGCGACAGCGTTCCCCGCCGAATAGGCGGCTTAGAAATAAATCGTTATATTATTGTACGTTCCCTCAAAGTTCCCCGCCGAATAGGCGGCTTAGAAAGCAATCTCGGTAGGAATTTGCAACATTCCACGGTTCCCCGCCGAATAGGCGGCTTAGAAATCGTGATTTGTGTTTAAAAACTTACGGTCTTTGTTCCCCGCCGAATAGGCGGCTTAGAAACGAAGTTACTCTGTCTGAAATTCCCGAAAATCGTTCCCCGCCGAATAGGCGGCTTAGAAAGGTATTATACTGGTAAGTGGCGCATACCCTACGTTCCCCGCCGAATAGGCGGCTTAGAAAAACCAGGGCATTTCCGGGGGTTTATAATGTTCGTTCCCCGCCGAATAGGCGGCTTAGAAAAGTGGCAATGTAAGATTTGCGTTTGCTGGTACGTTCCCCGCCGAATAGGCGGCTTAGAAATTAACCGGATCGTCAACAAGCAGAATATCGGCGTTCCCCGCCGAATAGGCGGCTTAGAAAGGTGGCTCAGAATGTGGCGACCGTCTAACCTAGTTCCCCGCCGAATAGGCGGCTTAGAAAA
>JBMERE010000022.1:0-9632 GCA_048820955.1 Desulfobacterota bacterium M19 | reverse complement strand
CGTTATCTTTCTCAAGGAATGCACAATATGGCTCGAATTGGTATTTTGACATGCTCAAATGCGACACAGGATTTAGGGTGTTCCTCTGTCAGTTGCCTTGCTGATTTTAGAAAACGTAAGGGAGCCTTTTCACAATATCCGCAGGATGAAAAACTCACATTGGTCGGCATTATAAATTGTCCTGGATGTCCAACACTAACCGGCCCAAACAAATTATTACAGAGAATAAGGGCATTAACAGAATTCAGGGTAGACTCAATACATTTTACATACTGCATTAAATCTCTTTGCCCATTCAAAGAAAATTACAGAAAGGCACTCGAAGAAGCATTTCCAAATATCAAAATAATAATTGGCACCCATGAGGAGCATGTAACCCCCGAAGAATACAGAGAAAGGGTAAAAAAGCTATTTTGCCAAACACAGTTGACTATGGCAGATGTTATTTTGGGTAAAGATTGACAAGTTAATAACAAAAAAACGAAAATGACAGAATTTGAAAAAACTCTATGGGCAGACAGTGAATTTGCTCAAAATTACCGAGATGACGCTAATATCTATTTGCCATTTCGTAGTCAGTTCATTGAACTTGCAAAATCATTGTTTGGCTATTTTGTCAAAGATGCGAGTCAGGCAAAAATTTTAGACCTTGGCTGTGGTGATGCTCTATTTGTTCAAGAATTATTAAAAAATTATTCCCCCAGCCATATTACCCTAGTTGACGGTTCCAACGAAATGCTTCAGGCCGCCAAAAAGCGTTTGGGGGGAAATGAAAAATTTAGTTTTATTAAAGCAAGTTTTCAAGATTTGCTAAAAGGGGAAATATTGAATGAGAATTTTGATTTTGTTTATTCTTCCTTAGCCATTCACCATCTGCCCCTTGAAGAAAAGAAAGAGTTGTATTCATATATTTTCAAGCAATTATCTCCCAGTGGTTGCTTCGTTCATTATGATGTTGTGTCACCATCTTCAGAGAAAATAGAGAAATATTATTTGTCTCTTTGGAAACAATGGATAAAAGGGCATCCCAACAAGGAGCAAGCCGAAAAGTTACTTGATATTCCTGAGCAGTACAAAGCAAACTCAGACAATATACCAGATACACTTTCATCACAGTTACGCATATTGAAAGAAATTGGTCTCAAGAATGTATCGTGTCATTTCAAATATGGTATCTTTGCTCTGTTTGGTGGCCTAAAGTAGCACAAAAGTCTCTATGTGGTAAGTAGTTGAAAATAAAGAAAAAAGATAACAAATCAATTAACCTGACCCGCAACTCGTTGGCGAATTTTCGTGTAGATTCAAGCTCATAGCCATTTATTAAATTAATCGGTAGCTGTTAGGCGGGCAGGTTATCTCAAACGTTGTGTGCCGCAAAACATAGTCAGCAATGGAGAATAAATGACACAGTTTAAAGATAAAGCGAATCTGATCTGGGAAGTAGCAGACCTGTTGCGTGGTGATTACAAACAGTCGGATTACGGTAAAGTTATTCTGCCGATGACAGTATTACGTCGTCTGGATTGTGTATTGGCTCCGAATAAGCAAAAAGTGCTGGATTATCTCCCCAAAGTTGAAAAATTCTCCGATAACGCCAAAGACCTCACTTTAAATAAAATCGCTAAAGCAAATTTCCACAACCGCAGCCGTTTTGATTTTGCGGCGCTGGTTGCCGACCCGAACCATATTGCCGCAAATTTGCGCAACCATATTAACGGCTATTCTGCTTCCGCCAGGGAGATCATCGAATATTTCACTTTTGATGACCAAATCGAACGGATGGATGACCCCAGGGCGGATATTCTTTTTCAGGTGGTCAAGAAGTTTGCCGAGATTGATCTGGCCGACATGGACACCATGCAAATGGGTTATGTGTTTGAAGATTTGATCCGGCGTTTTGCGGAGCAATCCAACGAAACTGCGGGAGAACACTTTACCCCCAGAGAAGTGATCAAACTCATGGTGAATGTCCTGTTCAATGGCGACAGTCAAGCATTGACCAAAGCAGGCATTGTCAAAACTCTTTATGATCCAGCCTGTGGCACGGGGGGTATGCTTTCTATTGGTGAACAGCATCTGAAGAATTTTAACCCCAATGCCAAGTTGGAAGTGTTCGGGCAGGAGATTAATCCTGAATCCTACGCCATTTGTAAGTCGGATATGCTTATTAAGGGACAGAATCCCGCCAATATAAAGTTTGGCAACACCTTTACCGTGGATGGCTTGCGGGAAGAGAAATTTGATTATATGCTTTCCAACCCGCCCTTTGGCGTGGATTGGAAAAAAGCGGCCAAGATCATCAAGGATGAGCATCAGAACTTGGGATTTGCCGGTCGTTTTGGGGCAGGATTGCCACGAATAAATGACGGCTCATTGCTGTTTCTGCTCCATATGATTTCCAAGATGAAAGCGGCGGAAGATGGCGGAAGCCGCATTGGCATTGTTTTTAATGGCTCGCCGCTGTTTACCGGTCAGGCCGGAAGTGGTGAATCCAATATCCGCCAGTGGATTATTGAAAATGACTGGCTGGAAGCCATTATCGCCCTGCCGGATCAACTTTTCTATAATACCGGAATCTCAACCTATATCTGGATACTCAACAACAATAAAAGTGAGCGGCGCAAGGGCAGGGTTCAACTGATTAACGCCACCGGCAGTAAAGACGAAGAGCTGATGACGGAAGGGAAACTGGATGTTAACCGCTTTTGGGAGAAGATGCCCCGCTCTTTGGGTAATAAGCGTAAACAGATTGCCGAAAACGGAGAAAACAGAGGCATTGGCTATATCACCAAACTCTACGGCAACTTTGAAGAGAATGAGTTTGTTAAAATCATGCCCAATGAATTCTTTGGCTATTGGCGGGTAACGGTGGAGCAACCGCAAAAGGACGAAAGCGGCAATATCATCACCGCAAGGGGCGGTAAGCCCAAGCCCGATACCAAATTGCGGGATTATGAAAACATCCCCTTTTTACGCAAAGACCCAAACGATCCGAACGGTAGGCTGATTCCCCAGACCATAGAAGAATATTTTGAGCGTGAAGTAAAACCCCACCTGCCCGATGCCTGGATTGATGAAAAGAAGACCAAAACCGGCTACGAGATCAACTTTACCAAATATTTTTATGAGTTCAAGCCCCTGCGCTCACTCGCTGAAATCAAAGCTGATATTCTGGCACTGGAAGAATCCAGCCTGGAACTGGAAAAAACAGTTCTGGAGGATTGATTATGGTTGCTTCGAAAAACAAAGATCAGGCGATTGTCGTTTTTGAAAGCCGGAAAATCCGTAGAGACTGGTATCAGGAGGAGTGGTGGTTTTCGGTTGTTGATGTTGTCGCCGTATTAACTGAACAGTCAACACCATTAAAGGCAAGAAAGTATTGGAACAAACTCGCCCAGCGATTGCGTGATGAAGGAAGTGAGGTGGTGACAAATTGTCACCGACTGAAACTGGAAGCGGCAGACGGCAAAAAATATAACACCGATTGCGCCAACACCGAAGGGATTTTCCGCATTATTCAATCCATCCCCTCCCCTAAGGCTGAACCTTTTAAACGCTGGCTGGCAGCAGTGGGCTATGAGCGGGTGCAAGAGATAGAAAACCCGGAACTTGCCCAGGAGAGAATGAAAAATCTCTATGAGCAAAAAGGCTATCCTAAAGACTGGATCGACAAACGTTTGCGTGGCATGGCCATCCGCCAAAACCTGACCGATGAATGGCAGGAACGGGGCATCAAAGAGCAGAAAGATTACGCCATTCTCACCGCTGAAATCTCCAGAGCCACCTTTGGTATGACACCCGGCGAGTATAAAAAACACAAAAACATCCCGGCAAAATCAAAGGCCAACCTGCGGGATAATATGACCGATCTTGAGCTGATCTTCACCATGCTGGGGGAAAAGGTCACCACGGAAATATCCCAACAGGAAAAACCGGAAACCTTCCCCGAAAACAGGCAGGTTGCCCGGCGCGGCGGCAAGGTTGCCGGTAATGCCCGAAAAGATACTGAAAAGGAGTTGGGGCGCTCTGTTATCTCCAAAGAAAATTATCTCTCCGATCAGTTGCCTGAGAATGAACAGGATAGGCTGGAGGATAAATAATGGCGCATTACGAGAAATATAAGGACAGCGGGGTTGAATGGATTGGCGAGATTCCTGAGGGGTGGGAGGTTCAGAAGTTGAAGTATATTGCTGATGCCAACCCAAGCAATATTGATAAAAAAAGCAAAGATAATGAAGATAACGTTCTGCTGTGCAATTATGTCGATGTGTATAAAAACGAATTTATAAGTAGTGAATTGAATTTTATGAAAGCGACAGCGAGTAGCGATCAAATCACAAAATTTATTTTAGAAAAAGGTGATGTAATTATTACCAAGGACTCAGAAACGCCAGATGATATTGCCGCACCAGCGTTGGTTGCAGAGTCTTTTGACAATGTGGTCTGTGGTTACCATTTAACGCATATCAAGCCCAAAAATATTAATGGCGATTTCCTGTTTCGTTATTTTCAATCAAAATATTTGAATTCATATTTTGAAGTTTCGGCCAACGGAGTTACTCGCTATGGGCTTAGTGTTGCTAAAATTAATTCGGCTTTGATTCTTAATCCGCCACGACCCGACCAAACCATCATCGCCAACTACCTTGACCGCAAGACGGCGGAGATTGATGAACTCATTGCCCAGAAAGAACGGCTGCTGGAACTGTATGAAGAGAAAAAAACCGCCATTATCAATCAGGCCGTCACCAAAGGCATTGACCCAGATGTCAAACTAAAAGACAGCGGCATTGAGTGGCTGGGGGAGATTCCTGATGGGTGGAAAATAAAAAGATTGAGATACCTTGGTAGTTGTCAAAACGGCGTAAGTAAAGGCGGAGAATATTTTGGATCTGGCTTTCCATTTATAAGTTACGGAGATGTTTACAATAGTTTTATTTTACCACAACAGGTAAATGGGTTAGCTGAATCAACTGAAGATGATAGGGTGAATTATTCAGTAAGAAAGGGTGATATTTTGTTCACTCGGACTTCGGAAACTGCTGACGAAATTGGTTTAACATCTACCTGCTTGAATACTGTAAAAGATGCAATCTTTTCCGGATTTTTAATCAGATTCAGACCAAACAAAAATAATTTATTCGAAGGCTTCTCAAAATATTATTTCAGCTCGAAACTTCATCGATTATTTTTTGTAAAAGAAATGAATTTAGTAACGCGGGCATCATTGAGTCAAGAGCTATTAAAGAAACTTCCAGTAGTACTCCCTTCGATTGAAGAACAAAAACAAATTGCATTGTATTTAGATGAAAGCATGGAACATATCAACGCCAAAATCGCCAAAACCCAAAAAATCATCGAACTGCAAAAAGAGTACCGCACTGCCCTGATCTCTGAGGTGGTCACCGGCAAGATCAAGGTAACGCAGGAGGCAGCATCATGACCTTGTGTGTTGCCTGGCTACGGGAAATAAATAACGAAAAGGAGTTGGTTTTTGCAACCGACAGCTGTCTTTCCGGTGGGGAACGCTGGCATTCCGGGGTGAAATTGTTTGAGTTGCCCAGAAAAGATTGCCTGATCTGTTTTGCCGGTGAAACTAATCGCACCTATCCGCTGATCCTGAACTTGATCTCTTCCATCAAGTTTGATGAGCATCTTTCCAACTCCCATACCGATATTACCGAGGTGCTGGACTATCTGACCCGCCTGTTTACCTCGCTTTGCCATTCAATTTCAGACTACGGCACCCAGGATTTTAAAACCGTGTTGGGTGAGTTTCAGTTTCTATTTGGCGGCTGGTCATGGCAAGCCAACACCTTCAAGCTCTGGAGGCTGGAGTACAACCATGGGGCAGGAGCCTTTGTCCATGATGAAACTGATAATGACGAGATGTTTTATAGTTTTATCGGTGATGAGCTGGAGAAATCACAGGATTTGCTGGAAGATGAGATCAAAAAAAGTGGCAAAATATTATCCCGCCGGTTTGACATGGAACCATTCAAGGTGCTGGTGGAAAGAATTCGGGACTCTTCCTGTTCCAGCATTGACGGGGCAGTGCAACTGGCAAAGATTCATCCGCCAGGCGCAACAGAATTTTTAGGCGTGTATTGGCCTTCTGTCAGCGGCAAAAAAACATTCCTGGGCAAAGAGATCAGCACAGAGAATAACCCGGCTGTAAAATATATTGACCCGGATACGGGAGAAATAGTCGAAGACGCTTTGCCGGATATGCTCCATCAAATTGAAGAGGTAGTTTATGGGGATAATACCGAATTCATAAGAAAGTGTTATCCCGAAGGAAATTTAAGGGAAGATTTAAGCAAACGGGATAAACACTTAGTCAAAACTATCATCTGGCAGATTGCCTACTCCCAATTTATGAAAAAACAACAAGAAGACGCTGGGGAGGGGCAGGTAGAATGAGTCAGATAACCTCAGAAAACACCTTTGAAACCGCCATCATTCAAACCCTGATTGAAACCGGTGGCTACACCGAAGGCAATGCGAGCGATTACAGCCCTGAATTAGGGATGTTCAAGGTCGAGGTGTTACAGTTTTTACAAGATACCCAGCCTCGGCAGTGGGAAAAACTCTCGGCAATCCATGGCAGTGATGTGGAAAACCGCATTATTGGGCGTCTTTATAAAGAGATGGATTTACGCGGTTCTCTGGATGTAATACGCAATGGTTTTGTGGATTACGGCGTCCGTTTCAAGTGCGCTTTTTTCAAACCTGAATCAGGCCTGAATCCTGACACCATCGCCCTGTATGAGCAAAACCGGCTCAAGGTGATCCGGCAGGTCTATTACTCCAAAAAGAATAAAAACTCAGTGGATCTGGTTTTGTCCCTTAATGGGCTGCCCGTGGCAACGCTGGAACTGAAAAATAAATTTACCGGACAAAGCACGGCCCAGGCCAAAAAACAATACGCCACCACCCGCGATAATATAGAACTACTGTTCGCCTTCAAGAAAAGAGCCCTGGTGCATTTTGCGGTGGATGACGAGGATGTCTATATGACCACTCGCATTGAGGGCGGCAAAACATGGTGGCTGCCATTCAACAAAGGCAACAATCATGGCGGAGGGAACCCGCTTAACCCGGACGGCTACCGCACAGATTATCTGTGGCATGAAATATTGACAAAGGAGAACTGGCTGGAAATTATCGGTCGTTTTATCCACCTGCAAACCGAAGAATTTGAGTTTGAAGGACGGAAACGCAAAAAGCAGAAGATGATCTTTCCCCGCTTTCACCAACTGGATGCGGTGCGGAAAATGACCGCCCATGCAAAAGAAAATGGGGCGGGACATAATTATCTGGTGCAACATTCAGCAGGTTCCGGCAAAAGTAATTCCATTGCCTGGCTGGCCTATCGTTTGTCTGGCCTGCATAACGATCGGGATCAACGGATATTTGACAGCGTGGTGGTGGTGACGGATCGGCGGGTGCTGGATTCACAACTGCAAAACACCATATATCAATTTGAGCATAAAGCCGGGGTGGTGCAACGTATCGACAAGGATTCACAGCAATTGGCAGATGCCATTGAAGGCAGTGCCAATATCATTATCACCACCTTGCAGAAATTTCCTTTTGTGATTGATAAGGTGGGCAAACTACCGGCAAGAAAATATGCGGTGATTATTGATGAAGCCCATAGCTCGCAAGGCGGTGAAGCCAGCAAAAAGATGAAGGAAGTGCTGGCTTCGCCAATTGATAATGGAGAATGGACAAATGAGAATAATGATCATGACACATTAGAAGCAAGAGAGCATTATCCCAAATATGGCGAGGGCGATGATGCCGAACCGGTGGAATCTCAGGATTTGGTGAACCATTATATTGAAAAATATGCGGCTGCCCGTGGTCAGCAATCGAATCTCTCCTTTTTCGCCTTCACCGCTACGCCAAAATATAAAACGCTGGCGGTCTTCGGGTATAAAGATACCCATGGCAAACCGCAGCCTTTTCATCTCTATTCCATGCGGCAGGCCATAGAGGAAGGTTTTATTCTGGATGTATTGCAGAATTACAGCACCTATTCACTCTATTTCAAACTCTCCAAGGCCATTAAGGATGATCCTGAAATCAACAAAAAGAAGGCGGCACAGGCAATTGGCCGTTTTGTCTCACTTCATCCCCATAATCTGGCGCAAAAGACTGAAATCGTCATTGAACATTTCAGGCAGGTGGTCGCATTCAAGATTGGTGGCAGAGCCAAGGCCATGCTGGTCACGTCTTCAAGGCTGCACGCAAAACGATATTTTGAGGAGTTTAACCGCTATATCAAAGACAAAGGATATGAAAATGAGATAAAAATATTAGTGGCATTTTCCGGCAAGGTGATTGATGACAATTTCCCTGAGGGTGTCAGTGAACCACAATTAACCGGATTCGGCGAAAAGGAGCTGCCCAAGGTTTTCAACGGAGAAGAGTATAAAATCCTGATTGTTGCGGATAAATACCAGACAGGTTTTGACCAGCCCTTACTGCATACCTTGTATGTGGATAAACCGCTTTCCGGTGTCAGGGCAGTACAGACCTTATCCCGCTTGAACCGTACCGCACCCGGCAAAGAGGATACCTTTGTGCTGGATTTTGTAAACGACCGGGAAACCATTCTGGAATCGTTTCAGCCCTACTATGAACTGACAACGGTTGGTGAAGAACCTGAACCGAATCATCTGTATGATTTAAAAGCTAAGCTGGATGAATGGCAGATTTATTTAACATCTGAAATAGATGCTTTAGCAAAGGTCTATTTCAGCCCAAGCACCAGGATGACCGCCAGAACCCAGGCCAAGCTTTACAGTTTTATTGATCCGGCAGTTGATCGTTACAAGGATATAGAAGCTGAAGATGAAAAAGAGGAATTTAAGAAAAGCCTGCGTACATGGACAAACTTGTATTCATTCCTTGCCCAGATCATGCCCTTTCGGGAACCTGAGTTTGAAAAATTCTACGCTTACGCCAAATTATTATTAACCAAATTACCAAAGCGTGACCTGTCGGAAAGTATGAAGCTGGTGGACGAAGTAGCAATGGAATATTATCGCCTGCAAAAAATCAAAGAGGGTTCCATTGACTTGATAACGGGTGAAGAAGGTGAATTGGATGGATTGTCCGAAGCCGGTATTAAACGGGCAAAAGAGGAAAAGGCCGCTTTATCTGAGATTATTGATGTTTTAAATGAGCGTTTCGGCACCGAGTTTGAAGAAGCGGACAGGCTGTTTTTTGAACAGATAGAAGCTGAATTGATGGAAGACTCAACGCTTCAGACCCAAGCCAAAGTCAACAAACTTGACACCTTTAAATACGCCTTTGAAGAGCTGTTTATTGATAAGCTTATTGAGAGGATGGATCAAAACCAGGATATCTTTGAAAAGATACTGGAAGACCAGTCATTCGGCAAGCTGGTAAAAGAACTGATGATGAAAAAAGTATATACAAGAATGAACGAGGTAGATAGCTAAAATCACACAACAATTACATGCACGCTGACCCCAAGCAGTGCGGCGATTTTTCGAAGCTCATAACAGGTTCAAAATCTTTGGTTTTGCCAAGTTGGTTGCTGGTTCTGCTTGGGGCAGGTGATGTTTGGCGTTGTAATGCCAAGTTTGTTTTTCTTT
>JBMERE010000021.1:0-10017 GCA_048820955.1 Desulfobacterota bacterium M19 | reverse complement strand
TGTTTTGTAACAATTTGAGCCACAAAGACTTTCGATAAATTGGTGCAATGTTTGTTAGGATTAGTACTTTTTTCATAAATTTGTCAGCAAAATTATGTCAGATCGCTCAGACAACCTCAATGGGATAGAAAGACCAATAACAGCGCCCAGGAGAGCCCACATCGTTCCACATTGATACAGTGAACCTGAGAATTGTGCACCAATTACATACTGAAAAAACAGCAAAGAAACCCAGCCATAAGATGGACGTAGCCGCATAATAGTCACGGCCGACCACAGACCTAAAATGAGAATAGTGCAAAAAGCAATACCGCCAACAAGCCCTGTTGACATAAAACTTTCAATTATAAGATTGTGAGGATAAAACCCACTATTAAGCTCCTCCAGGGCACTACCAAATACTGGATTGTGTATAAACTGACTCCATGCATCTTCATATAGCACCATACGCACAGATGGAACACCTGCATTTGAATTCATAAAATGCTGAAATCTAGCAATACAATTAAAACCAATGTTAGCTTGAATTATAGTTGCAAACTTATAAAGAAGGAAAAAAAACAGAGGAGCAAAGAGCAGGGATTTTAATGAAATTTTCTTTTTTAAAGAATGAAAAAAATAATATAGAAGCACAATAACTAAAGCCAATATCGGCCCCCTCGATGCCCCAGCTAACGCAACAAAAACGCCCAACACAAGCATAAGTGCAAACAATAAGGCATTAATTAAAGAAGTAGTTCTTTTAGAAACAAAGTAAAACACACAGAGAATTGCTAAAGAAACTCCTAAATGCCCCATAGATATAGGATTAAGTGTCTTGAGAGCCATTCTTCCCACCTCAACACTATTATAGGTATCTCCTGAAATATAATCCAGATAGACACTATATAAAGCTAAAACCGATGATATTGCAGCGATAATAACAGTCAGATTGAATGATTTTCTCTGTGTATCATTATCAAACCATGCCATTAGCGCTACCATAGGTATAAAACATACACCTATACTAAACAAATAATATTCAGAAATATCAAGCCTCAGTGGGATTGGAAATAAAACTGTGTCCAGCAGAATTCTAATAAAATAAAACGACCAAAAAACCAAAAGAGGAAACCATAAAACTCCAAGGTAAATATGTCTTTTGCAGATCACTCTAGATATAATCAGAGCAATACTCAACAATAGAACAAATGCACGAAAAGGTACTGAGATAATACGGCTTTCCACATTAAGAAAACCTGGCAAGTTTGAAACAAGCGGGTAACCAGCAACAATCATTCCCAATAACAAAGCTACCCCCCATGAAAAAAGAGCGTTTTTACTAATTGAGAATCGATATATATACCACGATAGTGAATGCGTAGCTTCAGATCTATCCATGTTTTTCTGATACCATAGAACACAAATCCTATTGACAGTTATCGCATAAGTGAATTTTAACTAAAAAGAACCAGCCACACTGCCGGTAGCAGATGCTAAGCCTATTGCATCACATATGCGTCTTCCAAAAACCTCAGGCAAATGTGCCTGCGAATGCCGACGGCCATTTTCTCCGTAAGCGTCCCTTACTTTATTATTTTGAACAAGCACTTTGATAGATGAAACAACCTGCTGGAGTTGACGGGGATCAACCAGCTCGCCAAGTTTGTATTTTCGAGTTAACCAACCAATCAAACCCTGTTTACAGGCAATAACCGGCAACCCCATTCGACCTGCCTGCAATAGCACCCCGCTCATGCCATAAAAGCCTATATAACCCAACCAAACGGCATCTGCAGCGCGAAAGGCTCGATATTCATCAGCATCATCAAGAAAACCAGGCAACTCAACTAAGCTGCCAACTTTCCTAAGATGATTGGCCTGATGCTGTGATAACAGCTGTTGAGTGCCAGCATCCTGCTTGCCAGCAAGAATAACAACAACATCCATGGAGGACTCTATCACAGCTACTGCATCAAGCAGCGACGAAACCCCCTTTCTACTGCTCAGCGCACCATAAACAAGTACAGCAAATTGCCCCTCAGCAATCCCCAGGAATCTTCGGGCTTCCTGTCGAGAAGTAACCCCTTCAATAAAAGCCGCATCAGGTACATATTGAACCTTCTCATATCCCTGTCTTTTTTCGATAGACACAAAGTCTGATAATGGCTCATCAATTACATTTAAAACCCGCATGGTCGGAACTTTAACAAGGCGATGAAATAGTTTTTCAGACAACCACTCCTGTCGAGAAGCAGGACTCAACACCCTCATACGCCTATGATGAAATTTTGGTGCAAGGTACAATCCACCAAAGGGCATATTTCCAAATGGTGAACCTAAAAGTGAAATAATTTTATCACAGTAGTCCAGATTAGTAAGGTAAACAAAGTCGGGCATGGCACTGCTCATCAACTGTTGGTAAGCAGAAGAGAAAACCCGAAACTGGCAATATTGATATTTCAATAAGTTAATAGTGCTTGGATTAGTCGACGGGAAATCAACATGAGGAATAACTAAGGTTTCCAGTCTGCCCTTGCATTCATCTGCCACCAATTGAAATGCCGGAGATTCAATAGCACGCTGAGAAGTAAATAATTGAAGTTGCCAGCCATTTTGCAGAGCCTCACGGGCAATGTGGCGCACATACAACACCATACGATGTCCGCCTCCTTCAGGCTCAAATATAGCAAGCTTCATTGGCAGGTAAGCCTTAAATCAAAATTAATGTATGACGAAAAAACACAGATTCTTTTTCAGCTGAATTTCAACATGAAGACCACCCAATAAGCCAAATACAAAGAAAATTATAAATATTTTAGCCTTTCTTTATCACTTATTGAAGTGCTTGATATTTAATTCGGTTTCAATACACTGTAATACATATCAACATATTTTTTTGCCACTACCGGAGGATTCCAATTTTTCCTGCTATGACCCTTCATTAGTTTAGCAACCTCCTCATGCGTCTGATTTTTTTTTAAATAAGACTTTATTTTTTTTGACAAACCTGAAATGTCTCTGTATTCAACCAAACCGTCCCACCCTGCTGGCATTTGCGAAGGAATACCTCCTATTGCATAACCAAATACTGGAGTGCCACATGCCATAGACTCAATTACTGTATTGGGGTAATTATCTAATTTTGATGTAATGACAAATGCATCCACAGCAGAATAGGCCTTTGCCAATTCATTTGAATGACTCAATTTACCCAGGTAAATTAACTCAGGGTTTAAATTTTCAGGAGGCACACCAACTACTACACCTGCAATTCCAGATTCTAGTGAAACTTTTTCAAAATCTTTATAACGTTTACGTTCATCATTACAGTCGTGCGCTACAAAAAGCAAAAGCGGCTCATCCGGGAGATTAAAATGATCTCTTACCTTCCTTTTATTTATAGCTTTGTAACAACTCAGATCAACTGGATTTGGTATAGTCACTACCCTGTCCGCGCTAAATCCACTTTCTATCGCTATATCACGCAACCAGTCTGACGGTGAAACAATATATAAGTTTTCTATGTTTTTAAACAGCTTTGATTTAACCTTAAATTCAGAACCTGCATTGTCAAGCCAAACTTTCGGGTAATAATTAAGATAGTCGCATGTATTACAACCCGTTTTCCATTTTTCGCAATTCATTGCAAAGCCACACCGTCCTGTCGCACCCCACATATCATGCCACGTCCATATTACAGGCTTGTTACCAATGCCATTAATTAGCTTTACAAAATCCAGATAGTATCCATGCAGGTTATGGAGGTGTATAACATCAGCATTTTTCGCCAATTTTATAGCTTCGCCAGCAAAACCAAAGTCATATATGCGATGGGAGCCAAACAATCGAGTTTGAAGAATATTCAAATAAAACTGGGACTTTGCATTCGGGGTCTGACCAAGCTAACATATTGATTCTTAATCGTTTTCATCGAAAAAAACAGTGTTTTCAATGCTTAAACCTACCTTTTCCCCCCTCAAAGAGGCACTGTAAGCATATTCCGGTTCCCGTAACATATGTATATCCTCGACTTGATTCGTTTGCCTGCCCAATGCATTCACTCGCATCTGTTGCGCCATCTGCGAAATAAATGCATTACTGCCAACGGCTATAGCATTTGCCCATTCTGGCTGGCATTCATCTCGATCCATACCAAGCGACTGTTCAATCCACTCCCGATGTAGCATCCTTAACTGTTCATCGTCTGCCGCTTCAGTTAAGTCAATCAGCCGATCCCTGTCAATCAGCCGATAGCGTCAGGGTGGCGATTGAATTTCATGGTAACCGCAGTGTTGCCATTCCGATGGATGCGATACCGCGCCTGCCCGAAGCATGTTCATGTCAATATAGACCAAACAACGAAAAAGATGCTCGCCGCTCTCAATCGCAGTTGCATGATAGCGATCTTCCCAATATGCACCCTTACGCCCTTTCCTGCGGTTGAATGCTTGCGCTGACCTTCCAGCAACCAATTGAATGCTTTTCGAAATAGCATCGGATTCATCATCCACCACCAACAGGTGAATATGATTCGATGTGACCATGTAGTTGAGAATCACAAGACCATATCGTTTCCTAGCCTCAAACAACCATCGCACCCAGCATTTCCTATCCTTTGGGGATTGTAAAGTTGGGTCGGGCCAAGCTAACCAACTGATTGTTATTCATAAATGTCCCAAATATACGCATTTTCATGGTCTATATCGCCGTTTTCGGCTCCCGAAAGAGCATTATAGGAAATATGTGGCTCTCTTAGGTGACACGTTGTTTCTGTTGTCTGTTGGGGCATTCTTCCTGAGGCAAGAGCGCCCAACTGCTTTTTTATCCGTTCCACATAGTCCCGACTGCCAACAGCTATGCTTTTTGTCCATTTTTCATCACGTGCCAGTTTATCCGCACAAAGAACCTCTTCCACGAGCATTTTGTGGTTTTGCTTAAAGGCATCATACGTTTCAGCCCCGCATAATTCCATCAGCTTCTCGTAATGAATGAGTCTGTTCTTTCTTTTCGGATGCTGTATCTCATTGTATCCACTAAACGGCCATTCCGCAGGATGTTTTACCACTCCGGCACGTACCATGTTGAGATCAATATAAACGAGACATCGCATCAAATGATTTTCTTGGTCTACCGCCGTTGCGTGATATCTGTCTTCCCAGAATGCTCCCTGCCTCTTTTTCCTCTGGTTATATTCCTGACCGACCCGTCCCGCGACAAGCTGTATTGAGCGTGGAATGGTCTCTCGGTCATTGTCATCCTTGACAAGCAGGTGAATGTGGTTTGAGGTGACAGTGTAGTTCAGGATCGGCAACCCGTACCGTTTCTTTGCCTGGTAGAGCCATTGCAACCACCGCCGCCTGTCTTTAGAGAATTTGAACAAAAAGTCTCTCTTGTGGCATCGGTGGGTGATGTGCCAGATTTGACCGGGAATATAATGTCTTTTGGCTCTTGCCATTGCTATATTGTTCTTTTATGTCATGAAAAGTTGATTTTAGGCCCTCTTTGGCCCTGCAATGTGCATAAAATACTTGTTATTCTGGTGAGTTGTCTTGGCCCGACCCGCATTTATATTTTCTTGAGGGGGCCTACGGGGTGCAGGGGAAAAGCCTGGAATGGGGCATTAAGGGGTATTTTGATGAAGCATGATGGAATTGTGAGGTTGCCTGACCACGTGCTGTTGGCTTGGCCCGTCCCCATCAGAAGCTCTTCAAAATTCCATAACTCGGCGGATTCCCTGAGAACATTGATAAATCCCTCACGATCAGCATCGGTAAAGAATATCTCCTCTCTCCGTCGGCCACGGTTCATCACATGATGCCATGCTCCAGGATATTCTATACGTAATGGTCTAGACACACCTCTTTTCTATCACAGCACCACGAAAAAGTCAAAAGCAGACTTGACCCCTTTTGGTTTCTTTGGTTGTGGTTTCCGATGGGATTCATTATGACACGGCGCCACCTGAGAAAAAAGATGGGGTTATTGTGGCGCTTACGAAGAATGTGCATAGTGAGCAATGGGTTGTTCGAAAAATCCGCAGGTTATAAAGTTCCCCCCCTTCTTTGTGGGGCTGATATAAGCTTTTTTATTATTTTTTTTATTAATAGAATGTAATCAAATCTTTTATTTTCATTTTTTGTGTAAAAATCAGTTAATTGTTTAAGGTTGAACAATCTAGCAGTCTTTGAATACCGCCTTAATACATTCCATAAAATAACATTTTGTTTTTTAATCAAATCAGTTCGATAGTTTTCTACAAAATAGGCAGAAGCAAGATTATAGTGCAAAGGTAATTTCCCGTTAGTTGATTTAGATTTAATGCTTATGGATCCTTTATGTAACCTAAAATATGAGAGCTTTTCATTTACATGAGCAAAACTCTTATATTTGTGAGCTGTAAGTAAAAATATTAGCAAATCATTACCTATTGCATGCATGGAAAAATCACTGCCAACTTTATTAGGGACATCTACAAGTAAATTCTGTTTTAAATCTCTTGTCCTAAATAATGCACAGGATGGTGAAACAGGGTAGTTGCCTTCAAAAAGTACTCCATTAATATATTTCTCAGTAGTATAGACTCCCGTATCACCTATGAAATAACACAATTTTCTTTGATTTGACTCATCTTCAAATATTTCTGTACCAGTAATGACAAACCCAATGTCGTCATCTTTCAGATGGGGCAATGTTTTCTCTAAAAAATTTGGTGCTATTAAGTCATCTGACCAAAGTATTTTCCCGTATTCACCGCTGGCTTCAGCTATACATCGTTCCCAATTACGCACTGGGCCGATATTAGTGTTATTTGGGAAAATCTTTATTCGGTCATCTTGAATCGAGTAAGATTGTAGAATTTCCCATGTTTTATCACTACTTTTGTTATCAATAATTATTATTTCAATATTCTCATATGTTTGACCTAATGCACTTTGGATGGTCTCTTCAATTAACTCTTCTCTATTGTATACAGGAATAAGAATGCTTACTTTTTTATTGTGTAAATGCACGAAAACCTCTTTTTTTGATGATAAAAAAGTTATAAGCGTAGACTATAATGTTAGCTGTAATTTGAGAAACAACTAAACCGAAAATATTTATCATTGGTATAAAAACAAAATATCCGATAAGTGTGCAAATTGAGCCGATAATTACATTTACCACCAGAACTGAAGGTTTAGCGATAGCGTTGAAAAAATATGCGAATATTGGCTCTATGCTTCTTATAACTAAAAGTAAAGCGAATATTTGCATATATGCAAAAGATTTTAAGGCAAATTCATTGTTTAAATATAAGCTAACAAAAGGTTTCCAAATTAATAAACTTGTACCCGCAAGTATTATAGAAACACTGAGAGAATATAGTAGTAACTTTTTAAAAGTATCTTTTAGTAGCAAAAAGTTGTTGTCTCCGTGAAGTTTTGATAACTTGGGCAAGTATATTTTGAAGGTATTTGTTAAAAGACCGTACAAATATGTGAAGGCATTTGCAACAAAGCTGTAGACACCTAATGATTCAAGGCCGAACATTTTACTTATAATAAATTTATCAAGATGACCAACTAAGAGTGATAAGCTGTATTGCAGTGCTGAAACTCTTAGAAAGGCTATCATTTTATTTTTTACTGCTATACTTGGTTTGGCAAAGGATAACTGAGAAAAGCTTTTTTTAGAATAAAAGAAATAGATTGATGCTTTGAGTAATGAAAAAGTTAATAATTGATAAAAAATATAACTTATCTTCCTTTCGAGAGGTAAATGGATTGTTAAAATAAATATTAAAATTGTTGAATTGAGGATTTTTATACCAATATTTATCAGGGATATTCGTTTCCATTCTTCAAGAGCCACCAAGGTGTTTATCATAATTGTCGATACCATATTTATGATAAAAATTATGGATGTTAACACAAGTATTGTAGCGCCAATATCGCGAAACTTTTCTCCAAAATTTAAAAAGTTAATAATATTAGTATTAAAAAACGATACTATCAAGAAGAGGGCCATTCCAATAGATACATAGAAGAAAAAAGCTATGGTAATTACTTGATTTGCTTCATCGTGTTTCTTATGGTGTAAAAATTCGCTTAGGTATTTGGAGACGGCCATTCCCATACCTAAATCAACTAAACCAAATGTGCCAATAAGCGATGTGAAAAAGGTGTAAAACCCATAGCCGTCTGTACCAATATTTTCTAATAAAAATTTTGTTGTTACTAAAAAAATTGCTAATGTTGAAACATCATCAAATATATTCCAAAAGCTATCTTTATAAACTTTAGTTTTTGTCATTTAATAGCCTGCTAATTCTGTTTTTTAATGTTTTCTTAAATGACATTATTGTGTGCAAACTTCTTATGTGATTTTGATTTTTTTGGGATAATTTGAGGATAGTGTCATTGTCTAGAGATAAAATTTTTGCAACTGACCTGTCAATGGCAGACACGCTTAATTCACTTAATGAATAACCCATCGTATCAATATCTATACCACAAAATTTTGTAGCTATTGGTATAATTCCTGCCCCCATGGTAGTCAGCAAAGCGGTGGCTTGACCTTCGCTGCAAGATGGTAGTATGCTGAAGCTACATTGTGATACAATATCTATAAATTTTTTGCTTTTCACATCCACAAAACCGTGATAAATGATATTGTCTTTGCTTAAAATTTTCTCGAAAACTGCTTTGAAATCATCTTCCATCGGCCCACAAATATGGAGCGTTAGGTTGCTATTAGCATTGAAATATTCTAGACATAAATCAAGTCCTTTGTGAACTAAGCCGCTACTGCCAAACCATAAAAAGCATGTTTTAGTTCTTCCGATATCTCTTTTTAGGCATGTAGTGCTTTTATTTGTCAAAGCTGTTGCATTCAGAGAGTATACGGGAGTATTGGTGTATTTCGTATATGTTGATCTTGTCCAATTGTTGCCAATAACAATAATTGCGTCGCTCAAGCTAGTAGACATAGACCAGTTCCATGGAACCAGCCTCTTGGGGAGGATATTGGTGCCATATTTAGTATTAACGTCCTCAATTCTTCTAGTCTCGGCGTTGTTTTGATGGCAGATATGAGCACCTGTTGCATAGTAAATTCTTTTTAGACTTGTTTTACCAAAACTATTCTCAAACGGTTCTCCAAACCCAAAAAGTAAAGAGTACCTTTTGTAGTTTATTTTTTTTTGATTTGTATAGTGAATTACATCTACGTTAAAACCAAGTTCGTCAAAAATTTGAGCAATAATTTTTGATTCTTGAGAATTGGTGTGCCTATTTTTGTTTGAGAGAAAAGGGGTTACCGTGTAACTTAGCAACACATTTTTTTCGTGCTTAGTTTTGGTAATATTTTTCAGGAATTTATCTTCTCTAAATTTTTTTTTAATGTTCCTAAGCATGTCAACCAAAGGATTTTTTGATGTCATTTTTAAGCTTCATAGCTTCTCTTAAATTAAATTTCCTGAAAAAAAGATAGCAACATAAAACCGTCTGTACTACCAGCTTTATTGATTTACTCACTTTAGCCTGGCTTATCATATGTTTTGCTAGAAAGTTGTGTACACGCGGAGTTTCTAATCTTTCCAGGGTTTCTGGGTGAAGAGTTACAAGTGTGTTATAGATATTAAATATTTGTCGAATTCGTATATCTTTTCTTTTTTTCCAGTCAACTATTTTGCCATCTTCGAAGGCCGTTCTATGGTGTTCTGCTTCTCTAAGTGCAACAGTTTTATCATAAATAAACCCGATTTCCTTTTCGACTGAAGCAATGTAGTAGCATAGATACTCTTCCGACTCGAATCGCCAGCTCTCCTTGAAAATATCTAATAGTGCCGTGGTTCTTAAAACAGGGGTTAAAATATTTAAAAAATACTTGGTTTGATTCCCAGACAAAAGTTCAGTTGCCTTCAATAAGGTCGATTTTTGTTTTTTTTCTCCCTTATAAATTGAAGTAAACTCTGTCAGCTCGTGCCCTTCATAATCGATGGATATTGCATTTGAATAGACAATATTTATCTTGGGATTACTTTTTAAGAAATTT
>JBMERE010000020.1:0-13329 GCA_048820955.1 Desulfobacterota bacterium M19 | reverse complement strand
CTTTTGGTGGGTAAAAAGATGCTTTTAATATCCGAACCAACTGTTATCCAATGATTTTATTGCTATCCAATTAAGATGTTACAGTTATCCTGGTTCGATCCAAAACCAATTAAAACATCGTGCCCAAGGGGACATAAAAATAATAAGATGGGAATCAGGTATTATATCCCCGGAATTATGCCACTTACCCAGTCATGGTTTTTAAATAAAAAGTAAAATAGCAAAGCCTGACCCAATTATATTAATAGGGATTTACTGGGGAAACACTATGCAGACACAAACAGTGAAAGAAAAAATAACAAAAGTCGTTCTATCACAGCCGGAAGATGCTTCTTATGATGAAATAATGCGAGAACTGGCTTTTGAAAGAATGGTTGATCGTGGCTTGGCAGATGTTCCCCAACCCACTCATTTCAAAGCGTAGCTGTTGGTAGTCAAGACTATGTGGAGCGGATCAAAAAGCAGCTGGGCGCTCTTGCCTCAGGCAGAATGGCCCGGCAGACAGCAGAAACAACATATCAGCTCCAGGAGCCACATATTTCCTATAATGCTTTTTTGAGGGGCGAAAAGGACGATATAGGGGTTAAAAATGGTTATCTTTGGGATATTTTTGAATAAAAAACAGCTGGTTAGCTTGGCCCGACCCCAATCTATCTATTATAGCTTGGCCCGACCCCACCATACATCATACAAAAATCTATAGTGCTACAGGCAAATCGAATACTTTCACAAATGAGTGCCCGAACGAGCAACATCGTCAGGCATATCGGGTGGTCTTTTCTTTTCAAAACGGGTAGTGTATTGGCCAATTTTATGTTGGTACCTCTGGCTATCAAATATCTCGGCCAAGAAAGTTATGGCATCTGGTTGACGCTGAGTTCGGTGATTACCTGGTTTGCCTTATTTGATATTGGACTGGGGAACGGTCTGAGGAACAAGTTTGCTGAAGCCAGGGCATTAGGGGAGGATTATGATGCGCAGGCATTTGTCAGCACGGCTTATTTCTCTATTGGTGCCATTAGCACGGTGCTGATGATAACCATTATCTCTTTGAATTCATTTGTGAATTGGAGCTGGGTTTTCAATACGTCATCTGACATTAATAACGAGCTCTCTCTTCTTTTTCCTGTAGTCTTTGGTTTTTTCGGTCTGCAATTGGTATCCAAGCTCATCGTCAGTATCTTTCAGGCGGATCAGTATCACTCTATTCCGTACAAGGTTCAGTTTTTTGGTCAAGTGTTATCATTAATGGTGATCTGGTTGTTGACCAAGTCAAATGGTCATTCCCTGTTGTTATTCGGAAGCTTGTATGCGGCATTACCGGTATTGGTCTTACTTGCCCTTAATCTCTTTGCCTTCAATGGGAGATACAGGGCATACAGACCGGTATTCAGCATGTGTAAGAAGAAGTATTTGAGTGAGATCACCGGGCTGGGCTTTAAATTTTTTATTATTCAGATTGCTGCAATGGTACTTTTTTCTACAGACAACTTTATTATTACACAACTGTTTGGTCCGGCCGAGGTGGTGCCTTATAATGTCGCTTTTAAGTATTTCTCAATTGTTACCATGGGGTATACAATCCTAACTACACCTTACTGGTCTTCCTTTACAGAGGCATACGCAAAACAGGATTTCAATTGGATTAGAGCGTCTGTCGCAAGGATTCAGAAGATATGGTTTTTGGTACCAGTGGCACTAACGTTCATGGTGTTATTTTCAAATTGGTTTTATCGAATGTGGGTTGGCGAGACAGTAAAAGTGCCAATTAAGTTATCGATCGTAATGGCTATTTTTGTAGCTATGTTAACTTTTAATATGGTCTATACAAATTTTATTAACGGAGTAGGAAAAATCCGCTTGCAGTTAATTACAGGCATCGTGTCCATGGTTTTGAATATTCCCTTAAGTGTCTTTTTTGCGGGAACATTGCACTGGGGGGCAACTGGTGTAATTGCTGCTACTTGTGTATGCATTTGTACTGGTGTAGTTCTTCGTCCTATTCAGTATAGGATGATAATAAACAATAAGCATAGAGGTATTTGGGGTGCGTAATTTATCTATAAGTAAAAAGTTAATGTTTGCACTTCCTCACCCATTATTATTTTATACATACAAATTTTTTTGTAGGAGAAAATTTAAAGGTGGGCAGAAAAGAAGAACAAAAATCGCTTTAGACAATGAGAATTCACTTAATGGTTTTGATAGGTATAGGTGCATTTTTATACACATTCCGAAAGCAGGTGGCGTTTCCCTTGCGAGTGAATTGTTTGGTAATTTAGGAGGGGGGCATCAGGCAATATATAGCTATTATTTAGTTTATTCACCTAAAGAATTTAATGAATATTATAAGTTCTCAATTGTCCGTAACCCATGGGATAGGATAGTTTCTGCTTATTTCTTTTTAAAAGAAGGTGGTTTCCATGAATATGACCGATCTTGGTTTATCAAGAACTTGTCAATGTTTACTGACTTTGAAGATTTTATATTACACTGGGTAACTAAAAAGAATGTTAATAGTTATATGCATTTTATCCCTCAATTTGAGTTTCTAACCTTAGGTGGAAACCTCTTGGTTGACAAAGTTTATAAAATTGAGGAAATGACTTCTGTTATCGAGGACTTAAACGGAAAACTTGGAGCCAAGTTATGTGGGCATAAAAAAAATACGACAAAGGGAAGAAAATCAAATTACCGTGTGTATTATTCCGACGAGACAAGAAAAATTGTGGCGGATGTATATAAAAAAGATATTCAAATTTTTAATTACACTTTTTAGTTATGAAAATCCTCTGGTTCACCAGTACCCCATCCCTATACGACCAGGGTAAACATTCATACCACGGTGGTGGCTGGATTGAATCGCTTGAACAGCTTGTATCGAATGATGATGACATTGAGCTGGGTGTATCCTTCTTTCATGCGACTGATTCACAGAAGGTGAAACAGGGTAAGACAACTTACTATCCCATTATACGGCCAAGCCCAAGAAAAAATCCGATCCGAAGCATCATTAACAACTGGTCAGGTTGTTTGCCAGACTCTAATTTTGATAGCGCATTGCAGGCAATAGTAAAGGACTTCAAACCTGATGTGATACATGTCTTTGGCACTGAGGGACCATTTGCAACCGTACAGGACTTTACCAATATTCCCGTAGTGATTCATCTTCAAGGGCTGATTAACCCCTACCTGAATACATATCTTCCTGTTAATCAGTCAATACTTAACTTTATTCTTTCCCCCAGATTTTTTAAAAACAATATAATCGGCAACTCACCAGTATTTGCTTTAAAGCGTTTCAGGAGTCAGGCGCAACGAGAAGCCGATATTTTGCAAAAGGCAAGATATGTAATGGGGAGAACGGACTGGGACAAAATGGTGTCTGCACTCTACAATCCAGATGTATCATATTTCCATGTGGATGAGGTCTTGCGCCCATCGTTTTATGCAGCCAGTCAAGACGATACCGCCACCAGGCATAAGAGCTTAACCATTGTTTCCACATTATCCCCCACGGTTTACAAAGGTATTGATGTCCTGCTGCGGGCAGCAAAGAAAATAACTGAACTTGGCGGGGCAGAGTTTCGCTGGCAAGTGATCGGGCTTGATAAAAACGATCAACTGTTTAGGCACTTCGAGGCAACAGAAAAGATTTATCACGCTGATGTCAGTATTCAATGCCTTGGAAGAAAAAATCCCGAGGAATTGATAGACATATTAAATGCTGCTGATGTATTTGTGCATCCATCCTATATCGATAACAGTCCCAACTCGGTTTGTGAGGCCCAGATGCTTGGTTTGCCGGTGATTGCCTGTGATGTGGGAGGCGTGTCATCGCTTATACAACATGGCGAGAGTGGCTTTTTGGTGCCATCTAATGGTGTGTTTGAACTTGTGCATTACATTAAGTTGTTAGCACAAGACCAGGAACTTGTTGAAAATATAGGTGAAAGGGCAATAAAGGTTGCGAAAAAACGCCATGACCGTATTCGTATTATGCATGACCTTAAAGAAATGTACACAAGGATTATTAATTAATTATTCAACTTCTCTTAAGAGAGGAAATAACAATAGAGGGGGGGGCGTTGAGTTCAATAAAAAGTAGAATTCGGTTGTTTGCAAAAAGATTTGGTTTTGAGATTAATAGATACAATTCTGCTCAGTCACTAGAGGTCAGATTTCGCACACAACTTGCGTGTAATAAAGTAGATTGTGTCCTTGATGTCGGTGCCAATGATGGTGGGTACGGGAAATTTTTACGATCTGCCGGGTTTACCGGAAATATTGTTTCATTTGAGCCACAAACTCAGGCCCATGGTAAGTTAATTGAGTCGAGTCGTTTTGACCCCGCATGGTATGTTGCACCACCAATGGCGCTTGGCGATGTCGAGACCGAGTTGGAAATTAACGTGGCAGGTAATAGTACAAGTAGTTCACTATTAATGATGCTGCCCGCCCATATACAATCAGCGCCACATGCCAAGTATGTTGGCAAGGAAATTGTGAAGGTGTGTCGCTTAGATTCAATAGATGACCCTATTATTAAAACTGCCAGCCGAATATATATGAAAATTGATACGCAAGGATATGAAAAGCCGGTACTTTTAGGAGCAAAGGGCATTATGGAAAAAGTTGTAGGGATACAGCTTGAGCTTTCCGTCGTTCCACTCTACGAAGGACAGGCACTGTTTCAGGAGCTGATAGCTTGGCTCGATGATAGAGGTTTTGAAATGTGGGGTGTTGTCCCCGGTTTTATGGATCAAACGACAGGGCGTATGTTGCAATTTGATGGAATTTTTTTCCGCCGGCATCACTAATCTTTGTTCATTAATAATATACTGACTTGTTAATGCTCAAAGAAATATTAAAAAATAAAGTAGACTACTTACTTGTTTTCCTATTGATTATTTTCTCTGGTAATCCTGCTCTGACAGGACAACCACAGTTTGATGCAATAATCGTACTTTTTGCCTTTTTCTTACTTGCCTATTCCATTCGCAGAAACAAGTTTGTTATAACGCCAACTTTTACTAAAATAGTCATTATTTTTTCTGTTATACTCGTTGTACAAACGATTAATTTCCTTTTTTTCCCGGTTAGAACCATCCTTGGTTTTTATGTACGGTTATATATTGCATTTGCTGTTTTTTCTTCAGTAAAAAATTTCTCATATGTTTTTGTGAAAATTATGGTCGTTTTATCTGTTATTGCTCTAATTTTGCATTATTTACGTATCACAATTGGAGTTGACCTTCCTTCTCTGTTTCAACCTCTTGCTGATATTATCGATGTGTCAATCGTTCGTAGACAAGCAACATTCTTTCATACGTTCTTTTTAGACCCAAAAGATAAATTAAGAAATGCAGGAATGTTTTGGGAGCCGGGCGCCTTTGCCGGATACCTTATATTGGCAATTGTCCTGTTAAGTCTAATAAAAAATGAAATAGTTAAAAAGGAACATGTTATAAGTTTATCGATTTTATCGGCTGCACTGCTTTCGACAAAATCGACCATGGGGTATATGTGTTTCCCATTTGCTTTACTGTTGCATCTTGATTTTAATAGAGAAAAGGTACGATCTGTCATCTCCGGCAAAATTCTTCTTTTATCCTTTATAATTATTCCATTTATCGTTGTCATTTCTTTCTACGCCTATAATAATGTAAAATTTATTGGGGAAAAATTTGAGAGGAAAATTGCTCAGACAACATCCCAAAAAGGCAATTGGCAAATTACCCGTGTCGGAACATTTCTTTTTGATCTAAATTACATTAAACAAAGGCCATTAACCGGGTGGGGGGCAAATCCAAAAACACGTTTTTCTCTAAATCCTGAAATGATTGGCAAGCATTTAGGCATGGGGAATGGTATGTCTGATTTTGCTGTAAAATATGGCCTTATTGGATTATTTACATTCATCTTTTTTATATGGAAAAATTTTCAGTATTATTATGGCAATAAATATTTATCTTTTCTTGCAGTATTTACAGTCATTCTTACCCTTCAGGGAGAAGCATTCTTGGGATATCCTCTGTATATAGGGTTGATGTTTCTTAATGAAGGACAAAAAAATACAAAAATTCGCAGGATGATCACATGGTAGGTCTGCCAGTTACCCATAAGTTTTCCTGAACAACGTAGACAGGATATGGCATGATGTTTCATCATGCTGAGTTACCTGGAACAAATAGACGATACAACGCTCAAGTGGCTTGACACTACCCTTGTTGCCCAGCCAGATATCAGCCGAACCCAACTGGCCGGAAAGTTCTGCGAGCACTTGTCTTGGCACAACCTCAATGGGCGGCCCAAGACTGCCGGTAGTGCGATCGTCCTGAGACGGCTTGAAGATCTTGGCCTGATCACCCTGCCAAAAGGGCGTGAAATCGCCTGTAATGATCCGGCCCGCAGGGGACTAATCAAGCCCTATCCTGCTCGCTCCGAGCTTCATTGCCTTGGCGGAACTTGGCGAAATTGAGCTGATCATGGTCAATGGCGACCGAAATCAGTGGCAATTGTGGCAGAGCATGGTCAATACCTGGCATCCTTTGCAAAACAGCAATTTGTGCGGGGCCAGGATATGTTACCTGATCCATTGCCGGGCTGAAGGAATAATCGGCGCCATATCCTTTTCCAGCGCAGCCTGGCGCCTTCAGGCCCGTGACAAGTGGATTGGCTGGACAAACCAGACCCGCGCCGAAAACCTTGCCATGGTGGTAAACAACAGCCGATTCCTCATTTTGCCACAGGTACATGTTCCCCACCTGGCTTCCCATGTCCTGGCCAGAGCCTGTCGTCAGGTTGCCGGGGATTGGGAAATAATGTACGGTATTCGGCCAGTACTTTTGGAAACATTTGTCGATTTCCGGCAGTACCGCGGAACCTGTTACCGGGCTGCGGGGTGGCAGTGTATCGGCAAGACCAGTGGTCGTGGACGCCAGGATACCGGCGATGCCACCCAGGCCAAGGATATCTTCTGCCTGCCTGTACAAAAGAATTTTCGCACGCTGCTTGGCGGGCAACCACCAAGATCGTTGAGCTGGACCGAAAAAGAGTTCGGCCAGGTGAACCTTGGCGACAAGCGGCTTAAAAAACGACTTTTTCGCATAGCCGAGGATTTTTATGCCAACCCCCTGGCCAGTATACCCCAGGCCTGTGGCAGCCGTAGTGCTGCTAAAGCTGCCTATAGATTTTTTAAACACCCTGCCGTGAAACTAGAAGAGACACTGTCCGGACATTACCAGGCAACCGCAAAACGAATTCAGGCACATAAAGGGGTGATTCTGGCCGCCCAGGACACCACCAGTCTCAACTATGCTACCCATCCGTCTACCGTGGGACTGGGCCCAATTGACGCCAATGAAACTCAAGGCATCCTGGTCCATGACACCATGGCGTTTAGCGAGACTGGGGTTCCCCTGGGGCTGATTGATGTCCAGCACTGGGTACGACAGGAAAAAAAGAACCGGACAGTGGCGGAAAGTATCAAGTGGCTGGAGAGCTTCAAAGCCACCCAGCAGCTCAGCAGGGAGTGTCCCGGCTCGTTGATTGTCAATGTCGGAGATCGGGAAGCTGACTTTTTCGACCTCTTTTCCGCTGTCCAGCCTGATGGCGCCCAGCTTCTGGTCAGGGCAGTGCATTGCCGTGCCCTGGCTGATTCCGATGTCAACATATGGGTGCACATGCAGCGCTGTACCTCCAGCGGCACACTGGAGGTACATATTCCGCCGCGAAAAAACCAATCTGCCAGGGTAGCCAGCCTGTCTGTTACCTTTGACCGGGTTGTTCTGCAGCCGCCCAAAGGCAGAAAAGAACTTTCGCCGGTCACCATGTGGGCGGTGCTGGCACGGGAAACCAATTCACCCGACGGCGTGGAACCTTTGGAGTGGCTTTTGTTGACCTCGGTGGTAGTGGATAATTTTACCGCTGCCTGCCAGCGGATTGAATGGTATACAAGGCGCTGGGGTATTGAGGTCTTTCACCGGACACTTAAAAGCGGCTGCAAGATCGAAGACCGCCAGCTGGAAACCGTTGATCGGATTACCGCGTGCCTGGCCATTGACATGGTCATTGCCTGGCGGGTTTATTACCTGACCATGCTTGGCCGCCAGACACCCGATGTGCCCTGCTCGGTGTTCTTTGAAGAAGCCGAATGGAAGGCGCTTACTGCCCATACAGCACGTCGACCCACTCCCGCCCCTGAACCACCGCCCCTGTACGAGGCTATCGTCATGGTCGCCAGGCTTGGCGGGTATATCAAACAAAGCCGTAAGGAACCGCCCGGCACCGAAACCATATGGCGGGGTCTGGTTGCTCTGGGCTGGATCACTGATGCATGGCGTGCCTTTGGACAGCAAAATGGCCCTCCGAGGAAACCTGGATAGTGCTCACGTTATCCAGGAATATTTGTGGGGAACCGGCAGATGGTAGGTGGCTTGGAAATGGTCCCAGAACAAGAAATATCACTTGCAGTTTTTATGACCTGTCACAACAAGGTAAAAACGACAATAGCCTGTCTTGATCAACTTTTTACACAGAAAATTAAAAAAAATCTTAGGGTAGAATTGTATCTTGTCGATGATGGCTCAACAGATGGTACTGCTGATGTCATTCCTGCACGATTTCCAGGAGTAGAAATTATCCCTTCAGAGGTGGATTCTTCTCTGATGCATATATATCGCATTTTATTTTGTTCACTATAATTGCACTATGCAACTACAATCACAAAAAGGAGGAAAGGTGCTTTCTTGTAACGCAATGAGCCATATTAATACCATCGCAGTCTTAATGACCTGCTTTAACAGAAAAGAACAAACGCTTTCTTGTTTAACCGCGCTATTCAAACAGGAAAATATAGAGCATATCCAACTACACATCTTCCTGGTTGATGATGGATGCACCGATGGCACAGGCGATGCGGTAAGAGCAAACTACCCCTCGGTAAATGTATTACAGGGGGATGGCAGCCTTTTCTGGAATGGCGGCATGCGGCTTGCCTTTGGTGAGGCAATGCAACAAGGTTTTGATTATTATTTATGGTTGAATGATGACACTATATTGTACGAGCAGACGGTTCAACAATTATTGCAAACTAAATTACCAGAAGATTGCAACGAGACGATTGTGGTCGGGGCAGTCTGTGACCCTGATACAGGTGGTAGTACCTATGGTGGGGCTCGTTTTCTTGACCCCGTATTTCGTCCATTTTTGTGTGAAGTTGTAGCGCCAAATGGTATGCCACAAGAAGTGGATGTTATGAATGGCAACATAGTGTTGGTGCCTGATTCTATTGCAAAAAAGCTGGGCAATCTTGATCCGGTTTTCGAGCATGCAATGGGGGACACTGATTATGCGATGCGTGCACGAAAGTTAAACTTAAAGATACTTCTTACCTGTAACTATGTGGGCTGCTGTTCTCGTAATAGCCCTAAAGGGACGTACAAAGATAAAACTCTTTCCCTTAAGAGTAAATTGGAAAATCTTTTCTCCCGCAAGGGGTTACCCTGGCGTTCATGGCTTGTAATGTGCAGGCGTCATGGCGGTTTGCTGTGGCCTGTTCATTTTGTGTGGGCCTATGTTCAGATTATCCTGCGGCGTGCTTAATTAATTGAGAAGCAAGGTCGAGATGAATAAAAAATATGAGTCAATAAATTTACTTCAGCCAGAAAGTGAAGTAGATCCTTTCACCGAAGAGCGGTACCGTCAGTTTTTCCGGTTTTTCCCAAAAGGTTCCCAAACAGTATTGGATATTGGCTGTAATACAGGACGAGGTGGGAAGGTTTTGAAAGAGCTAAATCCCAATCTCCTTATCTACGGATTAGATGCTGTCAAAGATCGTCTTGATCGTTTGCCAACAACTGTTTATGAGCAAGGGGTGCATGGTTACTCAACTCAAATACCCCATAATGATTGTTTCTATGATGTGGTTGTTGCCGGAGAATTTATTGAACATATCTATCAAGCGGATGTTGATAAAACGTTAGGTGAAATATTTCGAGTATTGAAAGTGGGTGGCAGGTTTTTATTGACCACGCCCAATCCTGCCGATATCAAGAGGAGGTGGCGTGGAGGAAGTATCCTGGGAGGATCACATGTCTCGCAACACTTCCATGACACACTGGCACTTAAGCTGAGAATGTCTGGTTTTTCACGCGTCAAGATACAAGGTAGCGGTAAAGTAACGAGGTATTTAGGTAATAAGTTTCCACTCTTTGTTTATGGCAGCTATATGGCGAGGGGGGATAAATTTTGAATATACTTGCATTGTCCATGTTTCTCTTATGAAAATCTTATTATCGGCTTTCGCATGTTCACCTTTTACGGGTAGCGAGGGGGGTGTCGGTTGGCGCTACGCAGTTGAGTTAGGGGAAAATCACCAAGTAGTTGTCATTACCGATGTGACACGGCGTGCTGCTATTGAAGATGCGTTGGTAAAGAGTAGAGTACATAATGTTAATTTTGTGTATTACCGACCTTGCTGGCTAAAGCGAGTCCCTTTAAATTCCTATACTGCAAAGCTGTTGTTCACGGCGTGGCAATTTTCTTTACTGCCCTTTGCGCAGAAGTTACAGCGTCAATATTCTTTTGATGTGGCATGGCATCTTACCTATGGTGTGTATCGCACCCCTTCTTTTCTTGGGTATCTAAGTATCCCGTTTGTATTTGGACCAGTTGGTGGTGGTGAAGATGCCCCCTTGAAGTTAAAGAAATCCATACACGGTAGGGAAAAGGTGAAGGAGTTGCTCCGGACGTTAGCAAATAAATTCGCAACATTCAATCCTTTGTTGTTTATGGCGTTACGTAAAGCTGATGCCATTTTCGTTAGAACTAATCAAACTAAGAATGCGTTGCCTTGGCCTTTTAGATCAGAAACCATCACTATTCAAGAAATAGGTATTGAGCCGCATGGTCTGTTAACTGCCTCAACGGATAGGCGTACTCAGGGAAAGCCGATTGAAATTCTTTTTGCTGGACGTTTGGAAGGATGGAAAGGTGTACATCTGGCAATTATGGCTGTAGCTGCTGCCTGCAAACGTGGAATAAACATACGTTTTAATATCGTCGGTACAGGGCCATTTGAAAGTGCGTTGAAGTTATTGGTCATGGAGCAAAATATTTCCGAGCAGGTTGTTTGGGTAAGTAAGGTGCCTCAACGCAAACTCTTTGAAATTTACAAGCACCAACATCTTTTTTTGTTCCCGAGCCTGCATGACTCTGGTGGCAATGTAGTGCTTGAAGCACAATCATTTGGCTTGCCCGTGATTTGTCTTGATTTGGGAGGGCCTGCTACATTAGTCGATGAAAGTAGCGCGGTCATTATTGAAACAGGGGGAAAGACTGAAAAAGAGGTGGTCAGTTCATTGGCAGATGCGATCCAGTTATTGGCAAATAATGAAGAGAAGCGATTGCAACTGGCTACAGGTGCCTTACGAAAAGCAGCAAGCCAAACTTGGTCGGCTCGCATCAACCAGATTGCCGGTTTGGTAGAAGAAACTGTCATAAAATCACAATGATTACTGATCAATTTAAATTTATTCTTGCAGCGTTGCGTCGCTTGCAAACGTGGTTTGCAACAGTTGGGAAATCCTCTTACCTGAACCACGGTAAAGACCTTCATGTTGGCAAGGGAACAAGATTATGGGCCCCAGACAAGCTAACCCTTGGTGATTTTGTCTACATTGGCAAACATGTAAACATCGAAGCAAATTGCCGGATTGGCAATTTTTGTATCCTGGCCAACAGAGTCGCCGTTGTTGGCCGTATGGATCATGATTTCAGGGCAGTTGGGTATCCTGTACGATTTGCACCATGGGTTGGAAGCAAAGGCGGTGTAAGCCCCTCTGTAAATGAAGAAGCTCTTATTGAAGATGATGTCTGGGTCGGTTTCGGTGCTGTTATTTTGACAGGTGTTGTTGTTGGCCGTGGAGCGATCATTGCTGCCGGGAGTGTAGTCAGTCGTAACGTGGAGCCTTACTCAATTGTTGCCGGTGTTCCTGCAAAAAATATTGGTCAGCGCTTTGCTGACCCTGCTGACATAGCTGCCCACGAAAGGGCAATACGTGGCGGAAAATTTGTTTTTTCTGAAAAAGGATATGACTATTGTATAATTATGCCGGCCTTGCGTGGAGATAGTGAATAACATGATCAAGGTTGTAATTTTGCAGCATCGTTTGCTGCATTACCGGGTTGCTTTCTTTGAGTTGCTTCGGGAGAAATGTATAAAACTCGGGATTGAGTTGAATGTAGTCCATGGGCAGGCTTCGAAACGGGAAAGTGTCAAGAAGGATGAAGGGGGTTTACCATGGGCTTTAAAGGTGGAAAATCGTTTTTGGGAGTTTGGCGCGCGTGATCTTGTCTGGCAGCCATTTCCTTTAGAGATGCGTGATGCTGACTTAGTGGTTGTTATGCAGGAAAATCGTATACTCTCTAATTATCCGTTACTACTTAAACGATATTTTAATGGCCCTAAAGTTGCTTATTGGGGGCATGGAGTCAATTTTCAAAGCGACGCGCCCTCAGGCCTGCGGGAGAGGTGGAAACAGTTTCTGCTCACTAAAGTAGACTGGTGGTTTGCCTACACCGAGATGACCGTTGATTTGCTCCTGTCTGCTCAATACCCCATGGACAAGATTACCCGACTGGATAATGCCATTGACACTAACGGTTTCAAGGATGATTTAGCGTCCTTTTCCGAAGCCCGGGTTGTTGAGGAAAAGAAGAAGCTTGGGTATGCTTCTTCTGCCCCTGTGGGCCTTTTTTGTGGTTCACTTTATCCTGACAAGAAACTTGATTTACTGGTCGGGGCTGCTGATTATATTCGGCAGCGCGTCCCAGGTTTTGGTTTGGTTGTCATTGGCGATGGGCCATCCATGCCCTTGTTGCAGGAAGCTGCCGAGTCCCGGCCCTGGCTGCAACTGCTTGGTGTGCAAAAGGGATTCCCCAAAGCCCTGTACTTTAGAATGGCAGATGTGATGCTTAACCCCGGTCTTGTTGGGTTGCATATTGTCGATGCCTTTTGTGCAAGTCTCATTCTTTGTACCACCGATAATGCCCGCCACAGCCCGGAAGTGGCCTATTTAAAAAATGGGATAAACGGTTTGATGATTAGTGACAGTGTTGAAGCCTATGGCCAGGCTATTGTCGAGTTATTCGCCGATCCTGACCGGCTTGCCAGAATGAAGAATGCATCTCTTGCCGACAGCAACCATTACACCATGGAAAATATGGCGGAAAATTTTGCAAATGGGATAAAAAGTTGTTTGGAGAGTTAGAGCAATACCCTGAAAGAATTACGAGATGTTGATGAATGATCTGCGTAAAGGCCGA
>JBMERE010000019.1:0-16631 GCA_048820955.1 Desulfobacterota bacterium M19 | reverse complement strand
TGACAACGTCTCTGTAGAGGGCGCTCTGATTACTCCCATTGCCATGGATGAGGGTCTGCGCTTCGCGATCAGAGAGGGCGGTCGTACAGTGGGTGCCGGGGTTATTAACGAGATTATTGAATAGTTTTAGATTAGTTTAAATTTTTTCAGGGGACAGATTTTGCAACAGCATCTGTCCCCTGCCTTTTTAGAGAAACATTGATACAGGCATAACTAATGAGAGAAATTATCACCCTTGGGTGCACACAGTGTAAACAACGCAACTACACTACTACAAAAAATAAACGTCAGACTCCTCAGAAGCTTGAGTTAAAAAAGTATTGTCGTTTTTGTCAGACGCATACGATGCACAAGGAAACTAAATAGGCTTGACTTTACTGTTCAGGGTAATCCCCTGAATGCTGATTTCATTATTTAGTATCCTCCTTGAATCATTAAAATGTTATGCAGGCCAGTAGCTCTAACGGTAGAGCATCGGACTCCAAATCCGAGGGCTGAGGGTTCGAATCCTTCCTGGCCTGCCATTTTCTTCAATTGGCTATTTAATTGTTAAATTATAGCAGGTAATCGTATGGCACAGAAGGGTAAAATAAAAGTCAATTCAGTTCCGGAGGCCGGTTCTAAATTCAGTGTCGGACAGATTAAGGTGTTCTCGGCTGATGTTAAGAAAGAATTTAACAAGATTACCTGGCCGGACAAGAAACATACCATAGGTGCTGGTGGAGTAGTCGTAGTGCTGGTTATGTTGATTTCCTTCTATCTGGCCTCTGTTGATTTAATTCTCGGCAAGATCATTGCGGCTGTACTTAAATAGACTTCAGTCTGAACAGTTACCTTCTACATAAATATAAATTGGGATATTCAATGGCACTATGTTGGTATATTGTAAATACTTATTCCGCTTTTGAGGAGAAGGCTAAAGCTGCCTTGGAGGAACGGATTAAGCATGCTGGCCAGGAAGACCTGTTTGGTGAAATTCTGATTCCCACCGAGCAGGTTGTGGAAATGGTTAAAGGTAAGAAAAAGACCTCTTCCGTAAAATTTTTCCCTGGTTATATTCTCATTCATATGGAGCTGAATGAGAACACCTGGCATACGGTTATTGATACACCGAAGATTTCAGGTTTTATTGGTGATGATCTCCATCCGCAGCCCCTGGCCGAGAAAGAGGCTGAAAAGATTATTGGTCGTATTAAGGACGGGGCCTTGAAGCCCAAGCCTAAAGTCTCCTATGAAATCGGGGATGCGGTACGAGTGACGGATGGCCCCTTTGCCAATTTTCAGGGAGTGGTTGATGAGGTATTCCCCGATAAGGGCAGAGTCCGGGTAATGGTAAGTATTTTTGGGCGTGATACTCCGGTAGAGCTTGAGTATATTCAGGTGACCAAGGGGTGATGGATTTGCACCAGTTTTTTTTAAATTTCTTTCAAAGACTTAGATTCGATATACAGGAGTATTGATAATGGCGAAAAAAATAACAGGCTATATAAAGTTGCAGATTCCAGCGGGTAAGGCTAATCCTTCTCCGCCAGTCGGCCCGGCACTTGGGCAGCATGGGGTTAATATTATGGAATTTTGTAAGGCCTTTAACGCGAAGACTCAAGGGCAGGGCGATATGCTGACCCCAGTGGTAATTACTGTTTATGCTGATCGCTCATTCTCTTTTATTGTTAAAACTCCGCCTGCATCTACTCTCTTGATGAAGTCATTAAAACTCAAGAAGTGTTCCAGTAATCCCAAACGTGAGCGGGTGGCTAATATTACCAAGGCTCAGATTAAGGAGATTGCGGAAATTAAAATGCCTGATCTGAATGCCTATGATGTTGATGCGGCCATGAAGATTATTGAGGGAACCGCCAGAAGTTGTGGAATTACAATTGTTGATTAATTGATAAACTATCAGGAACCATTTGATTTAAGTGGAGTAAATAATGTCAAAGACAGGAAAGATTCATAAGGATAATCTGGCTAAGGTCAACCCGGCAAGTCTATATCATTTAGATGAGGGACTTGCTTTATCCTTGTCTTGCAAGCGCGAGAAAATGGTAGAATCTGTTGATTTAGCCATTGGTCTTGGGGTTGACCCCCGTCATGCTGATCAAATGATCCGCAGTAGTGTGGTCTTGCCCCATGGTACAGGTAAAACCGAGAGGGTTCTGGTTTTTGCCAAAGGCGACAAAGAAAAAGAGGCCCTGGAGGCCGGAGCTGATTTTGCCGGCGGGGATGATCTGGTAACTAAAATTCAGGGTGGCTGGCTTGAATTTGACCGTACTATTGCTACCCCTGACATGATGGGTACGGTTGGTAAAATTGGCCGGGTACTTGGTCCCCGCGGTCTGATGCCCAACGCCAAATTAGGGACAGTTACCTTTGATGTGGCGCGGGTGGTAAAAGAGATTAAATCCGGTAAGGTTGATTTCAAGGTTGACAAGGCTGGTATTGTGCACGCAATGATCGGTAAGACTACGTTTTCTGTTGAGGCCCTGCGTGAAAATATCTTAAGTTTTATCGGCAAAATTATGCAGTTAAAACCATCTTCCGCTAAAGGTATTTATCTTAAGGCCATAAGTCTTTCCACCACTATGGGGCCTGGAGTTAAACTGGATCCCGTGGAACTGAAGGCATTATTGAAGGCTGCTTGATTTCCTGCAGAGTGCTTCAATAGTTAATTAATTCAGGTTCCTGCTCCCTCCTTAAAGCTAATGCTTAAGGATGAGAGGGTTCGGTTTTTTTTAACACTTCGGTAGCTTGCAGCAGTGTAGTCAGTCTGTCCGGAGTCAGCACTGACGGTGGCTGCTTGCCTTCGCTGTCTGAATCTATCGAAGCTGCACTTCGTTTGTTATTCTGCTGATCGGCTATTAACCATATCTCGGTTTACATCTGGAGTCAGCGCTTTCTTGGGCAGTTTATTCGTCGTAAATCTTTATTCAGGGACTGTTCAAATGTCCATAATCTCATAGTATGTCTTATAGTTGTTACACAAAAAGTTAAAAACTTCGCCTGTGTGGCGGGGTTGAGCCTGTTAAAGGTTAATTTTATCAGCGAGCAGTTTTGAAGTCGAAGACAGCAGGTTCCATTCTCGTGGTTTAATTGGCGTATTTCATTAATTGCGTCAGCCTGCCGAGACAAAGGTTACAGCCCCAGTCCAAACCGTCGGCCTCGACTGTTCTTCAGTCAAACTCAACCGGAAGAAAAGGAGGTGAAAAGCATTGAACCGCGATGAAAAGGTGTCTGTCGTTGAGGAATTCAGCGACAAATTTGCCAAGGCTAAGATTGCAATTATTACTGATTATAGAGGACTTAGTGTCTCTGATTTCGAAGAATTGCGAATCTCTTTACGTCAATGTGGCTCGGAAATCAGGGTAGGTAAAAATACCTTGATGAAGCGGGCGGTGGCCGGAACTTCATTTGAGGGGTTGGTGGATTTTTTCAAGGGCTCTACCGCTCTGACGATTTCCTATGATGATCCCGTCGGCCCTGCCAAAGTTTTATCCGAGTATATTGACAAACATGACCAGCTGGAAATAAAGGGCGCTGTATTTGAGGGTAAATTACTTTCAAAAGAGGATTTAACAGCCCTGTCCAAGCTGCCTGCCAAGGATGTACTTCTGGCTACCCTGCTCTCAGGTATGCAGGCTGTTCCCACTAATTTCGTTCGGGTTCTTAACGCTATTCCACAGAAGATGGTTTATCTGTTGCAGGCGGTAAAGGATCAGAAAGAACAATAAAAGATTACTTACAAAGATTATAATTCTGGAGGAAGTAGAAATGGCTGTAACTAAGGATGATGTAGTTGAATTTATTGCGAATATGAGTGTCCTCGAACTTTCCGAGTTAATTAAGGAAATGGAAGAGAAATTTGGTGTCAGTGCTGCTGCGCCGGTAGCTGTTGCCGCTGTTGGTGGAGCAGGTGATGCCGGAGGTGCTGCCGCTGAGGAACAGACTGAATTTGATGTTATTCTCACTGGTGCTGGTGAAAAGAAGATTCAGGTAATTAAAGAGGTTCGTGCTATTACCTCCCTGGGCTTGAAAGAGGCCAAGGCCCTGGTTGAAAGCACTCCAGCTCCAGTTAAAGAGGGAGTCAGCAAGGACGAAGCTGCTGAGATCAAGGCCAAAATTGAGGCCGCTGGCGGTTCCGCTGAAGTCAAGTAAAACTAATTCCACCCCGGGCGGCCTGACTCATTGGTCTCCTGTGGATGGTACAGGCACTAAAACGCTGCCCTTTCGGACGCAGCGTTTTAGTGCGTTTGGCAGTATTTTTTTGGGTGATGAGTAAAATTATAAATCCAGGGCGGTGTTAGTCGTTATCTCCGTGATCTTTATTGTTTCTCATACACCAGATAAGCTGTTTCCCCCAGGCAGCATTAAGGGAACTATGCAGTGTGATGGTTAAACGTGATGTACTCGTAGTTAACATGCTTGCCATGAAACGAAAAGTCCATCAAATGTAACAATAATCACCAGGCTGTAACTGTTCAGCAGTATTCCAGGTTTGTCCGTTCGGGGTCTTGTCTTAGACTTTGGAGCTACTTGTGTATTCAGGAGGTCGAAATGGACGAAGGTGGACTGCTGCTGAGCAGTTACGCATTGACAAATATTTTTCTATGGAGAATGCGGGGTGGTTCTCTATTGAATGAAGGGCGAGGTCTGAATAATGAAGATGAATAAAATAGTCAGGAAGAGCTTTGCGAAGATTGGTGAACTTATTGACAAGCCGCATCTCATTGAGATGCAGCGCCTGTCATATGAGGAGTTTCTGCAAAAGGACATTGACCCTGATCTGCGTAAGGATGTTGGTCTGCATGCCATCTTCAAGAATATTTTCCCCATCAACGATTTTAATGAAGTATGCTCATTAGAGTATGTCCGCTATACTTTTGGAGAGCCGAAATACACGGTGGCTGAATGTACTCAGCGGGGCATGACTTATGAGATCCCCATAAAGATTACCGTACGCCTGATTACCTATGATATTGATCCTGATACCGAAGTTAGAAGTATTCGTGATATCAAGGAACAATCCGTCTATCTCGGCAGCCTGCCTCTGATGACCAAGGCGGGTGTCTTTATAGTTAACGGCACCGAACGGGTAATTGTCAGTCAGTTGCAGCGTTCTCCCGGCCTTTTCTTCGCTCATGACAGCGGTAAGAGCCATGCCATGGGGAAATTACTCTATTCCGCCCGTATCATCCCGGTACGGGGCTCCTGGATTGATCTCGATTTTGATGCCAAGGATATCTTATACGTTCGTATTGACCGGCGCCGTAAGTTCCCGGTTACTACACTGCTGAAGGCCATGGGCACTGACTCGCCGCTCTTTGCTGATCTTGTAGATAAATATCAGGTAAATTCAGAGGTTAATCTTTCTGAAATTCTGCTTCGTTTCTTTTATGCCACTGAGACCGTTTATTTTGACGGGGATTCGGTGAGCAAACAATTTATTCCAGAGATCATGGTGGGGCAACGGGCTCCAAGTGAAATAGTCCACCCGGAAAGCGGTGAGGTATTGGCTAAGAAGAATCGTAAAATCGGTAAGGCCCTGGCTAAAAAGCTGCAGGAAGCAGGGGTGAATCGGATTCCGATTGAGGTCGAAAGCCTGTACGGCAGTTATACCGCCAATGATGTAGTTAATCCCGCCACCGGCGAGGTTATCATGCTCTGTAATTCAGAGGTGACCGAGTCGACGGTGGCCGCCGTCATTGAAGCCGGTATACCTTCTTTTGATATATTGCACATAGATGGCATCAAGGTCTCTGATTCCTTCCGCAAGACCCTGCATCTTGACAAGGTAAATACCCAGGAGGAGGCCCTGTTGGATATTTACCGCCGCCTGCGGCCCAGCAGTCCTCCCACCATCGCGGAGGGGACTAAATTTTTTGAAAATATGTTTTTCAACCCCGACACCTATGATCTGTCGGTGGTCGGCCGTTTTAAGGTTAATGCCAAGCTGGGTCTGGAAACTGATACTGAGCAGCGTACTCTTAACAAGGAGGATATTATCCTCGCTGTTCGTCAACTTGTGCGCTTAAAGGATTCACAGGGGCCGGTTGATGACATAGATCATCTTGGTAACCGCCGGGTGCGGACGGTCGGAGAACTGGTTGAAAATCAATACCGGGTAGGGCTGGTACGGATGGAGAGAGCTATTAAGGAGCGTATGAGCCTCCAGGAGGTGGAAACCCTCATGCCTCACGATCTTATCAACCCCAAGCCTATTACCTCTGCTATCAAGGAATTTTACTGTTCAAGTCAGCTCTCGCAGTTTATGGATCAGACCAATCCTCTCTCAGAGGTTACCCATAAGAGACGTTTGAGTGCCCTGGGACCTGGCGGCCTGTCCAGGGAGAGAGCCGGTTTTGAGGTTCGTGATGTTCATCCCACTCACTACGGCCGGATCTGTCCGGTAGAGACACCTGAGGGGCCGAATATCGGCTTGATTGTTTCGCTGGCCACCTTTGCCAAAGTTAACCGCTACGGTTTTATCGAGACTCCGTTTCGCAAGGTAAATAACCGCCAGGTAACGGATGAAGTTGCCTATATGAACGCCCTGGACGAGAAGGGCCTTCTCATTGCTCCGGCTCAGCGTGATCTTGATGAAAATGGCCGTATCGTCAACGATATGCTCCTGGCCCGTCAGGATGGTGAAGTTTATAATGTTCAGGCTGAAGATGTTACTCATATGGATGTCTCACCCAATCAGCTGGTGAGTGTTGGTGCATCTTTAATTCCATTTCTGGAGCATGATGACGCTAACCGGGCCCTCATGGGTTCGAATATGCAGCGTCAGGGTGTTCCTCTGCTTCGGACAGCGACTCCCCTTGTGGGGACTGGTCTGGAAAAGATTGTGGCCCGGGATTCAGGGGTCTGTCTGCTTGCCGCCGGAGACGGAGTTATTGAGGAGGTGGATGCCAACCGGATAGTGGTGCGTTATGATGAACCGGGCACCGATGGTTTCAGTACCGGAGTTGCCATCTATCATCTCGATAAATATCGTAAATCCAATCAAAATACCTGCTTTACCCAGAGCCCCCTGGTGTTACCGGGGCAGCGTGTGAAGAAGAATGATGTTATGGCCGACGGGCCGGCGGTAGAGAGAGGTGAACTGGCCCTTGGTAAGAATGTTACCATCGCCTTTATGCCTTGGCGGGGCTATAATTTTGAAGATTCTATCTTGATTAATGAACGTCTGATAAAGGACGATACCTATACTTCATTACATATTGAGGTCTTTGAGACCGTGGCCCGTGATACCAAATTGGGTAAAGAAGAGATCACCCGCGATATCCCGAATGTCGGTGAGGAGGCCCTGAGGAATCTCGACGACTCTGGTATCGTCAGGGTCGGAGCGGTAATTAAGTCGGGTGATACTCTGGTCGGCAAGGTTACTCCCAAGGGTGAAACTCAGTTGTCACCCGAGGAAAAACTGCTTCGGGCCATATTTGGAGAAAAGGCCGGTGATGTCAAAGATTCCTCTCTGCGGGTACCGCCGGGTATTGAGGGGACGGTTATTGATGCCCACGTCTTTTCCCGTAAGGGCATGGAGAAGGACGAACGAACCAAGGCTATTGAGGAGATGGAGACCCGGAAATTAGAGCAGGATATGGCCGATGAACTTCGTTATATCAAAAAGGGGATTCGGGGTAATCTTGCCGATCTCCTCAGCGGTCGCACCACTGAGGAAGATATTGTTATAGGTAATTCTGAACTTCTGTTGAAGAAGGGCGAAGAAATCAGCCCCGAGGTAATAGACAAGGTACGCTTTAAGGCCATCGCGACCCTTAAATTTACTGGCCGTGACAAGCTGAAAGGTGAGATAGATCTGCTTTTTGAGCGCTACGAGAGTCAGATCAAGGCCGTTAAAAAACGTTATAACACCCGCATTGAGCGCCTCCGGAAGGGTGACGATCTGCCGCCAGGGGTCATCAAGATGGTTAAGGTCTATGTGGCTAAAAAACGAAAATTGTCGGTGGGTGACAAGATGGCCGGCCGGCATGGTAACAAGGGTGTTGTTTCCCGTATTCTGCCGGAAGAGGATATGCCGTACTTCGCGGATGGAACCACGGTGGATATTGTTTTGAATCCTCTGGGCGTTCCCTCTCGAATGAATGTCGGTCAGGTCCTGGAGGTTCATCTCGGCCTGGCGGCCAAGAGACTTGGCGAGCAGCTATACGAAATGGGACAGCGTGAGGATATCAAAGCCCTGCGGGCCAAAATGCAGAAGATATACAGCAAAGAAGAATATCAGGAAATCACCGATGGTGTGGATGATTCTGAACTGCTGAAGATGTCTGTAAATATGCGTAAGGGCCTGCATATGATGACTCCGGTATTTGATGGTGCCAAGGAGTCTGAAATTCGTGAACTTCTCGAAGAAGCCGGAATGAGTAATATCGGGCAATGTGAGCTTTATGATGGTTTGACCGGTGAAAAATTTGAGAATCCCATCACCGTGGGCATCATGTATTTCTTGAAACTGCATCATCTGGTAGATGATAAAATTCATACCCGTTCCACCGGCCCATATTCACTTGTTACCCAGCAGCCTCTTGGCGGTAAGGCTCAATTCGGCGGTCAACGGCTGGGAGAAATGGAGGTATGGGCCATGGAGGCCTACGGGGCTGCCCATACCCTGCAGGAGTTTTTAACCGTTAAATCAGATGATGTTAACGGCCGAACCAAGATGTATGAAAAGATTGTTAAGGGTAATAACTTCCTTGAGGCCGGTCTGCCGGAATCCTTTCACGTCCTGGTCAAGGAGCTGCAGGGGCTTTGTCTTGATATGGAACTGATTGACGAAGAAAATAAATCCTAAGCGCTCCATGAACACCTGCTGGACGCGCTTATATGCCGTAGTAAGGTGTTTATTGTTTGTCTAAGTCAAGAATGTTGTTTGTTGGGCGCATACGATTTAAGGGTAGTTGGCAACCCGCCCCCCTGATGTTACTGTAAATGCCGCGCTTTTGATAAGGCGGCTAAAATCAAAATACGAATTTAACTAAGGCAGGAGAAAGCCATGGATGAGTTGTTCAGTTTTTTTTCAAAGGCCAAGGCTCCAGTAAAATTTAATTCTGTACGAATATCTTTAGCGTCTCCAGAGAAAATTCTGGACTGGTCTAATGGTGAGGTGAAGAAGCCGGAAACCATTAACTATCGTACCTTTAAGCCAGAGCGGGACGGTCTTTTCTGTGCCAAGATATTTGGTCCGGTAAAAGATTATGAGTGTAATTGCGGCAAATACAAGCGTATGAAACACCGGGGGGTAGTTTGTGAAAAATGCGGGGTTGAGGTCATTCAGTCCAAGGTGCGGCGTGAGCGTCTGGGGCACATTAAGCTTGCCGCCCCGGTGGCCCATATATGGTTTCTGAAAAGTCTGCCCTCTAAGATTGGGAATATACTTGCCCTGACCCTTAAAGAGTTGGAACGTATATTGTATTTTGATTCCTATGTGGTTATTGAGTCAAGCGAATCCGCGCCGCCAATCGGCACTCTCTTAAGTGAGGAATCCTATCGCCAGGCCCGGGAAGAGCATGGCGAAAAATTCCAGGTCGGTATTGGTGCTGAGGCCATTAAATATATGTTGAAGAGGGTTAATCTTGCCGCCCTCTCCGTCACTCTTCGCGAAGAGATGCGCACCACCGGTTCTGAGGCCAAGCGTAAACAATATGCCAAACGTCTGACCGTGGTAGAGGCCTTTCGTGATTCCAATAATAAGCCGGAATGGATGATTCTGGATATTATCCCCGTTCTGCCTCCGGACTTGCGGCCTCTGGTGCCGCTGGAGGGTGGACGTTTTGCCACCTCCGATCTTAATGATCTCTATCGGCGGGTAATCAACCGTAACAACCGCTTGAAGCGCCTGTTGGATCTCGACGCCCCTGAAATTATTATCCGCAATGAAAAACGGATGTTGCAGGAGGCCGTGGATGTCCTTTTTGATAACGGACGCCGTGGTAAGGTGATTACCGGTTCCAACAAGCGGCCCCTTAAATCCCTGAGTGATATGCTGAAAGGTAAGCAGGGGCGTTTCCGCCAGAATCTGCTTGGTAAACGGGTTGATTATTCCGGTCGTACCGTTATTGTTGTCGGCCCTCATCTTCGTCTGCACCAGTGCGGTATGCCCAAGAAGATGGCTCTGGAACTCTTCAAACCCTTTATCTACAACAAGCTGGAGGCCCGTGGTTATGTAACCACCATTAAAAGTGCCCGGAAGATGGTGGAGAAAGGCGTCAAAGAGGTCTGGGATGTCCTGGATGAGGTGGTTAAGGAGTATCCGGTTATTCTCAATCGTGCCCCGACTCTGCATCGTCTTGGTATGCAGGCCTTTGAGCCGATTTTAATCGAGGGCAAAGCCCTGCAGCTGCACCCCCTGGTCTGTTCAGCCTTTAACGCCGACTTCGACGGCGATCAGATGGCCGTTCATCTGCCGCTCACCGTTGAGGCCCAGGTTGAGGCCCGGGTGCTGATGATGTCCACCAATAATATCTTGTCACCCGCCAACGGTGAGCCTATTATTATTCCTTCGCAGGATATTGTTCTGGGGCTTTATATCATGAGCCGTGCCCGGCGTTTGGTCAAGGGCGAGGGCAAGATTTTTTCCTCGCCGACCGAGGCCATTATAGCCTTTGATCACGGGGCGATCCACCTGCAGGCCGGGATTAAAGTACGTATTAACGGTGAGCTGGTTGAGACTACGGTGGGCCGGATTATGTTTCTTGAGATACTGCCGCCGGCGGTACCATTTGACCAGGTTAACCGGGTAATGACCAAGAAGGAACTGGCTCGTTTGATTGATTATACTTACCGGCACGCCGGTACCAAGGAAACGGTTATTCTGGCTGACCGCCTGAAGGATATGGGCTATGAGATGGCCACCACTCATGCCATTTCCATCTGTATTAACGATATGACCATTGCCGAGGGTAAAAATCAACTTGTTCACAGCGCCGAGCAGGAAGTCCTGGATGTCGAGGAGCAATATGTCGGCGGCTTGATTACCGCAGGCGAGAAATACAACAAGGTCATTGATATCTGGTCTCGGACTACTGATGAAGTAGCGGAGGGCATGATGAACAACCTCAGTGTTGAGCATCTGGTTGATGCCGATGGCAAGGAGTTTGATAGTCCCAGCTTTAACGCCATTTATGTCATGGCTGATTCCGGAGCCCGTGGATCAAAAGATCAGATCCGCCAGCTTGCCGGGATGCGTGGTCTGATGGCCAAACCATCGGGGGCCATTATCGAGTCACCCATTAAGGCCAATTTCCGAGAAGGACTTAATGTTCTTGAGTATTTCATTTCTACCCATGGGGCCCGTAAGGGGCTGGCTGATACGGCCCTGAAGACCGCCAACTCCGGATATCTAACCCGGCGTCTGGTGGATGTGGCTCAGGACTCCACCATTGTCGAGAGCGACTGTGGTACTCTGGATGGCATTATTGCTGAGTCCCTCCTTGAGGGCGGGGAGATTATTCAGCAGGTCGGTGAGCGTATCCTGGGCCGGGTTGCTCTGGATGATATTGTTGACTCGGTAACTGATGAGGTATTGGTGGAGGCCAACGAGGAGATTGATGAGCAAAAAGTTAAGTTGATTGAAAAGGCGGGCCTGGATCGGGTTGCCATTCGTTCAGTGTTGACCTGTCAATCCAAGCGCGGGGTCTGTGCCAAATGTTATGGCCGGGATCTGGGCCGTGGTCATATTGTCAACCGTGGTGAGGCCGTTGGTATTATTGCCGCCCAGTCTATTGGTGAGCCTGGTACCCAGCTGACCATGCGGACATTTCATATCGGCGGTACAGCCAGTCGGAGCGCTGAGGTTGCCGAGGTGCGTACCAAGCATGGCGGTATAATTAAATTTCAGGGGATGCATACCGTCAGCGGCGCTGATGGTAAGATGGTAGTTATGAACCGTAATGGCGAGGTTAGTATCGTCAATAAGCAGGGTCGTGAACTTGAGCGTTACTTGTTGATTTACGGGGCTCAATTACACTATAACGACGGTGATAAGATTGAGGCTGGAGCCTTGATCGCTGACTGGGATCCATATACCATTCCCATTGTCTGTGAGGTGGGAGGTACGGTCAAATTCGGTGATATTATTGAGGGTGATACCATGCAGGAACGGGTTGATCCCATTACCGGTAAATCCAGCTCGGTCATTATTCAGGGCCGCCAGACCAATGTGAATCCGCGTATTTCTCTGAAGGATGAAAATGGCCGGGGAGTAAAATTGCCCAAGACCGGGATTATGGCTCGTTATTCCCTCTCCGTCGGGACCATCATTACGGTGGAAGAGGGCGAACACGTTCAGGCTGGTACGGTACTTGGCAAGATCCCTCGTGAAACCACCAAAACAAAGGATATTACCGGTGGTTTGCCCCGGGTTGCTGAACTTTTCGAGGTCCGTAAGCCCAAGGAGCATGCCATCATCACCGAAATTGACGGTCAGATCAGTTATGGCAAGGATACAAAGGGTAAGAAGCGGGTCATTGTTACGCCGCCCATTGGTGAGGCGAAGGAATACAGCATCTCCAAGGGCAAGCATATCAGCGTGCATGAGGGTGATTATGTTAAGGCCGGCGAACCATTAATGGATGGTTCACCTGATCCCAATGATATTCTGCGGGTCAAAGGGGTAAAGGAATTAGCTAAATTTCTGGTTAATGAGATCCAGGAAGTCTATCGTCTGCAGGGCGTCAAAATTAACGATAAGCACATTGAGGTTATCGTCCGCCAGATGTTGCGCCGGGTTACCATAACCGGGGCGGGGGATTCAATCTTTATGCTTGGTGAACATGTTGAATGGTGGCGTTTCCGGGAGGAGAACGAAAAGATAATCAGAGAGGGTGGACATCCCGCCCAGGCTCAGCCTCTGCTCCTTGGAGTAACCAAGGCCTCCTTGAGTACCGACAGTTTTATTTCAGCGGCGTCTTTTCAGGAGACAACCAAGGTGTTGACCAATGCCGCCATGGCGGGCCGGGTTGATAATCTGGTGGGTCTGAAGGAAAATGTTATCATGGGACGTCTGGTGCCGGCTGGCAGCGGCCTGGGGAATTATAAACAATTCGAGTAGTGATTAGTCGAAGGTAAGCGCCTCACAAACCACACTCTCGCATACAATCATGGTCGTACCGCTGACTTTATAACATCTCGGAATGTAAGCGTTTCTGGGACGCTCTGCTGTGCGCATTTAAGCACCCCGATAATACCCCTGTATATTGGGGGACTTAAATGCGTGCAGCAGGGGGTTCATGGGGCGCTTACTGTCGAAGAGCTGCTGTCTTTCAGAGTGTGACGGACTTTTTACGAGTCCGTCAAATATAAGGCTTGACAATAATCATTCATTCGAGTACAAATCTCTTTTCTCGTTAGCAGTAAAACCTGAAAATTACTATAAATAATCCGGGCGATTAGCCCCTATTGTAAAAAAGGAGTAGTGTAGATGCCAACTATTAACCAATTGGTACGGCACGGTCGTAAGAAGATGCTGAGCCGGACAAATACCCCAGCCTTGAAAGGGGCTCCCCAGAAGAGGGGTGTATGTGTCAGGGTTTATACCACGACCCCGAAAAAGCCAAACTCCGCTCTCCGTAAGGTGGCCAGGGTAAGGCTGACCAATGGGATGGAGGTTACCTCCTATATTCCCGGAGTTGGGCATAATCTGCAGGAGCATTCCGTGGTCTTGATCCGCGGCGGCAGGGTAAAGGATTTACCTGGTGTCAGATATCATGTTGTTCGTGGTACTCTTGATACCCTTGGTGTTTCCGATCGGAAGCAGGGCCGTTCAAAATATGGCGCTAAAAGACCCAAATAAGCACTAAGGGTAAAGACAGGGAGTTATTAAATGCCAAGAAGAAAGACAGTCGCTAAACGTCCCATTGAGTCAGATGAGCGTTATAAAAGCGTTTTAGTTTCGAAGTTTATAAATTGTATCATGCTTGATGGCAAGAAAAGTGTAGCGCGTGGTATTTTTTATGGTGCCATGGATATTATTTCTGATCGGGTTAAGGAAGACAGTCCGGTTGAGGTCTTTGAGAAGGCCATGGATGGTGTTCGACCCCGGGTTGAGGTGAAGTCGCGCCGGGTTGGCGGTGCCACATATCAGGTACCCATAGAGGTACGTCCTGAAAGGCGTAATGCTCTTGCCATGCGTTGGATTTGTGGCTTTGCCAAAAAACGCTCCGGGAAGTCAATGTCTGAAAAATTAGCCGCTGAAATTTTAGATGCCTATAATAACCGCGGTTCATCGGTGAAGAAAAGGGAAGATACTCACAAGATGGCTGAGGCTAATAAGGCGTTTGCTCATTATCGCTGGTAATTCTTCTTTCTTGATTGACAATTCGTTATTCCTGCAGTATTAATAATCTCTTTTTTGTCAGTTGCCGGGTGTCGGTATAAGGCACAGTAGATTTTCAAGTCAACGGGAAGAGAGATTGAGCGGTGATAAGGCCTTAAAGGCGATTAGAAATATTGGTATAATGGCCCACATTGATGCGGGCAAGACCACGACAACAGAACGGATTCTGTATTATACCGGTAAATCTTACAAGATAGGTGAGGTTCACGACGGTAACGCCGTTATGGACTGGATGGAGCAGGAGCAGGAACGCGGTATTACTATTACCTCTGCGGCTACTACCTGTTACTGGCATGACCATCAGATAAATATAATTGATACTCCGGGGCACGTGGACTTCACGATAGAGGTTGAGCGCTGCCTGCGGGTTTTAGACGGTGCGGTGGCCGTCTTCTGCGCGGTTGGAGGGGTTGAACCCCAGTCGGAGACCGTTTGGCATCAGGCGGATCATTATGCCATTCCGCGTATTGCCTTTGTTAACAAGATGGATCGAGTCGGTGCTGATTTTGAGCGCTGTCTGAAGATGATGGAAGAGAGGTTGGGGGCAGTTCCCCTGGCCCTGCAGATTCCCATAGGTAAAGAAGATTCCTTTGCGGGCGTTATTGATCTCGTTCGAGGCAAAATGCTCTATTTCGACGAAGGGACACAGGGCGCTGATATTTTAGAAGAGGATATCAGCGCGGATTACACTGAACAATTCACGGCCGCACGTATGGCCCTTATCGAGAAGCTGGCCGACTTCGATGAAGGGGTCATGGAAAAATATCTTGAAGAACAGCCCATTGGTGCTGATGAGATCAAACAGGCGGTAAGAACAGTTACCATGAATCTTGACATGGTACCGGTTCTGTGTGGCAGCGCCTTTAAAAATAAAGGCGTTCAGCCGCTGCTTGACGCTGTTGTCAATTATTTACCGTCACCGGTTGATGTTCCTCCTGTACATGGACTTGACGAAAAAGGCCTGGAGCAGGTTCGGAATGCCGATGAAAAGGAGCGCCTATGCGCTCTGGCATTTAAAATGGTGTCGGACTCATTTGTCGATAATCTGGCTTTTGTCCGCCTTTACTCCGGGGTTCTGAGGCAGGGGGAGAAGATATTTAATTCCACCCGCCGCAAGCAGGAAAAGATTGGCCGTATTCTGCGGATGCACGCCAATAAGCGCCATGAGGTGAAGGAGGTTGGCGCCGGTGATATAGCGGCTCTGGTGGGACTGCGTTTTACTAAAACCGGCGACACCCTCTGCGCCAGGGGTGATAATATCCGGCTTGACAATATAGATTTTCCTGACCCGGTTATCAGTATAGCAATTGAGCCTAAGGGTAAGGGCGATGAGGAAAAGCTTCTGGCCAGTCTGGATAAGATTGCCATAGAAGATCCGTCATTTAAGGTTTCGCGGGATGAGGATACCGGCCAGACAATTATCGCCGGTATGGGTGAACTCCATCTTGAAATTATTATCGATCGTCTTATTCGTGAATTTAAGGTTGCCGCGAATGTGGGGCAGCCCCAGGTGGCCTATAAAGAAACAATAGACGTTAAGGCTCAGGCCGAAGGTAAGTTTGAGCAATTAAGCACCGGTAAGCATTTATTCGCTCAGCTGAAAATAGAAATATCGCCTTTGGCGAGAGGCACGGGGTGGATTTTTGAGAATCAGCTTGACGAAGATTCGATTCCGCCGGAGTTTGTTGATGCCATCAGGCGTGGTCTTGAATCAGGCCTGGATTCAGGAGCTTTACTGGGATATCCGGTTGTCGATGTGCAAACGGCTCTGGTGGATGGCTCGTATCATGAAGAGGACTCCACGCCTCAGGCTTTTGGGGTCGCGGCAAATATTGCTCTGCATCAGGCCCTTGTTAATGGCGGGCCGCTATTGCTGGAGCCGGTGATGGCCGTAGAGGTTGTGCTGCCGGATGAGTATCTTGGAGATGTGATTAATAATCTGAACGGTAGAAGGGCGCAGATTCAGGGAATGGAGCATCGGGGTAATACTGTACAGGTGGTAGAGGCTCAAGTACCTTTGGCTGAGATGTTTGGTTATTCCACTGATCTACGTTCGGTTACTCAGGGACGGGCCAATTTTTCCATGCAGTTTAATTCATACGAAATTGTCCCGGAAAAGATTGCGGCTCAAATTATTAAAAAGGTGAGAGGGCTTTAAACAATATTTTATATGAATTTTTATATGTGATGGCTTTAGGCCGCCGTATAAAGAATTTCATGTTTAGTCGCGGTCGGGAAACCGGCATGACTGTTATTAAGAAATAATTGAGGAAGAACA
>JBMERE010000018.1:0-35240 GCA_048820955.1 Desulfobacterota bacterium M19 | reverse complement strand
AAGGGATGAAGCGGAACGGGTAACTATTCAGCACGGGCAGGCAGCAAATTGCCCTAAACTCGAAAATGTAACTGTTTACAAGCGCTCCATCTCGAAGTTTACATTTTCCTAACCAGCTACGATTATTGATTATTATGACGGTGAGAGAAGTTTGGGGTTATTGACTGAAGATATATCTTCGGCACGATGAGACGCAGCTCCTGCGCCTCCATAGCCCCTTCCTCTCGCCAGGATGGTTAAATCCCGCGTAACATCCTTCAGGGCTGCCGCCTGAGCATTAAGCTGCTCAGAGGCACTGGCCGATTCTTCTGAAAGTGCGGCATTAGCCTGGACAACCTTGTCCATTTCCGATACAGCCTTGCTGATCTGATTAACGCCTTGAGACTGTTCTCTGGATGCCTCGGCAATTTCGTCAATCAACTGAGTTACCTTTGTTGAGCTTTCCGCAACCAGGGAGAATGTTTCACTGGAGCTTTTCAGAAGATCATTGCCGCCGTACACCTTGTTTACAGTATCAGCGATAAGGGTTTCAGTCTCTTTGGCCGCGGCGGCAGCCCGCATGGCAAGATTACGAACCTCGTCGGCAACTATGGCAAATCCGGCCCCTGCCTCACCGGCACGAGCGGCCTCCACAGCGGCATTAAGGGCCAGCAGATTGGTCTGAAAAGCGATCTCATCAATAGTCTTAATAATCTTTGAGGTATCATTGCTTGCCTTTGAGATTCCATCCATTGCTGTTTTGAGATCACCCATTAACTTTTGGGTATCAATTACGACGGTATTGGTCTGATTCATCAGAATACTTGCCTGCCCGGCATTGTCAGAATTCCGTCTCGTCATTGAGGCCATTTCTTCAAGCGAAGAAGATGTTTCTTCGAGACCTGCCGCCTGTTCGCTGGCTCCTTCGGCAAGCTGCTGGCTTGATCCGGCAATCTGACCGGATGCCGCGGCAACCTGGTCTGTACCTTGTCTCAGGGTGTCAACGGCCGCGTTAAGAGGCCTGGTAATACTCCGGGTAATAAATATGGCAAATAAAATTCCGATAACGGTTGCCAGTAGACCGAACATGGTAATCATCCATATATTTCTTTGATTCCGTCTGACTAATACGGGGCCCATTCTGTCCTGTTCCGCTTTGATGCCAAGCTTAACCTGCTCCGTCAGAGCCGCTACTTTTGGGCCGATAACGTCCAGTTCGCCTTTAATAATCTTATTTCTTGAATTAATGGTGGCAACGAGCTGTTTAAAGGCGTTGAAATAAATGTCTCTGTTCTTTGTAACTCCTGCAAGCAGCTGCCTGATTTTGGGATTTGTAATTTCCTGATCCAGTTTCTGAATATCATCATTCATCCCGGCGAATTCAGACTCAACCCGTTTGACTTCCTTTACTCCATTGGTGTCAAGAAATTTTATAACATACAGACGCCCCAGCAGAAGATTACGCAAGGTTATTCCAATCATATACGCACCGTGGGAATTATTGTCCCGTTCCGCTGTTTTCATCATGGTTGTAAGGGCTTTCTCCATCTGCGGCCCGATTTTGTTCAACGTATTATCGAGAAGATCATTACGTTTTGCCTTGAGTTTCACGACTTTTTCGAACCCAGCTTCATAATTCTTGATATGGCCCGCTATGAATTTAATTTTCTGGGCCCTGGTCTTATTCTTAATTTCTTTCTGAGATTGACTCAAAAATCTTTTCATTTTTTCAAGGCGCTCATAATATTGCTGAATATCTTTGTGGGAACCGGATATAATAAAATTTTTGACATGCATGCGGGTCATAAGCATGTTTGCCTGCAGGCGGCCAGTCAGATTCGAGTGACGCGCCAGTGAACGATAGACAGTAAAGCCTTCTGAACTGCTGGTTATTCCTCGCCAGCCGACAAACGAGACAATGCCGAATATCAGTATGACGGCGGCGAATCCCAGGGTAATTTTCGTACTTAATCTCAGGTTTGCAAACATTTTATCAACCTCTTTTTCAGTAAAGAACAGTTCCTGGCAACGAATACAACGCATAATGGCGTCGTAACAAGCCTCCGACATACCACATTGTGGCATTTTGACAGGGCTTCAGCATACCACATGTATGGCCGAAGCCCTGTCAAACGCGAAACTTTTTAACTTTGTTGTTTATTGGGGGAATAATAAAGTTATCTGACGTAATAGTTTTACTGTTACTATTATAGCATTATAGGAATGGCAAACCAAACAAAAGTTTCAGGGGGGGGATTTTTATTATAACCTTGGAAATATATAATAAAATTGGTTGATTATCGGGTTAATCGAACATTTTGAGTTACGCGCCGCCACAAAAAAAGCCCGCCTGACAATTCAGGCGGGCTTTTTTAAACGTGAAACAGCCGGCTTATCAATCGGCGTCGGACAGGGAAATATCAACCGACGGCCTCAGAGTGGCACAGGTGGCCAGGGCCGCGTGTACCTTATGATTTTTAAAAGCGTCAATCAACTCGTCATTAATCCCGGCGCCATCATCATAAGCAACCAGGGCCTGCTGGCTGAGATTATAATCAAAACGCGGGGCCCATTTCCGGGAACCAAGACGGGCGGTAACAGAACAGTTATCCACCATATAGGCCACCCCTTTGTAATGCATATAGGGATTCAAGGAATCAACCGCCTCAATAACAGACTCATTGCAGACCTCGCTCAAACAATGGCCCTTCTCGATGAGCAGATCAAGCTGGGCCATCATGGTAGCGCAATAAATTCCGGCCGTGAAGGCGTTAACCGGGGCCTCCTGCTCCGAACGGGCCGCCCGTACCTCCTCACCTACCTGCCACATCCTGGTGCCGTCAATCTTGCCCATGGGATAGCGGGCAAAACGCTGACCAGCCATAACCACCGAGCGAATCTCGTTACCAGAGGAGACCTCGTCATAGATTTCCAGCAGGATATCCATGGCCGGGCCGTAGGATTGAGAATAAATATTCTCAAATATCTTTTTATCGTCGGCGTTTAATTTTTCATAAACGGCCAGGATGCCATCATGGGAGATGGTCCTGCTGATAATGCCGGTAATATTCTCCACCGAGGCGGTAAAGGCCTCCGCCTCGCTCATATTATCCTGCATTACATAACGGCGGTAGAGAGATTCGACAATACCATGAACTGCCCCAAGCAGAATACTGCGTTCCCCAAAGATATCACTGCAATATTCATTACGCAGAGTAGTTTTAAAGATATAAGGAGCGCCAATGGCCACCGCCCAGCCCAGGGCCAGATCGGTAGCCCGGCCGTCAATATCCTGTTCCACGGCAAAACTGCAGTTAATTCCGGCACCATTGACTTTCTTGCCCTGAACATAGAGACGGCGAACCGACGGCCCCATCCCCTTGGGGCATACGCCGATTACATTAATATTCTCAGGGAAAGACTGCCCGACACTGGTCAGATGGCCCAGCAAAAAGCCATGTGACAGCCCCAGGGTAGCGCCGTCACGCATGGCGTCAAAAACCCGCTGATAATTTTCGGCCTGAGCCGCGTCTGAAATAAGCAGGATAACAAGGTCTGATTTAGCGACGATATCGTACATCTCACCCAGGGTGCCGGCCTCCTCGTTAAAACCGGCTTCCCTGGCCTTAGCCATGGAGGCGCTGCCCGGACGCAGACCAACTGCTACCTTAATATCAGAATCGGCCAGCGAATCCTTGAGATTCTGAGCCTGAGCCGGCCCCTGAGAGCCCCAGCCGATTACCCCTATCTGCTTTACACCGGCAAAAGCCTGCTCCAGGAGATGAAATTGATCCCGGCCGCCGCGGACAATTAACTCCTCCGTGTCTGCCAGTTTTATAGTTTCCGTCTTAAAAATATTGGTACTGAATGTTTCCATAATTACTTCTCCTTTATTTTATGATCGTCACCCTGCAGCCCTGACACTGCTACATTGACGATAATTTAGCGCCTTAATATCTTTGCCAGCCGATTAAAATACTTATTTTCACCCCCTACAATAAAAAAATCTCCCCATGGCCAATGGAGAGATTTCTTTAAAACGGGAGAAACTATGAAGTTTATTTTACGGCTTCCGACAGTCCCTTCCCCGGCTTAAACTTAGCCACAGTCTTGGCCGCGATCTTTAACTCAGCGCCGGTTCTGGGATTACGACCCGTACGGGCGGCACGTTGAGTAACAGAAAAGGTGCCGAATCCGGTAAGGGCGATACTCTCCCCCTCAGCCAAACTGGTGGTTATTGCATCAAGGAGAGCCTGTAAAGCTCTGCTGGCATCAGCCTTGGTAATTTCTGCGGATTTAGCAATCGCGGCTACAAGTTCTGTTTTATTCATCTGATCCCCTTTTCAAATAATATTCTTTCTAAAATAAGCAAATATGCTTTTCCTCTTAAAATTTCCTTTAACGACAAGGGGAGCGATTACTTCCCTCGCTATTATTAACTATAGAGTTGGATTTGTTGCAAGAAAAAATATATGATTTCAGGAAAAAATTTTCTTTAACTCCTCCACGTCTTCAGGGCGGCAGAGAAAGGTAAAAAGATCACCCGCCAGAATTACGGTATCGCCGCGCGGGATAATAACAGTGCCGCCCCGCTCCACCGAGACCACATTCACCCGTTTGAAAATCTGCATTTCAGCCAGGGTCCTACCGACAGCGTTACTGTCCGGCTTTACCCGTAAATTCACGAATACTGTATCACTTACCTTGCGCAGAGCCATATGTTCGGCCGCGTATGTCTCCCGCTGCTTACGCATGATTCCCACCTCATAAGCCCTGATTATATCACTGCGGCTTATAAGGCCAACCAGCGTAACGCCATCTTCTCTTGAAACCACCGGCAACCGGGACAGATCACGGGGCGACATCTTCTGGATAGCAGCCCATACCGGCTCATCGGGGAAAACGGTAACCGGATTGGCGGTGGCCACATCAATTATCTTCAACTCATTGATTCTGCTGTTTCCCGACAAAACCCTGGTCATATCTTCCAGAGTAACCATACCGTACAGTTTTTTATCCTCTTCCACCACCGGGAAACCATGAAAATGGGTCTCCTGGAATACCGCATACAGATTAGTAAAGGGCAGATTAATATTAAAATGAATGGGCTCCTCGTTCATCACCTCCTCAACCCTCACCCCCTGCATGATATCCAGATCACGACCCTTTACAAAATGAATACCTCGTTTAACGAGTTTAATCGTGTATATGGACTCCGGACATAGCAAGGCGGAGATGGCGGTTGCCGCCACCCCGCTGACCATAAGAGGTAAAATCAGGGAATAATCATTGCTCATTTCAAAGACAATAAGCATGGCGGTAAGCGGCGCCCTGGCAGCAGAGGCAAAAACCGCTGCCATCCCCACAAGGGCGTAGGCCCCGACATTACTGGCGACTCCAGGGAACAGCTGATTGGCGAGATAGCCAAAGGCTCCGCCGCAGACGGCACCGGTAAAGAGAGACGGAGCAAAAACACCGCCGGAGTTCCCGGAACCAAGAGTTAAAGAGGTGGCCAGAGGCTTTAGAAAAATAAGCAGGAATATAAGCAGAAAGGAAACCTTACCCTGGAGAATCTTCTCGATAAAGACAAAGCCGGCCCCGTAGATATGAGGGATATTCCCCATCAGAGGCATATCAAGATGAAATGTTTCCGGAGAATAAAAGGAGACCCCCGGCAAATAGACATAAGCCAGTCCAAGGATTCCCAGCACCAAAGCCCCTGCGGCAGGTTTAAGCATCAGCGGGAAACGCCATTTGTCAAATACCGTCTCCGTAAAATCCAGCATATAGATAAACATTACCCCGGCCAGAGCGGCAAAAACCCCAAGAAGAAGATAGAGAAACAGATCCCAGGGCGAGCGCATGACATAGCTCGGCACCTCAAAGGCCGGTCTGGCCCCAAGAAACATCCGGCTGATAATACTGGCCGAAACCGAAGCAATCACCACATTGGCAAATAAACGGCCATGAAGTTCCGTCATCAGTACCTCGGTGGCAAAGGCCACTCCGGCCAGTGGAGCGTTAAAGGTGGCGGCAATTCCGGCAGCCGCTCCGCAGGAAACCAGATTTTTAATTCTCTCTTCCGAAAGCCCCAGCCACTGCCCTATTGTTGAGCCCATGGCTGAGCCTACCTGAACAATAGGGCCCTCCCGGCCGGCAGAGCCGCCGGTACCGATACAGAGAGCCGAGGCAATAATTTTGACAACAGCCACCCTGGGCCGGATACGGCCGCCCTTCAGGGTAATAGCCTGCATAACCTCCGGCACCCCGTGCCCCCTGGCCTCCGAAGCAAAAAAGGCAATGAGCGGTCCCACTGCCAGCGCTCCAAGAACAGGGATAATTATATAAGAAAAATTACCTGCAAACGGCAGAAAATATCCAGCCCCATGATAAAACTCCACCTGAATCCAGGCAATGAGATTAATAAAAAAGACAGCGGCCAGCCCAGTTACAGAGCCCACCACGGCAGCAATCAACATCACGGAAAAGCCGGTAGCCGAGAGGGCGGCCAGGAAGTTTTTCCGAAGTTGCTTAAACATGATTCCCTTAAATAATAAGTAAGATTATAGAGTTTCTTAAGTAGTAAACAGGACGTAAGCGCTCCATGAACACCCTGTTGAACGCGCTTACAGCAGGACTGCCGGCAGCTCAATCAGAATGACATACCGTGGTGTTTTTTTGGTGTAACCCCGGATATTTTCTTCCTTTTCATGATTAATTACTTGTTAAGATAATAAATTTTCTTTTATATTGTAATGTTACGATGAATAAAACACTTTTAAAATAAATGCCGCAATGAAATATTACAAACTGCTTAACTTCAAAAAAAGGCCATTTGCCAATATTCCGGATCGGGAAATGTTCTTCAAGTCCGCTCAACACCTTAACTGCCTTCAGAGACTGGAGCTTGCTGTCCGTCTGCAGCGCGGATTAAGTGTGGTAATCGGCAAAACCGGCATCGGCAAAACCACCCTGAGCCGCCAGCTCCTCCAACAATTAACCACAGAAGAGCAGCGTATTCAGGCCCGGCTCATTCTTGACCCGCAATGCGGTTCAGCACTGGAATTCCTGCAGGCCATGAGTAAAAACCTTGGACTGCCGGCAGATAATGAGTCCACGGAACAACAGTTAAAGGGTAATATAAAAAAATATCTTGAACAAACGTCCCAAAGGGGCGGTATTACAGCCCTGATTATTGATGACGGCCAGACTCTTCCCAAGTTCACCCTTGAAATTTTAGATGCTTTTTTAACTCTTGAGACCAAGCGCAAAAAACTCCTGCAGATTGTCATCTTTGCCGGGGAAAGCTTTAACCTGGTTCTGCAGAACCAGGCTGATCTCGCCAGCCATATTGCGGTCCGCGTCAACCTCCGCCCCTTTAGTCTTGGCGAGACTAAGCAGATGATAGCCTTTCGCCTCTCCAGATCCCACCAGAAATCAAACGCGGCACTCAGGATTTTTTCCCAGCCGGCCGTCCTGCTGATTTACCTCCTGAGCGGCGGCTGCCCCCGCCGCATAGTAACCCTCTGCTCCAGACTGATTATCGCTCTTCTGATAAAAAACAAACAGCGGGCTGGAGCTTTTGACCTCCTCTACAGCCTTAAGGGCAATACCCGCATGACCAGACTATACCGAAAGGGACTGATTATTATCCTGGCGCTGAGTGGCACGGCCATAATCCTCAGCCCGGAAATTTTTCACCGCCCGGCGGAGTCAGGCGTCAGGCAGAGTATATTACGAGTCACCCCGGCCCGGGCCGCAGGAACAAAACCGATTCCAGTGAAAACAGAAACAGCCGTTAAACCCGTTAAACCCGTTAAATCCGTTAAATCCGTTAAACAGCCAAAGCAGTTAAAGCACCGGACATTGAAACGCAAGAAACGTCAAACAGCCAGTTTACCCATACGGGTCGAGCCGGCCATCCTGGGCAAACTACAGGTTCACAGGGGAGACACCCTGAGCAAGATGATTGCCAGGGTGTATGGACGCTGCACAGAAGACAGATTAAGATTAGTCCGTAAAGCCAACAAGGTTTTAAGCTCAGGAAAACTGTTACCGGGAACCGTAATTAAATTCCCCGGCACGGCCAGGGTAAATTTTCAGCCCGCCGCCCATGAATTCTGGCTGCAATTAGGAATAAAAAACACTCTACAGACAGCAGTGAACGTACTCAAAGCCTATCCGACAGACGCCCCACCCATCATCATCGTCCCCGCCCGGCGTTCACCGGAAGATAAAACAATAACCTTTATGATTGTTCTGGAAAAACGCTTTAAGAAAAAGAGCGCGGCAACGGCAGTTTTAAAGTCCCTGCCGTCGAATCTCAGGAAACAGGCCGTAATCAGACATCAATAGCCGTCAGGATAGGAACATATCTCCCCGCAATAATTTTCAAACACCAGCCTCTCCCCCCTGGAAATCACATAATCCGGCAGCAGAGGTATCTTCCCGCCTCCCCCCGGGGCATCCAGCGCGAAATGCGGAATCGCCATCCCGGAGACATGACCGATTAAGGATTTCATAATTGTCAGGCCGGTCTCAATCCTGGTGCGGAAATGGTCGGTACCGCGCGTCATATCGCCCTGGAAGAGATAATAGGGTTTGACCCGCATGCGGAGTAAACCACGCAGCAACTCCTTTATCACCTCGGAATTATCGTTTACGCCCCGTAGTAATACCGTCTGACAGCCCAGGGGGATACCGGCATCGGCTAACCGGCCGCAGGCAGAGACAGCCTCCGTTGTCAACTCGGCAGGGTGATTAAAGTGGGTATTTATGTAGAGGGGATGATAACGCTTCAAGATGGCGCAAAGCCGCCGGGAAACCCGCATGGGCAGAACACAGGGCACCCTGGTACCAATACGGATTATATCAACATGGGGAATGGCCCGCACCCCGGCCAGTATCCACTCCAGACGCTCATCAGACAGCAGCAGCGGATCACCGCCCGAAATCAGAACATCCCGGATCGCCGGTGTTCGGCGGATATAATCCAGCCCGAGAGTAATGGTGGCGTCATCAATCACCATCCCCGCCGTCCCCACCTTCCTCTTCCGGGTGCAGAAACGGCAATACATGGCACACTTACTGCTGACCAGAAACAATACCCGATCAGGATATTTATGCACCAGATTGGCCACGGGGCTGAGTACCTCCTCGGCCAGCGGATCAGCCTCACAGACCACATCCCTTAATTCCAGAGACGAAGGCACGGCCTGCCGCCAGAGCGGATCATCAATCTCCTTAATCAGCCCCCAGTAATAGGGGTTAATCCGCATGGGATACTGCCTTGACACCTCTGCAATCCCCCCGCTGTCGGCAGCCGGGAAACGGTGCTTGATCTCAGCGGCAGAGGTAAGGCTGTCTGCCAGCAGACTCTGCCAGCTCATAGAACCGGATTATAAAGCCGCGCCGTATCAGCCAGAACTCCGTGCCGGAATAAAACACCTTCACGGCGTAAAAGTTCAATCTTACGCCGCCGCAGCGGCCCCTGCTCCTCACCCATGAAACCTCCGGCCGTCAGATCGGCCTTGATTACCCGGTGACACGGCACCTCAGGGGCAAAGGGATTATGCCGCAGAGCCTGCCCAACGGCTCTGGGAGACTGACAGCCAATGGCCGCAGCTAATAATTTATAGGTGGTCACACGGCCCCTGGGAACAAGGCGCACCGCCCGATATACCCGACCTTGAAAATCGCTTATTCGCATCACCTGTGTAAACGCCTCATAAACCACACTCTCGCATACGATTATGATCGTACCGCTGACTTTATAACATCTCGGAATGTAGCGGTACGTTTAAGCCTGCTCAGAAAGAGACGGCTTAACGGTCTTCAGGTTATGGCGTTTAATATCCGCCATAATATCCAGACCGATCTTTAAATGATTATCTGTAAATTTACAGAATATATCCCTGGCACTCTCTTTACTCTTGATACCGCCTTTACGCATAGGCAGATCGGAGATCAGCATCACCGCCCCGGTGGGCACGTTCAAGGCGTATCCCACCGCGAAAAGGGTAGCAATCTCCATATCAATGGCCAGAATACGATGTTTGAGAATATATTCGATAAACTCCTCATCAAACTCCCACATCCGGTAATCAGTGGTAAGCATTATACCAGATTTAGGTTTTACCCCCATCTCAGCGCAGATTATCTCCTCACATACCCGGTTAATCCAGAACTCTGGCAGAGCCGGAACATCCTGGGGAAGATAATGTTTACTGGTGCCCTCGTCCCTGATACTGGCAGTAGGGATAATCAGATCACCGATCTCCACCTCATCGTCAATACCACCGCACATACCCAGCATTATCACGCACTTGAGATTATCAAGGAAAGAAAGGCAGTGCATAATAATCCCGGCCGAAGGGGACCCCACCCCATGATTGATAATGGAGACATCACGCTCTTTATCATGCACCACCTGCCAATAGCCGGCCTTAACAGGATTATCAGTTATTCTGGCGAACTCCTGGATATAACGTTCAAAATTACACAATAACACATGGGACTGAAATTCATCGACCGTGGAACCGGTATATCTTTCCAGAGTATTACGGGCATAACTGTCGGGACGCAATAATGTCATGATACTCCTTTTTTGTTTTGATGACGTTTAACGACTTTTATAATAGTTTTACGCACCATTATGGTCAAGAGAGAAATTAAAGCTCATTGACCTTAGCGTCATTCTGCATTATTTTCTTTTTCCATGAAATTCATAAAAATTCCTCGTGTCACCTGGTTGGTTTTAATCTTTATCGCCTGGCTGGCCTTTAACTTATTCAGAACGCCTCACCCCGCTGTTTGAACAGTTCCCCAGTCTGCCCCTCAGGTTGAGGGCTCCTGTTTACCAGCCCGGTAGTCCCTGGATTCAATAACATCTAATATGATGGAGAAACAATATGGTTAGTGATACCGCTCTGAAGTATGCCATGGAAGAACATTTCTGCCCGCATTGCAATACCCGTTTAAGCTGCTGCAACACCCCGCCCATTCATGTGGGAGACGGCCTGGGATGGGGAACAGATGTCTTTTTTATCTGTTTAAATGATGACTGCTCAATGTTCGTTGACGGCTGGAAATATATCGAAGAACAATACGGCAAAAGTGCCTCCTATCGTTATATGCTGCTCCCAGGCGAGAAAAAGGGTTCTCCCATGATGGTGGCCAGCAGAATCGCCTTTACTGACGCGGCCATTGATCTTGAGGAATTAAAAAAAGGCAACGAGAGATACCAGAAAGAACAAAAGGCCATCAAGGAACTTGAAACCTGCGTGGCAGATAAAAACCCGCAACCGGCCCTCTGCCTGATAACCGACGAAGAGGCCAATCTTGAAGAACGGCAGCGGGCGGTTAGGCTCATGGAAGAGATTAATGACCTCTCATGCCTCGACGCCATTCGTAATCACAAATTCCGCCATACCGAAATCGGCCAGGCGGCGAATCTGGCCCTCAGCCGAATGCTGAAGAATTCCTTTCAGAGAGAATGCCCTTATTGCGCCGAAATCATTAAGGCACAGGCCAAAATCTGTAAACATTGCGGCAAAGAAATGAATTGATAAATTTCAAGCGCAAATATCGCAAGCGCCTCATAAACCACACTCTTGATGGACTCGTAGTTAACATGCTTGTCATGAAACGCTTACTTTTATTCTTGCCAAGCAGGTCACAATCCGTTATATAGTTGCCATACATTTAATGTATGGTGGGCGTAGCTCAGTAGGTTAGAGCGTCGGGTTGTGGCCCCGGAGGCCGTGGGTTCGAAACCCACCGCTCACCCCAAATTTTCAAAGGGAAAATCGACAACCGGTTTTCCCTTTTTTTATTCTATCGTGACCATATTATGCCGGATAATCCACCATTAACAGACCTGCGCGACCTCACCCTGAAAGAACTTACCGATTTTATCGTCGAATCAGGCGAACCAGGATTCAGAGCCAGGCAGATATTTTCATGGCTTTACCGCCCCGGGATCAGCTCTTTTGCTGCAATGACCAATCTATCTTTAACATTCAGAGACCGCCTGAAGGACATGGCGTGCCTCAGCACCCTGCAGGTTGACAGGCGGGAAGAGGCCGCTGACGGAACGGTAAAATACGCCTTTAAGCTGACGGACAACGCCCTCATCGAAAGTGTGCTTATTCCAGATAACAACCGCCATACCCTTTGTGTCTCCTCGCAGGCCGGATGCGCCATGGGCTGCGCTTTTTGTCTCACCGGTACCATGGGTCTGCGCCGCAACCTCAGCGCCGCCGAGATAGTTAATCAGGTAATCCATACCCGAAACGAATTAGAAGCTGACGGTAAGGGCAGAATCAATAATCTGGTCTTCATGGGCATGGGCGAACCGTTAGCCAATTACAATAACCTCCGCCGCGCCCTTGATATCCTGACTGATGATCACGGCCTGGATTTTTCACAGAGACGAATCACGGTATCAACCTGCGGCCTGGTACCCGGAATAGAACAACTGGGAGCGGAGACCAGAGTCAATCTCGCCATTTCACTGCATGCCGCCAATAACGAGACCCGCAGCCGTCTGCTGCCCGTTAATCAGACTTACGACATAACGGCACTATTAAAGGCCTGCCGTGCTTATCCCCTCCCCAAAAGACGGCGGATAATGATTGAATATGTCCTGCTGGCCGGGATCAACGACAGCCCTGGAGATGCTCGGCAGCTAATTAAAATACTTCATAAACTACGCTGCAAAATCAATCTCCTGCCCTGCAACGAGACCGACACCCTGCCCTTTAAACGCCCGGAGCGGGCGGTAGTGGAAAAATTTCAGCATATTCTACAGGAGGCAGGATATACGGCCATAATCCGCGAGAGCCGGGGGGCGGAAATCTCTGCCGCCTGCGGGCAGTTGGCCAATAAAAATTGTAAAAACTGCGACCAGACTATTTAAGAATATGTCTTTCTCGTTTTTTTTTATTTAATGACACAAAAAAGCGCAAAGAGACAAAATAGGCGATTATGGCGAGAGGCAGAGCCAGCACCACGCCGCCGCTCAGCATGACAATCACCGCGTCCCATCCCAGATTGGCAATACTTTGCAGGGTCTCTTTAAAACCGCTATGGGCGGAGATAATACTCAACACCCCGGAAATCCTCGCCCAGGAGAGATCATAGGGGGTAATTTTACTGCCGATTAACCAGGCGAAATAATACTGGGGAAAATAGGTAAGAGGATTGCATATGGCCATACTGGCTAAAAAAGCGGCTAATATATTAGCCCGGCAAAGGGGAGCAAAGATAAGCAGACTGATACTGTGCAGAGGCATGGTGGGAGTAGTTCCCAGAAAGGTACCAAGAGCCACCCCCCTGGCAATACTGCGTGGATCGCCTTTGAGACGAATAAAACGCAGATAATAATAGCGTAAAAGACGCGAGGGATTAAATTTCATGTCCACAAAGATGAGCGGGAATATACATCAAGGTCATTACCAGATATTTCACCGCTCTGCAGCCGATACCAACCCGCCAGGGCGATCATAGCGGCGTTATCGGTACAGAATTCAGCCGGGGTGAGGAACAACTCCATCCCCTCTTCTCGACAACGCCTGCCTAATACCTCCCGCAGACGTTGATTAGAGGCCACCCCGCCGGCCGCGGTCAGGTGCCTGATTCCCCGATGTCTCGCCGCCATTATAGTTTTCTCCACCAGCACCTCCACCACTGCCTCCTGAAATGAGGCACAGATATCGGCAACGGGTATTGTTTTTTTCTTCATCCGGCATTGATTGACATAATTTACCACCGAGGTTTTGAGGCCGCTGAAACTGAAATCCAGACTATCAGCCTGCAGCCAGGCACGGGGAAATTTAATGGCCCTGCCATCTCCCTCAGCGGCCCGTTCAGCAACCGCCGGGCCACCGGGATAAGAGAGACCGAGAAGCTTTGCCACCTTGTCAAAAGCTTCACCTGCCGCATCATCACGGGAACAGCCCAGAAGCCGGTAATCAAGAGGGCCTGAAACCTGAAAAATACTCGAATGCCCCCCGGAGGCCACCAGGGCGACAAAGGGATAGTCCGGCCGCCGGTTCCCTAAAAAAACTGCCGAAATATGACCGCTCAAGTGATCAACCCCGGTAAAAGGCAGCCCCCTGACCATGGCCAGGGCCTTAACAAAAGACAGCCCCACGAGAAGCGAGCCGATGAGACCAGGCCCCTGAGTGACTGCCAGAGCGTCAATATCATTTAAAGTAACATCCGCCTGACGCAGGGCTTCCTGCACCACGGGATAGATATTCAGGAGATGGTGGCGGGAGGCCAGCTCCGGCACCACACCGCCATATTCAGCATGAACAGCAATTTGAGAATTAATAACATTGGCTCTTAATAACCGCCCGTCTTCCAGTACTGCGGCGGCTGTTTCGTCACAGGAGCTTTCAACCCCGAGAATTAACATATATTTTCCGTTATCAGATAGATTGAATGAAATTCAATAACTTCACAAAAGACTTAATTTATAGTCAAAAAAGGAGTAAAACAACTTAATTTTTTATTTTTATCATTTAACCGCTATGAATACCGACCAAAATATCCTTACCGACACCTTTAACCGCAGTATAAATTATTTGCGGGTCTCCATCACCGATCACTGCAACCTGCGCTGTCAATACTGTACCCCCCGGGATGGTAAAGCCGAGCATACCAGCCTGCTGTCCTACGAAGAGATTCTGCGGGTGGTACGCCTCGCGGTGGGGCTGGGTATAAAGAAGGTACGTCTCACCGGTGGTGAACCCCTGGTGCGGCGGGGAGTAATGCCCTTTATCCAGCGCCTGGCCCAGGTGAATGGTCTGCGGGAGATACGTTTAACCACCAACGGTGTCCTGCTGGAGGACATGCTGCCGGATCTTCAAAAAGCCGGGCTTGAAAATTTAAACATAAGCCTGGACAGCCTGCGCCCCCGCCGTTTTCAGGAAATTACCGGATTCGACTGCTTCACCAGGGTCTGGCGGGGAATTGAAAAAGCGCTGGAAATGGGCTTCCCGGTAATTAAACTGAATGTAGTTGCCATGCGCGGAGTTAATGATGATGAATTCATTGACTTTGCCCGCCTGACCATTAAACTGCCCATTGATATTCGTTTTATAGAATTTATGCCCATTGGCCAGGCCGGGGCCGGACAGCAGACAAGATTCATCTCAACGGCAGACATAATGACAATGATTACCCCTCTGGGTGAATTACAGCCCATCAAAAGCCAGCGTCTCCATGGCCCGGCCCGCATGTTTAAACTTCCGAAAGCGGCAGGCAGCCTTGGCTTTATCAGCCCTTTGAGTAATCATTTCTGCGACACCTGCAACCGCCTGCGGCTTACATCACAGGGACGTCTACGCTCCTGTCTGCTCACCGACCGCGAGGAGGACATCAAGGGGCCGTTACGCAGCGGGGCCTCCGACGATGATATCCGCCGCTTACTTATTCAAACCATTATAAACAAACCAAAGGGGCATACTCTGACTCAAGGCCAGAGAGCCGGCAGCTGCCATGGAGAAATGTCCCGGATTGGTGGTTGATTTTTTATCCACAACGCAGTAGATCGGATTTTTCGTTTCATAACAAGCATGTTAACTACGACGCCATCAATAATTACATTCCAGTAAACTCAGGGATTCAGAAATTAAAAATGAGTAATCACCCGAAACAATTCCCCGAAGGCATGATTCCACTGGGCAGAAGCAGCTTTAATTTCCGTTGTCACCCGGAAGTAGCCTGTTTTAAAAAATGCTGCCGGCGCCTGGAACTCTTTATCTATCCCTTTGATGTAATAAAATTAAAAAATCATCTGCGCATCACCTCCGCAGAATTTCTAAATCTTTACGCCGGCCTGGTTCCCGGACGTACAAATCCATATTTCCCGTCGGTGGTCTTAAGGATGCGGAACAACAAAGAATACACCTGCCCCTTCCTGATAGAATCAGGCTGTTCTGTCTATGAAAACCGCCCGTCAGCCTGCCGCACCTATCCCCTGGAACGAGCAGTTGACCGTGAAACTTCGTCCGGCCGTCCCGCTGAATACTATTTTATGACCCATCACGACTACTGCCTGGGGCATAAAGAGCCGCACGAAATGACAGTAGATGCCTGGCTGCGGGATCAGAATATTTCCCATTACAATATGATGGATGATCTCTGGGCCGAAATGGACACCCTCTTTCTGGGCAACCCGTGGCAGGGCGAAGGGGAGGCTGGCCCCCGACAGCGTCTGGCCTTCATGGCCTGCTATAATATTGACGACTTCCGGGACTACGCCCACCTCAATAATATCTTCCGACAATTTAAATTAAGCAAATCTCAGGTTCGGGCCTTAGAGACCGACGACGAGGCTCTGCTTTGTTTTGCCTACAAATGGCTGCAGTTTACTCTCGCCCAACGCCCTACTCTTACCCCTCGCCGCCGCAGGTAATTATAGTGCGTAGCGGCTGAAGTGATACAGTTTTGCGGGATAAGTATGAACTAAGACTGAACATTCAACATCGAATGAAAAAGTAAAAAACACCCAAAATCAAATCTTGCTGATACAATTTGGCTTTGTAGTTAATTCGACGTTCATCTTTTAATACTTTTACAAGTATCAATTCATATGCGATTACCCATAAGGATTCGACAACACCTGCTGCATGCGGCCGGCGGCACTAAATTAGTAGTAAGCTATATGAAAAAAATGGAGACAATATGAGTATTTTAATTATAGGTGGGGCGGGGTTCATTGGTAGAACCCTGCAAGAAAGACTATGCGAATCAGGCAAAAAAATAATATTGTTGGATAAAAAAAAACCATTTTCAGTATATTCTGAGCCTGTCATATATATAAATGCTGATGTTTGTGACCAAGAAAATATGCTATCTGTCTTTGAGAAACATCAAATTGACGGCGTTATCCATTTAGCAGCTGTGTCCAGAGTTGTTGAAGCTGAAAATAATCCTCAAGAGTGTAAAAGAACCAATATTGGTGGTATTCATTCATTATTAAATAGTATTGAACCTTCCGAACAAAAGCCCTGGTTGATATTTGGTAGTAGCCGTGAAGTTTATGGTGAAGCAGTAACTTTACCTGTTAAGGAAAGTGCACCTAAAAAAGAAGTTAATATTTATGGAAAGACAAAGATAGAAGGCGAGTCCCTGTTCTTAAAATTTTCCAAACACCATCGTTTAAATTGTGCCATTATCCGTTTTTCTAATGTTTACGGTAATAGATATGATATTTTTGATAGAGTTATACCCCGTTTTATTCGTGCGATTGTCACAAAAAAAACATTGACCATTGAGGGTGGGGATCAATTAATTGATTTTACGCATATTGATGACACCGTAGAAGGTGTTTTGAGGGTTATTGATTATTTAAATTCCAAAGATAATATTCAAGAAAGTTTTCACATATGCCCAGGAGTGGGATGGTCTCTCTATCAACTCATAGGATTCATTGAAAAGGCTACTGGAATGAATGCAAAAATAAAAATAAATTCAAAGCGAGATTATGATGTGGTTAAGTTTGTTGGGGACACCAGCAAGATAAATAAACTTCTTGGTTTACAAGATTTCATATCTCTAGAGGAAGGAATTAATAAGTGTATTAATGAATATTGTCACGATTTTAAAATAGAGACGAGTGTATGAAAGTTCTAAAAGTAATTCATGGGTTTCCGCCTGACTATATGGCAGGTTCTGAAATATATTCTTATCATATAGTTAAAGCTTTATCAAAAAAGATAGAGCAGATTAATGTCTTTACTGGAGTTGAAAACGAATTTTCTGATGAATATGAAGTATACGATGAAGTTTATGATAATATCGAAGTTCACAGGATTAATAAACTCAGACGTGATTATTCTTATCGGGAAAAATTTTACGACGAAAGTATCGAGCTTGATTTTAGAGAATTTCTAAACAAAACAAAGCCAGATATTGTTCATTTTGGCCATCTTTCACATCTATCGACCAAATTACTAAACATAACAGCCAACGAATATCATATACCGATCGTTTTTACAGTACATGATTTTTGGTTGTTTTGCGTTAAAGGGCAATTAATAAATCAAAATAATGATATTTGTAGTGGACCAAGTGCTGAAAAATGTCATTATTGCTCACCTTATCAAACTTCAATAGAGGAAGTTCAAAAGCATTTGATTTATATGCAAGAAATATTGCAATTTATCGATGTATTTCTTGTGCCTTCTCATACGTTACGAAATTATTTTATTCAACAAGGCGTACCAGAGGAAAAGCTTATTTATTCAAAGTATGGCTTTGACACGCGAAAGATAACTTATCGAAAAAGAAGCTATAATCCTTCAAGCTCAATTAATTTCGGGTTTATGGGACGTATTATTCCCAGTAAAGGAATTCGTGTGTTGATAGATGCTTTTAAAAATGTGGCTGCTAATTTATCCATTTATGGCAATATCGGGAGCCAAAAACGATTTCTTGAGCAAAAAAATATCCAATTCAAAGGGAAGTATGACAATAATAGTATCGACCAAATATTAAGCCAAATTGATGTGCTTATTGTGCCATCAATTTGGCTTGAAAACTCACCTTTAGTTATTCAAGAAGCCTTTTTGTCGGGGATACCTGTTGTGACTTCAAACATTGGCGGCATGAAAGAGTTAATAAAAGATGGTGCCAACGGGTACTTGTTTGAGGTTAACAACCCTGAGTCCTTAAAAAAATGTATTATTAAAATTATTCATAACCCTACTTTACTAAATGACTTATCTGTATCCAGACAAGATGTTCGAACTATAGAGGAAGATGCTGATTTTATAAGCAATATATACAAAAAAGTTTATCCAAAATGAAAACTGAACCTTGGCGGATTACCATAGATACTAATCCCGATCAATGCAATTTAAAATGTATTATGTGCGAGACGCACAGTATACATAATAAAAAACCGACTAAAAGACAGTGCATGTCTCCGACATTGCTGGATGTCATTTTAGATGAAGCAGTCAATGCTGGAGTTAGTGAAATTATCCCAAGCACGATGGGTGAGCCCTTATTGTACCCTTATTTTGACAAATTTATTCACATATTGACATCATCAGCAACCAAATTAAATCTCACCACAAATGGTACTTTTCCGAGAAAAGGCGTTGAGACATGGGCAAGAGAACTGCTGCCTATTACTTCTGATACCAAAATTTCAATTAACGGCACAACACCCATAACTAACGAAAAAGTAATGATTAAAGCAAAAACGGGAGAGGCATTAAAGAACATTGAAAAATATTTGGCCATTAGAGATGAAGTAAGGCAAGAGAACACTGTTCATCAACCAACGGTAACATTACAAGTAACGTTTATGTACAGCAATTTGACTGGTATTAAAGAGGTGATAGAATATGCCATTATGAATAATGTCGACAGAGTAAAAGGGCACCATCTTTGGGTTACCCACCCCGAATTAGAAAAAGAAGATTTACGACACCCTGAACATAAAGGCATATGGAACAATTTTATTGATGAAATAAGTCCTTACAAAAAACAAATAAAATTAGAAAATTTTGTTGAACTCTCTGAATCATCGTTCGTTCCTGAACATTATAATTGCCCATTCTTAGGTAAAGAATTATGGATAGACTGTGTGGGTAATTACAATATTTGTTGTGCTCCATCAGACAAAAGAAAAACATTAGGAAACTTTGGGAACATCGACGATAAGGGGATAAAAGATTTTTTCAAAACAGAAAGTTATCAAAGTTTAATTGAAAATTATAAGCACCATCCGCTTTGCCAAAAATGCCTATTACGAAAATGCGAATAATGGATAAATTAATTATTTCTTTAGATGAAACTCATCATTTAATGAATGGTAACCCATTGTATACCCGCCGTTTTGATCAAGTACAAAGCTTTCATTTCCCTTTGGGTTTTGCTCCGGTAAAAAAAGCTCGACATGCTTTTTTTATTAACCAAAATGGTGAACGAGTTTTTAATCGTAATTTTAAGGAAGCATTTGGCTTCTATGATGGTATCGCCACAGTTGTTGATGAAAAAGGTTTTTTTCATATTGATGAGCAAGGACAGGATATCCATTCTCAACGTTTTGCTTGGTCTGGTAACTTCCAAGAGGGTATTTGCGCGGTCGAAGACATGGCAAGCAAGCAATTCTTCCATATTAACAGGAGTGGTGAGCCAATTTATACAGAAAGATATTCTTATGTCGGTGATTTTCGATATGGTATTGCTGTTGTTACTGGCAAAGACAGTTTATGTACCCACATAGATGAATTTGGCAATTTGTTACATGAAAAATATTTTTTAGAATTGGATGTTTATCACAAATCCTATGCTATTGCAAAAGATGCAAAAGGTTATTTTCATATTGATAAAGAGGGCTATGCTCTTTACCACGATCGTTATATAAAATTGGAACCATATTACAATGGTAGAGCACTTGCTGTTGATCAAGGTAATATTAAAATAATAATTTCAACTACAGGAGAGGTTATTAGAATATTATCGAGGTTAAACAAATGATCTTATTAATTCGTCATGCAGAGAAATCACTAACTGGCAATCAAGATATAACCCAGAATGGGATTAATTCGGCATTGAAGTATGGTAATAAACTAAAACAGGAAGGTATTCAATTTGATGAAATACAGGTTAGCCCTGTTAAACGATGTATACAAACAGCAGAAAAAATTATTGATGGTTTGCAATGTAACATAAATTTACAAAAAAGCCATTTACTTGGTGACCCAGGAATATTCGTTTCAGATGACCAAAAAGCCGCCAAATTATTTTCTGATTTTACTGTGTGCGAAGTAATCAATAAGATAATTACAAATGAGGCCTTATCTGGCTTTATACCAATTGATAAAGCTTGTAAGCCATTAATAGGTGAAATACAAAAAAAAATATCCTCAAATAAGTCAGTTTTATATGTTTCGCATGATGCTATCATTATGCCATTTATTGCTTATCTAAATAAAATAAAAAAGATAAATAAAATTAATATAGTTGAGTATTTAGATGGGTATATAATAAAAAAATCACACAACAATTTCATGCACCTTGCTGGCGAGCTCGTGCGTTTTTCTGCGTTTTATCAAAGGGTTGTGCCACGCTCTAAGTTGGCAGGTTAATCTACGGCCAGCAGGTGATAATGGTCGCTATCCGACACCCACCTCAATCACCTGTTTTGTAATTTGAATTACAAATACAAAATTACAGCTGTAATTGAGACGCAATAATATCACGAACCGGCAATGTCAAATTTTATTTTTTTAATTAATTCATGGCAGTTAAATACTAAATATTATCCCATGGCATGTAAGTTGCTGTAAATAATTGTGGATCTTCGCCTCCGGCCCAGATACCAAAATAACGTAAGCGACAAACGAACCGTCACAACCTTACAGGAGCCATCATGAAAGTTAACAACTGCCTGATTATGCCGATGAAAGACGAGTTAATCCCCTTAAAGTATCGGGATATAAGCCGTTATATGCGCGATATAAGTCAATACCGGCTGTTAAGCAAAGAGGAAACCTATAATCTGACCCGCCGGGTCTATGAAGAGGGAGATAAAAAGGCCGGCCGCACCCTGGTGGTAAGCAATTTACGCCTCGTGGTTAAGCTGGTGATGAACTTTCGGCGTTATTGGAAGGAGAATTTTCTTGATCTTATCCAGGAGGGTAATTTCGGCCTGGCCAGGGCGGTTGATAAATATGATCCCCATCGAGGAGTACAATTTTCCTCTTATGCCGCCTACTGGATTCGGGCCTATATCCTGAAATTCATCATGGACAACTGGCGGCTGGTAAAGATTGGTACCACCCAGGCCCAGCGCAAACTGTTCTACAGCCTGAACCGGGAGAAAAAAAATCTTGAATCGCGGGGTATCAAGGCCGACAACAGCACTCTGGCCCGGCGTCTAAAGGTAAGGATACAGGACATTCAGGATATGGAACAACGCCTGAACAATCATGACCTCTCCCTGGAATCACCCATTGCTGATGAGCACAGCCCTTCCCATAAAACTTTTCTGCAAAGCTCCTGCCCCGGAGTTGAAGAAGAAGTAGCGGAACATGAGTATCTTGTCTGGTTCCTCCAACGTCTTGAGGACTTACGTCCGGAACTCAGCGAACGGGAACAGGTAATACTCTTCGAGCGCCTGCTCCGGGAAGAACCACGCACCCTGAGCAATATTGCCGACCAGTTTGCCATTTCCAGGGAACGTATCAGACAGATTGAGACAGCTCTTTTAAAGCGGCTGAAAACAATTATGCTCAACGAAGAAGGCTGACCCACTACCCCCTTTTCTGCCATTTACGGGGCTGTTTCATCTCAACCGCTCTGGGCTGAAACAGCACCTGGCAATCAGCCATTAAAGCAAGAATCTCCTGACGGAATTCCCGGCAGGGCCGGATAGTCATATCCCTGGGAATATCTATATCCACTTCACCCCGCTGCTCAAAATGGATGGTCAGGCTCACCGGGCAGCTGCCATAAAACTTCTGCAATACCTGTTTCACCCTCTGCACAACGGGTCGGGAGATGGTCTCCGCCCGCAAACGAAGAATGGTTTTCTCGGTAAATTTTTCCCTGGCACCCAGCAGGGAGTCAACTGAATCGGCAATGATTTTGGCCTCTCCCCGTTCCTCATCGGCCTGCAGACGGCCCTGAATAATCAAGGGCTCTTCACTGCTCAGGAGCTCAGAACACTCAGCAAAGGTACGGGGAAAAACAATCACCTCAATACTGCCGGTCAAATCCTCCAGAGTAACAAAAGCCATCCGCTCCTTCTTCTTACTCTTATGCTCTTTCCAGGTTCGCACCAGCCCCCCTACCCGCACCTGCCGCTCATGCTTGCTGGCGGCAATCTCCATGAGATTCGCATCCACCAGATCAGCCAGATCCTGCTGATAATTATCCAGGGGATGACCGGAGATATAATACCCCACCATCTCCTTTTCAACAGCCAGCATCTTCTTCTGACTCCATTCAGGAATATCGGGCATGGGAATGGCCTGATCCTTATTGCTTTCAGCCTCTGGGAGCATTTCAAAGAGGGAGAACTGACCGCTTAACTTATCCCGCTGGGCGGCCTGAGCCTGCTCCAGGGCCTGATCAAGAACAGCGAACATCTGCGAACGCCTGGCCCTTAAGGAATCAAAGGCTCCGGTTTTAATGAGGCTCTCTATCACCCTCTTGTTTACCCTCCGGGAATCAATACGGGAACAGAAATTCTCAAGGGAGGTATATGGCCCCTCCTTCTCACGTTCCTCAATAATGGAGTCCAGGGCCGCATCTCCGACATTCTTGATAGCGGCCAGACCGAACCTGATCCGGCCGTCAATAACATTAAAATCTTTGTCACTCTCGTTGATGTCCGGCGGCAGCACCTCTATATCATGATGTTTACATTCATTAATATAGAGGACAACCTTATCGGTATTATTTACATCACAGGACAATAAAGCGGCCATAAACTGAGCCGGGTAGTGAGCCTTCAGATAGGCCGTCTGGTACGAAATCAGGGCATAGGCGGCACTGTGGGACTTATTAAAGCCATAACCGGCAAACTTGGCCATAAGATCAAATATATACTCCGCCTTGTCCTGGGGGATATTATTAGCCAGGGCGCCGGCCATGAATTTTTCTTTTTCATTATCCATGACCTCTTTAATCTTTTTTCCCATGGCCCGGCGCAGAATATCAGCATCCCCTAAACTGTAATTAGCTAAGACATTGGCGATTTTCATGACCTGTTCCTGGTAAACGATAACCCCGTAAGTCTCTTCCAGGATAGGCTTCAACTGAGGCAGGGGATACTTGGCTACCATGCGGCCATGCTTGGTGTTGACAAAGTCCGAAACCATGCCGCTCTCCAAAGGACCGGGCCGATAAAGAGCCACCAGAGCCACCAGATCACTGAAGACCTCGGGCTGCATATCCATAAGCAGAGCTCTCATCCCCGAACTTTCCAGCTGAAAGACTCCCAGGGCATCGCCTTTACGCAGGAGCTTGAAGGTCTTGGCATCATCCATACTGATGGCCGCCAGATTCAAACGTTCTCCAATAACTCTGGCAATGAGTTTAATGGCGTTTTCAATCACAGTCAGGGTCTTCAGCCCCAGAAAGTCGAACTTTATCAGGCCGGTCTTTTCTGTATATTTCTTGTCATACTGAGTAATTACATCACCCTTGGGATCACGGCATACGGGCAGATACTCCATCATGGGCTTAGGTGAAATAACCACCCCCGCGGCATGGGTGGATATATGACGCGGCAGCCCTTCAAGGCGCATGGCGATGGTCATTAATTTTGCCACCTGTTGATCCCGGTTCATCAAATCCTTCAGGCGCGGCTCCTGTTCCAGAGCCTTGGGCAGGGTAATACCCAGGACATTGGGCACCAGCTTGGCAATGCGGTCAACCTCACCAAAGGGCATGGCCAGGGCCCGGCCCACATCGCGGATTACCCCCTTGGCCTTCATGGAGCCATAGGCGGCTATCTGGGCCACATGATCCTCACCGCCGTACCGCCTCTTAACATACTCAATGACCTCACCGCGGCGGGTCTGGCAGAAATCAATATCAAAATCCGGCATCCCCTGCCGTTCAATATTCAGAAAGCGCTCAAATATCAGGCCATGGCGAATGGGGTCAATATCGGTAATCCGCATACTGTAAGCGGCCAGACTGCCGGCCCCGGAGCCGCGGCCCGGCCCCACGGGAATCCCCTGACTCTTGGACCAGTTTATAAAGTCAGCCACAATGAGGAAATAGGCAGGAAATCCCATGGTCTTGATAACCCCGACCTCCATATCCATGCGCTGACGATATATCTCCTCCTGCTCAGAATTTAAACCATCATTGGCCCCGATCTCTTTAAGACGTTCCTCCAGACCGTCCCAGGCCTGCTTCTCAAAAAACGAACTCAGGGTATAGCCCTCAGGCGGCTCAAAAAGAGGAAAGCAGCTCTCACCATACTCCAGCTCAAGATTACAGCGGCCGGCAATAACGGCCGCGTTAGCGAGCGCCTCCGGGCAATGAGCAAAATCACGAGCCATGTCCGCCGGTGACTTAAAATAGAGTTCATCGGTGGAAAATTTAAACCGTCTGGGATCATCCATGGTCTTGCCGGTCTGAATACAGAGCAGAACCTCATGGGCGGCGGCATCTTCACGATTAAGATAATGACAGTCGTTGGTGGCTACCAGCTGCATGTCAAGCTGCGCTGCTATCTTTTTCAGACCGTCATTGACAATTTTCTGTTCTTCAAGACCGTTTTCCTGAAGCTCAAGATAAAAGCGGTCGCCAAAAAGTTCCTTAAACTCAGAAGCCGCTTTCACTGCCGCCTTCATATCCCGGTTATGACCAACCTGATAGGCCACCTCACCGTGCAGACAAGCGGAAAGAGCAATAAGATCGGCGCCATGGGCCCGCAGCAGTTCCTTATCAATCCGCGGCTTATAGTAATAGCCATCCAGTTGGGCGTAACTGGCCAGTTTCAGAAGATTCTGATAACCGTTTCTATTCATGGCAAGGAGAACAAGATGATAGTAAAGCACCTCACCAGCCACCTTGCCGCTCTTAATTTTACGGCTGTGGGGGGCGACATAAAACTCACAACCAATAACAGGCTTCAGCCCGGCCTTCCGGGCTGCCTCATAAAATTCCAGGGCCCCGAACATGGTACCATGATCGGTAATGGTCACGGTATCCATGCCGAATTCATGGCATTTGGCGAAGAGATCCTTAAAGCGGATGGCCCCATCCAGAAGGCTGTATTGAGTATGGACGTGGAGATGAACGAAATCGGTAGCAGTCATTATAAATAATCCAAGGAGTTTACATGAAGACAAGCAGCCCGGCTTACGGTAAGCGATCCATGAACATCACCCTGCACACGTTGACCGGGTGCAATCATAGTCCCTCTATTATTGCGGCCGGTCAACGTGTGCATTGCGTGCGTCCCTGAGTGGTATCGCTTTTATACGACGATCGCTTACAGTTGGGGGGCAAATGTCAAGGTGTGTTCGTTTGTCGCTTACAACTTATCAGCCCTGCTAAAATCGTCATGTTTCGTCAGAGCCTAAACCGGGTACAGCTGGTACTATGATTTTATGAATTAAGCCCCAGAGCCCGGAGACTGACCTGAAGATCATCTTCCGAGTGTGGTTCCAGGGTAATCAGGGGATGAAGATCGTGCCTGGCCAGGAAACGGAACAGCCCCTGAAAATCAAATTTCCCCCGGCCTATACCGAGATGTTCATCCCGGCGGCCATTGTTATCATGGAGATGCAGATGACCAAGCCAGGGTGACATGGCCGGCAGCCATTCCTGCCAGGGGCTGCCGGCAAAGGCCAGGAGATGGCCTGTATCAAGGCAAAAACCGACATGAGGAGAATCAAGAGCCTTCAGCATGGCAATGTGGCGCTCGGGAGTTGTCTCATAGGTGTTTTCAAGCATCAGGCGGCTGCCTCCTGATGCCGCCAGCGCCGTCAGCTGCCGCCAGGTGACTTCAGAGTGACAGCACCATTCATCTAATTTATAGCCATGCTTATTTTCTTCATAGGCCAGATGACAGATAACCGCCCGGGGTTTAAAAATGCTAATAAGTTCAAAGGCTAAACGCAGTTTCTCACGGCTGACAGTTAGAATTTTGTAATCAATGGCACCGGGCGCGAGATCAAAAAACGGGGCATGCAGGGTGCAGGACAGGGAGTTTCTGCGCAGGAGATCGGCAATTTTACAATAGTCACTTTCTTTCCTGGTGTATAATATTTCACCCTCAAGGCCGATCTCCGGTTGAAGGCCTTGCTCAATAAAGGTATCAATAAGCCCCTCTTCCAGGAACCCATATGGGGCGTTTACAAAACAATCGGACCGCTTAACGGGCCAGGATGTCTCAGTCAATCTTTACGGCCTCATCAATGAGCATTACCGGAATATCATCCCGAATCTCATAAAGCAGCTTGCATTTATCACAAATAAGGCCGTCCTCCTTAGCGGTAAGTTTAAGCTCACCTTTGCATTTTGGACAGGCCAGAATATCCAGTAATTCTTTGTTTATCATCATATTCCTCTTTTAATTTCTTTTAAAAAATTACATTCCGAATTTAAATGCTGGTTTCCCTGCCGTCAAGTTTTACCTGCAGATTTTTTTTTAAACTTGCCTTTTTAGCCGCAACGACATATATGCAGATATAAAATTTAAGAATTTCATTTAACCCTAAATTAACTGAAAGGAGGTTACCAAATGAAAAAACTGGCACTCACAATCTTCTCATTTCTCTTTATCATGAGTTCCATCCCGGCTTTCGCCGTCCCTACCACGCTGGTGGTCAGGGCCAGGGCTAATGACGCCAAGTTTATCGGCACAGCAGTGGGCGGCATAGCAGTGGCAGTCAAAGACTTCAACACCGGCAGAATTCTGGCCGACGGGATGATCGCCGGAGGTACGGGCAACACCAGACTTCTGATGCAGAAGCCCCTGAAACGCGGCGAACAGATAGCCGGCAAAAAAGCGGCATCATTTACCACCACCTTAGATATCAATCATCCGGTAAAACTGCTCATTGAAATAAGCGGCCCCCTTTCCGCCGGCATTGATCTTCACCGAGAGAGCAAAACGGTATGGTTGATTCCCGGTCGGAATCTCGATAAGGACGGAATCATTTTCAATCTCTACGGCCTCATGGTGGAACCTTCTTCACCAGTCCCCCATGAGTTCCATCTCGTGGGCGATAACATTAAAATCGCCGCCCATATAAGCCCCATGTGCGGCTGCCCCATAAGGCCCAACTTCCTATGGGATGCCAATAAATATAGTATCCGCGCCACCATCTTGAAAAATGGTAAAAAGATAAGCGAACTGCCCATGACCTATGATGGTACTGTTGGTGATTTCGCGACCCATTTTGTTCCCGCTGCCACCGGCACCTACAGTATTGTAATTACCGCCGCCGATCAGGTTAATAATCAGGGCGTGGCCATCCGTTCAGCCGTAGTGGTAAATCCCAAACTCTTCCATATGATTACCGGCAAATAGACCTTTTTGATTATAAACATTGAAGTCTAAACCCAAAAGCGGTGCCCGTTTTTCCGGACACCGCTTTTTCTGCCTCCAGCGTAAATATTCGGTTTGTGCCGAAAACGTAAGCGCCTCATAAATAACACTCTCGCATACGATCAGGCTCGTACGCGAGAGTTTCAGGGACGCCCTGCTGTATTGTTTTTTTGTTAAATCCATTCCGGATTCCCCTCATTGGGGAATTTTATTAACGTGAAATGCCCCAATGAGGGGAATTTCACCATGCCTCCCGCCATTATTGCCCCGTCAATCAACCGATTTTAATTTTTAACCATGTTACGCCTAAATAGCTGTAAAATTAATAAGTGCTGTTATATCAGTCAATAAAACCGCATCACAGTAATCTGTCTCCATTAAGCGACGTTTTCCCCTGGTATCGGTATAAATATTGCTTGGAGTATGGTCTATACTTTTTTATCTCCTATAATATAATCCCAAAATATCAAAAAGGGAGCAAGGGATGACCATGAAACAACTATTTCTGCTGTTATTTCTAATCTGTCTGGGTGCCGGCCCGGCAAACGCTTCAATTATTGATGCCCCTCATAACGAAACCAATAATATTTCCTGCGTCAACTGCCACAACTATTCCTTATGGTGGCAATATTCCCCTCTTTTAAGCAATCCACAGCTGCGGAGCGCAAAAACCAATACCGTCTGTCTTACCTGTCACGGTGATTCCGGACCGGAAATTACCGAAGTAACTCATGCCAGCGCGGCCATTGGCCCCGCCCACCGGGCCGCATTAGGCGACTGGTCCCGCGCCTGCATTGACTGCCACGACCCCCACTTTCAGGATCAGCTCAACTGGAGCCAGTCCGTACCAGCCGATACCCTCTATCTGGTAACCGGAGCCTTAGTTCCCGGTTCACTTTCCGTCACCGGCAACGGAACCCCCTCTTCGCCCTATTACAGCACCTTCAAATATCAGAATCTGATCATAAACGCCGCAGGCTGGGACAACGCCACCACACCATGGACAGCCAAATCCGGCACCGCTGGACGTGGACTTATACTTACCCTGCCCATATCCACCTCCGACAACACCTATGAGATAACCGGGGTAAACGAAGGGCAGTCAGAAGTTACGGTAAGAGGACGGCTCAAGGCCTCCTATGCTGCCGACAGTACCAAATTTGGCTTAATTTACGGTCAGTTAATCCGTGACCAGATAAATGTTTACGGCACCATGGCCAATGTCAAATTTTTTAATCCCAAAGGAGGATTTGTTCATTTAGACAACAACGATGGAATATGCCAGGTCTGTCACACAAAAACCAGGCACTTCCGGAATACCGGCGGAATAAACGCCACAACAGACGGCTACGACCACAGCGGTCAGGTTACCGCAAACTGTATTACCTGCCATTCCCACCATGGCGGCTTTGCCCACGGTGGAACAGGAGGCGCGGCAGGAGGAGGTGGAACCGGCTGCGTCCAGTGCCACGGCCATGACAAGGGAACCATTTACGATCCGGACATGACCAAAACCGGCCCCCCATATGTCCCTAATTCAGAGGGGCTAACAAGTATAGGAGCAGGCACCTTTCAGAGCCACTCAACACACACGGAAGTTGACAGCGATGATCAGCGGGGCCCGGCACTTTACTGTGCCAGCTGCCACGACCTGAGCAATATGCCGAAATTTAAAAATCAGGACGGCACGGGTAATCATACCCTGGCTGAAACCGACATCTGTAATGGCTGCCACAGTCCCGGCGGCACCTATGACGGAGTGAACGACCCGGTTATCGGCGCCAAAGCCAACTGGGCCGCCGGCATTTACAATACCAACGGCACCCTGAAAACCGGCAAAAGCAAATGGTGCGCCACCTGTCATGACGAGGTTCCTTCTGTAGTTAAGGGCATTACAGCTCCCAATGTTATCGGTGATGAAAGCGGTACATATACCTACGGGAAAGGCTGGGGATTCTATAAAACCGGCCACGGCCTTCCCGCTGCCAAGACTTTTCCATCCAAAGGCGGCGTAACCACCCTCAGCGGCCGGCCGCTGACCTGCGCCAATTGTCACGATTTCACCACAAAACATATCTTCGGCGTTGCCAGGCCTTATAACGATAATGACAGCAGCAGTACAGCCCCCAGCGTTTACCGCAAGGACTATCGCCTTAAATTAGTCGCACCCGGCACCGGCACCGGCGTCAGCGGCCGTGAGCCCCTGCTCATTCCGGCTCCAACAGGTATCACCAACACTGCCAGCAATTATCGTTTATGCGTCAACTGTCACAACTCCGGCCCGTTTACCGATATGAATAACATGAACACCAATATGGTAAGCAAGGGTGTCAACAGGCATGCCTTCCATCTGGGAATGAACATGTTACTCTACCCTGCCGACTGGAACGGTGCCAACACCAGCAGGGTAACCTGCATTACCTGCCATAATGTCCATGGTTCTACCCGGTTGGCAATGATCAGGGACGGCAGACTCACCGGACGAACACCTGGTATGCAAATATGGTATAATAACGATGATGCCGTCTATAATGACGGCGTCAACCCGCCGCAGCCTGAAGATCTGCCACTCAGTGCCAGCACCGGCATATTATGGAAGAGTACAACCGTTGGCAACCTGTGTAACGGTTGTCACGGCAATTCCCGGATAACAGCCACCTACCGAACTCCATTTCAAAATACGGCAGAGGCACCAACTCTTGCCTGGACTGGCGAGACTAATTACAAATCCAGCGGGGTCTTCCCCGGCAGTTCCGCCACCGGCACCTTTACCTTCCGGGTAAAATACACCGATCTCAACAACGATGCCCCAAGCCCCATTGAGGTGTGGATTGATGAAAATAATAACGGCACCTACGAGTCCAATGAAAAATATGCCCTGACAGCCGTCAATGGAGCGGACAGCGATTATACCAACGGTAAGCTCTATACCAAAACACTATCCATCTTAAACCCGGCTGCCAGTGTCATCAATTACCGTTTCTACGCCTCAGACGGAACCAGCGGCGGCGGCAATGCCACCGGCAGCCCGACAACCGGCGGTTCAATTACCATTTTGAACCAGGCCCCGGTTCTCTCCTGGACAGGCGAAGCAGGTTACACAACAGACGGAGTAAGCCCTGATATCGGCGGCAACGGGGCCAGTTTCGTCTTCCGGGTAAGTTATATCGACAGCAACAATACCGCCCCGGCGACAGTTCAGCTCTGGGTTGACAGTAACGACAACGGAATTTACGAAACCAGCGAAAAACATACCATGACCGCCGTCAACACCAACGACACAACATACAGCGACGGCAAATTATACACCTTGAGTCTGCCTCTTACCTTTGCGGGAGATGGTGTTCTGAACTACCGCTTCTATGCCTCAGACGGTCAGGCGGATGCCACCGGCAATCCAGCGGCCAACAGCTCTCTCACCATCAAATCAACATCCGACACCCCTCCCATCCTGACCTGGGTAAACGGCACATGCCGCACAGGCGGTGTTGAGCCGGCATTAGGGGCTGGCGGCACTGATTTTAATTTCCTTGTAAAATACACTGACATAGATAACCAGTGCCCGACAACAGGTAACATTCAGGTCTGGATAGATACAGACAATAATGGCGTTTACGACAGCGGTGAAAAATATAATTTAACCGCGGTTAACACCGACGACACTAACTGCGCCGATGGTAAACTCTACAGCCTGACCAGGCAAATTAACATGCCCGGTACTGATAATCAGAATGACCTGAAATATCGTTTCCAGGCCTCGGACGGCATAGACAACGCGGTGGGTACCCCCACCAGCGACCAGACATTCACAGTGGTTAACGCTTATAAGGTAAGGCCGGCCGGCGGCACAGGCTGGTATTCAACCATCCAGTCCGCCATCGACGCCAGCAACAGCGCCCATACTGTTCTGGTGTATGACGGAACATACAACGAGAACCTTTCTTTCAGCGGCAGCGATGATAATAATACCACGGTGCGCTCAGTCTGCGGCCCGGCTGATACTACCATCCAGGGCGATGGTACAACCTATGTCGTTTACTTTCATAATAATACCGGCTCAACAATTGACGGCTTTCAGATCATCGGCGGCTCCACTGCCAACACGGAAATCTACCTCAACGCCGCGACTTCAACAATTAACAACAGTAAAATTCATGATTGTAAACAGGGCATCAAGGCAAACGGCAGCACACTCACCGTCTCCAACAGTGAATTTTACAACCTTGACAATGACTACGGCTCAGCAATTCATCTGAGCAGCGGCAGCAACCATGTTATTACCAATTCCATCTTCCATAACAATACCGCCGCAAGTTCCGGTACCGGCGGCGGAGGCGCGGTCTATATTCAGAATACCTCAGCCACCATCACTGACAGTACCTTCAAGAATAACACCTCTAAGATTAACGGTGGAGCAATATACGTAAATAATTCCAGTGTACATTTTTTTGGCTGTAGTCTTATCGATAATACTGCCACCAAGAAAGGCGGGGCAATTGATATGATTAATGCTTCCTCATCAGCAGAATTTACCAATTCCATTATTGCCGGCAACAAGGCGGCGGCAGGCGGGGCAATTTTTACCAATGGCGCTCCGGTAACCTTTATCAACTCCACCGTTGCCGACAACCAGGCAGTTACCGGCAGCGGCGGAGTGATTCTGACCTCAAACTCCTCCGTTATCACCGTCAGGAACAGTATTCTATGGGACAATCAGGCCGCCACCGGCGGTCACTTTGTCTTTTTCAATCACGGCAGCCTGATTATGAGCAATATTGTCATGAACAATGACAGTGACGGCAATTTTGGTGACGCACCTTATGTTGCTGGAATATTATCGCCCCCCACAGTCAACGGCTATCAATCAGAAAATGATCCTTTCTTTGTAAATGCGGCAGGTAGAGATTACCACCTGACCATATCTTCAGATGCCATCGATCATGCCGACAGCACATATGCTCCAGCAAAGGATATTGCCGGAACCCCGAGACCACAGGGTCAGGCAAGTGATATCGGGGCCTATGAGTTTGTTAAATAGTCATCAATCAAGCGGCACAGCAGCTTTAGACCTCTAAACAATGCCTCATCCTCTTGCCGGTGGATGAGGCATTTTAGTCCTATAGATGATCTTCCTGAAACCACCCCGGAGCCAGACAATAGTTATTTTACTATACAGCCAGGAGGGGGATTTCACCCAATCTGGGGCAATTAACTGCGACCTGACAATTTGCGCAAGATGTGGAAAATTCCTAAATACAATTAATACGCTGAGATCACGAAGTAAATGAAACTCCAAAAGCCATGGTATATTAATTGCATCACATATATTAGCGCCGGAACTATAATCAGCATGGGAAAATATTAGACATTTTATTTTTTTATTTTTTTATTATTGAGAACTCTTCTACGACATTATAGAATAGCATTTAAACAAAAATAGAAATTGGGGGATATATCATGAGGCTGGATAAACAACTCCGGTTGCTGTTGAGCTTTCTAATTTTGCTTACAGCAGCCGCGGCTCAGGCATCGATTATTGATGCGCCGCATAATGAAACCAATGGCATTCAATGTTCTACCTGCCATACATATTCATTGTGGTGGCAGTACTCACCAGCGGATCAGAGTCCGGCGCCCCACGACCATAGCGCCATAGTTTCAGCAATATGCAGCAGATGCCATGACGGCAGCCATCCCGCCTATCCCCCCATGCTCTCTCATTCCAGCACTAATACCGGTTCAACCACCGGGACATGGAGTACGTCATGTACCGACTGCCACGACCCTCATTTTCAAGCCCAGCTTGACTGGGCCTCGACTTATGCAGCCAAATTATACCTCATCACCGGCACCATTGACTCGGTTACTGATAACGGTAACGGCACCAGCAGCCTGGGCTATAGCGGCGCACCGGCCGACAATTTAACTGGAGACTGGACCAGCCGGGCCAGATGGGGCAAAAAAGATGACAGCCCCAGTTCAAACCGCGGTCTGGTTCTGGTTGTCAATACAGCCACAGCTGAAAATACCTATCTGGTGATATCGGCCACATCCACAACTATAACTGTAAAGGGTGTAGTTGCCTCTACAGCCGCCGCCAAGTCATTTGGCCTTATCTACGGTCAGCTGATCAAGTCAATGATTACAGTACCAAATCCGCCCGCGAATACTCCCAACCCCAGGCCGGTTAAATTCTTCAACCCCGACACCACATACGCTGTGGGCGGTTTTACCAATCAAGAGACCCCACCCACAGGCATATGCCAGGTCTGCCACACTAAGACTACCCATTGGACTCAGGATGGTCTGCTCAACAACCACAATGCCTCCATCAGATGCACCGCCTGTCATGACACTGCCAAAGGTTTTAAACCAGGTGGTCACACAGACAAGACCTTTGCCTGGGCCGGTGACTGCAACGACTGCCATACTGACGGCGGTCAGGGCATAGTTGCCGGAGTTCATAAAAACACCTGCACATTATGCCATAATAATCCGTCCGGCGGCACCGGAACAACAATCGTCGGTGCAGGCGGAGACGGCAACGCCCAATTAGGTGCGGCCCTGTCTGATTTCAGAACTGCGACCTGTCTTACCTGCCATCCAAGTACGACATACCCAAAACCATGGATTCATCACAATACCCCGCCGGCAGTAAGCGGTGCCTGCACTACATGTCATAACACCACTACTGGTCATGCCGGAAATCATACAACTCTGGTAGCGGGAACCACTTTCTGTATTACCTGTCACACCGCTACTGCCGGTGGAATCGACAATGTACCGGTAAGTACAACCGACCCAAAAGTACATAACGCCTGTACAACCTGCCATGTAATCAATACCACGACTAATATTGTCGGCCTGGTAACAGTACCCACGCCAAATGGTTATGTTGTAGCGATGCCGGCTGGCGGCGGAGATTGTACCACCTGCCATGGCGCCTTCTTTCCCAACCATCGTAATCCAGCCTCATTACACAATATGTTCAACAGCGACCCCAACTGCGCCAGCTGTCATGACATTGATACGGCGGCAAAACGGATCGGTCTGCATCCAGACTGTATCACCTGCCATAAATCAACAAAAAGTGCGGTAGTGAATACCATTGCCAGCGGCAGAGCCGGTACAGCGGTTAACTGCGAGACTTGTCATGACGGGACAAGCAACGGTGCTCCCTTCCACGGCCTGACTCCGGCAACCGCGGCAG
>JBMERE010000017.1:0-46859 GCA_048820955.1 Desulfobacterota bacterium M19 | reverse complement strand
TTACTTGGGTTTGAGGCTGTTACCTTTAGAGAGGCTTTTCCTACAAAAGAAGTTTTAGGCAATATGTTATATTTATTTTTCTCTAAACTTTTTTTAATCTTTTTTTGATCAGTATCACGCAACTTCTCAAAAATCGCATGGGCCAGTGAGGATGATTTCACATTGCAAAGCAAGTGATAAGATTCTAACAACAGGGGAGATTTTTGTGTTACAGGGAAATAAACCTGCTTCGCTAAAAAGTGAGTACTTACATTGCTATCAGTCAACGCCTGTTTGAAACCTACATTCCATGATCTCAACTCTTCTGGTGTCTCCGTAAAACCTTGAAGGATAGTATTAGATTCATCGTCAAACACCGATACCAGTTTGTTTCCTTCGAGCTCTAATTGCAAAAACTGGAACACAGGTGCAAATTGATTTCCTGAAACTGCGCCGTCAATTATTAATTTTTTCAAATTTGTTGTAGCCAGTATTCCTCTTTTCTGCGATGAAACTTGGTCACAAAACGATGGAGTGTCAATTTTAGAATGTGTCAGCTTGCTAACATGAGTTGCAAAACTCACATTTGATGCGTCATGAGAAGCTTTGGCAATCCAAGCATGTGGCTCGTACTTCTCCGCCAATTTATTACAACGCTGTAAATAATTATCTTCAAGCATAACCAGATTTAGTCCTTCTGGCCTTTCGCTAAAATCGAACAGATGCTTAAACTTGAGACGCTGAAACTCGATAGACGATTGAAACTCCGTTTTTTTATTTTTCTTGGGGTCAAAGAACTTTTCTATTTCATGATTGTTGTAGAATTTCTGATTGCCATATTGTTTCGCAACCACCTTAATTACTTCTTTTAAATATTTTTCCTCTTCTGCCTCAAATTTTCTTTGTAGAAAGTCATTGATTACTTCTTCCCAAGTTTCAAAGTTATTACTCTCTTCCTTATCACTCATACGTTTCTCCTATTTCCTGAAATAATCCCAAATTAGGATGATACTTGTATTCTTGAGGGCTTTTTTCATATTCAACCAAACGCACCTCGCCAAATTGACGACTAACTTCTTCTAACGTAGAAATATTTAATTCCGTAGCTAATTGCGCATAAATTGTTTTCGCATCAAGATCAAACCAAAAGTCATTGCCAATGCCATAGCTATTTAATTTGAACTTTTCTATTGATATACCTGACAGTTCACCAAATTTTGCAGGGTTTACACTTTCATTTTTCCACTTCCATTCTGCCGCTCTATATTCATCAATAATCCATAGATAAAACGCCTCATCTCTTGGAGATTTCCGAAAACGCTGCTGTCTCTGCACTTCACCACACCACAGAGGACGATCCTGCTGCGGATCATTTTTCCACCAAATATTTGCCGGTTTTTCCCCTTTAAATAATTGCCGGGTGAGTGCTTTATGTTCCAATTCAACCAAATTGCCCCATGATGTTAAATTGGTCAGATCACATTCGTCAGGAACCGTAATTCTTGGAATGGCATTAATATTCTCATATAAATCTCTGGGTAGTATGTCTCTTAAGTCGTGATTCTCACCCTTCAGTCCTTTAATTTCGAACCCCGGCTTTTCAAAACACCTTGGTTCACCAGATAAAGCTCTGTAGTTTTTATTCAACAGCACAATATTTGGTTCGCGTGGGACAATGGCCCTATGTCTGAGAACCCTTCCGGCCAACTGGATAATTGAACGCATGGAACTGGGCTCGACAATTGCCCAGTCATAATCATGGTCACGACCAACTTCAGCAACCGGCGAGGCAAGCACTACAAATATGTGGTTTTGTTGATGGCTATCATTTATTTTTACTTCTATTTCCGGTTGTTGCCAAAGAGCTTCCGGTTTGTGTCGTTTAAGAATTCTATCCAGTTTATTTTCAAGACGTGAACGAATCGCCAATGGATAACGGCTATGATAAACACAATAATGAATACAGGTATCACCGCTGGTAATGTCTTTTTGCATCAAGTCAATTGCGACAGCTACCAAGGGCTTAATGTTTGCAATACGAACAAGGCCAATAGAGACATTTTTATCGTTATCGCTTAGGTGATGATATTGGTGCAGTTTTATAATTTGTTCCTGGATGGTTTGGGCTATGCTGCTTATGGCTCCCGCCCCCTGCTGAACAGGAATTATTTCTCCTTTTTGCTTAGCGGTTACATTTGCGTTGAGATCCTTTATACGTTTTTTGACAAATTTTTCATGTGCTGACTTGAATTGTGTAAGGTCACTATATTTTCCTGATGCACTATTAAACTCATCAAACCAGGCACAGGAAATCTCCCTCTGCCAATCAGCAATATTGGCTTTGGCATATTCCTTCCAGCCATCTTTGTAAGCCAGAAAAAGAGCATAGGATAATGCTGGGGGCATAGTCGCCGTGGACAGTAAAACCCGCCCTCCCAACAGTCCCGCCCAATGCACTAAACGGCATAACGCCGGCAAATCTTCCAGTCCGAAATCATCCGGCTCATCCAACACAAGATCAGAAGTTAACAAGCGCAACATTGGGGCAATCTGCTTTCCGCCTTTGGTTCCCTCAGCTGCCGGTATCAAATGATCAATAGTGCAAACAAGTACAGGGGCATTAATCAGCTTATTGAGATTTTTTTCCTGCTTTGTCCATTCAGAAAGACTGTGTTTAGCAGGGCTTCCTTTGTAGTCCAATGTTAGGTCAGAATCAAAAAGCCCATCCTCTGATTCACTGCCAGTTTTGCCATATTCTTCGATATCATGCTGGTTCTGTTGGTTTTCAAACAACTGCTTAACAGCAGTGCCACCAACAGCTATTGCCAGCTCCTCTTCGTTAAGTTTAAGTTCTTTGCGATACTCCCTGCCTGTTTGTAGTGTCAGAGTCCGTAAACCCAAGGCCACACAGAACCTTTTCCTGCCTGTTCCACTCCCAATTGTATACATGATTTTCGCATTAGCCAGCGTTTTTCCCTTGCCGGTTGAGGCCATATTAATTCCGAAAAATCCTTTCGTAACAGTAGATTCAGCCAACTTTTCACTGCACTTTCTGGCATCATCCTGCCACCCAAAAGACTCTTTGTGTTGCCGTTCCACATTGCCTTCAAGGACGTCATTATTATCCAGCAAATCAAGAGTTGCGTTTAGCCTGGGCAAGGATTGAGCTATCCTTTGCGCATAGTATGCTACCCCTATCAAATGTTCATCGAGTTGTTGTTTAAAACCTTTAGTTTTATCAGTATTCGCCCAAACTGTATAATTTGGACTACGCCATTTTTCTGTTACTTTTTCCAGCGATGAATAGTAATGATCCGCCAACATTAGACAAAGCCGTGAAACATGCGCCGTAAAAATATGATGATTTACCCAGTCAGTTTCCTGATACTGCTGAGATTTTAATTCGGCCCTGGCCTCTGATGCAATTAGACAAGCTTGGGAACGCCAGTGCATACTTTTATATGGGAGAATTTTTTCAAAATTCCAATTTTCTGCCAGCCTGTCTTTTTGATCAGCATCTTTACAATTATGAGAGTTCCAAATTGCATCAAAATTTCTGTCCAACCATTCTAAAGCCTTGTTTAGTTCCGGCGGTGAGCTTTCTTTCCAATTTGGATAAAGCGGTAACTTATGATGTGTTAGAATCAACCAGGCGACTAACTTGGCGAATGGACTCCTTGGATATTTTAGTGGGTGACTATCAACTACACTTCCATCTAAGCCATCATTGAAACATTCTGCAATTTGATCATGTTCTATTTGGCTAAGTGTCCCAAGCCATTCATTGTCGGTTTTGTCGCCTACAAATCTTTGAAATAATCTGAGAGATATCCATTCATGTCTATATGGCTCGAATTTTTCAGTTTTCTGTTTAGGGTCAATTTTCTTCTGAAATAAAACAGTTGCCTTCCCAAAATCATGGAACATTCCGGCAATAGCCACAGCATTTTTAACGACTGATATCATGCTCCATTGATAGTTGTCCGTATATTTTCCGATCTCCTTTTCCGTCCTGTTCACCGGCACCACACCCCGTTCATCGAATTTACTTTTATTCCCCACCACCCATAAAAGCTGGCTTCGGGAGCGGCTTCTGATCCAATGGCAGGAAACGGCGGTGCTTTTAGTGGCGGTCTTGCGCAACATTTTTTTAACTGTTTTCAGGCCTTCCAGGGTGATGACCGTCTGCCAGGTGTTGTCGCCAATGCGGTCGGCAAAGGCATCCAACACCCGGCGGGTCTTTTTGAGGGCGTTTTTCTCGCATTGCGAGATGAGAGTTACCATCATCTCAAATCACCTTTTTGGGGCCGGGTCTGCCATCCCCTGCATACGCTCATCTCCCACTCTGGCCAGCCAAAGTTTAATTGGCTCTGTCTTAGGGGCTGGGATAGATTGGACAATATCAATTACCGAAAACCACCATATTTCAGCGTCTTCATCGTAAATACGGCGAATCTGATACTCTTCAAACAAAGTCATATCCGTTTTCACTTCAACTCCTCCCTTTCTTGCATAGCCAGATTTTTGATTTGATTAAACATGGCATCCAGAGCTTTATGATCGGTGAACGATTGCAGGCATTGCTGGCGGAATTCCTGCTCAGTGGCATTTTCTGTGGCGCAGATAAACGCCCAGGGCAGAACAATGGCGTCTTTAATCAGATCCGCCACGTCAAAAACCAGGGCGCCGCGTCTGGTTTTCCCGTGCATAACAGCAAAGCCGTGGGGGATACCCAAGACCCAAAGTGCGCTGGCCGCAAAGCCATAAGCAAGATAATTACCGTGATTCAAAAAGCTGTTGGCCTGGTCAGTGCTTTCCCGCTCACGGACAAAATTTGCCATATGGCTTTGACGGGCGGCAAATTTATAAAGGAATTTAGTCAGTTTTGCTTCGGCGGTTAAGAGATATGACGTGTTCGAGGCGGAGGTTATCTGCCCGTAATGCAGGTTCAGGGCATCAGTAATAGCGGGATCGTCAATATCAAAACCCGCAATCTTCAATTCACGATCCTTACCCCATACTTTCCGCAAATAATCAATACGGGCATGCTGTAATTCTTTGGCAACCTGTAAACGCCTCTCATCATCAAACCAGAAAGACAGCCAGCCCTGTAGATATTCCGTGGGGCGATATTCACTCTGCGGGGTCAGCCATTCTATTTCATTTCCCATATATAACGGTGTACCGCCACCGCCGCAAAAACCGATCAGCACGCCGGCCTGGGCCAGCATCCGCACAGCGGCCTGGGTGATTGAGGTACCACTGCCCATTAGTATTACCGTGGTGTTGGCGATGGGGATATTAAAATAGCTGTTTTCCTTTTTGGCTTCGGTGAGATATAAAACCCGACCATCCTTCTGCATAACCCGGCAATGTTCCAGATAATACATATTAGCCCGTTTGGAGTGCAAAATTGTCTTTAAATCCGACGGTGATAGATCACGCATTCAATATTCTCCCGTAACTGTTAAGCGAAAATCCCCATCATGTTCAATTCATCATTTCATCAATTCCAGCCAGATACGCCCCGCCATTCTGGCATCGGTTAAGGCCCGGTGCCGCGGCTCTTGCGGCAGTTCACCAAAGAGATGACGATACACTGTTGCCAGTTTATAGTCCGGCAGACCGGGAAGAAGATTGCGGCTCATTTGCAGAGTACACACGCTGGGATTGCTCATTTCATGCCCCTGACGACTAAATTCAGCTCGCAGAAAACCCATATCAAATACGGCGTTATGAGCAATCAGGGTATTAGTACCAATAAATTCCCGAAGCTGAGTGAATACATCCTCCGGCTTCGGCTGCCCTTGAAGCACGGCATCTGTTATATTATTGATCCGCTGAACCACCGCCGGTACCGGCACCCCCGGATCAACAAGGCTCTGAAATTCAACTGCCGGGCTGTTATGCTGCAGGACAACGGCGGCAATTTCAATAACCCTGGCCCCGTATCTGGGAGATAATCCGGTAGTTTCAACATCAACGGCAACGTAATTGCCCGCTTTGATTTTATATGAATTATTTGCCTTCATGCCGTCACTCTACCACACCCCCTGGCTCATATAGCGACCCTCCCCCTGTTTTTTTCATTTTTTTTCTTTTTCATATATAACCGCCATGGCCGCCGCCTCCTCCGCTACCTGACGGCGCAGTTCCGGCGGGGAAATCACTTCCACGTTATGGCCATATTGCAGAATTTTCATCCGGATTTCAGTGAAATCAGCCACCGGCAGGGTAAAAGAAACACTACCGTCCGCCTCTTCCACAACCTTTTGTCCGGGATGCCAGGACAACTTATGGACAAAATTCTTCACCGCCGGTCTGAACCGGAGAACCGCCTCCGTTAATTCCGTCCCCTTGAAAATCCCAAAGGCTCCGTTAATATATTCATCAATATCAAAGCGGCGGCTCCCCATTTCTTCATCCAGAATCGTCAATTCAAGGATACGGCCAAGCTGAAAATTACGTGCCTCTCCACGCAGACGGCAGAAACCGATTAAATACCAGCCGCCCTCGTAATTATGCAGCCGGTACGGTTCCACCTGACGCTCGGTAACAATGCCTGATCGTCCATCCCGATAGACAATGCAAACCGGTCGTTCCATGATCATTGCCCGGCTGAGCAAATCAAAATTTTCATTATCGCAGGTTACACAGGGAGCATTCTCAAAGGAAAATATATCAAGACGGCGGCCGCCGCGCAGGGTGAGCATATCAAGGATACGCGTCCGGAGAACGGCCATCTGAGGGGAATGGGATAATTGCTCAAGTTGACGACAGACGGCGGCTATAACCAATAACTGGCGGTGATCAAACCAAAAGGCGGGAAGTTCGAATCTTTGATCGGTAAGATAATAGCCGCCACGCTCGTGATTATAGTTGATTGGGGCAAAAAGACGATCACGCAGAAAGGAGATATCCCGTTTAAACGTGCTTCCAGAAACTTCAAAACAGGCCATGAAATCGGTGCGGCACGGGTAACGCTCTGCCTTCAGCTTTTCATACAGCCACGTTATCCTCTCATACCCGGTCATTATTCCAGGCTATATTTATGGGAGTTTTATGTCAAGTAAATTGGTATGGACATCTTTTAATCAGAACCACAGCCCTGGCCTTCGGCTTGAGTTTTTTCTTTTAAGCGCCCCTGCCAGGGAACTGCCAGAGGAAACACACCTGGACGAATCAGGCAAACGCGCATCTGAACAGTTAATGTGGATTTATTTTTAAAAGCCGCTATATTATAAGAAAAATTCCAGGGAGGACGCAAATATGTTTGCCTTAGACATACCGGGCTTTGGTACTCTTGCCATTGAAGATCTGGTAATGGATTATAATGGTACCCTTGCCGAAGATGGGATTCTGATTAAAGATGTGGGTGATATATTAACCCTATTGTCTACCCGGATGACACTGCATATTATCACCGCGGACACTTTCGGTCTGGCTGCGTCACAATTAAAAAGCGTTCCATGTAAACTTGAAATTATGAGACAGGCCGATCAGATAACAGGGAAAAAGAAATACATAGAAAAAATCGGCAGCTCGCGCGTTGCAAGCATAGGCAACGGCAGAAATGACAGTCTTATGCTGAAACACTCCGCCTTGGGGATCGCCGTTATCCACCGGGAGGGTGCCGCGGCGGAGACCATCATGAATGCGGATGTTCTTTGTCGAAATATCCATGACGCGCTCGACCTTTTTTCAAATCCAGACCGTTTAAAAGCGACCCTGCGCTCTTAGCGAAGTCCAATAATTTCAGCAGAGTAAAGCATAAATCCACATATAATGCTTTTTATAAATCGAAAAGGAGTTAATTCGCAATTCCGGGTACAATACGTTGGACTGTTAATTTCATGACAAGCATGTTAATTACGAGGCCATCATATTTTAACAAAATACGGCAAGGCAAGCAGAACAACGCCAGACAAGATAAGAATATAAAGATTTGAGATAAAATATGGGCAGACCATTAACCCCGTACCGCTGATAAGCGGGATAACGGCCTTTTGTTTTTTTCCATAAACAAAAAAACCAAAACCGATTGAGCTGAATATCACGCCCCATATTAAAACAGATGTATTCATTCGCTGTATTCAGGAGTTACCTAATTAGCATCTATAACCTTATTCCTCACTCACCCTGGTAGTAATGACCGCCACCACCCGGCGATTTTTGATCCGCCCGGCAAGAGTACTGTTATCGGCGATGGGATGAGATTCACCATAGGCCTTTATTCCAAGACGTCCGGCCGCCACCCCCCGTTTGACCAGATAATCCTTAACAGCCAGAGCCCGCCGCTTAGAGAGGCGCAGATTATAGGCCTCAGTGCCGATTGAACAGGTATAGCCCTCCAGAATTGTGGTGGTATCTGGATATTTTTTCATAAAGTGAACAACCTCTTCGAGACGTCTCTGATACTGAGGTTTGATAACCGCCTTATCAAAATCAAACAGAGTCCGCAGGTGTACCCGCAGCACCTTGTCATGCTGTAATTTTTTATATGACAGGGGGGGACTATGTTTAATTGCTGGAGCCTTGGGCGGCATGGTCTTGCCGCTTTCAGAAATAACCGGCGGCGGACTGTTTATATCAAAAAGAACATTCTCCATAAAATCGCTGATAGCGGCTGAGTTATTAAGCCTCGCGGCCCGGACAGTGAACCCGCCGCCCACCCTTTCCGGCAGCATTGAGGCTAATTTGAAGGCTGCCGGTTCAGAGCCGATTAATACAGGATAAACCTTTATGCGGCCCTTATAATATTCATCCATCATATCCGCCGTATCAAGCAGAGCCTGTCTGTAGGGGGATGAAAAGTCACTGATTACAATAATGGCGGTACGGCCCTTCACCAGCTTCATCTCCAGATATTCCGCTTCCAGGGCCTGAGCCAGGGGATTAAACATGGAATCCGCCGGGGTATTATTAATAATCAGTTTTCTAAGTCCCTTTTTATTACCCTGCGCCATGCCATATACCAGGGTATTCTTAAAATCATATCCACTGGCGTTAGGGCCAAACACCCTTAATCCCTGGGCAAGGTGAATATTCTTAGGGATGGTAAGTTCCAGCCGGTCAAGCAGAGCCAGAGCGAGATCACGCCTCAACACCCCTTTTTTACGATGCAGAAGGCTGTCGGAATCATCAAGCATGAAAATGAGATTATCCACCTTTTGCACATGACGGCCGTCGGTAAGACGTTCAGCAAGATTTATTACATCTTTATCAACAGCAGGCAGAGCCGGATGACGGGAAGAGGCGAAATGAGTCTGGCAGGCAGTAAGCAGGCCACAGAAAAATATAAGGGTCAGTACGCGAATTTTTTGAGACATATCTTATTACCGGGGGAAGGGTTAACTGTTTTATCAATCATCTTCGTAAGCGACAAACGAACCAGACCTTGACATTTGCAACACCCCCAAACTGTAAGCGATTCAGGGACGCCGCCATGTGCACGTTGACCGGGTGCAATCATACCCCCTGTATATTGCGGCCGGTCAACGTGTGCAGGGTGGTGTTCATGGAGCGCTTACTCATCTTCTATTGTATGCAGAACAGGTTGTATCCTGTCAAGCGGCAATTTAGCTATGTTTGTCCACCGAGTATTTTATAGAGAACATAATGCCATGAAACCGTAATAATAAAAAGAGTAAGGAAAAGAAGAGAGGCCCAACCGGCCCGGCGCTGAAAGGCGGCAACTACTGTTCCAAGTCCAGCTCGGTGCCGAAAGGGCTCAACTGCCGGAACCGTCAGTCCAAAGAATACGGCCGGAAAAAGGGTGAGATAGATGAGATAGCCAATATAATAATACTGAGGTTTCAATATACAGAAAGGGCAGTGATGATATGGCATGGCATAGACATAAGACGAAAAAACAACAGTAATGGAAACCAGGGCCAGCCAGAGAAATAAAAGCCATAGCAGGCCATCAGCCAGCATAATTGACCTTAACGGCCATTTCAGGCTGACAACCCCCAGCCCGTAAAGCAGCAGAGCGGCAGCGTAAAACATAATCAGCAGACTGCCGCCGTTCAGGCTGCCTAACAGATTCATCCCGCCGCCCTGACCGGAACTGTAAACCACTGCGCAGCAGGAGGTAATAATATTGGGATGCAGATTTACAAGATAAAGGGTCTGAACCGTTATGTCGCCCAGCAGGAAAGGCAGAAGAACAAGAAGATAGATAAATTTCAGCCGCAAAAGCGGATAATCCTCCCGGCTGATATCCAGTTTATGGAGGACAATCCAAAAACCGTAAAGAAAAACGCCCGCCAGTTTAATATAAAGGGCCGGCATCCCATATTTATTGGCCAGCAGCGAGCCGGTGGCACACATGGCGCCATTTATCACAGCGCTGAATTTATCAGCCGCCAGGGTAAAGAGGATCAGGGATACCACCTGCAGGCCCATGGCATTCTGCACCAGGGTGGAAGCCAGCCAGGTCTCGTTCTCCAGACGAATCTGGCGGTTGGAATCAGAGGCCGGGTCCCAAAAGCGGAGAACATTAATGGCGGTGCGTCCGGCCGCGGCAATGAGACATAGAGCCAATAGACTTATCAGACAGAGGGCTATGCTCCAGGGATTAAGCAGCATGAATCCGGCCGTCCTCTATGCCGATGATACGCTCCACGGCCGGATGCTCGGTAATTAAATGGTCGTGAGAGGCTAAAATAATGGTCTTCCCGGCCTGGCGCAAATCATCCATGATTTTCATAAATCCCAGGCTCAACTCCCGATCCAGATGGGCCGTGGGTTCGTCGGCCAGAATAATCGGCGGATCATTAATCAGCGCCCTGGCAATGGCCACCCGCTGTAACTGGCCGCCGGATATCTGCCGGGCCGGAAAGCCGGCCCGATGCCCCATCTCCAGCATCTCCAGAAGGGCCATGGCCCTCTTCCGGCGCTCTGCCGGCGGCACCCCGAGAGGCATGAGCGGCAGCCCCACATTCTCTAAAACAGTTAAATCGGGCAGGATATTAAACTGCTGGAAGATAAAACCGATATTCCGCCGCCGGTGAATGGTCATAAAACGATCCGGCAGCCTGGACAGCGGCCGCCCGGCAATGGCGGCCCGGCCGCTGCTGGGCGGAAATATACAGCCGATAATGGAAAGCAGGGTGCTTTTACCCGACCCGCTTGCCCCCTGCAGGCAGACCATGGCGCCCGCGGCAATATCGAGATTTATATCACGCAGGGCCACAACTTCGTTGGGCAGGTTCCGGTTATATGTCTTACAGACATCTTTCAGTTCAATCAATGGCATGTCAGTTCACCGCGGCATCCGGCGGAATAATGGCGGAACGCCAGGCCGGAACAATGGTAGCGGCCATATAAGGCGGCACAACCAGCGCGAAAATCAGCAGAATATCACTAAATTCCAGAGCCGGCCGCAGCATCATCCGGGGATGAATAACCGACCAGCCGGTAAGAATGGGACGAAACAGCCCGGCCCCCATGAAGGCGACATGGGCATAAGCCAGGGTACAACCAAGCAGAAAAGAGACAAAGGAGACAATGAAGCCCTCATAGAAGCGCAGTCCCAGAATATCGGCAGTCTGCCAGCCGATAACCTTGAGAATGGCTACCTCCCTTTTCTCGTCAGGGTTCATCCCCGAGGCCTTGTCCCAGGCAAATATAATAAAGGCGGCAATAGCAGTCAGCAGACAGATAGAGGCAAAACCACCCCGCCAGCCAAAGACCTCGCGATAGGTCTCTTTGATCTGGCTCCTGGGCACCACCCTGGTGTCGGGCAGCCTGGCGGCTATCTTGCGGGCGATGGTGGTTACCTCCCTGGGATTAGCCACGTAAACACAGAGATCCGTTACCAGACCCGGCTTGATTCCGAATAAATCACGGCTGTCGGCCAGGTTCATCAAAATCGTATCCGTAGTGAGAATATCGGTGCTGGGCACAAACTCTCCCACCACTTTAAGAGCCTTCAGCGTGTAATCCGGCCGGAACAAAGAGAGCATGGCCCCCTTATCGGGCAGACGCAGAACCCCTTTAACCCCGGTGCCGACAAGGGCCTCACCGGGGCCGGGCAGATGACCACCCCTGATTAAGGCCTTATCCAGAAGATCCCCCATTGGCATCTTGCTGTAATCTAAACCGATAACCGTATAATTGGCCTTGGTGGTGGCATCAAAATAATAGCCCCATATTCGGGGAACCACCCGGCGAATGCCCCAGATCCCCTTTAATTTCCTGATATAATCCAAGGGGATAGACTCCTGGCGCCCGGCGGTCATCTTCTGAATGACAATTTCGGGGGTCGCCCGTAAATCCTGATCAACGAGGTTATTTAAGGCCTTGATGGTGAACTGAAAGGAGGCGGCTAAAAAAATAACCGCCGAAAATATAACAACAATTCCACCGGTCTTCAGGCGCCGGCGCCAAAGGCCCTGAAGGGCGTAATCAAGAATATTGAGCTGTTTGGCAAATGACATTCAGATACCGCCTATAATTTCCGGGGCGGCCGGAGCCGGCCGGTCTTAACAGGCGGCGCCCAAAACGAACCGGTGGGGAAATGCTCGATTTCGCCGGGATAATCCATGAAAGGTACCACCCCGTCAGCCAGAGCCGGATGGCGGGTATATCTGGCCTCGGTGGCAACGCAGAGATCGGTGAGGCCGAGAGCGGCGGTGACTATTGCCGCCGTCCCGCGGCCGTCTGCCGCGATTCGCTCATTATGAACGTTCCAGGCATACATAAGCAGATCAACAACCAGCAGCATCCCGACTATATAAAAAAAAAGCCGCGCTGGACGCATGCTATTTCATCTTCATCATCTGACCGCCGCGCATGGCCTCATCCTGAGCCATGGTGATCTGGTCAAATTTCATTATCATATGGGCCTTGTGATCCCCGGCAAAAGACTTAGCCGCCGCCTCAGAGGCAAAGGGAATAAACTCTTTTCCCATGGGGCCGTGGACATCACTGCCAACCACAAAAAAGGCCTTTCTGGCATCAAGCCAGTGCAGGGTATAATAATCCTGCACCATAACCGCCTTGAAATCAGCGAGGCTGGTACCGCCGTATTTGGCCGGTGAAAAATAATAGGCCAGCATATCCTTGGGGCCGTCAAAATATTCGGTTTTACCATTTTTTAAGACAATCTTGGCTATCCAGTTCGGATAGCGGGCTACAAACATCCCGCAAACCGCGCACCTGGTATTCTTATTGACCCCTGGTTCCGAAGCGGCCGGAGCCGGACTGGCCGCGGCTAAAATAAATACTATGGCTAAAACCGCCATGATTCCCAGATCAGTTACTCTGTTTATGCTCACACAACCATTTTGTTTCATTGATTTACTCCTGATTTCAATTACGGGTAATGGGCTTTTTCACCAGAAACTTACCGAGAAGCGAATCCAGCTGCTCCCTGCTGACCCCGCCTAAAATAGCGGCAATAATCCGGTGCTGCGGACTCAGGACAATGGTCTGAGGGACAAGATTAACCCGGTATTTATCGGCAACCTCCTTCCTGGCATCCGAGATCACCGGAAATTTTATCTTTAAATCATCGACAAATTTTTGCAGATCTTCACCCTTCGCGGCGGTATCGAGATAGACAATCAGCAGGCCCTGATCTTTAAATTCCCGGTAATATTGGTTAAACACCGCAGTATCAGCCCGGCAATAGCGGCAGTTTGGATAAAAGAATCGTAAGACCACCGGCTTGCCTGTATAAGCGTTAAGGATGATCTTCCGCCCTTGCAGATCAAGAGCCGTGAAGGGCGGTGCCACATCGCCTATATGCAGTTTTTGATGATCGTTCCCGGAGCAGGAGGTGAGCAATATCAGAATCAGGCCGGCAAGGATGAACATCCTGCCAAAAGGGGACTTAAATCCAGCTGAATTAAACATGCAGAACCCCCTGGCGCATACGCAGGGTGCGGGGATTATTCTGCGAGGCGCCCAGTTCATTATTATGGGTTACCACGAGAAAGGTACAGCCCTGGTCATTATATCTCCTGAACATGGCCAGAATATCATTTTCAGTATCCTCATCCAGATCGCCGGTGGGTTCATCGGCTAAAATAATTTCCGGCTTGTTCATAAAGGCCCGGGCAATAGATACCCGACGCTGCTGGCCGCCGGAAAGCTGGCCGGGAAAGGCCTTCGCCTTATCCGCCAGGCCGATTTCTTCGAGAAGTTTATAGGCCAGAGCCGTACTGTCATGCTGATGATGCCCGAAACACAGGGGCAGAGCCATATTTTCCAGAACATTCAGAGAGGGAATGAGACTCGCGAACTGGAAAATAAAGCCAATGGTCTTGTTTCTCATGACAGAAAGGGCCTGATCCGACTGCTGCCAGTTTGAGATATTATGAATCAGCACCTCCCCCTCATCCGGCCGGGTCAAGCCACCGACAAGGCTTAAAAGAGTAGTTTTACCTGAACCGGAATGGCCCAGAATTACCACAAAATCTCCCTTATCCGCTGTAAACGATGCCCCATCCACCGCTTTCAACAGTTTATTATCGCTGCGATAAGTTTTGGTAATGCGCTTACATTCAATAAGCATTCAGCCCCCTTCTTTTTAATTTTTCTGTAACCGTTCAGCAACACCTCATCCTGAAGTATGCGCTTTTCAGAACAGATACACTCCGGTGGTTTATTTTTGTAACTATTCAGCGAGGGCTGTAAATTACCCTCAACTCGTAACTATAACTGTTCAGATGTGCTCCAGGTTCGTTCATTTCGGCCTCCGAGTCTGTACTTCCTGTACGTGAGGAGGACGAAACGGACGAACCTGGGGTATAGCTGAATAGTTACTTATTTTTTTAGACATCATACTGGGATTAGTTACATTTTTTTCTTGTAATTATGCCACGCAGTGGTAGTATGTCAACAATTAATTTGGGATTGTCTAAATAATAAGAGGCATGAACAAGGAGTAAAGGCGAGGTAAGAAGAGGGGAATAAAAATAATTATTTAATACAGATTAACGGCCGCCGCAACATCTTTTTACCAAACCTTTGAGAGAGAGATGGGGCTCTAATATATCAGGAAACAAGAGAGCCGGTTTATTAGAGCCCCGATAATTAATCACCATTTGGTGATAACTTTATTCAGGAGGGAGACATGAAGATTGTGAAAAAAAATGTATTAAAAAATGCGCTCATTGGAGCAATGGCCCTGGGGCTGGTCGGCTTTGGGACCACGAGCCAGGCTCAAAAAGTTTATACCACTACTTTCTACGTGGCCGGCATGGGCGGTCACTTCGCCAAGGCGGAGATGACCATTGACCCGACTTTACCGGCCCCTCTGCAGCTCCATAAATTAACCAGGGTTGTTATCGGTGACTCTGATTCTCATCCCACCCATGATGCCAGAATTGACAATATGAACCGCAATGTCATGTTCTGGTCCACCTACCATATCGACCCCGCCACCGGCATGCCCCATGTCGGCAAAACCAATCTCCTCACCGGCAAGGTGCTGGAAGATGTAAATGTCTCCGTTCCGGCTCAGGCCACTCACACCCACCATATGTACTGCGCCTCAGCCCAGACCGACAAATATTATATCCCCATAACCATGACCAACAAGGCCTATATTGATGTCTTCAGAAAATCAGACCTCAAGCATGTCCGCCGGGTATTCCTTGAGGGCACTGCCGCTGATATCCATAAGCCTTACCTTTTCTACCACGGCACCAACTCACCTGACATGAAGGAGCTTCTCATTACCATTAACGAGGCCGCTAAACCTCAGGGCGCCCCCATTGGCAAGATGGATATGTTCCTGCTTGATATGGATGCCCTGGTAAATCATGGCAAGGTCAAGGTTCTGGCCCATGGAATCGCCCCCGGCGCCCCCGGCAAGACCATGAGTTTCCGCCAGTATTTCTCTCCCGACGGTAATTACATTGCCAATTCCGGCGCTGACCGCATGTATCTCATCGATGCCCACACCCTAAAGGTTCTGGATGTCGCGATGATGGGCAAACTGGAAGAAAATCATGATGATATCTTTACCCCGGACAGCAAATACATTATCGCCACCTCCAGAACCAAGACTCTGGAAAGCGGTAACGCCCAGAAGATCAGCATGAAAAATCCCAGCTGTACCACTGAGGTTGCTCCCAAAGGGCAGTTAGGTCCCAATGATTATCTCATGGACGGCCAGTTGAAACTTTATGATGTAAAGGCCAGAAAGTTTATCGGCAAAGCTACCTCTGTATGCCTGCCCTGTCACAATGAAGAGGGTGTTGATCAGCACGCCGTATTATGCGGGATTGACGCCAACTGGAAAATCTGATTTTCCACTTTCTGAGGAATCATCCGTAAATGATTCCTCAGTATAAAAAAGTCCGCAGATGGCAGAATGCCGTAGGCGGACTTTTTTTTATCTCAATTCCTGATGGCCCCGTAATGCAAGAGCCCCATAAACAACACTCTACGTAGCTAACATTCTTCTATGAGCAGACAAATGCCGAAACAAATTAAAATTTCCATTGCCCGTATAGCCTTTAAGGGGGTTTCCCGCAAACTGTTCCGTAACCTGGTGCTGATCCTTGCTGTGGGGATGCTGGTGGCTCTCCTCACCTTTGCCCGTCTTTTTAATAAAGCGGTCAATGATGATCTGGAGGCCGCTAACAAACGCCTCGGGGCGGATATTGTCATGGTACCGGTGGAGGCCATGGACAAAGCCGAAGAGTTTATTCTGGAAAGTAAAGAAAAAACCTTCTACATGGATAAAAAAATATTCGATGAGGTCAAAAACGTTCCGGGGGTGGCGGCCGCTACTTACGAGATTTACCTGAAGACCCTGGCCTCGGGCTGCTGCAGTATCGTTGACGGCCAGGTGGTAGCCATTGATCAGAAAACAGATTTTATTGTCCGGGCCTGGCTTAATGAGAATACCCCGCCTCTCAAAAAGGGTGAAGCCTATGTCGGCAGTTATGTCTATGAATATTTAGGTCTGATTGATACCCCGACCCTTTTCGGCAACCCGGTGAAGGTGGTAGCCCATCTCAAAAAAAGCGGCACCGGTTTAGACCACGCCCTTTTCATCCGCCAGGAGGATCTCGACCTGGTCTCACCAGCGGCCCTGGGAAAATATAACAAAAACAAAATTTCCCTGATTTTTATCAAGATAAAACCTGGTTATGATCTCGATGACATGGCCGACAAGCTGCAGACCATCGCCCCGACCACCGGCATTATGACCAGGGGTACCCTGGGCGCTTCGGTACGGGAGACCTTGAGTGATATAACCAGTATATTTTCCATTACGATTATTATTTCATCTGTCCTGGCCATTTTATTAGCCTGGTCAACCTTTACCGCCATGGCCAATGAACGGCAGCGGGAGGTGGGAATTTTGCGGGCCATTGGCGCCCAGCGCCGCCACATATTCAAACTGTTCCTCGGAGAAGCCCTGATTATCAGTTTCTTCGGCGGACTGTTAGGGGTGGTAGTAGGGCATGAGTTAATCAGTTTTCTGGCCGCTGATTTCCATATCATCAAGGAGCTGCACGCGACCACCGCCATAACTCCAGGCAATATTTTAGTCAGCCTCGAAGCATTGGGAGTCGGCATACTGGTCTGCCTGACCGGAGCGCTGCTCCCTGTTATCCGCCTGGCGAACATGGAACCACTCCAGGCCATTAAAGAGGAATAGACCACGGCAGGCGCAATAAATTAATAAATTCCTGAACCGGAAACTTTTTGCTTAAACAATTAACCGCGTTTTCACCATCACCGGTGCAAACGCGGTTAATTACGGAGAAAACCCCAAACCGCGGGCTGAATGACTCAATAGATTACCGGCAGCCCTTCTTTTTTCCATTGGGCGATACCGCCCTTCAAATTATATAATTTTGAATACCCCTTCCTGGCCATAATCTGCATAGCCGCATAGCTGCGTCCTCCTATGGCGCAGTAAAGAAGAATCGTTCTGTTCTTAGGCAGGTTGTAATTACCTCTCATGATATCCCAGAATGGAATCAACACCGAGTTCTGTAATTTACCTTCTTTCAATTCCTGTGGAGAACGAACATCAACAATCAGTAAATCCGGAGTTTCACCAATGAGCCGCATAACCTGCCGCGGGGTAAGTACCTTGTGGAAAGGAGCCTGGGCAGTGACAGACGAAGCGGGATGAGAAACGCTTTTGGAGACGGCGTTATTATCACTGTTTTTTGAGCAGGCAGCCAGCAGAACAACTAAAACAACAAGACATATCTTTTTCATCAATTCATTATTTCCTTTTTGGTTTATCCGGCCTGGCCAAACAGTGCCGGTATGTTTCCGGTTTACCTGCGGGATTTGAAAACTTCATGGGGATAATTGATATTATTCCAGGCTGAACGCAAATGAGACGGCGGGTGAACAATCCGAACATTATCCATACCGCAGATATACCTTAGTTTAAACTTACCGCCCTTAGACATTGCCTCAAAAACAGACCCCATCCGCCGGTCATAGAAGGCAAATAAAGGCTGATAGAAATCCGTTTTCGGCACCAAGGCCCGATCCCCGGCCCGGCGCTGCTCTAACAGCCAGCTGACGGCCGCTGTTGAGATATCCGGCATATCACAGGCGCAAACTAAAAGTGAGGCCGTGGGGCGATACCGGCTGACCGCCAGAATACCTGACAACGGCCCGGCACATTCCGGGGCGTCTTTTACACGCTGCCACTTACCAGACGGTAACTCTCCGGCCCCGGCAACCACTATTTCACGGCAGAACGGGGTTAAGATCAGGGCAATATGCTCTAACCACGATTTCCTGCCGTTTTTAACCGGTAAAAGATGTTTAGGAGACCCCATCCGGCGGCTTTTGCCGCCGATAAGAATACAGCCCGTCGGCCTTTCATCAATTAATTCCGTCATGTTACGCCCGCATTATTCCGCTGCCGGCATAAGTCCCTGCTGAATAACATAGCGAATCATCTCCGCCGTGTTTTTAGCCCCTATTTTACGCATAATATTGGCCCGGTGATGTTCCACGGTACGGATACTGATCCGCAGGACATCAGCAATTTCCTTACTCTTATTACCCTCCGCCACCAGCACAATTACCTGCTTTTCCCGATTGGTAAGCAGTTTGCCGGTCAGGCGGCCGCCAACACACAATTTTTCCAGCTCGTGGGGGAGAAAATTATCCGCCAGCACAGGTGAAATATAACATCTGCCGTTCAAGCATTGTTTAATGGCGGTTATGAGCTCAACATCAGAATCTTCCTTCAGGGCATAGCCATTGGCTCCCTCCTGCATAGCGCTGCACAAAAACTCCTTACTGCTGTGCATGGTAAGAATTAAAATCTTTATCCTGGGTCTCACCGCCCTTATCTCTTTAATGGCCTCAATACCACGCATATGAGGCATGGAGATATCAAGAAGAACTAAATCGGCTGAAGTATTTTCCAGCAGACTGATTAATTCCAGCCCATCGGCAGCCTCACCAACCACCCGCAGATTTTCTTCACCGTCAATAATTTTTTTCAGGCCCCGGCGGATCAGAACGTGATCATCAGCCAAAATAATACGCGCTTCTTTCATGTATAATTCACCTTGTTATATTTTAAAGAGCAACAACCTTTCCCGAAGTCTCACGGCCTAACAAACATTTTGGCCAACATATTCTTTTCATTCATAAAATTTTAAACAGTTAACAATTAACAAAGCCATCTTTTACATAATTCTTTTTAATTATCTTGACAAGTACATAGCCGTTTTTATACCATCTTTTATCGTAATTATTAAACCAGAGCGAATATAAATAACGTAAGCGCTCCATAAACGCCCTGAAACACTCACATACGAGCCTAAGCGTACCGCTACATTCCGAAATATTATAATGTCAGCGGTACCACCATGATCGTATGCAGGAGTGAGTTTATGAGGCGCTTACGAAATAACCAATCACCATAATCAAAAAAATGCCATCCCGCGCTTTTCATTACGCCCCCGTCTTTCAGTTAGGGCCCGACACAACCAGCTATCGCTGCCTGACCGATGATTACGTCGAGACCATTGAGGCCGCCGGCCGCCAGATCCTGACCGTTGAACCGGAAGCCCTGCGCCGCCTGGCCCGTGAGGCCCTGCGGGATATATCCTTTTTCCTGCGCCGCAGCCATCTGCGCCAGTTAGCCGCAATTATTGACGACCCGGCGGCCTCGGACAATGACCGTTATGTGGCCGCCACTCTGCTTAAAAATGCCAGAGAAGCGGCAAAAGGCATTCTGCCCGGCTGTCAGGATACCGGCACCGCCATTATCAACGCTCATAAAGGGGAACAGGTCTGGACAAACTGCGATGACCGGCAATACCTGGCGCACGGCATCTTCGACACCTATACCCGTGAGAATCTGCGCTATTCACAAATGGCGCCGCTCTCCATGTTTGAGGAGGTCAATACCCAGTGTAATCTCCCGGCCCAGATTGACATTTATTCCCGGCCCGGCCGCGAGTACCATTTCCTGTTTTTAGCCAAGGGCGGTGGTTCCGCCAACAAGACCTTTCTCTATCAGGAGACCAAATCGCTGTTAACTGAGGCAAATCTCAGCGATTTCTGCCGCCGCCGGCTGCCCGAATTAGGTACGGCCGCCTGTCCGCCCTATCATATCGCCCTGGTAATCGGCGGAACCTCGGCTGAGGCCAATTTAAAGGCGGTAAAACTGGCTTCGGCAGGTTATTACGATAACTTACCGACAACGGGCGATAAATACGGCCGGGCCTTTCGGGATATGGAATGGGAGGGGCGTCTGTTGCGAATTGCCGGGGAATCAGGAATCGGGGCCCAGTTCGGAGGCAAATATCTGGCCCATGATACCAGGGTCATCCGCCTGCCGCGTCACGCCGCCTCTAATCCGGTCGGCCTGGGGGTGAGTTGCAGCGCCCACCGCAACATCAAGGCCAAAATTACCGGCGAGGGAATATTTCTTGAAGAGCTGGAGAAAGATCTTACCCCCTACGAAGATAAGCTGCGCACAAAAACCAAGGAGGCGGTGACCATAAACCTGGAACGGCCGATGCCGGAGATTCTGGCCCAGTTAAGCAGACAGCCAACAGGAACCCTTCTCCATTTAAACGGCACTCTCATTGTCGCCCGTGACATTGCCCACGCCAGGATCAAAGAAATTATCGACCAGGGCGGCACCATGCCGGACTATTTCAAAAATCATCCCGTCTATTACGCCGGCCCGGCCAAGACCCCGGCAGGCATGGCCTCGGGCAGCTTCGGCCCAACCACCGCCGGCCGCATGGATATCTATATTGATGAATTCCAGGCCGCGGGCGGTTCCCTGATTATGTTAGCCAAAGGCAACCGGGCGCCGGAGGTAAGCGCCGCCTGTAAACGATACGGCGGCTTTTATCTTGGTTCCATTGGCGGCCCGGCCGCGGTACTGGCAAAAGAATGCATCACCAAAGTCGAGGTTATAGCCTTCCCCGAGCTGGGAATGGAGGCGGTACGCCGGATTACAGTCCGCAATTTCCCAGCCTTTATCGTCTGCGACGACAAGGGGAATGATCTCTACGTAAGCGTTCCATGAACAGACAGGAAATGTTTATTATCTCAAGTATCGGCCGCAAGACCCTCATGGCCGTCAGCGGCGCCTTCTTAGGCTTTTTCCTTTTTCTCCACCTCCTCGGCAACAGCGCCGCCTTCTGGGGAGCGAAAGCCTTTATTTCCTACGCCATTGGCCTCCACAGTCTGCCGGTGCTGGTGCTGCTTTTCGAGATAGTTCTACTCTCCTTTTTCAGCATCCATATAGTCCTGGCCTTAATTTCCTATTATGAGAATCTCAGGGCCAGGCCGGAGCGTTATTCATGCCGTAAAAATGCCGGCGGCCGTACCTGGGGCTCCCGCACCATGCCCTATACCGGGCTGTTAATTCTCCTGTTTATTCTCTTTCATCTCCTGAGCTTCTGGGGCATAAAGCCAATGGGAATCGCGGCCCAGGTACGTCATAATCTGAGCCGCCCCCTTACCGCTTTCTATTATTTAATCAGCCTCACCGCCCTGGCCCTGCACGTCAGCCACGGTTTCTGGAGCCTCTGGCAGTCTCTGGGCCTCGGCCTGCGCCACACTGATTTATTACGAAAAAGCTCATTAACAGTTAGTATTATAGGCGGCTTGCTGTTCAGCTTAATACCTCTGCTCTGCCTGCTGTCACCCAATTTTCTACGGTAAGCGGAGAACATGAGAATGAACACCAAACATCCAACACCGAAGAATCAACAACAAAAGTTGCTTACATGGTAAACCAACAAAATATTGTCAGGATCTCCGTAAGCCACAACTGTATTCGCTGTTTTTTTTATTCGGTGTTCGATGTTGAATGTTCGGTGTTGGACGTTCGGTGTCGGAGTCTGAGCTTACCTGGACGTTCAATTTAAACCCTGACGAGGATTGCTGTGCCCAAACGATTAAACGCCAATATTCCACCCGGCCCCCTGAACACTAAATGGGATAATTACCGTTTGAACAGCCGGTTAATTAATCCGGCCAACAGGAAAAAATATAAAATTATTATCATCGGTACCGGCCTGGCGGGGGCCTCGGCAGCGGCCAGTCTGGCCGAATCAGGTTATAATATCCAGAGTTTCTGCCTCCAGGACAGTCCGCGCCGGGCCCACAGCATTGCCGCTCAGGGCGGTATTAATGCCGCTAAAAATTATGCCAATGACGGCGATTCCATTCAACGGCTGTTTTATGACACCATCAAGGGCGGTGACTTCCGCTCCAGAGAGGCCAACGTCTACCGGCTGGCTCAGATCAGCAATCAGATCATTGACCATTGCGCGGCCCAGGGTATCCCCTTTGCCCGTGAATACGGCGGCCATCTGGCCACCCGCTCATTCGGCGGAGCTCAGGTAGAGCGCACCTTCTACGCCAGAGGGCAGACGGGACAGCAGTTACTCCTCGGAGCCTACGGCGCCATGATGCGCCAGGCCGCGGCAGGAAGAGTGCGTATCCACTCCCGCGCCGAAATCATGGACATTGTGGTGGTGGACGGCAGAGCCAGGGGGGTAATAAGCCGTAATCTGCTGACCGGCCGGTTTGAACGGCACGCCGCCGATGCCATAATTATAGCCAGCGGCGGTTACGGTAATGTTTACTGTCTATCCACCAACGCCATGTCCTCCAATGTAACGGCGGCCTGGCGGGCCTATAAACGGGGGGCGGCCTTTGCCAATCCCTGCTTTGTCCAGATTCATCCCACCTGTATTCCGGTGCATGGCGAGCATCAATCAAAGCTCACCCTGATGAGCGAGAGTCTGCGTAATGACGGCCGGGTCTGGGTGCCCCAAAAAGCCGGTGACGCCCGGCCGCCGGAAGAGATTCCGGAAGACGAACGTGATTATTTTTTAGAGATTAGATACCCGGCCTTCGGCAACCTTGTCCCCCGTGATGTCGCCTCACGCAACGCCAAAGAACAATGCGATAAAGGTAAAGGGGTGGGAGACAACGGCCTGGCGGTCTATCTCGATCTTTCCGACGCCATCCGCCGCCAGGGAAAAGAGGAGATATTTCGTAAATACAGCAATCTCTTTGAAATGTACGAGAGAATTACCGGCGACAACCCCATGCGTACCCCCATGCGGATCTATCCGGCGGTTCATTATACCATGGGCGGTCTCTGGGTTGATTACAGTCTGATGACTACCCTGCCCGGCCTCTTCGCCCTGGGTGAGGCCAATTTTTCCGATCACGGCGCTAATCGACTGGGGGCAAGCTCCATGATGCAGGGGCTGGCTGACGGCTATTTTATTATTCCCGCCACCATTGCCCCTTATCTCGCAGATATACAGGCCGGCCAGATTAATAGCGCTCATCCCCGATTCGCCGCCTGTGAACATGAGGCAAGAGATAAAATAAGCCGCCTTTTATCCATCAAAGGCCGCCGCACGGTTGATGATTTCCACCGTCAATTGGGTGGTATTCTCTGGAATAAATGCGGCATGTCCCGCAACGACCATGATCTGCGTCAGGCCCTGGAGGAAATCCCCCGCCTGCGCCGGGATTTCTGGCAGAATACCATGGTACCGGGAAGCGGCAGTACCCTTAATCAATCATTGGAACGAGCCGGCCGGGTGGCTGATTTCATGGAATTTGGCGAATTAATGGTACGTGACGCCCTGGAACGGCGGGAGTCATGCGGCTGCCATTTTCGGGAGGAGAGCCAGACCGCCGACAATGAGGCCCTGAGGGACGATGAACATTACGCTCACGTAACGGCCTGGGAATATCAGGGGCCGGAGAGTAAACCAGTCAGCCGCCTTGAGGCGCTTGATTTTGAAAATATCGAGCTTAGCCAGAGGAATTACAAATAATGTCTCTCATTCACCTTAAATTAAAGGTCTGGCGGCAGTCGGGGCCGGAAACGAAAGGCCGCTTCATAGAATATGAAACAGGCCCGCTGTCAACGGATATGTCATTTTTAGAGATGCTTGACGTTGTAAACGAACGCCTTACCCTGGAGGGCGAAGAGCCTATAGCCTTTGACCATGACTGCCGGGAAGGAATCTGCGGCATGTGCGGTACCATGGTAAACGGTTACGCCCATGGTAAAGAAAAATCCACCACCCTCTGCCAGCTCCACCTGCGTCACTTCAAAAACGGCGAGACCATTATTATTGAACCATTCAGGGCCAGAGCCTTCGGGACGATTAAGGATCTGATCGTTGACCGCGGGGCCTTTGATTCTATTATTACCGCTGGCGGTTATGTCTCAATAAATACCGGTTCAGCACCGGATGCCAGCAACCAGACCGTATCCAGAGCGACCGCGGAAGAGGCCCTGGATGCGGCGGCCTGCATCGGCTGCGGCGCCTGTGTTGCCAGCTGCCCCAACGCCGCGGCCATGCTCTTTACCGGCGCCAAGGTTTCTCAATTAGCCCTTCTTCCCCAGGGCTGGCCGGAACGTAAAAAACGGGTTCTGGCCATGGCTCAGGCCATGCGGAAAGCGGGATTCGGTAATTGCAGCAATGAACGGGAGTGCGAGGCCAGTTGCCCCAAAAATATCTCCATCCGCCATATCGCCCGCTTAAACAAGGAGTTCATCCGGGCGGCGCTAAATGACTCAAGGCACAAAGACGCTTAAGCCGCGATAATCACCATCCTGCCATCCATCTCCACCCGGTCACCGGCCCGAAGCTGAGCGCCGCGGCGGATATCCACCGCCCCGTTCAACATTACCTCTCCGGCCTTAATCCTGATTTTGGCCTCCCCGCCGGAGGACACCAGATTGGCCAGTTTTAACAGTTGCCCCAGGCGGATGGTGTCACCCTTAAGTTTAATTCTAATTTCCTCTGCCATAAGCCTCAATCCCCTTAAATATTATCCAGCCCCTTGACCTTTTCCATCATACCCCTTACCCTGCCGACATGCGATTTTTACCAACCACCAGAGAAGAAATGCACCGCTCAGGCTGGCGCCAGGCGGATATAATCCTCATCAGCGGCGATACCTATATTGACAGCCCCTATATAGGTGTCGCCCTCATCGGCCGGGTTCTCACGGCTGCCGGTTTCAAAACAGCAATTATCGCCCAGCCCGATATAAATTCAACCGCGGATATCAGCCGCCTCGGCAGCCCCCGCCTATTCTGGGGGGTAAGCGGCGGCAGCGTTGATTCCATGGTGGCCAATTACACGGCCCTCAAAAAAAGACGCAAATCGGATGATTTTACCCCCGGCGGTAAAAATACCCGGCGGCCGGACCGGGCGGTTATTGTCTATACCAACCTGATCAGAAAACTGCAAAAGGAAACCAGCCGCCAGGCTCCCATAGTCCTGGGCGGTATCGAGGCCAGTCTGCGGCGTATAAGCCACTATGATTTCTGGTCAAACAAGGTCAGGCGCTCTATCCTCTTTGACGCCAGAGCGGATATTCTCCTTTACGGCATGGCGGAAAACAGCGTGGTTGAACTGGCCCGCGCCCTGGATAAACAGCAGAATTTCAGGGCACTGCCCGGTCTCTGCTATATTGGCAGTCAGGTTCCGGAGCACTTTACGGAACTCCCCTCACATAAAAGCGTGAGTATGGATAAATCCGCCGCCAGCCGTATGTTTGAGGAATTTTATCATAATAATGATCCCCTCACCGCCCACGGCCTGGCCCAGCTTCAGGACAGCCGCTACCTGATCCAGAATCCTCCCGCCCCCTATCTTGAAACTGAAGAGCTGGATAAAATCCACGAACTGCCCTTCAGCCGTGAGGTTCACCCCTATTATAAGCGCCACGGCACGGTGCGGGCTCTAAGCACCATCCAGGCCGCCATTACCACCCACCGCGGCTGTTATGGCGAATGTAATTTCTGCGCCATCGCCGTTCACCAGGGGCGGACGGTACGTTCCAGAAGTGAAAAATCAATCTTGAAGGAGGCGGAAATAATCAGCAGACAGCCCTTTTTCAAGGGCAATATATTAGATGTCGGCGGTCCTACTGCCAATATGTACGGCTTTGAATGCGCCAGAAAACTCAGCAAAGGCCCCTGCCGCCACCGGCGCTGCCTGACTCCCGAAATATGCCCCAATCTTAAAATAAACCATAAACGGCAGCTGGCGCTCTTAAAAAAACTGCGCCGTCTGCCGGGCATAAAGCGGGTCTTTGTCGCCTCCGGTATCCGCTACGATATGGTTATGGTCGGCGGCCAGGGCAGAGAATATCTGCGGGAAATAGTAAAACACCATGTCTCCGGGCAGTTAAAAATAGCCCCGGAACACTGCCTGGATCATGTGCTGGCCCAGATGGGCAAGCCCCGGATTAAACACCTTCTGGAGTTTAAACAGCTCTTTGACGACCAGAGCCGCAAGGCCGGTAAGCCGCAGTTTCTGACCTATTATTTTATCGCCGCTCATCCGGGCTGCACCCTGAAGGACATGCGGGACTTAAAGGATTTCTGCCGCCGCTATCTGCACATAACCCCGGAGCAGACCCAGATTTTCACCCCCACCCCCTCAACTTACTCCACCCTTATGTATTGGACAGGGCGTGATCTCAAAGGAAATAAAATTTTTTGTGAAAGAGACAGCAAAAAGAAAGAGGCTCAGAAGACGGCCCTAATCAACAAGAAGCAGAAGTACGACCACAATCGCAGGCGGGGGGTTCAGGGACGCCCTGCCGTGCGCACTTAAGTACCCCGATATACGGGGTGTATTATCTGGGGGCTTTGAGTGCGTGCAGCAGGGAGTTCATGGAGCGCTTACCTTACAAACTGATAACCGCCGCGTCACATGATAACTGAATAAGCTCCGCCGCCGTACCGAAACGGGCCCCGTCAATTAAATCATCTTCTGAAATACGGCGGGCCTTGGCGCATGGCGTACAGGCCAGAATGGGAACCTCATGGGCCTGGAGATACGTCATGAGATCATCGGCAATATCACCAGTCGCGGCCCGCAGATAATTAATTAAATCTTTTTTAACCAGATATACCGCTTCATCCAGCAAAAAGAGGGTTACGTTTTTGCCTTCCTTATGAGCGACAGTAGCAAGATGAATGGCCCTTGTGGCCCGATTCGGGTTGTCTGTTCCGCAGGATACAACAATCACGACATTATTTGTCATTTTAAGCTCCTTTAATAAAATGATCGGAAATAGTTAGCAGCAATATAAGCATTAATGAACTTATGAAAAGTCCATTAAACTATAAACAATGACGATAGTACATACCTTACAGTTGACAGCCAATTGGCCACAAGCCCTTTATTTATCAGGGAAATATCTACTCCCCCTTCATCCGTCCCAGGCTGTAAAATACCGGTACATAAACCAGGGTGAGGATGGTGGAAACCAATAAACCGCCGATTACCACCACTGCCAGGGGAGAAAGCCTTTCCAGGCCGATAGCCTCCTGCGCCGCCACAGGCCACATCCCCACGATGGTACATGAAGCCGTCATGATTATAGGCCTGGTCCGCATTTTCACGGCCTGCTGAATGGCGCTCACCAGGTCTTCCCCCCGCTTCCTTGCCTGTTCAATAAAATCAATCAGGAGGATGGAGTTATTCACCACGATACCGGCCAGCAGAATAATCCCCATGGTGGCCGGCATACACATGTGGCGGCCGGTGATGAGCAGGCCCCAGACGGCGCCGATTACAGACAATGGAATCGCCGACATAATGACAATGGGATTGACCCATGATTTAAAGGTGATTACCAGGGAGAAAAAGAGCAGCAGTACAGCAATGCCCAGGGACTTGCCGAGCCGCCTGCCGGTCTCGCCCATTTTTTTGTACTCCCCTTCATAAGATAACCGGTAGCCCGGCGGCAGTTCAACACCGGCCAGAGCCTTGACAATGCGCTCATGCAGACGGCTGATCGCGGTGGTGGCCCGGTAGCCGTACACATCGATAACCGGAGAAATATCTTTGCGGGTAAACACGGTACGGGTAAAGCCGCTCTCCAGCACGGCAAATTCCCGCAGAGGAACCTGCCCCTTGGGAGTCGAAATCTCGTAGGCCATAATATCCTTTACCTCGTCCCGCTCACCCAGCCCGTATCGTACCCTGACAACATACCCATCCTCGCCGGTTACCCGGAGGACAGAGGCCCCTTCTCCCTGAATCGCCTGCTGTATCTGGGTACTTATGGCCGCCGGATTCATCCCGAAGAGGGCGGCCTTTTGCGGGTCAATGGACAGGAGCATCTCTTTCTTGTCAATACGCCATGAACGGGAGACCGAGGTCAGGCCGCGCACACCTTCGAGCCGGCCCTGCACCTCTCCGGCCAGGGACGCCAGCACTTTTGGCTCCGGCCCGCTGATCATGATATCCACCGGGGCCGCGATGGTGGAGAGAGGGGTGGCACCAAAATCATAAACCGACAGGGAGGTGATACCGGGGATTTCAGCCGCCCTTTTCCTGATAGTCTCTTCCATCTGCCAGATAGTCTGCTGCCGGTGGAAGCGATCCACGAAATGGGCGGTAATCGAGCCGTCCTGGGGGGTGCGGCCGGTTCCGAAACTCACTACCCCCGGCTCCGAACCGACTTCAAGGGCTAGGAGTTTAAGCCCCGGCACCCCCTCCACCACAGCCTTCACCTGTCTGGCGATTCCCTCAGTGGCCTCCAAAGAGGAATCGGCCGCCGTCCGAAAGGTCACCTTGACAATTCCGGTGTCCATGGATGGCATAAGATCGCGGCCAACCAGGGGCATCTGCCTCATACTGACCACAAACAGACCTGCAGCCGCCAGGATAAAAATGAGGCGGTGAGAAAGGGCGAAAATCACCAGGTTGGAGAAAAAATCAGTAACCGGGGTGATGGTAAATCTATCCAGAAGCTCAAAAAATCTTTCAAAGCGGTTCCTAATGGTCTTACCGGCAAAGTACCTGGCTAAAAGCGGAATAACCGTAACCGAAACCACGAACGATGAAAGCAGGGTCAGGGAGAGAACCACGGTAAGGGGCCGCAGAATCTTACCGGGATACCCCCCCACGAACATGATGGGAACGAGAACGATTACCGTAGTAAAGGTTCCAGCCCAGTCCGCCAGGACAATTTCGTTAAGGCCGTCCACCACGGCCCGGCGGATGGGCTTTTTTAATTTAACCGCGTGCCGCTGGATATTCTCGATAACCACGATGGTATCATCCACCAGAAGCCCCACCGAGAGGATAATTGCCGTCATGGTAACAATATTAAGTTCATACCCCAAAAGATACATACCGGCAAAGGCCATGAAACACACCAGGGGAATGGAAATCGCGGCCAGAGCGGCCAATCTCATGCTGGCCAGCATGACAAAAATAACCAGCACGGTCATAATGATCGAATCCCGCAGGGCCTGCGCCATATTCGTGATACTGGTCTCAATCAGGGTCTTCTGGGTATCGGCAATTTTAAAATTAATCTCCGGGAAACGGGCCTCGATGCCGGGAAGCGCCTTTTCCAGGGCGGCAATTGTGGTAGTGACATGACCGCCCTTATCAGGCCGCAGGATATTAAGCCCGACGGCCTCCCGCTTATTACCGATAAACAGACTCTGCCGGTCCCGGTAGGAAACCTTTATGCCGGCAATGTCTTTTAAATGAACAACCGTCCCGCCCCGCGCGGCCACCACAATATTGGCTAAGCGGGCCAGATCCTTTTTCTCGCCATAGGTCTTGATACGGTACTGATCGTCTTTCCTGATGATCAGGCCGTTGGGAATATTGACATTCTGACTCCTGACGGCCTCAATCACCTGAGCCAGAGAAATACCCAGGGCCCGGATTTTCACCGGATCAACACTTATTGCTATCTCCGGCTGAAAACCACCGAAAACCTCCACATCTCCCACCGCCGGAACCCGCAGGAAGGCCTCCTTGATCTCGTTATCCGCTAATTGGCGCACCTTGGCTAAATCCAGGTGTGAACCTTTTTTCGGCGACAGAGCCAGAGTAAAAACCGGGGCCGTCGCGTCACTGACCTTGAAAATCTCCGGCGGCCGGGCGGCGGACGGCAGACTGGCCTCTATCCTTTTCAGGGCGTTGGCAACATCCGTGGCCGCGGAAGCCAGGCCTTTTTTGTAATCAAATTCAGCGGCCACGGCGGTCATGCCGTCCTGGCTGCTGGAACGAACCGTGCGGACGAGACTGATGGCATAGAGGGCCTTTTCAACCGGCCTCGTCACATCCGCTTCCACATCCCGGGCCGCGGCTCCCGGCTCGGAGATAATGACCACAACCTGAGGATAATTGGCATCGGGAAACAGATTCATGGGCATCACAAAAAAACCGATCATGCCTAAAACCGCAACCAGAAGCAGAACAGAAAAGATCAGATGCGGCCGCTTGAGAACCCAGTCACCAAGATCAAATTTCATGGCCTATCTCCCCGCCCGGGCCTGAGCGCCGGGACTCACCGGCCTTACCTTCCGGCCCTGGTGAAGACGCAGCAGCACATCTTCACCGGCCACCACCACTTTTTGCCCGGCCGTCAGGTCGCCCCGCACACAGGCCCGATCCGGATTCCGCACCAGTATTTGCACGGGAACAATTTTTACCGTCTCGTTTTTATCCACCACAAAGACAAAACTGCCGCTTGCTTCATGCAGAACGGCTCTCTGAGGCACAATAAATCCCCGCCCCCCGGCCACAGTAAAAACAACGCCCAGAGACGACCCCGCCGGTAAACCAAAGGGCCGGGCGGCAAGATCCACCTCGCAGACCGGCAACATGCCCGCCGGGCCGGCCGGATAGAGACTGCTGATGACAGCGGCGATATCCCCCTTTGTTCCCGCTCCGCCAACAATCCGCACCGGGTCGCCGGTCTTGAGGACGGGGAATATATCCTGCGGCAGGGAAACAAGCAGCTTATAACCCTTGGTCAGCGCGTCAATGGTAAGGAGCGGTTTACCCGGCAGCGCTATATCTCCCGGTTCCATGAGACGTTTGGTAACAACAGCATCGTAGGGCGCGGCAATCCTGGTATATGAAAGCTCAACCCTGGCGTTGCCGAGCGAACTTTCAAGGGCTTTGAGCCTCGATTCGGCGGCAGCCCTGGCCATATCGGAGCGGTCAAGGGCCTCCCGGCTCAGGGCTTTACCCTGATACAGGGCCAGATCACGATGGTATATACCATCATAGGTGGTAAGGGCTATGCGGGCGGCATCCACTTGGGCCGCAAGTGATTTTTCCTTATTCCTCTGCACCCTGGAATCCAGAACCACCACAATCCGGCCTTTTTTTACCACATCTCCTTCTCTAACCCGGATGGAAATAATCCGGGCCGTTAACTGAGATGAAACCTGACCGGAAACCCTGGCCCGCAGAATACCAAGGTATTTCCTGGTATCGGCAAGACGGCCGTATTGTATTACCGCGGTATTCACCGCCATAAGCGGCCTGGCTGGCGACGGTATCTTGGCCAGCTCCTTTTTCTTGTGGCGGACGATGAGCACGCCGCCAACCACCAGAGCAACAGCAATCAGGCAGAAAATAATAATTCTTAAAATTCTAACACTCTTCGACATGGTTTAACTCTCCGGGTATTTTATTACTGACCGCCGCCTTATCCGGCAGGCATAATAACAGCGGTTGCCAGCCTTAGGGCCGTTAACGCCTGCTGCCGGTCGAACATGGCCCTTATATAGCTGGCCTTAGCCTGCCACCAGGCGGCCTGAGCCCGCAGCAGATCGGTCACCGTTCCGGTTCCCTTCCGGTAGCGCAGGGCCTCTATTTTATACGCCTCCGCGGCGGTCGTCCGGGCCTGAGCGGCCAGCCCTATCCTGGCCCCGGCTTCCCGCAGTGACGACAGGGCGGCATAGACCTGGGACTCCGCCCTGAGTCTGAGTTCCTTCAGGGCCTCGGCCGCGGCATCCAGTTTTGCCCTGGCCCTGGCCACTTTGGCCGAAATCAGGCCGCTGCTGAAAATATTAAGGGAAAGATGAATACCGGCAGACCATCGGCCTTCATCTCCATCAAGACCGGCCCCGGCATGTCGGCCGTAATCCCCCACCAGATTCACATTCGGCAGCCGCAGCCCCCTGGCGATCTTCAATGACTCATCAGCCGCCTCCACCGCTTTCCCGGCCCGGATAATATCAGGCCGTTTCTCTATGCAGTCCTTGAGCCGCTTACGGCCGGCCGGCCCGGTGAGGGAGGCGGCAAAATCAGCCCCCGTCTTCCCGACCTTCTCCAGACTACCTCTGGTTTCAATCCCGGTTGCAGGCGGCCAGCCCAGAAGGACGCACAGTTGCTGCCCGGCCCGCTTGAGCGCCTCCCTGGTTCTGACCAGATCAAAACGCTCGGATGCCATCTGGGTATCTATCTCCATGAGATCAAGGGGTGCTATCCGGCCAAGTTTGAGCCGGACAGCGGCTTCACTTCTCGCCTCTCTGACAGCCGCCAGAGACTTCTCTTTAGCCCTCTGCAATAATTTAAGGTAAAGAATATTGTTAAAGGTATTTGTTACAGCGGCGATCAAAGTCTCTCTGGAATAAGCCAGTCCCGCCCTGGCAATCTCCTCACCCCTGGCAGCCTCCCGTATCCCGCCCCGTACCCGGCCTCCCTCATATAGAGGCACTGTAAGTAAAAGACCAGTTTGATACTGATCTCTGCTGAAGAGAGGAGGCGGCAAGTGGAGCCCCTGAATGGGCACAACGGAGACAGGATCACTCAGCCTGTCATACTTAGCGTAACCGTTTACCTGCGGGAAGAGACCAGCCCGGACAGCCTTTCTGCCGGACTCAGCCCCCCGGATCACCGCCTGTTTCTCTTTGATTTTTGGACTGTTGGCGAGAGCCGTTTTAATGGCCCCGGCCAGGGTTATAATCCTGGCGGTGCCGGCCGTTGCCAAACCGGGATAAAGAACTGTCCCTGCCCCCAGAAGCGATGTCAGTAGGCACAAACTAACCAACCGCGAAATTACCGTTTTATGCATGGCTGTATAAACCTTTTCCGACAAATAATAAAATTACCGGCCCCGGCCCGGTGTTCAGGCCGAGGCCGGAGGCCTGGGCATAATACCCTTCAAGATACAGTCAGGTATCGCCTTTTTGGCAGCCTCCACCTTAAAGTCCCCGGCAGCTCCATTTTCAAGCATGTTATTAGTCATAACGCTCTGCATCATACCCGCTAAAAAGGTGGCAAACCAGTCGATATCAATATCCCGCCTGAAATCCCCGCTCGCTATACCGGCCATAATTATAGCCTTTGCCAGCCCTCTGAAACCGGAAAAAATATTCAGCATGGCCTTTCTTAGTTCTTCGTCCTGGTGATATATGGTCTCGGCCAGAAGAATCAGATTGATTCCCCTGTGTTTCGAAAGGTAATCAAGCGTAATCTCCACAAAGAGGGCGAGTTTTTCCGGGATGGGCAGGTCTTCGGCAAGCACGGGGGAAAGTTCCGAAAGAAGGAGCTCTTTGACATACCCGTAAAGGGCGAGGAGTAAATGACGCTTATTCTCGAAATGGCGGTAGATGGCGGCCTCCGTAACACCGACAACCCCGGCTACTCGCTTCATGGTCAACGCCCGGCTCCCCTCCTGCGCCACTATCTCCAGAGAGGAAACCAGAATTTCCTCCTGCCTGGAGGTAAGTTTGTCTCGAAAAGTCATCATGTCAGTTAGTATATACTTACATCAAAAATTTGCAAGCACAAAACATGAAAAAAAAATCAGCGCTGGGGATTCGTAACTACTCACGGGGCCAACATAGGAGACGCCCCAAATGGGCGTCTCCTATGTTGGGACAACTTCAGACAGAAAAAACTTTTTGTTTCCACACTCAATCAATAGACATAACACCGCTTGCTCACTTCAACGTTTTCATAACCGCCTTCTCCGGTGGCTGACTCAAAGGCTGAGACCTCATGTTTTTCGTCGCCATCTTTACCTTAAAATACATTCTGCCCTGTGCCATTGTCCCCGCCGTATAATAAATACTGACCATATCCCCGGTGTGAAAATTATTAATCGTTATACCACGCCGGGCCGGGACATAAGTTAAGTTATTATCCAGGGTAATTGAATGACTGGCACTTATTGCTGTAATCCTCCCCACGTCCATCCCGGTCGGAACAAAGATCCGAGCCTGACTTGAAACAGATATTATACCCAATATCGCGCATAAAAATACAACTATTCTTATTTTCATAATTCATCTCCCAACAAGCGTTTTCTCGTGAATTGCTGAACTCATACAAAATAACGTAAGCGCTCCATAAACCACACTCTTGACATTATAACATCTCGGAATGTAAGGGCTTCAAGGGCGCTTACAAAATAACTAATTGGAATTACCCTGCAGCCAGTAATACAAATCCAGACCGGAACCAGGTGCCGGAATTTTATAAGGCGGAGTGCCGCCGGCACCAATCTCGCCCGGCCCTACAACCTGCCCTCCCATAGATGCCATGGCTCCGGCTTCGCCATTACGGGTAATAATATTAAACCCGGACGGAATACCATATATATTGGTATATTTACGATAACGATCCGTAATGTCATATACATCCTTGGGCCTATTATCAACCACCTTATCGTTGTTGCTGTTAAGGTTAAGGGCACTGGTGGCATCAAGATAATTCAGGGCATAGACAAAACCATTACCCTGAGGATTACAAGGATTAGCGGAATCCGGTTGATAGGTGGTAAAATAGAGGGTGCCATAAAAAAGACTGAGTTTACTTAAAACCTTTTCTCCGGAATGAAGACCGCTGGTATATCCAGCCTCATAGGTACAATGTGAGCAAAAACTGGAATCGCCCTGATCCGGCAGAATAATATACCAGCCCTTGGCGTCATTTTCGTGCAGAATACCCTGCTCAAGATAATCATTATTATCACTTGAATCGGTATACACGGCATCATCATACAGGTCTTCCTGCAAGAACTGCTTCAGGGCGTTATCCCTGTCAGCAGGATCAGTAATAGTAGTTGAATGGCTGGGAAGTGAGCTGATAGTCGTACTGTCGTCCAACTCATCACAGGTTAAATTCAATAGATCATCTTCAGTATAAGGCGATGATGAAACGGCCGCCGGAAAGATTATAGAAGCGCCGCTGCTGTCCTTAACCGGCTGATCTGTGTCAATCCGGCTGGTGGAAATAGCTGAATCATCATAAATCGCGTAAATTCTATTCCTTATCATACTGTATGACGGATGCTCACGATCACCAGTTCCCATAAACAAGCTGTATATTGAGTCAAGGCTGGAGAAACTCACATTATTGTAATGATAATTATGGCTGTCAAAATAATTCCCGGCCCCGCCAAATGAAACAGCTGGCGAATAAAAGGTCTTACGGCCGCTGTCAGAGGTATCAGCTCCGTTCCGCATATCCCCGCTGCCGCTCAAGCTGCCGGGATTGGCGGAAAAGATTTTTTTAACCACCCAGGCGTGTTTACTGACCTGCCAATTAGGGGCGTCCTTGGTACCGTTATTCTGAACCGCGAAATCCCATTGCAGCCTGTACACATTACCGTAGATATCGGTAAAGTAAACAACCTGCAGGTTCCGATTTATATGCTCCGTCTGCACAACATTGTTGGTATCGGTATACGAATAATTATAGCTTCCATAAATAATAGAAGGATCGGCCGGAAAACAGAATTTCATCCCGGTCAGAGTCTGCGTCAGACCTGTGGTAACATTATTAGTCCCGTAGGTAACAGAAAACGGCAGGGCACCGCTCACGGACACAGCAGGATTATCCAGATCAACCACAAACAGGCCGCGGCCGGTCGTATCTTTACCCGGATTATAGGTGTCATAATGTTTGTTGCCGTTTATATCCTGATCAGCATTGGAGACGCTCCATTCCGCCGAGTCGATGGTGCCGTTGCTCTTAAACGGAGTACCGTTGTTATCAACATCGTTAAAGGGTTCAGGATAATCATCTTCAAGGACATCATACCCTCCGGTAAACAGCACTACGTCCTTAAAGGTTATTTCGCCGGTAGCAGCATCAACTGCCACCGGAATCCTGGCGGTATCCGGCTGTGACCATGACTGGCCGAGTTCAGAGTTACTGTAACTCCATTGCACAGACCAGTTAAGCGGATCAGGATCAGTCACATTCAGATTCCAATATTTATCTCCACCCCGCCGCTCACCAAAAATAAGATATTTAGCCGCGTTATTCCGTCTAAAGAGGGTAATCAGCCCGTCAACCGTATCAACAAGCTTCCCTCTATCGGTAATAATCTGATCCAGACGGCCTAATATTTCTGGAGGAATAAAGGCAAAAACCTCCCGGCCGTGTTCATTAACCGTGGTAGGATTATTGTTGGCATCATAATCAATATGCTTATCATAAAAGACGTGCAGCATCCCGTCATCGGATCCTACCACTACATAACGATCCACAAGATCAGCTAACTTATTGGGATCATAATAATCTACCACAATGGGCCTGGAATGAACTATCGGCCCCAGAGCCCAGTCTCTCACGCCGGTGGGATTACCGGAGCTGTCAGCATCACTGGTGTAACCATAGACAAAATTTATAATTTTATCCCGATCCTCGTCTGTATTCACGCCAAGCTCAGCAGGCGTAACATTGTTGCGGTCAAATTTTACCTTCAATCCGCCGATATAGGTATAAATCGGCCGTTCCCAGTAATTACCACTGCTGAAATCAGCCGCCACTCTCTTGGTTAAAACCGAGCCGGCTCCATCTTCCTTAACATCAGCGGAACCATGATTATCCGAATCATTGGGATCATTATCATCATCCCAGATGGCCGCAGTGTTATCCAGAAAGGTACCGCTGGAATCAACCGCGTCGTCATTGGCACCATCATAGATCATCCAGGGATTGGGACGGTCGACACTGCCGTCACCAAGCCTGAATTTCTTTAAATTACCCACCCAGTAATCACCATCAGCGGGCAGGAAAAGCCCCATATAAAGGTCATTACCGCTCTGAATCTTATTGGCCGCGTCAACAGATACCACCGGCGCGGTAAAAGACACCTCCTGTACCATCTGCAGGGCCAGGGAATAAAAAGCATTCACCAACTGCTCCTTATTATAGGCCGTAATATACTCCCCGCCGGAGACACTGGCCGCGTCCTCTAAAAGAGGATGTCTGGCCCCGAAAGCGATTTGATGGGAAATCACGTTCACATATGAATCGGCAGGATCCTTAACCAGCGATTTATCTATCCAGCTATGGGTGTACATCCAGTGCGCCACATCATCATAATAATCCGGGGGTGGATTGGAGTATTGATAAGGGTCTTCGGTCCAGCCGTCACCATCGGCATCGGTAAAAGCCGCGACATTGGAAATTCTCGACCAGTCGTTATCACCGGAAGGAAAACCATCCGTCATGACAATAACGTAATTTTTACGGCATAACAGTTTGTTAAGTGAATTTTGTTTTTTATAGTAACCATTCTCAAAAATATCCTGCAGGGCCTCTCCAAGCGGAGTGCCGTATTTAGGGGTAACATTGGCAATCTGCTGGATTATGGCCTGCCGATGTGTATCATCATTCTCGGAAGGATTAAGCGGCACCCTGATATTGGCGCCATCGGCGCTTGTTCCATTATATTTGAAGGTAGCAACCCCCCAGTTCATCCGGCTGCGAAATTCATTCACCACATAGGTCATGGCATCTTTGGCTACATCAAGACGATCCTGCATAAGATAAGAATCGGCATTATACGTCACCCGGTATTTATCCACCTCATAGCCGGAATAATGCACCGAATAATCACTATGAACCTTCAGGTAAACAGTATCACCGTTCACTATTGCCGACCAGCCATCAGCCGGAGCTGATCCCCGGTCATACTTGACGACAAGATTATTGCCACTGTCATAAAGGGCTACATAATCATAACCGTCTTCAAAATCGAGGCGGGAAAAATGAACCTGAATCTGTTTGGCGCCGGGGTGCGTTATGGTTCTTATTGTGGAGCTCTCAGTTAAATTATCCACGTAACACGGCGTAGCCTGACTACCGCTGCTGCAGGAGCCGGTAGAATCACCATTGGCGGCATCGGGATATTTCAGGCTGTAGGCAACAGGTGACCAGCTGCCGGTAGAGATAGGGAACAACTCATACTTCCAGGCCGGATCACCGTTCGCGGCAGGGCCAGGAGGGTTAGTGGTATAATGCAGATTATACATGGCCTGCATGTTAACCCAATTCCCGGTAACAAAAAAATAGATATTAGCATCACCGCTTTCCGCCACGTTTAAGGCACCCTTTTTAACCCCTTCATAGCCGCTGAAGTAATAGCCCGGCGCGTTTAAGAGCCCGCCAAAGCCATTATCAACCTTACTCCCATCATAGAGGGTTTGCAGATCATGCAGTTTGATATCCTGGTTTAAGGGCAGCACCTGACCATCCAAAAGGACATGACCATTGGCATCCACCGTCAGACGTTGCTGACCACTTCCATCATCGGACAAATTACCATCGGCATCAATTACCGTATGGGTATCAACTAATTCATTGGAGTACCATAAATAATCAGGATCAGCGGCATCACCGGTAAAGGCGACATCCTTACCATTTACATGTGCGACAGTTACGCCAATTTTTCCCATCCATAAATATATTTTTTTCTGAGGCTCATGGTTTTGATAAAAATAATCGCTGTTATTAACCGTATCATAGATATAATCCTGGTAACTACCGTTATCATTCAAGGTAAACAAATAATCAAACATGGCGCCATAATCAATATTATGCTCATAAACCCCAAAACTCATACTGCCCGAATTATCCATGAGAATGTAGCAATTTTGTTTGGCATTCACATTGTAGATATCGGTATCTTTGGCATTAGCGGCCCCGGATATCAATACCAGGAGCAGGACAGCCAGCAACAGACATCCGGTATCTCTCCACCATATGACGATATTGTTAGTTTTCATGATAGAATCTCCTTTGCTTGACCAACCTACATGGATACCTTAACTCCGATTTTATTACCGCCTAATTCGATAACGACTTGCCCATTAGTCACTTTTGCCCCGTCAATTCGGAATTTATAGGTTGAAAATTGCGATGCGTCATACCCCTTGGGAGGAGTATCGGCGTACAGATATGTCACAAGAGAATTATAAGAAAGAGAATTAAGGCTGAAAGCAGGCCATGTGTCAGGATCGTCCGCTTTAAAAGCGGCCTGGTCGGCTGCGGGAATCACTGTCAATATCTGATCAGATTTACCAGGATCACTCACCTGATAAGGCGAAGAAGAGACCCCAACCTTACCAGCCTCAATATATGAACCACCCTCCGCCATTGAAAAATTCTGTTTGTCAACCTTATCATTACCGGCAATCTTAAGCTCAATATTAGTATTTGTGGTGGTGGAAATACCAAGAACAACCAACAAAAGCAAAATAACGAGAGCAGTTACCAGGATGAAGCCATCCTCCTCATGCCTGGGAAATAAGACATGATTACTGCTTTTCAGATCTTTCCCCATAAGCACTGATCCAGGCAAAATATTTGTGAATGGCATTTTCATAGGACAGGTTAGTGATGGGCTGTTTAAATCCCCGCGGCCTTGACAAAGGTGATGGTTACCGGGGCATTCAGCAGCCTGTTGGTCACAATAATCTTTATGGTCTTGGAGTTAGAAGCCGGCAAATTGCTCACCACATTCCAGTAAATTTTATATAAACCATCCGCTGAGGTCGTACTGTAATCAGCGGTTGTAGAAGGATTAATACCACCATCATCCAACCCGTTGAGACCGGAATTGGTACCAGCCCCGTCAACAATCGTGCTGTAAGCGGTATCAAGCAGAGTTTCCATCCTGTCGGTCGCATAATTAGCAGCTTCCGATATATACCTGGCCTTGGCATTACCGCTTACACTTGAAGTCTGCATAGTAACAACAGCAAGAATACCAATAGTAAAAACCACCATGGCGATCATTACTTCGATAAGAGTAAATCCGCCCGTGCAGCTATTACCAACAGTATATTTTTGCTGCTCTTTATCTTGTCCCTTCATCTTAAACTTATATCCCAAGATTACGACATTTCACGGTAGTGATCATAAAACGACGCCTATAATTATCATTAAACGGCCCCCATTGCGCACCTGAAGCGGTAATATATTTTCTGGTATCAACGTAATCGGGATCAGTTCTGCCGGAACGGGCCAGGATAGAAATTTTAACCACCCTGATGGCGTTAAGCTGCATGGTAGTCGGGCTTGTAGTCCAGGTACCGTCCGACAATTGATAATAAAATTCAAGATTATATATATTATCAGCCAGAGAACTTCCCCCTGGAGTACGCCGCAATGAATCATTAACGCCATCCGGAGGCACACTTGAATCGTACAGTTCGTACTTAAAAGATTCTCCTGTTCCTGGACTGCCGGCATCGTTATTAAGATCAGCAGTAAAGGCAAAGCTTCCAGCCGAGGCCGCGGTAACACCATACAGACCGGTTTCATGAGGATCATACCCCGCCATTTTTATCTCATTTTCCATTACAGATAGAGCGGCACGAAGATTTTGCTGCACGTCCACAACTTGATCCTGGGCGGTATAAATTCTCTGCTGTTTATTATAAGTCGTATAAATAGCTCCAACCACTATAGATGAAATCAGCATGGCAACAAGCAGTTCTATAATGGTAAAACCATGAACAAAGACTTTTTCTTGCTTCATCATTGCCATTTTTTACCCGTCCCCCGCCACATCAACAGCCTGATAACTCCGCTTGCCTGAGTACCAACGGCATATGATGTAGATTTATTCTGGTTATCAAGATATACATATCCCGCCCCGCTCAATCCTTTCGAGTTAAAGGTGACAACATCATTATTATAGCTCACATCGTCAGAGGGAAAGGCCGACCCGCTGACACTGTTATTACCGGTAATATTCCCGTGTCCATAACCAACCCCGCTTTGAGACGGGAAATTAATCGTTGAAACAATCGTATTGTCAGCAATAGTTGACCATGTACCATCGGCCCCGCTGTCGGAACAAAGCAGATACCGATTATTTGCGGTATCAAAAAATATTCCCCAGGTAGTATTATTTTTGATAGCATTCATCCGGGCCGTCTGCATATTGGAATATAATTCCCGAGCAGCGGATTTCAGGCGCATATCTGGCAGGGCATTAAGGAGCTGACTCCCGACAATAGCAAGTAAAATACCAATGATAGAGATAACAACAATTATCTCTATTAAGGTAAAGCCCCGTTCTTTTAATCTAAATTTAATCATCATATTTATTTTAAGCATAGAACATGCCGTATATCCAATTTAAGAAGAGCCGCCGAAAATATTCTACCTGTTTTTCAATCATGTTGACAACAAAATTTATTCCCAGCCCCATAACCCGCTTCTATCCGAGTTTTTTATTAATATGGCCGAAGCCCTGCCGAACCACCACGCCGGGTATATCTAATTTTCGAAGTCTGCGCTTATCTATCTACTTAGCCATCTCTTAGCTAATTGATAGACTTTTTACGAGTTCATCAGGCTAACAGTTCAAAAAAAGCGCATAGTTTCCTCGTTAATCTCCTTACACCATATACTCATAAAAATATTTAACATGAACCGTTAAATATTTTAAGCATTGCCGAAACTGCCATTTTATGTCACCTCAGGTGACATTTTTTGTCACTTAAGCCCTGCAATAAGACAAGTGCTGTCCCCGGACAGGTATAACTAAAAGCACTTATCAACACAGTTAACCACATGTTTTTATTATATTTACCCAAAGCATCCATCAAAAAAGCAGCTTATGGCACGGGTCTTGATATAAGAGAGGGGCACGAGAGTCACAAAACCGGAGACAGACGGTCTCCCAAACTATAAAGCAAGGAGGGCAACATGTTTAAATGCATCCAGAAAGCAAAAGACCAAAAGGGATTCACCCTGGTCGAGTTGATGATCGTTGTGGCGATTATCGGTATCCTGGCGGCCATCGCTATTCCGCAGTTTGCCAAGTATCGGGCTCGGGCGCAGAATACGGCGGCGTTGAGTGATATGAGAAATTTAAGAACTGATATGGAAGGATTTAACGCCGAGTGGCAACATTACCCTTACTAATTTAATACAAATATTTTTTTCTTATATTGTATAGCAAACATGCATGGAGGATACTGGCATGAACAAATCTATCAAGAAGTTTGTCCTATATACATTTACCTTAGGAGCAGCAACGTTGTTTATATCTGCAACAAACGCTACCGCTGCAACTACTATTGCTGCAACTACAACAGCAGGAAGTACCTTGACAGTTTCTGATCCTACCGGTAATTCCGGAGCATCGTTAACCTTCAACCCTTCTCCCAATGTTCTTCTTCAAGTAGCATCTATATCTAATCGCTATGCGATTAACTCTATGAACACTAGTGTTGCCAATGGAGATAGAAATGAATATGCTGTATGGAGTGGCAATACAGGATATTATCAAGGTGTGAATGCAGACACAACTGTGAACCCGATAACAACAAGCCAGTTTGCAGTACCGCTGCTCACCGGTACTGACATAACAAGCGATCCTTTTAGTAGTACATCTTCTTTGCACTCTGTTGGTGGCAGCAGTAGTAGTGGCAGTTGATTTGTAATTAACAGCAACTCCCCACCCAAAAAGGTTTCTCCCCATTTACCTACGGCGAGAAACCTTTTTTCTTTTAAGGTAAGATCGAGAGAGGTCAGGTCAGGAAAGAGGGTCAGGCTTGACAAATGGGTCAGGAAAGAGGGTCAGGCTTGACAAATGGGTATTCTTGAGTTAGCGTCCTATGCTATGAGGGGAAATAGGGGGCGTCTATGATAAGTAAAGTCAAAAGGAGAAAACGGAGATTAGATTTCCTCTACTCCCAGAAGTCAGCGTCACCGACACCCTGAAAGGGCAGGATTATGGTCGGTTGAAAATGTAGTAGTTCTATCTTCTTCTAAATTATTTCTAAAAGCCCTTCTTCCCCTGCTTTCGTTGCTCATGCCTGGCGGGTCTGCTTAGTTATTTTGTCATTGTCTGGCTGCCGAATGGGTCCCGACTTGCCCCATGAGTTTTCTTGGCCCAAACTCTCAGTCCCCGAATATTTCACCAAGATTATTTGCGGTAAGAACGAGTTCAGACCAACGAAGAAGCTGCTCTTCTCCGGCATGCTCCAATTGCTCCATAATGTCAACCGGGATATGGTCGAATTTTTTTACCAATTGGCGTAGTAATATCCGTTTTACTCCCTGCTGCATTCCCTGCTGCATTCCCTGCTGCATTCCCTGCTGCATCCCCTGTTGCATTCCCTGCCGCATTCCACGCTCCATCGACTCCTGATTCCATTCTTTTACTCGTTCGGACAACATACTCTCCACCTCCGTAAGTTCCTCTATTGCGGGTTGACTGTTTTTATCGAAACGCGCCGGGAACAATACCCGGCTAAACCATACAGTGAAGGCACGTCGTAACGATGCCTGCTCTTTATCCGCCAGCCATTTCAGCAAACATTGGACAACTTCGAGAAGACTGGCCGGCGTTCTGCTGTTTTCAAGGCGGAAAAGCGCGGCAACCAGATTATCCAGCCCCCGTAACGCAGTCTCGGAATATTCGCGCTCGGCTAACAATAAATACTCCATATTCGGCCTATACCGCTTGAGGCCACCGGGAACTTGCTGGATCATTGTTGCGATATTGGTAGCCGCAGTCCATTTACCATCACCATTGTACAACACTATTGGCAAGATGGGCGGCAACATCTTTTCACTGTTCAGTTGACCGGCCTGAATTAAGTCCTGATACAACAAACCGACATAGGTCATCATGCGGACAGCCATCCAACGATCAACCGTTGACTGGAATTCCAGAAGAATATAGACGTATAACCAATCTTTACCCCAGCGTATCCGCCAAACTATATCATCGGCACGATCCCGTAAATTATCACTTACATAACTGCCGTTTACTTTCTCCAGCGAATCGAAATTTAGTTCCTTTACCCATTCCTCATTAACAAAGCCGCGCAATAAATCCTCAACCATGCGGGCATGAGAAAATAAATATTTATAACTGCTGTCATGATTTGCCATTATGGGCGTTCCTGTATACGGCTTTGAGTAAAACTTACCAACCATATCAAAATACCCATTGACACTTGACAAGTCAACACGTCCATCATTTTTCAATGGGACGAGGCGACACTCTTTTAAAATTCAGCAACTCATTTCGTAAATAAAAATACGAGACAGGATACAGGCGAATTATGCTTCATTTGGCATGTTATTGCGGTCACTTTTGCAAAAATACTCTTCCCCTGCTCTCGCCGCTCCCTCTGTGTCCAATATGTGTCTAATTTTATTGACATATTCCAGAGACCTAAATTAGCATAAACACCACAACATCCTCAATTACTGGTTTTTTGCTGGACGAATTAATCCAGTATGTTACAGTATGTGATACATACTGGATTGAAAAATGGACATCATAGCATTAAAAAAAACTATAACCGCTCAATATTTTGATTTTCAGAGTCTGAAAGCGGCCATTGTCGGGCATGTTAATGAGCGGCGATTTATAGGGCAGCTCATCAAAAGGGGTTATATCGTCAGGGTTAAAAAGGGCCTTTATATATGGGGCGACCAGCTTGATTCCGGCGGATTTTCCAAAGAAATACTGGCCAACCTGGTCTACGGGCCTTCCTACATCTCACTTGAATCGGCTCTTGCCTTCTATGGGCTGATTCCCGAGCGGGTTGAGACCGTCACCTCGGTAACATTTAAAAAGAACAAAATATTCGATACCCCAGTCGGCTCTTTTGCATATGTCCATCTGTATAAGAGGGCATATACCAAGGGCGTGCATCTTCATATGATCAATCTGAGAGAGAGGTATCTCATTGCCGACCCGGAAAAGGCGCTGCTTGATTATATCGCCCTGCGAGTACGGCGAATTGATGCCCATACCAGTTTTTCCCAGTTATTGAGCACCGATATTCGTATTGATCATAATCAATTTGCCCGGTTGAGTACTGATTTACTGGTTCAGTATGGAGCATTCTACCGCTCGCGGGCAGTCAGAGAGTTTACGAGAAAGGTCAGACATGGATAGAGTAATACTACAGCTGCTTGATGAGCATAACTGTCAAAGTGTTACTGACTACGAAAACGCTTTGAAAGAGATAATGCAGGAAGTTACCCTGCTTGGTCTCTGGCGAGTGAAGTTTTATGAACACGCCCTGTTCTACGGCGGCAGTTGTCTGCGGATTTTATACGGCCTCCCCAGATTTTCAGAAGACCTGAACTTTTCCCTGTTGCGGCCAGACCCTGATTTTGATCTTGCGAAATACCATGCGGCCATCGCAGTGGAGTTGGAAGGTTTTGGTTTTGAGGTGGATATACAAACTAAAAACAAGTCCAATTATTCACAAATAGACTCTGCTTTCATCAAGGCCGGGACAAAAATCCATTTCCTCAAGATCAGACTGCCGGACACCCTTTTGGCCCGGGTACACAGTAACCAGACCCTGGAAATAAAGATTGAAGTTGACCTTAACCCGCCCGGAAACCACGGGGTTGAGGTGAAGAATATTTTCCGGCCCATTCCATTTCAGGTAAAAACCATGCCCATTGCTGACCTGTTTGCCGGTAAGTTACACGCAGTTCTGGCCAGGAAATGGCAGACAAGAGTCAAGGGCAGGGATTATTATGATTATCTATGGTATCTCGGCAGAAGATCTGTTCTCAGCCTCCGCCATCTTGCCGCAAGGCTTCATCAGAGCGGCCACCTTGCAGGGGAACTGACCACGGATATCTTTCAGGAAATGCTCATGCAGAGGTTTGAGGAACTTGATATTAAAAAAGCTAAAAAGGATGCCGCTCCTTTTCTAAATGACCGGGAAAAGCAGACCCTTGAATTATGGTCCAATGATTATTTTCTTAAAACCGTAAAGGGTATAGAGTACAGGCTATAACAGTCCGTTGCGAAATTAACTGCTTGCGGCACGGACGGGAAGTGGGAGGCTAAAGCAGTAATCAGGGGACACAAGGAAAGCACCGAAAAAAAGGAAAGAGGGGTCAGGCTTGAGTTAGCTAATCCTGGATTAGGGCAAGAAAGCCCCGACTCCATTATCCAGGCGCCTGTTATCATGTTATCCTGCGTGGCAACAGAGGAGATGCTCAGAGAGCAAGACATCACAAAAAAACGGCACGAAAAGCAACACTTGAGCAAGTTCTGGAAGCTGTATGTAAACATTATGCGATTAAGCAGACTGCGCTTGCCAGCGGCAGCAGAGAAAAAAGGCTAACAGAACCCCGGGCACTGGCAGCACTCCTTGTCAGAGAAACCGATTATCTCAGTTTGATGAATTTCAGCCGTAAACTTAAACGGGATTTGCCCGAATTGAGCCAGTCTGCTTCAAGACTTGAAAAGAAATTAGAAAAGGATACCCATTTATCAAGCCTGCCCCCCCCTTTGCCAGTTACGCTCAGACATGAAAACCTCCTCCGTTGAAGTTCATGGAGGCTCCATCATGACACAGGGCAGCAAAAGAAAAAAGA
>JBMERE010000016.1:0-46930 GCA_048820955.1 Desulfobacterota bacterium M19 | reverse complement strand
CACAGCTTAGAGACATCGGAACACCATGGTTGAGGTACATGGCTGAAAGTTACCGACCACCGGCGGTAGACACATTAACCCCGGCCTGCAACATCAGACAGAACGTCGGGCTTAACCCTTATATATAAGAGCAAGATATATATAATTGGCAGACTCGTAAAAAGCCCATCACTAACGAAGAGATGGCTAAGTAAAAAATTCGACATACTGGTAAGCGAGTTTTAGAGACTTCGAGGTGTGGTGGTTCGACAGAACTTCGTCCATATTATAGCCTGTCGAAACAGCAGGCAAAAATTGATCACTGGAGAAAATCAGCAGATAACTCGCAAACCTGCCCCTGCAAACGAAATCTCTCCTGTAAGTTTTACCCAGCCAATATCGCCGCCCTCTGCTGTTAAGAATAAATTTCAGGTTGACTAAAAGGTGCTTTCCAGTTTAAATTAATGTGTTTTGTCTCCGGGGCAGGTAAATAAATAATAGCTACAGGCTGTAAAAATTTGTCTTATTTCCTTTATAGTACCACTATCAGCTTATTGCTCGTTTTGCTCCTCCCTTTTGCCCTGCCCTATTGTTTAGTTACCCGTAAATATATCAACGGATTAGGACAGAGACTTGGTTTCTTTAAAATCAATTATTGCCGGCATCATCCCCACAGAATATGGTTTCATGCCGCTTCGGTGGGAGAGGTGCAGGCGGCTAAGGCCCTGATAGACGAACTTGACAAAAGAAATATCGATGCTGATTTTATAATATCAACTGTTACCGAACAGGGACAACTGGCGGCCAGGAGACAGTTCGGCTCCCGGGTAGTTTGTCTCTATGCCCCGCTTGACCTGCCCTGGATTATCAACAGGTTTATAAAATTAATAAAGCCCACGACTTACGTGTGCCTGGAAACAGAGCTGTGGCCCAACATTCTTCATCAACTTAACATCCGGGGGATTACGACCCTGTTGCTCAATGGCCGTCTGTCGGCCCGTTCCTGCCGGCATTACAGGTTAATTGCCGGTTTCATGAGCCGTGTAATGAACAGCATATCTGCTGCCGCTGTCATCAGCCGCCGGGATATGGAACGTTATAATACCCTTGGATTAAAGCAGGAAAAAATAATAATCAGCGGTAACGCCAAATATGACCTGGAAGCCGGGGCAGTACACGGCACCGGAAAATCGGCCCAGAAGCTGCCGGAGCTTCACCCGCGGCCCGGGCAAACAATCCTGGTGGCGGGCAGCACCCACAATGGCGAGGAAGAGATCTTAATTGATATTCATCAGCATTTATCTCTTAAGTTATCATCTGGTCTGCTCACCATTATAGCTCCAAGACATCTGGAAAGGCTCCCCGCTCTGGAGTATTTTCTTAATCAACGCCGCCTTAAGTTTCAAAATTTCAGTAATCTGAGCACAGAAGCAAGAACGGCGGATATAATTCTTCTTGATTATATGGGGATACTTACCCGCCTGTACGCCAAAGCCGATTTCATCTTCTGCGGCGGCAGTCTGACAACAGACGGCGGCCATAATATCATAGAGGCGGCAGCACAGGGCAGACCCCCATTTTTTGGCCCCCACATGGAAGACTTTGCCGATGCCGCGGCCCTTCTTCTCGACAAACAGGCCGGTTTTCAAGTCGCCTCCGGGGCGGAATTAGAGGAACGTATATTATATTTTACCAGCCATAAGCACGAATACCAGAAATATTGTCAGGCCGCCTTGCAAGCCGCCAGAGCCCAACAGGGCGCCGCCCGGCGGCAGGTGGATTTACTTATTAAATACAGCCGCTCAAAAAATCAGGGGAGTTGAATTCAGATCACTATCCTGAACTGATTAACCAAGGAACCAACCAACAAATATGAAAGCAATTATTGCCCTTGAAGATGGACGATTTTTCACTGGACACTCATTCACCGGATCAGGCGAGGCCGTGGGCGAAATCGTCTTTAATACCGGGATGACGGGCTATGAGGAGATACTGACCGACCCCTCCTACAAGGGGCAGATGGTTACCATGACCTACCCGCTCATCGGGAATTACGGCATTAATAAAGATGATATGGAGTCCGCCTCCCTGCATCCAGGGGCATTCTTTGTGAAGGAATACTGCCCCTTTCCAAGTAATTTCAGATCAACCGGCAACCTTGCCGATTTTCTTCAGGCCAATAAAGTCCTGGGAGTTGAAGGACTGGATACCAGGGCCATTACCAGACACATCAGAATGGCAGGTGCCCTGCGGGCCGCGGTATCTACCCTTGACCTTGATCCTGAATCCCTCAGCCAAAAGGCCAGATCGTGGTCCGGCCTCGTAGGACACGACATGGTAAGCAAGGTCAGCTGCCAGAATTCATATCTGTGGAGTAAAGACGGCCCGCAGACAGCCGCCGCCTTTACCGCCGCCCGCCCAGTACTTAAGGTAGCGGCCCTTGATTTCGGCCTGAAATACAACCAGCTGAGGATCCTTCATGACCTTAACTGCCAGATTTTAGTGCTGCCGGCCACCACCAGGGCAGAAGAAATAATGGCTTTGAACCCCGATGGTATATTTCTGACCAACGGCCCCGGTGACCCGGCCGGAATTCCCGGCGTGGTAGATACCGTCCGAACCTTATTAGGGAAACTGCCGGTTTTCGGTATCTGCCTCGGGCACCAGATTATGGGACTGGCCTTTGGCGGCCGTACCTACAAGTTAAAATTCGGCCATCGCGGTTCCAATCAGCCGGTACAGGATATTGCCACCGGCAGGGTGGAAATCACCTCCCAGAACCACGGTTTCTGTGTTGACATGAACAGTCTCGACCAAAATAAAATTGAATGCACCCATGTTAACCTGAACGATAACAGCCTTGAGGGAATGCGGCATAAAATCTACCCCGCATTTTCAGTCCAGTATCACCCGGAAAATGCCCCTGGCCCCCACGACTCACTTTATCTCTTTAACCGTTTCATAGAAATGATGAGATGATAGGCCAGAGGCCTCAAAACTCGAAGCGCGGAATAAACAACAAGACCAATTCAGAAAATACTCCATGCCAAAACGTCAAGACATAAAAAAAATACTCATTATAGGCTCAGGCCCCATTATTATCAGTCAGGGCTGTGAATTCGATTACTCAGGTACACAGGCGGTAAAGGCCCTTAAAGAAGAAGGCTATGAGGTGGTGCTCATCAACTCTAATCCAGCCACAATCATGACTGATCCGGAGATTGCCGATAAAACCTATATTGAGCCCATCACCCCGGAAATACTGGCCAAGGTCATCGAAAAGGAGCGACCCGACGCCCTTCTGCCAACCCTTGGCGGACAAACCGGGCTTAATACTGCCCTGAAGGCCGCCGAACTTGGTATACTGGATAAATACAATGTAGAGATGCTGGCCGCTGATGCCGATATCATCCGCAAGGCGGAGGGCCGCGAATCCTTCCGGCAGGCCATGCGTAAAATCGGACTCAAGGTTCCGGAAAGCGCCATTGTAACCAATATGAACCAGATTGAGGAGGCAGAAAAACGCATTGGCTTCCCCATCATCGTTCGTCCCAGTTTTACCTTGGGCGGCACTGGCGGCGGCGTGGCTTATAACGGTATTGAGCTGAGAAAACTATGTGAGAAGGGTCTGGATCTCAGCATGAATACCGAGATTATGCTGGAGCGCAGCCTGCTGGGCTGGAAGGAATATGAACTTGAAGTAATGCGGGACAGAAAAGATAATGTAGTAATTATCTGCTCCATTGAGAATTTTGACGCCATGGGCGTTCATACCGGCGACTCCATCACCGTGGCCCCGGCTCAGACCTTGAGCGACCGTGAATACCAAAAAATGCGGGACGCCTCTCTGGCCATTATCCGCGAAATCGGGGTAGAGACCGGCGGCTCAAATGTCCAGTTTGCCGTCAATCCGGCCGACGGGGAATTAATGGTGATTGAAATGAACCCCAGGGTATCACGGAGCTCGGCCCTGGCCTCCAAAGCCACCGGCTTTCCCATTGCCAAAATTGCCGCTAAACTGGCCGTAGGCTATACCCTTGATGAGATCAAAAATGATATAACCCGGGAAACATACGCTTCCTTTGAGCCCAGTATTGACTATTGCGTAGTCAAAATTCCCCGCTGGACATTTGAGAAATTCCCGGAGACAGAGGATATTCTCACCACCGCCATGAAATCGGTGGGTGAAACCATGGCCATCGGCCGAACCTTTAAGGAGGCCTTTCAGAAAGGTCTGCGTTCTCTCGAAATCGGTTGCTGCGGTTTTGGTGGTGATGCCGCTTTTAATAAGCAGGATATGGAGCAGGTTGACCTCGATCATGCCTTAAACACCCCCAGTTCTCAACGTATATTTCACCTGTACGAGGCCCTGCGCCGCCGGATGCCCCTTACCCGTCTGCACGAACTCAGCCTGATTGACCCCTGGTTCCTTAATAATCTAAAACAAATCGTTGAATTAGAGGACAAAATCAAGACTGCCGGCTTTTCCGGTCTGCCGCCCATATTGCGCCAGGCCAAGGAATATGGCTTTGCCGACCGCCAGCTGGCCTATATCACCGGCACCACCGAGGAAGACATCTGCGATCTGCGCCAACAAACTAACTGCCGGGCCGTTTATAAACTGGTGGACACCTGTGCCGCCGAGTTTGAGGCCTTTACCCCCTATTATTATTCCACCTATGAGGAGGAAAATGAGGCCCGGCCCAGCACTAAAAAGAAAGTCGTGATCCTTGGAGGCGGCCCCAATCGTATCGGGCAGGGTATTGAGTTTGATTATTGCTGCGTTCACGCCTCCTTCGCCCTTCGAGAGCTGGGAATTGAGAGCGTCATGGTAAACAGCAATCCAGAGACGGTGAGTACTGACTACGACACCTCGGATAAACTTTATTTTGAGCCCCTTACCACCGAGGATGTCATGAACATCATCAATGAGGAAAAACCGGACGGAGTTATTGTCCAATTCGGCGGTCAGACCCCCTTGAATCTGGCCGCCAGCTTGTCCAGAGCCGGAGTTCCCATTCTCGGAACCTCGGTAGACAGCATTGACCGGGCTGAAGACCGCAAGCGCTTTCAACAGTTTCTCCAGAAGTTAGGCTTAAAGCAGCCGGAAAACGATACGGCCCTGAACCGTGAGGAGGCCATTGCCATTGCCAGACGGATTAAATATCCCGTGGTGGTCAGACCGTCTTATGTTCTGGGCGGCCGGGCCATGCGAATAGTATATAATGAAAATGATTTAATAGATTATATGCAGACCGCCATTGACGTTTCTTCAGAACACCCCATACTCATTGACAGTTTTTTAAAGGCTGCCATTGAAATTGATGTTGATGCCATAAGTGACGGCAAAGATACCGTTATTGGTGCCATTATGGAACATATTGAAGAGGCCGGCATTCATTCAGGGGATTCCGCCTGTGTCCTGCCGGCCCATACCATTTCACCGGCCATGAGGGAGGCCATAACCAGAGCCACCAAGGCCATGGCTCTGGAATTGAAGGTTATCGGCCTGATGAATATTCAGTACGCCGTTCAGAACGAGGAGCTTTATATCATTGAGGTAAATCCCAGAGCCTCGCGCACCATTCCCTTTGTCAGCAAAGCCACCGGAATTCCCCTGGCAAAACTGGCCACGAAGGTTATGATGGGGAAAACACTGGTGGATCTGGGCCTTGAACGAGAGGTGGAGATAAACCATTACGCAGTTAAGGAGGCGGTCTTCCCCTTTGACCGCTTCGCCAATGTCGATACCCTGCTGGGCCCGGAAATGAAATCAACCGGTGAGGTAATGGGGCTTGACAGGAACCTTGGAATGGCCTTTGCCAAGGCCCAGTTTGCCGCCGGCCAGCCCATACCTGAATCAGGCACCGTCTTGATCAGTCTGCGTGATAACGATAAGGAACATATCATTCCCACTGCCAGAAAGCTGGTCAATATGGGATTTAGCATCATAGCCACTTTAAATACCGCCAATTTTTTAAATGAGCATGGAGTTCACTGTCGGCAGATAAATAAAATCTCCGAGGGCCGCCCCCATATCTTGGACAAGATTCAGGATCATAAAATCCAGTGGATAATAAACACCTCCATGGGCAACAGAACCACGGAAGACTCGTACACCATCAGGCGCAGTGCCTTGGATTATCACATTCCCTATACCACCACCACCTCCGGGGCTGAAGCGATGACCATGGCCATCGCCACCCTGCAGGAAAAGGAAATGCGGGTAGAGGCCATACAGAATTATTTTTAATTTTTAAATTTGCAGCTGTTCAGCCAAGGCGGCTGAACAGCCCTGAGCTGTCTTAACACCTTAATATTATCAACAATAAATTCGCAATCAACCGGAGACCATAATTTGAATCTTTTCTACAAAAATATATCAATGTGGTTAATGATCGGCCTGACCATGATTCTGCTTTTTAATCTCTTTAACAAACCGCAGACCAAGGTCAATGAGATGAGTTACAGCGATTTTATCGCCAGCGTGGACTCCGGCATGATCAATAAAATAGTTATCCAGAATCATATCATTACCGGCACAATCCAGGGCGGTACCAGCTTTCGGGTTGTCGTGCCTAATGATCCAGGCCTTATGCCCCTCCTCCGTAAATCAGGGGTTAATATCCGCGCCAAACAGGCCGAGAATACTCCCTGGTACATAACTATTCTGGTTTCCTGGTTTCCCATGTTACTGCTCATCGGGGTTTGGGTATTTTTTATGCGTCAGATGCAGGGCGGCGGCGGCAAAGCCATGAGCTTTGGTAAAAGCCGGGTCAAAACTATGGATAAGGAAAAAGCTCTTGTCACCTTTAAAGATGTGGCTGGTATTGAAGAGGCCAAAGAGGAGCTCTCCGAAATTATTGATTTCCTGCGCGAACCCAAAAAATTCACCGATCTTGGAGCCAGAATACCCACCGGCGTCCTGCTGGCCGGGCCTCCAGGCACTGGTAAAACTCTGTTAGCCAAGGCAATTGCCGGTGAGGCTGATGTGCCATTTTTCTCCATTTCAGGTTCCGATTTTGTGGAGATGTTTGTCGGCGTCGGAGCCTCCAGGGTTCGAGATCTCTTTAATCAGGGGAAGAAGAATGCCCCCTGTATCATATTTATTGATGAGATTGATGCCGTTGGCCGCCATCGAGGCGCGGGCCTGGGAGGCGGTCACGATGAGCGGGAGCAGACCCTTAACCAGCTCCTCGTAGAGATGGATGGCTTTGAGGCCAACGACGGGGTGATTATTGTCGCGGCCACCAACCGTCCTGATGTCCTGGATCCGGCCCTTCTGCGGCCGGGCCGTTTCGACCGCCAGGTAATGGTACCGCCCCCGGATGTCCGGGGCCGGGAGCTGATTCTAAAAGTTCATGCCAAAAAGATTCCTCTGGCCGACGACACCGATTTCAAGGTAATCGCCCGCGGCACGCCAGGATTCACCGGGGCGGATTTAGAAAATATGGTTAATGAAGCGGCCCTGCTGGCCGCCAGAAAAGGCAAGAAACAGGTAACCATGGCCTTTTTAGACGAAGCCAAAGATAAGGTAATGATGGGGGCCGAAAGACGAAGCATGATTATTACTGAGAAAGAAAAGGAAATAACCGCCTATCACGAGGCCGGACATGCCCTGGTGGCTCTGCTCCTGCCCGGTACTGATCCGGTACATAAAATCACGATTATTCCCAGAGGCCAGGCCCTGGGTCTCACTCAGCAGCTCCCCACCAGCGATAAATACACCCACGCCCGCTCCTATCTCTTAAACAACCTCCGTATTTTCCTGGGCGGCCGGGTAGCCGAGGAAATCATCTTTCATGAGATAACCACCGGGGCCGGCAATGATATAGAACGGGCCTCAGGGCTGGCCCGTAAGATGGTCTGTGAATGGGGCATGAGTGATAAACTGGGGCCGCTGACCTTTGGCAAAAAGGAGGAGCAGATATTCCTGGGCCGGGAGATTTCCCAGCACCGTGATTACAGCGAAGACACTGCCATCAAGATAGATAACGAGGTCATGAACATTATGCAGACCGCTCATAAGGATGTTATCGCCCTCCTCACTGAGAATCGTCCAACCCTGGAAATATTGGCTAAAGAGCTCCTTGACCGTGAGACTCTGGGGGAAGAGGAAATCACCAAAATCATGGCCGCAAGAAACAGCGGAGCAAATGAAGAGACGGATAACCAGACCAATACGGATAATACAGATAATACGGAAAACGCCATCTCGTGAAACTCACCATTCGCGGTCATAATCTGGATCTATCTCCGGGGGCCGGCCGGATTATGGGAATTATTAACGTCACCCCGGATTCATTCTCCGATGGCGGCGAATTTACCACCACGGATGCCATAGCCTCACAGGGGCGGCAGATGTTAGAGGCCGGGGTCGACATTATTGATATTGGCGGCGAATCATCCAGGCCATTTGCCAAGCCGGTTGAACTGCAGGAAGAGCTGAGCAGAGTAATTCCGGCTATAAAAATTCTCCGCTCCCAATCATCCACCATTCCCATCTCCATCGATACCACGAAGGCCGAGGTGGCACGCCAGGCAATCAAGGCCGGGGCCGACATTATTAACGATATCAGCGCCCTGCGTTTTGATGCCGATATGTTGGAAGTGGCCCGCTCTCAAGCCGCTCCGATAATCATTATGCATATGCAGGGCAGGCCTGAGAATATGCAGGTCAACCCGGTTTATAACGATATTATTCAGGATACCTTACACTTTTTCCGCAAACGCCTTAAATGGCTGACGGCAAATGGTATAGCCCCTGAAAAAATAATCATCGACCCCGGTATCGGCTTCGGTAAGTCCCTGAGGCATAATCTCACCATTCTCAACCGTCTGCAGGATTATCAGGAGCTTGGCTGCCCTGTCCTTATAGGCCATTCCCGTAAATCATTTATGACCGGGGTGTCAGGCGAGAATATTGACCGTGACTGTGCCACCGCCGTCATTGCCGCACTCTGCGTCGAGCGGGGCGCGGCTGTTATCAGAGTGCATAATGTCAAAAAAAGCAAAGAGGCTGTACGGCTGACCCAGGCCATTCAAACCATCTGACTGCATGACGTTTAAAGACCGCATAAATCGTTATCTGGCTTACAATCAAGCCAGAAAGCTTAAAGCCATTAAATTCAATGAAAACACCGCTCTGTTTTTTTTCAAAATTATTCCCTATCTTCTCCACCTGAATTCCCCCGACTTACCAGGCTATATAAGAACCGGCAAAGATAAGTGTCCATACGGTATCCATCTGTTTAATCCCCAAAAAGCAATTAACCGGAATATAATACAGCGTTATTTCCCCAAATCAAGACCTCCGAGCGCTGATAAAGACACGGATACCGCCAGACCGCTGATTCATTCATTAAGTACAATCGGCAGCATCGGCAGTATAGCTCAAAGCGCCAAATCCGATTGTGATTACTGGCTTCTGGTTAATTTCGATGAAATTCCCCCCGAGGGTCTCAAGCTCCTGAACAAAAAATGCCAGTTGATCGAGGACTGGGCCGGGACTCATGACATCGAAATACACCTCTTTATCATGGACATTACCCAGACCAGAGAAAACAGCTTTGCCTCCAGGGCCGAAGAGGAATCCGCCGGCTCAGCCATGAAACTTTTATTAAAGGAGGAATTTTTCCGCACCCATATTCTGGTAGCCGGGAAATTACCCCTCTGGTGGTTAATACCACCAGAATTAAGTGTTGCTGAATACCAGAAATTTGTCGCCGAACTGCCGGCCAGGGAGAGGGTAAACACCAGCAATTTCGTTGACCTGGGCTATATCGCCGAAATTCCAAAGGCTGAGACCTTCGGAGCCTGCCTGTGGCAGATGAACAAGGCCCTGGACAGCCCCTTTAAATCAGTAATCAAATTTGCCTATCTTGAATTAATCTTAGGCAGTAAAGAAACAAGTCCCCTGGTTTCCGATCAGCTGAAACGCCAGGTATGTTTCCCTGAGATGCTGGCCCAGACCGATAAACCTCTGGAGCTGGATGATATTGATCCCTATCTCCTCCTGGCCCGGGCGATTGTCAATTTTTATCAGGCGGAAACAACCAGTCAGCGCCGCGATCACCTTATCAGGGCCAGTCTCTTTCTAAAAACCATAGAAGGCATGGAGTCGGAACGCCGGAGTCCCAAGTATGCCGACCATCTCAAAACCACCATGCGTTTAATGGCGGACTGGGGACTGTTCCCCGAACCGATTCGCCATTATCAGAACTTCCGCTACTGGCGTTACCGTGATTTAATCAAAGAGGGCCAGCAGATCCATAATTACCTCATTGCCACTTATAAGAGACTGCGCTGGTACATGCGGGCCTTCGCGCGAGAGGGCATCGGGCTGACCATTACCAATGAGGATATTGCCGTTTTAGGCCGTAAGCTTTTTACCTTCCATCAGAAAAAACCCGGCAAAATTGACTACATCCAGAGCCTTTCAAGAGAAATGATTGAGCAGCATGATATTACTCTGCATATTGTCAGGGTTAAAGGTCAGGATATATTCGCCGCCTTTCAGGGCCGCCTTGATAACCAGTCCGTCATTAACAACCAGGGCGCCCTGATAAAACGAGACACCCACCTCATCTCCCTCTTGAGCCAGATGATTATTAACGGTATCCTGACCAGCGCCACCCATCTCTATCTCACTAAAAACTATCTGCCCATTGACTTAAGCGATATCCAGGCCCTCACCGCCAGCATAATAGAAACTTTCCCGACCTTTGATCTTTCACACCTGTCAGGCCGGCAGTTGTTAGAGGGAGAAAGGCTTATCAAGGCCATGGCCATTATTAATTTTGCCAAGCAGGACGTCCGCAGCGGTAAAAATATACAGTCCACCATTATCACCTTAAACAGTTACGGCGAGTATTTCATCCACGACTATGAGACTCTGGCGCGATACAAGCAGGCTCTGCTTGTCCTGCTTACTCAGCACGAGATAAGCCGGTGGAACAAAAATCTGGTAGTTTACTTCCCCCCCCAGAAAGATTTACACGCTCTGAAGGCCATGTTAGAGGGTTGATGAATATACAAAATCTATAACGCTTTTCTAAAATTAGTGGATATTATCTCCAACATGGTTTAGTTTATAAAATTTGTTTTTATAATTAAAAAAATTTCGCAAGTCTTTTTTTAAATAATTTTTTAAGGAGGAAAATATGTCTCGGAAAATGGTTACCATCGATGGAAATCAGGCCTGTACTCATGTGGCTTACGCCACCAGTGAGGTCATCACCATCTACCCAATCACCCCTTCATCACCAATGGCAGCGGAAGCTGATGCCAAGAAAACCGTTCATCAGGAAAACATCTGGGGAACAGTGCCTGCAGTCACTCAAATGCAGTCTGAAGGCGGTGTAGCCGGGGCTCTGCATGGCTCTCTCACCACCGGCGCCATGTGTACCACCTTTACCTGCTCCCAGGGACTTCTGCTGATGATTCCCAATATGTACAAGATTGCCGGTGAGCTGACTCCCACCGTCTTTCATGTTACGGCCCGTTCCCTGGCCGGCCAGGGTCTCTCTATCTTTGGCGACCATGGTGATGTAATGGCCTGCCGTCAGACCGGCTGGGCCATGCTCTGTTCTCAAAGCGTCCAGGAATGTCAGGATATGGCCCTGATCTCCACCCAGGCCACCCTGAAAAGCCGCATCCCCTTCATGCACTTTTTTGACGGCTTCCGGACCTCGCACGAAATCCAGAAGATGGAGCAGCTTTCCTTTGACGATATGGCAGACATGATCGATGAAGATCTGCTTATGGCTCACCATGACCGGGCCCTGACCCCGGACCGCCCCATGATGCGCGGTACAGCCCAGAATCCGGATGTCTATTTTACCGGCCGGGAGACAGTCAACAAGTATTACAATGCCTGTCCCGGTATCGTCCAGGAGACCATGGATAAATTTGCCGCCCTCACCGGCCGTCAATACCACCTCTTCGATTATCAGGGTTCACCGGATGCCGAGGAAATTGTAGTAATGATGGGTTCCGGAGCCGAGACTGTGGCCGCCACCGCCGATCACCTTATTGCAGGCGGCAGAAAGATTGGTCTGCTCATTGTCCGTCTCTTCCGCCCCTTTGACTGTAAGGCCATGGTTAATGCCATCCCCGCCACCGTCAAGAAAATCACCGTTCTTGACCGCACCAAAGAACCGGGCTGCGCCGGCGAGCCTCTTTATCTCGATGTCAGGGCCGCCGTTGGCGAGGCCGTTGAATCCTCAAAAATCAACAGCCAGCCGGTAATTTTGAGCGGTCGTTACGGCCTGGGTTCCGCCGAGTTTACTCCGGCCATGGTCAAGGCTGTATTTGATAATATGGCCTCCTGGGCGCCCAAAAATCATTTCTGTGTCGGCCCCCACGATGATGTAACCTTCAGCAGCCTGGATTATGACAAATCATTCAGTATTGAGGGTAAAGATGTCTTTCGGGCCATGTTCTTCGGTCTGGGGTCCGACGGCACCGTCGGCGCCAACAAGAATACCATCAAGATCATCGGCACTGAGACCGACAACTCGGCTCAGGGTTATTTTGTCTACGACTCAAAGAAATCAGGCTCCATCACCACCAGTCACCTGCGTTTCGGTAAAAACCAGGTTGTGGCACCATATCTCATTGATAAGGCTAATTTTATCGCCTGCCACAACTTCACCTTTCTTGACAAATATGACATGTTAGCCAGGCTGGAGGAAGGTGGAACCTTCCTGCTGACCACTACCTACTCCAAGGCTCAGGTCTGGAAACATCTACCGGCCAAGGTTCAGAAACAGCTCATTGATAAAAAGGCCAAATTCTTTATTATCGATGCCATCGGCTTAGGACAGGCTCTGGGCCTCGGAGCCAGGATTAATATGATTATGCAGACGGCGTTCTTCATGATCTCCGGCATCCTCTCCGAGAAAGAGGCCATTAAGGCCATTAAGGACGCTATTAAAAAGACTTACGGCAAGAAGGGCGACAAGGTAGTTAGCATGAACTACTCCGCCGTTGACGGAGCCATCAAGAAAATTGTCGAAGTCAAGGTTCCCACGGCCGTTAACGGCCACGAAATACCCGCCACCGTCCCCGAAGAGGCCCCGGACTTCGTTAAGGAGGTTACCGCCACCATGATCGAAGGTAATGGTGACGAGCTGAAGGTTTCTCAAATTCCCGATGATGGTACCTGGCCCACCGCTACGACCCAGTATGAAAAACGAAATATCGCCGTCAAGGTGCCGGAATGGCTGCCCGAGAACTGTATCCAGTGCGGGCGCTGTTCCATGGTCTGCCCGCATGCCGCCATTCGGCTTAAAATCAGCAAAAAGGCTGATTTGAAGAAAGCGCCTAAGTCTTTTAAAACCGTAGATGCGGTGGGTAAACAGTTTAAAGGCCGCATGGCCACCATCCAGGTCTTCACCGAAGACTGCTGTGGCTGCACCCTTTGTGTTGATACCTGTCCGGCCAAGACCAAAGCCCTGCAGATGATTACCAATACCGATGCCCTGCGCGACAAAGAGTCGGTTAATGTTAAATACTTCCTTAATCTGCCCGAGGCAGCTCCGGAAGAAATAGATATTTCTACCGTCAAGGGCAGCCAGTTAAAGCGTCCCCTCTTCGAGTTTTCCGGCGCCTGTGCCGGTTGTGGAGAGACCCCGTACATCAAACTGGTTACTCAGTTGTTTGGTGACCGTCTGCTGGTGGCCAACGCCACTGGTTGTTCATCCATTTACGGCGGCAACCTGCCCACTACGCCCTACGCCAAAAATGCCGATGGCCGCGGCCCGGCCTGGTCCAATTCACTGTTTGAGGATAATGCTGAATTCGGTCTTGGCATGCGCAACACGGTTAATAAGTTCGCCTCCCAGGCTGTTGAACTTCTGGAAAAGGCTGTGGCAGAAAAGATCATCACCAGGAAGATGGCTAATGATCTCAGTACCGCCAGCCAGAAATCCCAAACTGAAATTGACGCCCAGCGGGTCAGGGTTGCGGCTCTCAAGGATAAACTTAAAGCCAGCGACTCCCTCATTGCCACACGTCTCAGCCATATTGCCGACTACCTCGTCAAAAAATCCGTCTGGATATTCGGCGGCGACGGCTGGGCCTACGATATTGGCTACGGCGGTCTGGATCATGTTCTGGCTTCCGGCCAGAATGTCAACGTCATGATCCTTGATACCGAGGTCTATTCCAATACCGGCGGTCAGATGTCCAAGTCTACCCCGAGAAGCGCCACCGCCCAATTCGCGGCCGGCGGTAAAAAAATGCCGAAAAAGGATATCGGCATGATTTTCTCAACCTACGGTAATATCTATGTAGCCAAGGTATCAATGGGAGCCAACCCGGCTCAGGTTGCCAAGGCCATAGCCGAGGCCGAGGCCTATGACGGCCCGTCTCTGATTATCGCCTACGCCCACTGTATTAACCACGGAATCAACCTGGCCACCGGCCTGCAGCAGCAGCAGAAAGCGGTTAAATGCGGCCATTGGCCCTTATACCGTTACAACCCGCTGCTGGAGGAAGAAGGTAAAAACCCCCTCCACATTGATTCCAAGGCCCCGGCCATGCCTTTTGCCGATTACGCCTTGAATGAGAACCGTTACCGCATGCTCAAGATGATGAATCCCGAGCATGCTGACGAACTCATGGCTCAGGCCCAGGCCGATGTTAATAAGTCCTGGAAGTTTCTTGAAGGACGTTTCAAGGCCCTGGAGCCGGAGGATTAATTCTCTTCAGCTTTAAAGACGCTGTAAACTGAACGGGGTGGAATGATTTTTATAATCATTCCACCCCGTTTTTTTTTGAGGGGGATATAATAATCACCAGTGAACTATTTAAATGCGGTCATTAATAAAATCATCACAAAGAGGGCCACCGTCTCAATAATCCCCAGCACCATAATATAATTTCCCAGGCCCTTGTTCGTCTCAGTAAGAGCGTTGGCCGCCAGGGCTCCCGCCCTGCCCTGCATATAGGCAGACAGACCAATTGCGCAGCCACCCAAAGTACCAGCAAAAAAAAGAGCCAAAGGAGCACCGCTTGCCGACTTCAGATTATTCATGAGAATCAGTCCATAGATGGTCTGGGACAGAGGAGCGCCCACAAAGGCAATCAGGATAAAAGGAGCTGGTTTATTATCTAAATAGCATCTTTTCCAGGCACCAAGAGCACCCATACCGGCAATAGCCGTACCAAAAGCCGAACCCATGGCGGCAAAACAAAGCGCGGCCACAAAACCGGCTTGCCCAAGAGCGTTAACAAAATCCATAATTTTCTCCTTTCTAATGGGAAACAGTCTCTGACGGGCTGCTGAAATCTTTCAGGTTAACTGCTTACAATTTTTCTATTAAAGGGAGCATAAGCATTTCCAGACCAGTTAATCTCCAGATGGCGGGAAAATTCCAGTAAATTGAGCCTGACGCCATGCACCAGAATGGCCATGGCCCCCAGAATAATATTCAAGCCGTGGCCAGCCAATAAAATTACCACCGCCGCTATACTGCTGAGGATTGTCTCAAAACCCACACTAAGAGCCATATGATTAACAGCCAGAGCCACTTCACGGGTAGCAAGACCAACAGCGAAGAGGCGGATATAGGAAATCAAGTCGGAAAGGCTGTTAATTCCACTAAGTAAAGTCAGCGGTGAACGAGCTATACTCCGGGCAAAAACAGCGAGAGAAAAGCCATTAGACTGTTCACTGAAAAGCAGGATTAACACCCCGCCGCCGCTTAATAATAAAAAGGTCAGAGGCGGCATCGACTTATTTAAAACCAGGAACAGCGCAATGAAATATATTGCCTCAACCACCAGAGCCCAGCCTATATCGGCCAAGGCTTTAAATTGTGGGAATTTGCGGCCGGCCAGCCACAAATGAGCCAGAATAAGTTGTATCGCGCCAATAAAAAAACAGATATGCATCACCAAAAATGCACTGTCCGGGGCAGAGGGCGTCAGGGGGGAATAAACCACCGCCCCCAGAAATGCCGTATGCTCTAAGCCCTCGATCCCAAACCAGGTACCGGTTAAAGCCCCCCAGACAACAGTTGCCGCAGCCGAAATAAGAAGCAAAATATATGGTTCCCTGGGATGGCTGCCCCGGTAAATAAAAAAGATGCTGATTAGAAGAAAAAGGCATCCATAGCCCGCGTCACCAATGAGTATGGCAGAAAATATAATAAAGAAAAACAGAGAAGGCCCGCTGCAATCGAATTCCCGATAACCGGGAATAACCCCGAGAAAATCCATTACTGGTTTAAGCATTACGCTCCAGCGGGAATATTTAATAAGGGTGGGAACCGGCTCAGTATCTTGAGGCTCCTCAATAAACAGTCCCCATTGCCGACGCCTGGCCTCATCTTTAAGAGCCGCTAAACCGGGGAGGGGGCAGAAGCCGCTGAGATAACAGATCCCGCCTCTGGCTCCCATGGCCCTGCCGGCATCTATAAAGGCAAGACGCTCCCTCTGCCTGCTTAAACACCTCAACAGAGCGGGACGAACCCGCTTTAATTGCTTAATTTTTAATTCTTCTACCCCGAGGTTCTTTTTTTTCTGCGCGAGAACAGCCTCTATTGCCCTTTTACCTCTTGGTGGTGGAGAAACTTCCCGCATCCAATCTCCCGCTTTATCAAAATCAAAAACGGCTAATAAAAGGCGGTTTCCCTCACGGCCGATTTTACAGGCAATAATTTCAGGTGGAAGTTTATCAAGATTATGGACGGGGGTTAGAAAAAATTTTAATTTCAAGCCCTTATCCTGCATTAATTCCAACCGTTCCGGAGAAAAATCTCCCCAGACGCCCAATCCCTTATACTCTTCTTCCAGTTCACGAATTTCTTTCTGCAGTTTCTTTCTTCTTTCGTGGATCATAAGAAGCTCTTGAGCGCAGGCCAAAGCATCGATCTCTAATTCATCTTGATCCGAAGCAGAGTTTTCAGCTATAAGACCAACGGCCTCCTCAAGCAGATTAATATTTCCTTTAACCCTGGAAAATTCAGCCTCATTTATTAACTTATCAACCGAATCAAGGGGAATAATATGAACAACACCCAGATCACGGACAGCGCCCAGCATCTTATCCTGCCAGGCAGTATGCCCCAATATTGTTACCTTTCGCATGGGAACAATCATCAGGCCGCCTCTTTTATCTTTTTCTTGGCAATTCTGGCCCAGCCCACCGCCGCCGCCTGCTGATCGGCAAGATAAATAGTAATGGTGCGAATCTGTTCGATGGTCTGGGGGATTTTCACCTTGTCAAATAGATTAACCCGCTGGGCGGTAAGACGTAATTCAACCTCCAGAAGCCGGTATTGCTCCTGAACAACCATTTTCACCGCCCTCAGTTTCATAAGCTGCGCCAGATCAACCGCCGCCCGATCAAGCCAAAGCGGAGAGCTGACAAGATCATAGGGCTTTACGCGCACAGGAAGTTCCACAAAAACAGGGACATCCACCCCGGCAATATTGTCAGAACGGGTTACAGTCTTCCCCACTTCAAACATATCGGCAAGTCCCTGTTCTTCACCCATCAGCGCCGCCCACTTATCCATCTCAGCCTCAAGACGCCGCCGGTCATCGTCAAGACGCCGGATCTCCGCCCTGACCAGATTTATCTCCATCTGCAAAAGCTGCTTTTTAATCTGCAGGGTAGGCAGATAACGCTCGTAGCGTTTTAAATCATCCTTCAACTTTTTAAGCTCTGTCTTGGTCAATTTTGCTTTTTTCATCGTCCACAGGCCAGAATTTATCGATTAATTCACTGCTCAAACCCGTCTCCTGCGGTTTGAAACAGGCGGATAGGATTTGCCAGCTGCGATCAAGAGCCGCAGTCAGAGGAATATTAACGCTGAGATCAAGCAGCTCTCTCTCAAAGGCCACACCGTAGTCCAAAAGTTTGTTATCCCAGGCAGACATCCTGAACCCCATAGCCTTCTTTTCCAGAGTCTCCTGATAATCGGCATAAAGATGAACCATACCGTCCATAATAGCCCGATGATCCTCTCTACTGTCTTTGTTTACTAACTGTTTCAATCTGCTTAAAGAACCAAATGGTTCAATGCGGCCATTGTTAAGATAATATTGACCCTCGGTAATATAACCGGTATTATCCGGCACCGGATGGGTTACATCATTACCCGGCATAGTGGTTACCGAGAGAATAGTTACCGATCCCGCCTCCTCAAAATCAACCGCCTTCTCGTAACGGGCCGCCAGCTGACTGTAGAGATCACCAGGATAACCGCGATTAGCGGGAACCTGTTCCATACTGATAGCCACTTCCTTCAAGGCATCACAGAAGTTGGTCATATCCGTCAGCAATACCAGAACTTTTTTACCCTCTAAAGCGAAAGCTTCAGCCACTGTCAGGCAGAGATCGGGCACCATGAGACATTCAGCCACCGGCTCAGCAGCCGTATGGATGAAGAGAATAGACCTGGTTAAGGCCCCGCCCTCTTCCAGGGCATTTTTTAAAAAGAGATAATCATCAAAGCGCACCCCCATTCCTCCAAGGAGAATAATATCCACCTGGGCCTGTAAAGCTACCCTGGACAACAGGGCGTTATAAGGTTCACCCGCGGAGGTGAATATAGAGATCTTCTGTGACTCCACCAGCGAGTTAAAGAGGTCAATCATGGGGATACCAGTATGAATCATTTTATGAGGAATCACCCTTTTAGCCGGGTTAACCGCTTCTCCTGTAATCTCAATTAGATTATCGGTAAACCTCGGACCTTTGTCCCTGGGTTCGCCAACGCCGTTAAATATCCGTCCTAAAAGACTCTCAGAAAAAGCAACTTTCAGACCATGGCCAAGAAATTGAATTTCACTGCCAGTAGAAATACCGCTGCTGCCGCCAAAGACCTGAAGAAATATCCGATTATCTTCTATTTTAATAACCTCCGCCAGGGAAGAGCCCCCAGGGGCGGCGACCATAGCCAATTCACCAAATCCAACCCCTTCAGCCTGAACCATGATTACATTACCGCTCACCCACCTTATTTTATTATAAATCGTCCGCATCTTCCCCTCTATAATCATCATCATGCTGCAGCGGCATTCCGTCTTTCAGCGTTCTGGTGGTTCGCGCTCTTATAAAGGTGGAATCAAAATTCTGCTCCATGAAGGCCTGTCGGTTTGTTATATCAACCGACTCTTCTTCCTGCTGACAGGATTCACTGATCAGTCCGGTAAGCTGATTCTCATAACGTGAGAAGTCATCAGAATCCCAGACGGCGCTGTTTAGACTCAAGAATAAGAGCCGGAGCTTCTGGAAAAAGGCCCGGGCTTCATCTTTATTGTCAAAAGCAAAATAACCGCTGATAATCTTTGCAAGAAGTTCAAAGACATGGTTCTGCCGTTCTTTAGAGGTAGCACCATCCACGGGATCAAAACCATTTTGCTGCAGATAGACGCCATCAAAAAACAACCCCTTTAAATAAATGATAAAATCAGCAATAGAGGTTCCCTCTTCACCAACAACTTTCATCATCTGCTCAATCTCATTGGCCCTGAAAAGCAGCTTCATTATCATCTCCCGTTGCTCTGAACCAATAAAACTTTGATATCGGCTCCAACTGGTCAGAGGATCAATAGCCGGATAATGGCGGGCATCGGAGCGCTCCCGCGATAGGCCGTGAAAAGCGCCGACGACCTTTAAGGTAGCCTGAGTCACCGGTTCATCAAAATTGCCGCCCGCCGGACTTACTGTACCGCCGATGGTAACAGAACCGGTGCGTCCGTCTCTCAGAAGGACAAGCCCGGCCCTTTCATAAAATGAGGCGATAATTGATTCCAGGTAAGCAGGAAAGGCCTCTTCACCTGGAATTTCTTCCAAGCGCCCCGATCTTTCCCGCATGGCCTGCGCCCAGCGTGAAGTGGAATCGGCCAGCAGCAGGACATCAAGACCCATCTGGCGGTAATATTCCGCCATGGTTACCGCGGTATATACGGATGATTCCCTGGCCGCCACCGGCATGGAACTGGTGTTACCGACAATAATGGTTCTCTCCATAAGCGATCTGCCGGTTAGTGGATCGGTAATCTGAGGGAACTGACGGATAGTTTCCACCACCTCACCGGCCCGCTCCCCACAGGCCGCTATAATGACAATATCCACCAGGGCGTTACGGCTGGTAAGCTGCTGTAAAACGGTTTTTCCGGCCCCGAAAGGTCCAGGAATACAGAATGTACCGCCCTTGGCCACCGGAAACATGGTATCTATAATTCTAATCTGGCTGATGAGCGGCTCAACCGGCCTCAATCTTTCCTTATAGATATCCACCGCTCTGCGTACCGGCCAGAAAAAATTCATACTCAAGGTACGCAGGTTTCCCTTACCGTCCCTGAGAACGGCTATTTTATCATTAACCCTGTATTCCGCCCCCTCCGCAATCTCCGCGACCTCATAAATACCAGTCAAGTTAAAGGGTACCATTATTTGATGTTCAAAAAAGGCCTCGGGAACCGTACCAATGGTTTCCCCGGCCCGCACAACGGCACCTGGTTTAACCACCGGGCTGAACCGCCAAAGCTGTTCAGCTGACAAAGCCGCAACGGCCTTACCCCTTTTCAGAAACTGCCCGTATTGTTCAGCCAGTTTATGGAGCGGATTCTGCAGACCATCAAACAACTGGCCCAGGAGCCCAGGGCCCAACTGCACCGTAAGCAATTCACCACTGAATTCAACCTTATCACCTCTTTTCAGACCTTTTGTATCCTCAAAAACCTGGAGGTCGGCCAGGTTTTCCCTGATCCGCACAACCTCCGATTTTAGACGTTGATCTCCAATAATGACATGAGCCACCTCATTTTGACGGATATCACCCTTGAATTCCACGGTAACCATATTTTTGTTAATACCGTAGATAATACCGTCAACAGTCATTGGTCAAACCTCTGAAGCGGGGTGATCCGGTTGATAATTTCCCGGCGCAGTTTTTGTCCGGCCTGCTTATTAAAGAGAGCCCGACGTTCCAGAAGTTGAAGTTTCAAGAAATAAACCGCAAGACGCGGCAGACCGGAATCATGTTCAGTCTCCATTTCATTGAGAATTTGCCAACGGCTCAGGTCAAGCAGTTCTTCAGCCTGCCATGGAGATTCAAAGGCCATGGCCTGACGGGCAATTTTTTTAAAAAAGGGACTGACAGAGAATTGAGAAACAAAGTTTTGACGACCAAGCCGTGCCGCGCGCAGGCGGGCCAGTTCCAGCCGTAACTGCCGTTCTCCGCTGTACCAACTCTCTGTAAAAGACGGGGAATTAGAGAAATCAACGGGCGGCAGCAGAGTTATAGAGCGTATAACACTCATATCTGAACGACTGAGTTCAACCCCGCAGGCGGATAAAAAAGCAGAACTGCTCAAAGGGGGCGGTACGACGGCAAAAGCAAGATGAGGTAATGAACAGATAGTGTAGTAATAACAACCCGGCATACGACATTACCCCGCTGGATGATTGGTGTTTTTTATTTTTCAGGCCCCCTCAGGGCCGGTCAACAGGGCAGACAACTCCGGCCTCAGATATTGACCTATAGTTTCGGCAATTGCCTCATCGGTAAAATCATAGTAAAGATGGCTGTCCTTTAAAGCAACCCGGAAACCTGCCGCGACATCGGGATGCCCCTTTAACTCAATACCATCTTTGAGCTGCTGCCGAAAGACGGACAGCAGTTCATCAACAAGATTACGCCTGTCATCCTCATTAATTATAATTTCCAGATTCGGGTTTTTGTCCCCCACCTGCCAGGCACTGATTATTTGGGAGATAACAGCCGCAAGTTGTTTTCCTTTAAGGCTGGAGCGGCATTCATGTTGAAGCAGACGGTCGAAGAGGGCAATAATTTCTCCCTTGACATTCAGCACAACATCCCGGCCCGTCTGGACAAGACGACGGTTTAAGTTCCTCTCACGGCGCTGAAGCTCCTCACTGCTTTCTGCAGCGACTGCCGCCGCCTCTTGACGGGCTTTACTGAGTATCAAACGGGCCTTCTCCCGGGCGGCTTTAATGATTACCGCCGCCTCCTTCTCGGCCTTATCAATCCCCTCTGTTTGAATTCTGTCAAGTAGAGCGTTTATATTTGTTTCCGGAAATTTATTATTTTTCATGGGGTCCCCCCCCTTATATTCCTGTTAAATAACTTTCCAGATCATCGGCCAATTCCATTGCGGAGTCGTAAAAAACCGGGGTCTCACAGGCAAAATGCATATTAATATCATTAAGCTGTCCGGGGATATAAGGAAACAACTTTTTAAGATTAACAATACGATTTTTTGAAAGCAGTGAAATATCACTTTTATCCAATAAATTATAGGTCTTCTGCCCCATCCCAGGGTTCTCCAGGACATTGTTTGGATAAAAATTACCGCGTCCGATCAGATATAAAAGAATATTGCCAAGTTCAAACACATCTAAGGAAAATGGTCGCTCCGGCAGATAAAAATCATAGTCAAAATCAATCCAGCGAAAGAGTCCGGTATCAAATTCCACAAAAATATGATCCCGCCTTATGTCACCGTGGCGCATGCCATGGGCGTGAAGCAGGCCAATGGCCTTGACGCATTCCAGAAATTCCTTCAGAATTGCCGGTAACCGGCTGACAAAATATTCCTCATGACTGCCCTTAACGCGATGAATATATTTATCTAACCGCCAGCCCCTGATAACATCAAGGATACGAACCAGATTACCGGCCTCATCTTCCACTCCATACCCCTGCATAAACCTTTCATGCCCCCTCACCAGTTCAAGAATACGGGCCTCCTTTTCCGGGCTTCGGTAGCAGGTAACCTTAAACTGACCGAGGGTGATTTCAAATGTTTCATGAAAAACCAGCTTGATTATGTGGGTTATGCCGCTGCTTAAATCAACTACCTTGGGTACCCATTGCTTGGGCTGATCGTCAACCCCGAAACGTCCTTCCCTGGTATAGGCGATAATCAAAAAAAAGCGCCCATCAACCAAAATGATATCGCCGTAATCGATGGAAGTGAAATCGCCGGTATCACTGAAAACCCTGGGACGGCGGCGCAGACCGCGAATAGCGGGATGAGCCAGAGCTTTAGCCGCTATATCAGCCGGCAGCTCACTAAATTTTTTCGGCAGCACTACGCGACTATCCAGACGGTAAAGGAGTCACAACTCCGGGCCATGGCATTGGAAATACTGCCAAAGAGAAATTCCTCCGCCTTGGACACCCCGCGTTTGCCAACCACCACCGTTTCGAATTCCCCTTCCCGCTGAATCTTTTTAATGGCTCCGCTGATGGTCTCCGCCTGCCCGGTGACATAGGAACGAGTTGATATCTGACCATGATCAACCCCCAGGGGCTCTAAAATTTCTTTAATAATTTTTTTAAATAAGACAGCGGCCTTGGCCTCTTTATCTTTTACATAATCAGCCAGAGAATGTCCTTCGAGGTAATAATATGGGGGCGGCTCCGGTGAGACATTAAGCAGGCAAATATCGCAGTCAGACATACGACCGCAAATATCGCCCACATAGCGGGCCGCCTTAAATGAGGTCTCGCCGTCGTTAACCGCTAACAAAATTCTGCCTCTTTTGCCTTTAGTCATTTTATACCCCGCGAGATCATGAAATATTTACGAGTTGGAAAGCCGACTGCCAATAGTCCATTTTTCACATAATTTAATGAGTTCCATAATAGTCATATGGGTAGCAACCGGAATGTCATATTCTTTACCCAGCCGGACAATCTCACCATTCAAGGCCTCAATTTCTGTTTTTCGCTCGCTGAGCAGATCCAAAAGCATGGAAGAAACATTTTCGGCTGTGGATTTACAGGTTCCAAAAAACAGGTCGTAGAGATCAAATTCACTTAAATCAAGTCCAACCGCTTCCGCAACCAGCAGGCCCTCATCAATCAACCTCCTGGCCAGACTTATTGATTCCATTTTTTCTAATAACTGACCGTTTTTAACCTGTAAGAGACCCGATATCGGATTAATGGCCGAATACACCAGAACCTTGCTCCAGATTTTTTCTATAATCTCAGGAACTAATTCCGCCTCCAGTCCGCAATCATTCAGTGTTTTAGATATTTGCCGGGCTCTGACTGTCTCTTGATCGTTAAGTTCACCTAAATATGTCCGCCCCAGCCCCCCAAGCCTTACCCTTCCCGGTCCCAGAGCGGCGGCGGCCATATAAGTAAAACCGCAGATAATATTTGCCCGGCCGACAACCTGTTCCATAATTTCCAGATTCCCCAGGCCGGTTTGAATGGAGAGAACCGGGGATTTTTCACTGATTAGATGAGCGACAGAACTGATTGCCGTATGGGTGTCAAAGGATTTGACGGCCAGGATAACTAAATCGCATGATTTTATTTCCCGCGGGTCGACAAAAGCCGTGGCTGGTACAAAAACAAGAGCCGTTGGTTCGTCAGTTACAAGGGTCATAAGCCCTACACCATGCTGATTGACAGCATCAACGGTTTCTTTATCTTTCTCCACAAAAAAGACCTCATTACCGCCCCTGGCCAGGTAGGCCCCGGTCAGCATACCAATGGCTCCGGCACCGACAATTACGATTTTCATTTTATTCTCCTTTTTGGTAATCAGCCAACAACCCAGATTGCCATATGCTTTGCCATATCCAGAACGCTGTCGGAAACGCCTTTAAAAATTCCTTTTTTTTCTCCCTTTGGCCGCCGGCCAATAACTATGGTTTCACAATTATGTTTACCGCTCAGGCGGATAATATTGGTATGGGGCTGAAGACAGACCGCGCGGTCAAGACGATATATGCGTTTCGGATCCATCCCCCGATCTATAAGAATCTGTTCCGGGGCATGGAATACGGCATCTGGGTGATTCAGGTGAAGTTCGCACCAGTCATGGCCCCACATTTCACTTAAATTTGCCGAATCAGCGGCGGTATTACCACCAATCAGGCTGGAGAGATGCAGCAGATAAACCTCAGCGTAAGGATTATTAGAAAGAATAAATCCCAGATGATCAGCGGCCTTCAAAGAATTAAACGAACTGTCAACCGGCAGAAGGAATCGTCTCGAATTAACCCTGCCGTCCACGATCCAGAGAGGAATATTGTAACATCTTTCGGCCATGGAAGTAGAAAGGCTGCTGCCAAAAAGCAATTCCTCTATTTTGCTGATTCCACGACGACCGATAAGCAGAGCGTCATAAAGACCTTTCTGCGCCTCAGTCAATATATCGGCCGCCACACTGCTTCTGGACAATTTCACACTGGTAGTCACCTGATTCGGAGCTATCCCACGGCGGCCGAGCTGCAAAACAGCCTCCTCCATAAACCTTCTGGCCGCTGACAACTTTGTTCTAACCTCTTTACTGACCATAGTCATCTGATCCCGCTCGTCCACCCATTCCATACCGATTCTCGGCGAGCCGCCCGGCACCACGCATAAGAGGTGAACATTAATGTCCTCCAGATCAGTAAACAGATAACTCAAGTAATGCAGAGCGTTAAAACTATGGGTTGAGCCATCCACCGCTGCCAGAATTTTATGCTGTATTATATCTGCCATACTTTATTATATCGCTACTCTTTAAATATTTGTCAATTTTAATTTACGGCATATGCATTAATACTGTTTTGCTTCAGTCGAAATTGGAAGATTCCGACCATATTTAGAGCTGCAAAAGCATCACCTGGGCCCACAAATTTATTAACCAGTAGACGAAACATCATTCGTAAGCTCTCCATAAACCACACTCTCGCTTGACATCGACCGACATCGACCGATTCAGACAGGCTCAAAGCCCCGTAAGAATAACCGTCACGCATATCCCCTGAGCATCTGTGAGACGTTCCAGCCCCGAGAACGCCGACCGATATATCCCACAATTCTTCAACAATCACCTCCACAGTCCAAGCCACACAGGCAATAAAACTGTGGCCGCCGGCAATGGCAAACTTCCTCATCCGGGAAGCTACCTCGTTTTCATCATCCTGGCCCAGTTCGATGTCAACGACACCCTGAAAGGGCGGGAAGTTAGGAAAATAAATATGGTCGCCCTTGCCGACTGTAACACAATGAGTTATAGTAGCTGTATGCAAAAACTATCAACCAAATGGTTCAAAAAATGGTCCCAAAAAGCCAAGTTAGATAACCATAAGATGTTGGAAGCTATTGCAGATTTAGAAAATGGTTTATCTGTAGCAGAGTTAGGAGGGAATCTCTACAAAGTGCGTGTCAGTAGAGCTGGCAAAGGTAAAAGTTCTGGATTCAGAACAATTGTAGTTTACAGAAAAGATGATCGAATAATTTTTTTGTATGGGTTTGGGAAGAACGAAAAAGAAAATATCGACAAAACCGAATTACACTATTTCAAGAAATTAGGGGAAGACCTGCTATCTCTGAATCTTGTGCAACTCAAACAGTACTTAAATCAAGGCATATTGTTTAACTTGGAGATAAAATCATGAGAGAGTCAATAAAGGAATCAATCGGTTCAACTGTTCAAGATTTGATGAACTCTGGACTAAAGACATCTTTCACTAAAAAAGAACTTAATTTGTTAGGTGTAAAAATCCCCGAAGTTCAGATAACAACACACCAAATCAAAGGTATCAGGACGCAATTGAACCTAAGTCAAACTGTCTTTGCCCAATTACTGAATGTAAGTCCCTCCTCAATACGTCAATGGGAGCAAGGAAAAAGAGAGCCTACTGGAGCAACAAAAATCCTCTTAGAACTTCTAAAAAAATCCCCCCACATCCTTGATTATCGGCTCCGGGTGTGCTGAATTTAGAGTCAGAAGTGACATAACAAGGCGTTTCTCGTGCCGAAACAAATCAGCCGCTCCTTCCCGTTCTACCAACCAGCTGAGCGCAAGAAATATTCCGTCAGTTACCCACCCCTTTTATATGTAAGCGCCCCATGAACGCTCTGTTGCACGCGTTCAAAGCCCCATAAGGATAACCGTCACGCGTATTCCCTGGCCATCCGTGAGACGTTCCAACTTCACAGATCCATTATGAAGTTCAAAAATCCGTTTAACAATACTCAGCCCCAAGCCAGAGCCGCCATAGCGTAAGGCTCTGGATTCTTCAATCCGGTAAAAGGGCTCAAAAATCCGTAAAAGTTCAACTTCTGACAGGCCTAAACCCGTATTACTTATGACTATTGTGACCTTATCTCCCACCCTACCGCCTTTTATCTCTACCCAGCCGCCGGCCTTATTGTACTTGATGGCATTATCTATGATATTTGAAAAGGCTCGTTCTAATTTTTCCACCCTTCCCAGCACCATAAGCCGGGCTGGAAAATGAGATTTAAGCGCTATATTTCCCGCCTCTGCCAATAATTGGTAATCCTGGATTAAAGAGGAGAGCAATATCGCTAAATTCACTGGCTCTCTGGGCATCTTGGTCAAAATTTCCAGGGCCGACAGATCAAGTAAATTTTTGATCAGCCGCTCCATGCGCAGTGTCTGCATAGTCATTCTGTCAATAATTTCCGAGCGCTGCTTTCCCTGTGCAACACCGGCGGAGCGTAATTCATCCAATGACAGTCGGATCATGGTCAACGGCGTTTTTAACTCATGTGAGGTATCACTGAGCAGCCTCTTCTGACTTAGAAAGGCCTGCTGCAGACGTTCAAAAACCTTATTCAAGGTTCTGGCCAGGGCGCTGAACTCATCCTCCTCACCACCCACCGGAATCCGGCGGTCAAGATGACGTTCAGTAATGTCACGGGTCTGATCGTTTATCCTCCTGACCGGTTCAAGAATAATCCCTGCCACAAAATAACTGGCTGCCAGCAGCAGGAGGCTGGAAAAAAGCAGACTGCTGAGAACGCCGACCGATATATCCCACAATTCTTCAACAATCACCTCCACAGGCCGGGCCACACAGACAATAAAACTGTGGCCGCCGCCACCGGCAATGGCAAACTTCCTCATCCGGAAAGTTACCTCGTTTTCATCGTCCTGGCCCAGTTCGATCCTGGTTCTTGGAATGGTGCGGCTCACCGTGATACTTCCATCCACCCGCAATTCCGGCAGTTTTACAATTTTCGCTAATTTGGATTGATAAAGCGGCTTCTTCTGGCCCTTGAGATAAATCTTCAGCCAATAGCCGTCATCACCAACAAAGGCGGGTGCCTGGCCCTGCTGCAGACGCTTATCAACAATTTGCGCCGCCCGCTTAGCGACGGTCAACAGTTCGGCATCAATAATCCGCCTTGGCTGCTCCAGCATCTGCCAGAGAATGATCGCCGAAAAGATCAGACTGGCCCCAAAACCCGCCGCCGTAATCAACAGGGCGATTTTTTTCCTGACGGTCATCAGTCCCTGTCCCGGACAATATAGCCAACTCCACGAATGGTCTTAATTATGCCTCCCCACCCGGAGTCACCAATTTTACGGCGCAGATTCTTGATGTGGACGTCCATGAAATTGGACATACTGAATGGATCAAAGGCATCTCCCCAGACATGTTCAGCCAGACTGAAACGGGAAACCGCCCGGTTTTTATTATAGAGAAGAAACTCCAGGATAGAAAATTCCCGGGCTGTGAGCTCAAGTGTTCGGCCGCCTCTTGTGACCTCACGGCTCACCGAATCAAGGCAGAGATCCTTAATTAGAAGCCGGGCGTCCTTTTGAGCGCCAAAACGCCTGAAAAGAGCCCGGACACGGGCCAGAAGCTCATCAAGTGAAAAAGGTTTGGCGAGGTAATCGTCCGCCCCTGAATCAAGCCCCTTAATTTTGTCATCACTACCGCCCCTGGCACTCAGCATCAGGACCGGAGTATTGATATCGGCCTTCCGCATCTCCCGCAGTACAGTCAGACCGTCTTTTTTGGGCAGCATGATATCCAGAATAATCAGGTCAAAGGGAAGATCAAAAATTCGTTCCAGGGCCTCTTCACCGTCTGCCGCTGTCTCCGTCAGATAACGCTGCCCGGCAAGAGCGAGCCGCAGCTGCTCCAGCAAAACCCGTTCATCATCAACAATGAGTATCTTCATTGACAGCCCCTTAGTCTTGCGCCCAGATGAGCAGCACCCTGCCCTGCCAGATTCATAAAGTTGAACTGCATCATAGCCCTGTTTAAGTTCCCCCCGGCAAACGGCTTGCGCTTAAGAAACCCGCTTGTGATTATTTTTTAACCATCCCTCTGACCCCGCCGCTGATTAAGGCCGCTATATCCACCAAAGTCAGAAACGGACTTACCCCCTTTTTGGTAGTCGCTAAATAATGCGGCACCCACTCCGGGCTGAACTTATCTTTAAAGCTGCGCAGCCCCTGAAAATTATAAAAACGGCGGCCTTTTTTATAAATCAGCAACCCGAAACGATCCCACAGCCGGGCATTTTCATGTTCCATGAAACCGGACAGGGGTACCATCCCCAGACTGAACTCACCAAACTTCATATCTTTCAGGGCTAACATTAATTCAATAAACAAAAACTCCATGGTATTATTACTGGCTCCTGGCAAATGACGCATTAAATCAATTGTGACCTCAGCTTTGGTATCGGTACTGAAGATATTGGCAAAGGCCGAGACGCGGTTATTTTCATAGACCAGGGCCAGAGGAAATTCGTTCAGATATTCCCGACTGAAACGACCAAGGGAATATTTTTTTTCACGAACATTTTTCATGCTCAACCATTGCTCAGAGATAAGGCTCAACTCATCCATCAGCTCCATATTATGAGGTGGATATACAATCTGAAAGGCCAGGCCGTCACGAAGCGCCCTGTTCCGCGCCTGCCGCAGGCGGGCGCGTCCGGCACCCTCCAGACTGAATCCGGCTAATCTGACCCTGGCCTCTTCCCCGAGTTTAAAGAGATTAAACCCCGCGTCAATATACCAGTCGAGATGTTCCCGGCCGACCTGATAAAATACCGCGTTCCCCTGCTCCTGCGCGGCGGTCTTTTTAAACTCCCATATAAGCTCAATCATCTCAGAGCTGGAGGTACCAACCGGATCACCCAGGGCAACCCAGCTGCGGTTATGGATAGAAAACATGATAAAGCTCTGACAGCTTTCTGAAAACAGCAGAGTTTTATCGCCGGTCAGGGCAAAGTTGGCATCGGCGTTATCCTGCTTTTTAATTACTTCCCGGGCCGTTGCCAGCAGCGATGAATCAGACTCTTTAATCTGCCGTCTGGGCGGCCGTAAAACATTTAAGATATAAACAATCAGAAAAGTGGATACCGCAATGGCCGCGGTACGCAAACCCCTTGGAGCCTGATCATCTATGGCGAATTTCCACCACAGGTCATTCTGATATGGTGTCGTTTTGAAGGAAAACAACAACAACCAGCCGAAGCTGGCCAGAGCCGCCACGGTCAACAGAATCCATTTCAGATCAAGAATATTGGAAAACAATCTGGCCCGCCGATAAAATAACCGCCGACTGCTGAATAACAGAGTAAGGGTCAATATCATAACCAGCCCGCGATCATAATCCAATGTCTGAATAAAAGAGATAACCGCTCCGGCAATAAACAGAAATCCACTTAACCATAAAGCGGCCTGAATACGCTGGTAGAGGGCGAATGATAAAATAATCATGATAATACCGATAACACCGCCCAGCATATGGGATAATTCAACAAGTTCCAGCGGAAAAAATTTACCAATCAGCAGGAGAGAATGAGCCGGCAGGGAAACTGAACTACCGAGGAGCAGGATGAGACCGGAAATAAAAGTCAGCCCGGCCAAAGCCGGAGGAATCGCCAGACGGGAGATATTCCCGACCAGTTTATGCCGCTTACCGGGTAAGCCGTCATGGCCGCGCTTCTGCAGGATAACAGCTCCCTCACTGCCGACCAGCAACAGGATACCGGCAATAAAAGGGAATAAATAATAGATAAGTCGATAGGTGATAAGTGCCGAAGAAAGGGCCTCTAATGGGACATAGCGATGTAAAGCGGCAGCCATCACGGCCTCAAAGACCCCTATACCACCCGGAACCTGGCTGAAGACCCCGGCTATCAGCGCTATAGCGTAAACAGCAAGCAGCCCGATAAATGGAAAACTGTTATCGGGCAGCAGAATGAATAAAGTCGCCCCCGCCAGGCCGATATCCATAATCGAAAACAATATCTGGCCGGCCAGAATCCTGCTGCCGGGTAAACGGAAGAACCTTTTACCAAAACGAATGATACCGTGCTGCCTGCTGCGCATAAACAGAAAAACCAGGGCACCTGCTAATATCCCCGCAGCCAGCAAGCGGACAATAAAAGGCGAAAAAGAAAAATAATCGCTTAATACCCGTGGATAAGACACCAGGGCGACACCGCCGACCATGATTTCGCCAATGGCAAAACCAACCGTGCAGAAGGCAATAACCAAAGCCGTCTCCGAGGCCTTCAAACCGGCACGGGAATATAAACGGTAGCGGATAGCGCCGCCGGATAACCAGCTTAAGCCAATGGTATTACTTAACGAAAAACCGGTGAAAGAGATAAAGGCAATCAGGGGGAATGGTAATTTTTTACCAATATAACGCAGTGCCGACCAGTCATAACCAATTAAGGCCGCGTAGCCCAGCACGGTAAACAGAAAGGCCAGCATAATTTTATTGGCGGATATGGCCCTCATCTGCCGATAGACATCATGAGGGTGAACCTGGCGCGTTATCTGGTAAAGGACAATGATCGCCGCCCCGAAGAACAGAAAAATAATAATATTTGAACCGTGTTTCTTAAACCACAAAGCTGCAATAGAGATGGATGATGACATAGATTCTATCCAAGGTAAAGGGGCGGAGAAACGTAAGCGCTCCATAAACCACACTCCCGCATACTATCATGGTCGTACCGCTTACTTATATAACAATCTCGAAATATAGCGGTACGATTAGGCTCGTATGCGAGTGTTTCAGTGCCCTGCTATGCGCTTACGAACTAACTGAATTTATGATGGGTGATAGAAAACCGTCTCAGTACCAGCTCAATAACTCTAATCAGGCTGGAATTCAAGGGCGTAAAAAAGATAGATAATCCAAGCGTCAACCCGGCAGCGGCAAGGGCGATAAGCAAAGAACCGGCCATATCAAAGGGGAAATGAATGCCGACGTATATCCGGGCCCAGGCGGTAAAACAAGCGGCAGCCAGCAGGATAAGCCCGTGCATCCCCCCTCCTCTCTTCATAAGCAGATAGAGGGCGGCACCAAACATCAGGGTGGCATGATCACTGGGGAATGAATTTTCCGGGACATGAGCCAGCAGGGGGGTACAGAGCCCCATCATAAAGGGCCGAGGCTGATAATAGAGAAGGCCTGCCAACTGGTTAAGGGTTAGGCCTATTAAGGCGGCCTCAGCGGCCTCTATCAATAATATTTTTTTATCCGCTCTCACCCGAAACCACAAAACGAGTAAATAAGCGGCCAACAGGAAAGGCCCGGCCTCGGCGAAAAAGACAGCCAGGGCATCTATTAACGGTCTGGTGCCGGCCCCGGCATGAATCCACTGAAATATCGTTTGATTAAGCCCCATCAGCCTCCCCCATCACCTTCCCGTTCAGACGCCGCCATCGCCGCCAGTATAAATAGCCGATGAGACCGCAGCCGATGACCAGAGCCAGGGTAATTATATGCAGATTCCGCAGAACCAGCTGCTCATTTTTACCGAACCAGTAGCCCGAAGCCGCCAGTACCACCACCCATATCCCGGCCCCCAGGGTGGTGGCGGCACAAAAGGCGAAAATATTCATCCGGGCCAGGCCCGCCGGCAGCGAAATATACTGTCTGATACCGGGCAGCAACCGCCCGATAAAGGTGCTGATCTGACCGTGACGGGCAAAAAACAGGTCAGCTCTGGCGAGGGACCTGGGACTGATGAGGAGATAGCGGCCATATTTCTCAAAAAACGGCCGCCCGAATTTAAGGGCCAGCCAGTAGTTGAAGACCGCACCCAGCAGACTGCCCGTGGTGCCGCAGAGAATAACCAGGGCGATATTCATTTTACCCGCTGCGGCAAGATAGGCCGCCGGCGGGATTACCACCTCGCTGGGGAAGGGGAAAAAAGATGATTCAAGCGCCATGAGCAGGATAATACCGATGTAGCCCCATTGGCCGACGGCCTCTGCCAGCCAGGCAACAAATTGATGCAGCATTTTATATTTTCCCCTTCATTTTGCCGATATCCCCAGTTGCCGCCCCTCATTAAAGCGATAACCGCATTGCCCGCCGGCCAGACGCGCCTCTTCAACATCACGCTGATCAATGGGGAAGACCTTACAGGCCTGCGGACGACAGGTGCCATAGGCCAGGCAGCGCCCTTCATTGGTCAACATGGGGCAGGTAAAGAGAAGATTGCAGCAGGTACCGCATTGACGGCAGGATCCCTGGCGTTCAGCAAGCTGCCGTCTGACATAATCCTTGCGATAATGCACGAGCAGTAAACGACGCACCTTGCCGACAAGATGAAGTCCAAAGCGGGAGTTGCTGCAACCCGTACGGACAGAACGCGACAGATGATAACAAAATGAGATAAAATCCCTTAAATTTACAAAACGACGACGCAGGCGGCCTTGAGCCATAACTTTCATAATTTGAATTCCTGTTTATTGTATAACTATTCAGTCCCGCAACCGGCGGGCCCATCTCTATTTTAAAACTCAACAACCAGTCTCTTTAGATGGTGGTTGTTGAGTTAAAGCTGGTTTTAAGTCATGTGTAAATAACCATAAACCACAATCATGAAGAAAAGATGAATATATTATCTTTTGAAATTTTGGCAAAGAGCGGGACGATAAAGATGCCGGAGGGGACAGCCGCTCCTGGTTATCTGCTGATTTTAATTTTTACGCTGAACTATAGTTAATTTCAAATGAGCTAATGCTTCTTTTTAAATCAAAATCAGTTAATAGCAATGATTGGCACTTAATATATAGTACGAAGTCAAATGAGATCGACTATAAATGGGTGCAATGCAAATTTGTGAAAATAGCATAAATATGGCTGTTTAAGATCAGCGTTTAAAAATTGAACGTTCAGGTAAGCGCAGACTCCGACACCGAACGTCCAACACCGAACATTCAACATCGAACATTCAACATCGAACACCGAATAAAAAAACAGCGAATACAGTTGTGCTTACGGAGATCCTGACAATATTTTGTTGGTTTACCATGTAAGTAGTTTTTGTTGTTGATTCATAATTCGGTGTTGAATGTTCGGTGTTCGGTGTTCATTTCTTTTGCACTGTCACTTTTTTGTATTTTTGTATTGCACCCGAACTAAATAGTTTTTACCACCTCAACCATCTGGCTGGTCAAAAAATCAAGCTCAGAGCTGGTGATTATATAGGGCGGCATAATATAAATTAAACGGCCAAACGGTCTTACCCATACTCCGCGCTCCACAAATTCCTTCTGAACCGCTGCGACATCCACCGGCGTCTTCATCTCCACCACGCCAATGGTTCCCAGGACTCTGACCTCAGCGACCGCGGGCAGCTCCCGGCATGGCTCCAGGCCGCGGCGCAGCCCCCGGCTGATACGGCCGACATCCACGCCGATATCCATCTCCACTAATAACTCAAGGCTGGCATTGGCCACGGCACAGGCCAGAGGATTGGCCATAAAGGTGGGGCCGTGCATAAATACCCCCTCCCGGCGGCCGATGACTTCACCAACCAGCTCCGTGGTCAGGGTGGCGGCAAAACTCATATAGCCGCCGGTAACAGCCTTGCCGAGACACATAATATCCGGAGCGACCCCGGCATGCTCACAGGCGAACATACGGCCGGTACGGCCAAAGCCGGTGGCAATCTCATCTAAAATCAGCAATATCCCGTATTTGTCACACAACTTCCTAACCTGGCGCAAAAACTCCGGGGCATAAAAATACATCCCCCCCGCTCCCTGAACAACGGGCTCCATAATAACGGCGGCGATTTCATTATGATGCGCCTCAAGTTGAGCTTGAAAATCGGCAATATCATCTTCACGCCAGCCTTTATCCAGGGCTCCCGGCCGCTGGGCAAAGAACTGTATCGGCAGAGCTCCGCTGAATAGTTGATGCATGCCGGTGACGGGATCACAAACCGACATAGCCCCCAGGGTATCACCGTGATAACCGCCGCGAATAGTGAGAAAATGTTTAGCCCGCACTCGGTTCAGAGCGGTTTGATATTGGAGAGCCATTTTCATGGCAACCTCCACGGCTACTGAACCGCTGTCACAGAAGAAAATTTTCTGCAGATTACGGGGAGTGATGTTAATCAGACTTCGAGCCAGCTTTACCGCCGGTTCGTGGGTGAGACCGCCAAACATGACATGGGCCATTTTATCAGCCTGTTTCTGGAGGGCGGCATTCAGACGGGGATGATTGTAACCGTGGATAACACACCACCAGGAGGCCATACCATCAATCAGCTCACGACCATCCATGAGCCGCAAACAAGCACCATGAGCCGAGGCCACCGGATATACAGGCAGAGGATGAGTGGGAGAGGTGTAAGGGTGCCAAACATGCCGACGGTCATAATCGAGCAGAGCGGCAATATCTGACTGCATTCGGGCCATGAGGATTTACCTGAAAATCACCTTGCAGAAACGCCGCTTACCAACCTGGAGCAATATCTCGCCAGCGGCCGCGACCTGATACTCCACATCACCGGTTTTCTTTCCGTCAAGGGAGACGGCATTCTGCTTAATCATACGGCGGCCCTCACCGGTGCCCTTGACCAGCCCGCAATCCGCCAGCAGCCGGGGAAGCCAGATATCAGCCCCGGCGGCCATCTCCCGCTCCGGAATGTCATCGGGCAGACCATGGCTTTTAAAGACCCGCTGAAAGTTTTCCTCGGCCTGCCGGGCAGCCTCATCATCATAATAACGGGCGGTAAGCTCCCGGGCCAGCCTCATCTTGATCTCTTTGGGATGGGCCGCGCCCTTGTCCATATCCCGGCGCAGCACCTCAATCTCAGGAAGAGTTAAATCGCTCAACAACTCATAATAACGGAACATTATCTCATCGGGAATGGATAAGATTTTGCCATAAATATCGTCGGGACTGTCGGTAATGCCGATATAATTACCAAGGGATTTGCTCATCTTGTTGACCCCGTCCAGGCCCTCTAAAAGCGGCATGGTAATAACGACCTGGGGTTCCTGGCCATAAGTTCGCTGCAGCTCTCGGCCCATGAGCAGATTAAAGAGCTGATCCGTGCCGCCAATCTCCACATCCGCCTTTAGAGCCACGGAATCGTAGCCCTGCATCAGGGGATAAAGAAATTCATGGATACTTATAGGCTGCTGCCCGGCAAAGCGTTTTTTAAAATCATCGCGTTCCAGCATCCGGGCCACAGTGAGCTGGGCGGCCAGTTTTACAAACTCGCGGGAGGATAATTTATCCAGCCAGGAGCTGTTAAAAACAATCCTGGTTTTATCCGGATCAAGAATCTTAAAGATCTGCTCTTTATAGGTTTCAGCGTTACGTTCCACATCCTCCCGGCTTAAGGCCTTGCGGGTAGCCGATTTACCGGTGGGATCACCAATCATGCCGGTAAAATCACCAATCAAAAAGAGAATTTCATGGCCCATTTCCTGAAAATGTTTCAGCTTCTGGATCAATACGGTATGGCCAAGATGCAGGTCGGGAGCCGTGGGATCAAATCCAGCCTTGATCTTCAGTGGTCTGCCTTCTACCGCCGACCGGATTAGTTTTTTCTCTAAATCATCCTTAGAGATCAGCTCAACGGCGCCCCGACTGAGAATCTCCATTTGCTCTGCTGCTGATTTAATCATAATAGCTGTTGCTTTCTTTGTGTCTTTCCGCTTATACACGCCAAGTATATCGAATTTTCGAAGTCTACGCTTATCTACTTAGCCATCTTTAGTTAGTGATGGACTTTTTACGAGTCCATCATATATAAAAAATATAAAAAATCACTTAGCGTATTCCACCGACCTCGTCTCCCGGATAACGGTGACCCGAATCTGGCCGGGATAGGTAAGATTTTCCTCTATCTTCTTGGCAATATCCTTGCCCAGCATGGTGGTCTCCATATCCTTGACTTCTGAGCTGTTGACAATCACCCGCACCTCACGTCCGGCCTGAATGGCAAAGCTCTTTTCCACCCCCTTGAAAGAGTTGGCCAAATCTTCAAGATCTTCCAGGCGCTTGACATAGGACTCCAGCATCTCCTTTCTGGCCCCAGGCCGGGCTCCGGAAAGGGCATCGGCCGACTGCACCAGAATATCCAGGACATTAACCGCCTCAATATCCTCATGATGAGCGCCTATGGCCTGCACTACCTCCGGCGATTCCTTATATTTACGGGCCAGGTCACGGCCGATAATGGCATGCGAGCCCTCAACCTCATGATCCACCGCCTTGCCGATATCATGCAGAAGCCCCGCCCTTTTGGCCTGTTTAACGTCCAGCCCTAATTCCGCCGCCATGATACCGCACAGAAAAGCAACTTCAAGTGAATGTACCAGGACATTCTGACCATAACTGGTACGATATTTCAGGCGGCCCAGAAGCATGACAATCTCAGGATGCACCCCATGCACCCCGACATCAAAGGTAGCCTGTTCACCAGCCTCACGCATGGTAACATCCAGCTCTTTGCCCACCTTCTCCACAACTTCCTCAATACGGGCCGGATGAATTCTGCCATCAGCGATAAGTCGTTCCATGGACTGCCGCGCCACCTCACGCCGCACCGGATTAAAACCGGAGAGAATAACCGCCTCCGGTGTATCATCAATAATAATATCAATACCCGTGGCAGCCTCAATGGCCCTGATATTACGGCCTTCACGGCCGATTATCCGTCCCTTCATCTCCTCATTGGGCAGCTGAACAATAGAAACAGCCCGTTCCGCGACGTAATCCCCGGCATAGCGGGACATAGCAAGAGCCAGGATATTCTTGGCCTTGCGGTCGGCCTGCATCTTCATCTCGTTCTCAATCCGCACTACCTCCTTGGCAGCCTCCATCCGCGCCTCACTCTCGATGCTCTCGATGAGACGTTTTTTGGCCTCTTCCTTGGAAATACCGGCGATGGTTTCAAGTTTGTTCTGCTGTTCAGCAATGAGGCGGTCAATCTCCTTGCGGCGGTGCGCCAGGGAACTCTCCTGGCGGGCAAAGGACTTTTCCTTATTTAGAATATCCACCTCCCGTTTATCAAGGAGATCAATTTTTCGTTCAATCTGCTCCAGACGCTGGCTGATCTTCTTCTCATCCTTCTGTAAATCAGCCCCCCTAAGGCGCAACTCCTTATCCAGTTCCTGCTTACGGCTAAAGCTCTCTTCCTTGATATGAAGAATGGCATCCTGCTTAATACGCTCGGCCTCAGCCAGAGCGTCCTCCACCATCTTGCGGGCCTGAGCGTCAGCATTTTCCTTACTGGCCAGAGACATTTTTTTATGCACAACTACGCCCAGACCAATACCGGCAATAATAGCTGCTAAAACGACAATAACAATTTGCATATCCACACAATACCTTCTATAAAATTATGATGAACCTGGCAGGTAAACGTGAGCAGGGAATGACTTACCTCACCCGGCAGCACAAAGGGTGCCAGGGCCCGACAAGACACAACCAGAGACTATTGCTGCACCAGGAGATTAAAGATATGAGGAAAAATCAGAGAAGGAGGGGCTGGGAGTCAAAGACGAAAAACGGGGAAATAATTAATCTGTAATCTTATATTGGCCATATAAGAACCGACACCGGCAGAGAACAAAGAAACAAGAGCCCGGCAACGAAAGGCGCGAATCAAAAAACAGCATAAATTATCGTCCGACAAGCGCATGTATGAAAAAAGCGCATTCCTGTATTTGTTAAATACAGATATTACGCACATGGCAATTAATTATCTGAAACCGTCTACCCATCAACCTGATCAAATCCCGCATATATAAACGTCTTAATAATGGATAAAGCCTCTATATTATGAAGACGGAACTGCTGAAAAACCCCCGACCTGCCGTGTCCACAGTCCTTCTGAACCTAACCAATGGTCAGGTGGGCAGTACTCTTAGCAACATCAAGAAATTTCAGCCTGACGAATTTTCTTTCCATTGTCAGGGGAGGAGCCCTTTTATAAATAAATGGCTCAAGAAATTCTGTAAATCACCAACAGGGCAGGGGAAACTTAAATCTGCTCTTCTATATTGTTTATAATAGCATTAATTTTATGATCCGTCAGCCGTTTATCCTCAGCAAGCTCCTTTTTAAGGCGGACATACTTACCAGCCATATTAAGACTGACCAGAATTGCGGCCCGGGCCGGGAGCAGTTTGCCTGTTCCCGCCTGTAATTCGACCTGTGACTTAACCAGATCAAGAATTTCCACGACCTCGTCCTCCGGGGCATCAGTATTCAACGCAAATTCCTGGCCGCACACCTCAAATTTAATCAATCGTTCCAAGAAACTTCCTCGACTGAATTCACACTTATTTAGTTACCAGAATATTCCCCGGCTGGCAACCGCTTTTGTCAGGTGAACAGAGGGGCGCCGTTACCCTGTCCCTCCCCTCCTTCGCTGCCTCCAGGCTCCTCGGCAGGAGTGGAGTCAGAGCTGTTTTCCCAGTCCTCGATAGAGTTAATTAAATTATCCACCCGTTCGCTTATCTTATCCTGCTTGTCATTCAACTCCGCCACCCTGGTTTCCAGGGCCTTAATTTCATCCTCTCGGGTCTGAAGTGTGGCCTGCAGCGTTTTTTTATCATTTTTAAGACCTTTTAACTGCTCAATGAGTTTATCAACTACTTCTTCCAGTTTAGTCAGTTTAGTATTTTCCATTAATTTTCTCCAAGCCTGATCAGCCGCTGAGGGCCAATGATTATTTATTACCATACCACTCTGTAAATGGCTTAAGCCGGCTGCCGTCCGCAGCCTGATAGTTATCCATAATGCAAAAAGGGCCGATCTCACACTCCCGGCCCACTATTGAGCGGCCGGTAATATAGCAGGGCCCCTGAATAGTGGTATCTATACCGATAGCCGAACTTCTCTCTATAAATATTGATTCCTGCCCGACGAGACTAACTCCGGCCAGCATCCACTGCTGATTAACCCGGCGCTGCATGATTCTGGTGGCCTCCTCCTGCTCAACCCTGGAGTTTACCCCCATGATCTCTTCCGGATCGGGGCAGATAAAGCGGCCGGTCTTACTATGCCGGCAAATAATTTCAACAATGTCGGTAAGATATATTTCACCCTGAGCGTTATCCGAGCCTACCTGTCGCAAGGCGGCAAAGAGGGCGGGAACCTCAACACAATAGATACCGGCATTAACCTCCTTGATTTGCCGTTCTGCGGAATCGGCATCACGTTCTTCAACTATCTTCACCAGTTCGTCTTCCTGATTACAGATAATCCGGCCATAATTATCCGGCCGCCCCAGTATGGTGGTCATAACCGTAAGTGTCCTGGCGGCCGCCCGATGATCAGCCACCATGAGGTTAAGAGTTTCCGACCTTATTAACGGGGTATCACCGCAAAGTATAAGGGCAGTGCCGCCCTCATTCTCAAGGAGATCAGCCGTTGAGAGAACGGCATGACCGGTTCCCAGCTGCTCAGCCTGGCGGACAAAGGAGACTGGATACAAGGCCAGAGCCGCCTCCACCTCCGCCGCCTGGTGACCGGTTACCACTACGACCCCGGCATCCAGATCAGAAAGGCTGTCCATCACATGACAGATCATGGGACTGAAAAGCACTGGATGCAGAACTTTGGCCCGGGCGGATTTCATCCTTGTCCCCTTACCGGCCGCCAGTACAATGGCGTGCAGGGGGGGGGTATCTATTGAGTTCATGAGATGGGGTATAATTGCTGTTTTTTAATATCAATTATTTTTGATGGACTTTTCGTTTCATGACAAAAAAACTACAGCACCATCATTTTAAAGCAAAGGGCCTGACAATACGCCCCCGCAATCGTGCCGTTGACTGATCAGGCGTGCTCCTGACCGGCGATCATGTTCAGAGCACTGCCGGCCTTGAACCATTCGATCTGCTGGGGGGACATGGTGTGATTAACCGGGAAGGCTTCAACACTGCCGTCACTATGATTAAGAGTCATAGTCAAGGGGCTGCCGGGGGCCAGATCCCCCAGGCCGCTGACAGTGACCCGATCATCAAAACGTATTTTTTCATAATCAGCCGGGTCGGCAAAGGTCAGGGGTAAAATACCCTGCTTTTTCAGATTGGTCTCATGAATTCGGGCAAAGCCCCGAACGACAACCACCTTGGCCCCTAAATAACGCGGCTCCATGGCAGCATGCTCCCGGCTTGAGCCTTCGCCATAATTTTCATCACCAACAGCCAGCCAGGAGATACCCTGCTTTTTATAGGCACGAGCCAGAGAACTTAAGCTTACCTCCTGCTCACCACTGATAACATTTACCCCGCATCCCGCCTTTTCAGCAAAGGCATTGGCCGCGCCACTGAACATATTATCAGATATATTATCAAGATGACCGCGGAATTTCAACCAGGGGCCGGCCGGAGATATATGGTCGGTGGTACATTTTCCCACAGCCTTCAGCAGAACTACCAGATCTTTAAGGTCATCGCCGTCCCAGGCCGGAAACGGCTCTAAAAGCTGTAAGCGCTCACTATCCGGTGATACCGTTACCTGAATCTTATCAGGCTCGGAGGCAGGCTCCTCGTAACTCACCAGACCGGCGTCAAAGCCCTTTGGCGGCAGGGCATCGGCACTGGGCGGCCGCAGACGGATACCATCAATATCATCACATGCCGGATCAAATATCAGCTTACCGGCCAGAACCATGGCGGTAACCGTCTCCGGACTGCCGATAAAGGCCAGAGTGGCGGGATTACCATCGGCCCGGCTCCTGAAATTACGGTTAAAAGAGGTAATTATAGAATTTTTTTCCTGGGCGGTAAAATCCTGACGCTGCCATTGGCCAATACAGGGGCCGCAGGCATTAGCCAGCACCACACCACCAATCTGCCGCAGAGGATCAAGAAGACCGTCCCGCTCCACAGTCGCCCGCACCTGCGCCGAGCCAGGGCTGATAAAGAAACGGCTCCTGGCCTTTATTCCATGGGCCAGGGCCTGACGAGCCACATCAGCAGCCCGGCCAATATCCTCATAGGAAGAGTTGGTACAGCTGCCGATAAGCCCAACCTTTAATTCTTCGGGATAATCTTTTTCCTCCGCCTCCTTCTTCATCTCAGCCAGCGGCCGTCCCAGATCGGGGGTAAAGGGGCCGGCTACACAGGGGGTGAGGGTATCAAGATCAAGTTCAATTATCTTGTCATAATATTTTTCCGGCTGTTCATAAACCTCCGCGTCAGCCCGCAGTTCATCAGCGTGAGCCTCAGCCTCGGACGCCAGCTCCTCCCGGCCCGTGGCCCGCAGATAAGCCGCCATCTCCGCGTCAAAGGGGAAGATAGAGTTAGTCGCCCCTAATTCAGCCCCCATATTAGTAATAGTAGCCTTACCGGTGCAGCTCAAAGCAGCAGCACCGGGGCCGAAATATTCCATCACACAGCCGGTGCCGCCTTTAACGGTCAACATTTCCAGAAGACGAAGAATTACATCCTTGGGCGCGGCCCAATCCCGCAGCCGGCCGCTGAGCCTGACCCCGATCACCCCCGGCCATGACAACTCCCAGGGCATGCCGGCCAGAACATCAACGGCATCAGCCCCGCCTACCCCCACCGACAGCATCCCCAGGCCGCCGGCATTGGGAGTATGGGAGTCGGTGCCAATCAACAAGCCGCCCGGAAAGGCATAATTCTCCAGGATAATCTGATGAATAATACCGCTGCCCGGTCCCCAGAAACCAATCCCGTATTTATTAGACACCGAGCGCAGAAAATCATACACCTCCCGGTTCTTCTCAACGGCCTCAGGCAGATCTTCATCGGCCCCATCCCTGGCCCTGATTAAATGGTCGCAGTGCACGGTAGAGGGTACCGCCACCCGCGGCCGGCCGGAACGTATAAATTGCAGCAGAGCCATCTGGGCGGTGGCATCCTGCATGGCCACCCGGTCTGGATTCAGGTGAACATAGGTTTCCCGGCGCTTCGGAGCCTGTTGCGGCAGCTCATGAAGATGGGCCGCCAATATCTTTTCCGCCAGGGTCAAAGGACGGTCAAAGAGCTCACGGGCCCGGGCCTGGCGCCTGCCCATACCATTATAAAAATCTGTTATCATCTTAAAATCACGAACCATTATTCCCCCTCAATAATACAGGCTTAAAGGAACCGTACTAAGCCTCTCATAATATTTCAAATCCAAACTGAAAATAACTATCAATTTAAAGACATAAGCACAAGCAAAAATTACAAGTACACCCTTTGGCCTTCAAAAATTATTGAAAAACATGTTGACTCCAACTCTTTTTTTTTCATAAAATTTTTTATCCTGATTTGTTTTTTTAATAACAGCTCTCTCCGAGGCCATAATAATATGAATTTTTCCCTTAAACAACGCATAATCATCCCCCAGTTAATCATTATTTTTTTCCTGCTCATTGTCTCACTTTTCTCTTATCGTAACTTGAATCTCCTGGGCAGTATTGTTAATAATCTCGCCGCCTCATCCAGTGCTACTCTCAGTTCAGCAACCGATCTGGCCAACAATATTTCAAATGTTCAATTTGCGGTGAGCAATTTTTTTAATGAAGCGGGCAGCGATAATTTTCAAAAAGCCATCCAGAGCCTCAAAACAATCAAGACTATGGCTCAAATTCAGAATAACCCCAATATCGTCAAGACTGTCAACGGCCTGGAGAAAAAAACCAGGGCCGCAAAAATTCGTTTTGCAAGCCTGACCAGACAGAACCAGGAATTCATTAATACCCAGCGAAAAGTACAGGAGTTATCCGCCCAGGACGAACAGAAGGCCGGCGCTATTCTGGATATAATGACTATGGCCGGCAGCGACATGCGCTCACCAAAGGCCGCTAATCAAAAAACGATAGAGGCCGATTTTGCCAAATTTGTTAATCCCCTGCCCAAGGGTAAACTGAAATTTGCCTTAGAGGATTACTGGGACGCCTGGGCCGGATATACCGCGGTCTATTTAAAACTCCGCCAGGATACCAACAAAGTTTTGAATCACACCCTTAATACTCTCTATAATTTTCAGGCTCATGAGGTCAAAAAGGCCAAAAGCGGTATGGCGCAAACCAGAGCTAAAGCCATCCTGAAAATAAGGCACTCCAACCTGTTACTCATAATCACCAGCGTCACCGCTCTTCTTTTAGGCTTCATCATCTCCTTCCTGTTGGGACACGGTCTTTTCATAACTGTTAAGAAAATCGCCGGCGGCCTGTCGGACAGCTATCTTGAGGTTGATAATGCCGCCGGCAGCCTTACCGCCGCCAGCCAGGAAATAGCCGAAGCCGCCTCTTCCCAGGCTGCCTCCCTTGAAGAAATCACCGGCTCTTTAGAGGAGGTGACCTCTATGGCAAGACGCAGCGCCGACAACGCCCAGCAGGCCGAGAGCCTGATGAAAAATACCCAGAGCGCCATCGGTGAAGGCTCCGAGTCCATGCAGAACCTGATAACCGCCATGAACAGTATCTCCTCTTCAAACGAGGAAACTCAAAACATTATTAAGGAAATTGAGCAGATCGCCTTCCAGACCAACCTCCTGGCCTTAAACGCCGCCGTAGAGGCGGCAAGAGCCGGAGAAGCAGGAGCAGGTTTCGCCGTCGTGGCTGATGAAGTGCGGAATCTGGCCGGCAGATCTTCAAAAGCCGCCGGAGGCACCAATGATATCATCAGCAGCTCCACCACCAAAATCGGCAAGGGCAGCACCATGGTTGAACATACAGCCCAGGCATATGAGGAAATTGCCGAAAATTCCGGCCAGATAGCCCATATGGTGGCGGAAATCGCCGTCACCGCAGGAGAGCAGGCAAGTGGAATAGAAAAAATAAAAGAGGCTATTATCCACCTTGATGAAACAGGGCAACGCAACGCGGCCAGTTCCGAAGAACTGGCCGCCGCCGCCGAAACCATGCAGGGGCAGGCCAATATTCTCCGTAATTTTGTTCACGACCTGATAAATCTTATTGGTCAGACAGATCAAACCCCAGAAAGCAACTCTACCCCAGAGACAATTGAACAATCTGCGTTAAGCGCTCCATCTGCGGATAATACAAAATTGATAAATTAGAGTTCCATCAACCGTTAATCAAGAGAAAAAAGGAGATCTAAGTGAAAAAGATTCTAATCTTTTTAATGGCTGCGAGTCTCATAGGACTGGCAGCCAATGAAGTAATGGCGGGCGGTGACACCCTCTTTATCCAGAAATGCGGCAGCTGTCACAAGAGCGGCGGCAAGGCAGAGGTAATTAATCCGGCCGACAAAGCGGGCCGGGTGTGGCAGAAATACTTTAAGCGCGGCCGTCATCCCGTCGACACCGGGATAAATGATAGCGATATGGCTGCAATTATCACCTATCTAACCAACCACGCCGCCGACAGTGACCAACCGGAAGCTGCAATTATTCCTAAATAAAATCGTATAATTAAGCATTTCTAAAAAATATTAAAAACGCCATGGGAGGCAAGAATAAACCATGAAAAAATATTTATTACTTCCAGCCCTGTTCCTGGCCTGGACAGGCACAGCCGTCGCGGCTCAGAAAACCGTAACTATTCCCGCCGAAGACTATCAGGCCATCATCAGCCAGTTAAAGACCCTCCAGCAACGAGTAAACAAGCTGGAACATCGCAGCCCGACCAACAAGCAGGAGAGCGCGGTCATCCCCACCAGGGTCACTAAGGATATTAATGACATCTACAACACCCTGGATGAGGTAGAGACTAAGACATTGAAAGATAAAATTAACTTAGGAGCCGAGCTGCGCACCAGAGTGGATAACTTTACGGTCAAAAATCATCTCTATTTTTCAACTGGTAAACAAGGAGTTAAAGAGAGTAATGATAACAGCTGGACCAACCGTTTTCGGATTAATATGGATGCTGAAATTCGCAAAAATCTAAAATTCACCGGCCGCCTTACCGCCTACAAGTTTTTTGCCGGCAGCAATTCACCGGACTCAGGGGTCTTCGGCGATTATAACAGCGCTCATCTACCCAGCGGCACTAATATAAAATTGGATCGGGCCTACGTGGACTGGATACCATCCGGTATGCCGATCCCCTTAGCCTTTACCTTTGGCCGTCATCCATCCTCCGAGGGCCCTCCATTTGAACTGAAGGAGAACCGTAAACGCCAGTCTACTTACCCGGCACTACTCTTCGACGGCGAAGCCGACGGCATTGTAACTACTATCGGGCTGGAGCGTTACATTGGCTGGAAAAATTCCGGCATTCGCTTCGCCTACGGCAAAGGATACCAGGATAAAGACAGTGTCAACGCCTACTTAGATTCTCCCAGCGGCCTGAACGATACTGACGTTTTTGCCACTTTCTTTGAAACTGAAATTCCCGGTATCAAGAACAGTCTTCTGGTACTAAGCGCTTTACGGGCCAATGATATGGCGGTTGATTTCAGCAGCTCAAACATCCCCTATCTCTCCGGGCAGAAAAAAAATGTCGGCGATCTTGATCTCTACGGTATTCACGCCCAGGCCGATAAGGTCATGAGCTCCAATTTTGATGTTTTTATGTCCTTAGGGCTTAATCACACCCATCCCAACGGCCAGTATTTAACCTATGGCCCGCACAAACTGGGGCTGTTAAACAACGATGGGACCAGCGCCCACACAGGATGGGCCCTATACACAGGCCTGAGATACACAATCATCAATACTCGTTTCAACAACCCCAAAGTGGGATTTGAGTATAACCATGGCAGTGAGTACTGGTTCAGCTTCACTTCCGGGCCGGCTGAACTTTATAATAAACTGGCAACCCGCGGTAACGCCTATGATTTTTATTATATTCAACCCTTTAACAAGAATCTTTTTGCCAGGGTTGGGTACACCTATATCAACTATCAGTATAGTCTAAGTGCTTTTCCTGTTGGTGATTTCGGTAAATCACAGGAAGAACTGCGCAACGCCTATATGCTGTTAGACTGCCGGTTTTAAATTTGTTACCCCTTTACC
>JBMERE010000015.1:0-56087 GCA_048820955.1 Desulfobacterota bacterium M19 | reverse complement strand
TTACAGGAGAGTAACAGTTTTCGAAACAAAAAATTAGTAAGCACCTCATAAACCACACTCTCGCATACGATCATGGCCGTACCGTTTTTAACATCTCAACACAGCAGTACGACTACGATCATATGCGAGTTACTTCACCCGAAAGACATAATTTGAGGCCTGCCAATTCATATATGGGATTTTCACGATATTATTTCAAAGAACATAATTTTCTTCTAACCAGGATATCCGGCCAGATTGCGGTTAAAGACCTCTTGGAGCATGTAATAACCGTTAATAAGGAAATGACTGAAAAAATCAATCTCCGGCAACTCACCGACTGCCGAAGCATAACAAATTTACAGAATTTAAGCGTTAAAGACACAACTAATTGCGCCCAGCGGGAAACAAACAAGCCAGGAAGCTCACTGGCAATAGTAGTACCGGATTCCCCCATATTTTTTGGTATGGCACGTGCTTACGCAATGTTTGCCGAAGACCACAGAGGAGAGGTGCGGATCTTTCAAAATACTCATGATGCTCTGGAATGGCTGGCCAATAACCCCGAAGAAGTCAATATCCTGAGTAATTTCATAGAGTCGACATAAGCGTTCAAGCGAACATCTTTATAAAGAGCGGGATTTTATCTACTGAATAACAACAACGTCCAGAGGCCTGGCCTGAAGGTTAATAACGGCCGCTAAACGATGGCTGGTAAGATCCAATACAGACAGGCCGGAGGAAATGGTAATATACAGCCAGTCGCGCGAGGATGAAACAGCCATTTCACCAGGCTCCGGCCCCACCCTTATAGTACGAAAGACCTCATTCTGATCGGCAATGAGCATGGATAGAGTACCGGAGTACGAATTGGCAACATAGACATAATTATTATAGGCCAGCAGACGTTCCGGCCCCAGGCCCACGGCATGGCGTTCAATCCCGCCGCTTTCCAGATTATATCGAGCGATATTATTAGCGGTTTTCTCAGCGATATAGAGATAATGTCCTGTTATCATCAGACCTTGGGGGCCGCCGCTGTCGGCGATAACAGCCAGCGTGTTCATAGTCGAAGCATCCAGCAAGACAACCTTCTGGGAGATTGCCGAAGACAATTCCAGGGTATCATCGGCGGCAATATCCAGAAAATCAGGCTGAGCGGCTACCCGTACCCGCTTAACGAGGGCTCCGGTTCGCAAATCTATCTTACTAACGTAATCATCCTGACGATCCAGAAGAAAGGCGTAACGGCCGCTTTTATCGACCACCATAAAGGCCGGAGCCATGAGCATGGGAATCTTGATTACATCCCGCAGACGCCCGGATGACAATTCAATAATTCTGATCTCCCGCCGTTTCCGGGCCAAAACGATTAGTTCATCAAGATTCTTAAAAACCGCCATACGACCGGGAGAACCACCTACTCCCCAGGCCCCGCAAATTTGATTGTTATCCGTCCGGATAATATAAATAGTGTTTATTGCAGGGCAGCTTACATAGGCCAGCTCGGTGGTCAGGGGGATATGCTGGGGGTGAATACTGATATTTCTGCCATTCACGGTACTGCCGGACTTCCGAATATCCCAGGTGATAAACAGGCAGCTGCTGTCATCGGCGGCCAGAGTAAGAGAAGGACTAAGAGGCCGCTCTATAATTCCGGCCCCGCCAATGGATAGGCGGACCCGATCATAGTTACCGGGGGGCAGTGAGAGGCGGTTTAAAAGACGCTGACCGCCGTGAATCAGGGCCGGCTTGAGGCTTAGCGCCTTATCTTCTAAAAGAGAATACCAGCGATCCCCAGCGTGCAGTTCCACATTTTTCAGCTCAAAGCGCTGGGTCTGTTCCGCGGCGGCCCCCTTAACAGCAAACAACAGAGAGAGTTGCGCCCGTCCCGCCTGATAGGTATCTTTAAGCACGGCAGAGGAGGCGGGAGCTGTCACACCGCCCATGTTCATAGTGACGCACGAGCAGAGGGTAAGAAATAGAAATAAAGAAATAAAGAGATTCAAGATTTTCATAAATTATTAGTGGCTGTTCAATATGGGAATTAGTCCTGCCATGGCACGCGCCCCTGAAACCCTTATCTGCCATGGGTGCGTAACTTCAACGAGAGTTGCAAACCGCCCTCAGCTCTTATCGGAATGACATATGGCGCAGCCGTTAACCCAGCTGCCGGATGAACCACGGTAGTTCCAGCGTAATCCAGCATAATAGGGGGTGGCATGCGCCCGATGACATGACAGACACATAACAATCCGATCTCCCGGCAGACTCACATCCACCGTACTGTCACTGACATCATTACTGGCCAGCGGGGCAGTGAGATTATAGCTGCTGTAAGAAGCATACTCGCCGCTGAGGGGCATGGAGATATCAACGGGATGCCTGATCCAGGGGTCAGAAAAAAAGGTATCAGAGGTATTGGATATTCCCTCATTCCCAGGCCCGCTATGAAAAATACCGTGACATTCAGCGCACAGATAGCTCATGGTGTGGGTATTCACCGGGGTATCGGCACTGGATTCGGCCCCGCTGCGCGCCGTACCAAAATAGACATTATGCTGGCCACTGGCACTGCTGGCCAGATACTCATAATCACTATCCTCATAGCCCTTTATGCCGTAAAGAAAACGATAACTGTTACCGACTTTATCCGCTGTTGTCATGGCCCCGGTGGTGGGATGATTATGATGAGAACCGAATATGCCGTTATTATCATGGCGGCCATGGCAGCCATAAGTACCGGCACAGCTCAGGTTATTTGCACTCCAGTTGGGGCTGCTGCCACCGACCTGGCCGTTGGCAGAAAAGCCCGTCTTCCAACCTGGCGGACTGGTCAGTGTAGTATCAACTCCGCCGGACAATTCAACTGGATTATGGCCATAGCGGTCGTTATCATCAGCAAACTTAAAATTGCCGCCGGCAAGAGAAGTTGAAAGATCGCTGACCCCGGTGGTATAGATAAAGGGAGTGGAATTAGTACCATCATTAGTGCCGGTATGACAGCCAAGACAGGTATTATTGAGAAGAGCGTCATGAGGAGTGGAGGTAACAGCCTGCTTACTGGCATGCATAACATGGCAATTAGCGCACTCACCAGACACTGAAGCCCGGAGATTGACAGGTGCCATTATTATAACAGCAATCAACAGAAGAATAAAATTCATACCATCACTTTTTATGTAAGCGTCCAATAAACCACACTCCCGGCTTTATAATATCTCGAAAAGTAAGGGCGTTCATAGAGAGCTTGCTTTTTTTATTCCCTGAAGACGGCCAGACGCCCGTTGCCCTCATCAAGAACACACAAACGCCCCCAGGGATCAAATTGCAGCTCAATTGGATACAGCAACTGTCCAGGTCTTTCTCCACGGGTTAAAATTTCATTTTGCAGCCGGCCGCTGGAACTATATATCTTCAAACGGCCGCTATGACGTTCTGCCACCACAATTCGTCCCTGACGCGGATCAATGGTAAAGGCGGCGGCAAAATCAGGCCTGGGTCGGAGCTTGACCCTCTTTATCTCCTTGCCATCAGCGGCAAAATATCTGACCTCACCCTCCAGAGCAGTAAGGGCCGCCACCCTGCCCCGGCCAGGCAGACTGAAATCCACAAAACCCATCCGGCAGCCGGTACAGGCAAAATCACCTTCAAGTTTAAGCCGTGAATTAAGAATTTCTACCCGGCCATTGGCCTTATTAAGCACATAAATTTTCCGGCCCGCCAGTTTTACCCGGGCAGGGAATATCCGCCGAGCGGCCAGGAGATGGTGTTTAACCTGGCGATCCTTCAGGTTGATAACAGTTAAACTGTCCCGGCCCTTTTCCAGAACCAGGATAGTGCTGCTGCCTGTCCTGACCATGGCCACCGGCAGCCGCAAGGCTCCTTTAGCGTTAAAGGATTGCAACGGCTGCCCTTCCTTATCAAAGGATAATAAACGATTGTGGCCGCTATCAACAATATAATACCGTTTATGGGCCTTATCTATGTAGAAAGAGGCCGGGTTCAAAAGTCCGCCGCCATTTTTATCGGCAGTCATAACCATTTTCAACTGCCAGGCATGGGCCGCGCCGCTCACCCCCGTGCCAATAGTGAAAACAATGATAATGGCCCAAAGGAGCTTTCTTGTAATCAAACTCATACCGGCACTCCCTTTTTAATAATTATGGCACTGGACGCAGAGTTCTTCTTTACCGTCCATAACCAGATTATACCTGTAGTTAGTCCCCTTGGGATCATGGCAGGTAATACAGGTTATCCGGCGGCCGTTTCTGTGGTCAATGACCCCTTTACCCACCGGATGGCTGAATTTGCCCTGACTGGTATGGCACCTGGTACAGATAGTAATACCATTCCCCTTGAGCATGGCCGGACTCCGGCTGCCATGGGCCGCGTGACAGGTGAGGCAATCCGCCATCTTTTTATGACGGTATTTAGCGCCCTGATGACGGGTAACGGTATCCTGATGACAGCTCTCGCATAAAACCCGTACCGAGGAACGTAAGAGGCGCTTATCAGCGGCGGCATGAGGACTGTGACAGGTGGTACAGGCGTTACCACGGGCATTGTCAGTCAGATGATTATGAGTGACAAAATAATAGCGGCCGATCTTCCGGTGGCAGCTCAGACAGAGTGCGGTATCAAGGGGCTTGTTTTTCTGATGACAGACCGCGCAGCCCTTTTTAAAGGGCGGATGCAGAAATTTACGGAGCAGCGAACGACTATTGCCACCGTGCGGATTATGGCAGCTCAAGCAATCTGCCGCGCCCAGGCTGAATTTATGTTTCTTCTTAACCGCTGACAACTTATGGCATCCCTGGCAGAGTACAGCGGGCCGATGTTTGAGCAGTTGAGGCGTACCGCCGTGAGCGGCATGACAGCTCAGGCACTTACCATGTTTAAAGGGGGCATGTTGAACGGCATAAGCGGCCATTTTATGGCAGGAATAACAGACCGCGGCCACATCGTCGACTAACAGCCCTTTTTGAAAAGCGGCATGAGCGGCATGACATTTCAGACATTGCCCCGCCGCCACCGGTTGATGGACAGTTTCACCTTTCTTCACCTTTAAATTATCGTGGCAGCTCAGGCATAATTCCGGGGCTTTGGCCTTTAATAAGCCGGGATAACGGGCGGCATGCATATTATGGCAATTCTTACATTCCGCCACTGGTTCATGCACCACAGGGCGCTGAAATTCACCCCGGTCGTGACATTTAAAGCAGACGGACTGGGCACTCATATCGGCCCTGGGTAATGCCGAGCCCCTGCCTTTATGACAGACACTACACTTACCATTTTTAAAGGGCGGATGCGCTGATTTATAGAGATAATACGGCTGGCCGTTACCGTGGGGGTCATGGCAGTTCTGACAGCTGTCAGCACCGGGGGTAAGCCCATGATGGCGGCGGCGCATCTCTTTAGCGCTCATTTTATGGCAGCCCTGACAAATTTTATCTGCCTGGTCGACAAGCAGAGCGGCGTTGGACGAGCCATGAGCCGCATGGCAGATACCGCAATCCTTAATAGCCGGAGGATGGGGCTTGCCGTGCTCCCAGCCCGCGGCAATTTCCTTATGGCAGCTCAGGCAGAGGGACTGCCTGGCCTTCAGTAAATCCTGACCAATGGCCGAACCGTGCGCGGCATGGCAGCTGAGGCATTTTCCCTGGGCGAAGGGCTGATGGGTGAAGGGCAGAGCCAGCTCTCTGACCTGCTTCTTATGGCAGCTCAGGCAGAGGGTAGCAGCCGCGCTCTTTAATAATCCCTTATGAGACGAGCTGTGAGGAGCGTGGCAGAGCTGGCATTTACCTTTCTTGAAGGGGGCATGATTACGGCCGCCGCCTTTGGCAAACTGCCTCGGATGACATTGTCGACAAAGATTATGGTCAGGCCCCTTATTTTTTTTAAGTAATCCCCTGCTCCTGCCATGCGGATCATGGCAGCCCCGGCAGACCCCGTCAGCAAAGGGCCGGTGGACAAATTTATTCTCCCCTTCCCTGAGTGTTTTTTTATGACAGCGCCCGCAGAGAACGGTCTCGTCAGCTCTCAATAAATTATCACGGGCGGCATCGTGGGGCGCGTGGCAGAGCAGGCATTCCCCCTTAACTGCCGGGGCGTGAGAACTCTTGTATTTACCCGGATGACACCCCCGGCACAACTGCTCAGGGCTGCGGGTCAGAAGCGCTGCCTGCCTGGAATTATGGCCCGCATGGCAGTTCAGACATTTCCCCTTCCGCCAGGGGGAATGGCTGCTGCCCCTGGCCGCCGATGACTTATGACAGGAAACACAAAGGGTTCGGGGGGCGCTCTTTAAAAGCGCCTTGATTTCCGAGGCATGAGGAGCATGACAGTCAAGGCATTTATCCCTGCTGTACGGCCGATGATTCGATTTTTGACGGGCCTTTAATTTATGGCAGTTAAGACATAATTTATTACCCGCCTGCCGCAATTTTACCTTATCGCCCACGGCAGGTAAATGACAAGCCGCACAGTTCCCGGTTTTCATGGGTTTATGACTGTAGGTCTTCAGCAGATACTTGCCGGGTGCGGAATGGGGATTATGGCAGGAAGTGCAGCGCCGGGTCGGAGGCTGCCCATGGTGGGCGGACTTAAAGGCCCTGCCCCGCAGACTGTGACAACTGCCGCACAGCGTTTTTTCAGCGGATTTCAGCAGATGGACATTTTTAGAGGCATGGGCCCTATGACAGACAAAACAGCCTTTTTTGAGCGGCTGGTGGATATTAGCCTGCTCAAACAACTTCCGCTCATGACAGGAGAAACAGAGGGCATCCCCCTTTTTTTTCAATAAAAAGGGCAAGGGGCCATTATGGACAAAATGACAGGCAGTACATTTCCCGGCCGCGAAAGGTTGATGACGGTAAGGGAAATTTAATTCCCGGCGGCGCCGGGTATGACAGGAGAGACAGAGTTTGGGCGGCCTCTCCCGGAGCTGAATCCCGCCGATCATGCCATGGGGCAGATGACAGCTCCCGCAGTCCCCGGCCGCCACCGGCTGATGAACAAACCCGGTACCATAAGTAGCGGCCATCTTATGATGGCAGTCTAAGCAGCTCTTAGAAGCCTTATGGCGGGCCGGAGGGGGTGAAGCCACACAGGAGGAGAGGAAAAACAGCAGCAATAAAAGCGGCTGGAGGTGTCTCTTCATCTTACTTCCTCATTTTTTATGATATGTGTTAAGAAGTTCCTGCCAAACTGCTTTATTAATCTTGATGCTTGAGTGCCGCCTCAGGTTCATTATATATTGCCGGCGCTTTTCTTTTTTTCTAATCGTTACAAGGCGCTTCATTATTTTGTTCTTCACCTTGCGCAGGGATAAAATTCCGCCGCCCCGCCTCTTGACCAACTGCATGAGAACCATCTTACCGTTATCAGCAAAGGGCGGACAGATATCGCCCTCGGCCATTTTAGCCAGGGCCGTGACAACCGGAGTGGATAGAGTATTAATGCCAATATCGTGCTGCCCGCTGTTTTGCAGACTCACCGGATATCGGCGGGCGGCTTTCAGCAGTTCACCTGCCACCACACTGGCCGCATACAGGCGGTTAATGTCCCCGGCCCGGCCCTGAACCAGGATAATCTTCACCAACTCCGGGGTTCTGAAATCTCCTTTATTGGTCTCGTAAAAATGCTTAACCGCCTCTAAGCCCGGCGGCTTCGCGGCCGTAGACAATATTCTGTTTTCCAGAGCCTTGATAAGCCGGTGCTGACGATAAAATTGATATACCCACTTAAAAGGCGGTTTATTTTCATAATGCCGGTCAGCAGCAGCCCAGTCGGCCAGAGAATTTGAGACCATGGCACTCATGGCCCGCCGCTTTATGGCCGCGACCTCTTTTTTATTCCGGCCGGGAGATTTTTGTAACAGCAGCCGTTCCTTACGACATTGTTCAATGAAATAACCAACCGTTGCCCGACCACGGCTGGAGGTTACCAGGGCCTTATCCCAATTATCTTTACGCGGATTAGTAAGATCAATGGCCGCCAGTAATGAACGATTTACCTTTAAGTTATATAATTTTTGCAGGCGGCGAAGCAAGTCTTCTGTCAACTTTTGTTGTTTTTTACTGTAAAGAGCCTCATAAACCGCCTTTTTTTTATGGGCAAAATCATTATCACTACCCTTTTTGACAGCCACGATATAGACCAGATACGGCCCGCCTCCGGCTGGTTCGACAACCACTCCGGCCTTCTCATCCACCGCCTTTTTCCAGGACTTTGGCAGGGTGCGCGGCCGCAGCCACTGCGGATGACTGATTTTAAAGGCCGACGGTCTGCCGGCCGCCTTTTGCCGTATCTCGTCAAGGCTTAAATGTCGGCCGCTAAACATAATCTCAGCGGCGGCTGCCGCCTGCTTATCTTTAAAATCAAGCCGGGCAATAAGCAGACGGGGCTGATAATCCCGGTCATACACCGCCCGCAACTCTTTATCATCAATCTTTATTTTAGAGTCAACCTCGTCATATTTCAGCAGCATCAAGGTTCTGGCCTTTAAAAATATAGCAAGAGGCCTTTTAACCTCCGGCAGCGCCCCAAGCTCCATACGCTCCGCCTCCTGTGTCAGGAGCTGCCAGTTGATGAATTTATCCGGGCTGGCCGGTAAACTCATGCCCTTATCCTTATAGTACTTCCACCAGTGTTCAAAGTCCTGACGACTGTAACTTTGACCGTTAATCACGACCAGCGGCCGACTCCCGGCCCCTGACACCTCCGCCGCCGTCATCAGAAACAGCAGGCCCAAAATACATAAACACAATCGCCTTATTGACATTTAACCTCCCCGCCTGGAAACCACTGCCGAATAATTTCATCTGAAACCACCCTGGACAGTTCCGTAATCGTATTAACCACACCAAAATGCATAATAGAACGATAATCTTCGCCTCTGCGGCTGTTATAAATGGTCATCATAGTTCTGCCGGTGGCGGCATTAATCATTTTAAAATTAAGGGCCAGAATGGGCCTGGCCTCTAAACGCCCCTTATTCTCCCTCATTTTAACAACCTTCCCCTGCACAAACCCCTGTACCCGTAAACGATCGGCAAGTATCTTCAAATCATCAAGGGTAGGGGTATCTTTAGGGCCGATTCTCATCTGACGATATAATTTTCTGACATCCCCCTCCTGACTTATAGTCAGACCCTTTACCTTATGCAGTTCAGAAACAAATATTCTATAGACAATCACCCCTCCCTGCTGATATTCACTGTCATTCACCAGGGGCAGAACAGCTATATCGCAGAGAGCGGCGGCCGGTGGAGAGATATTTTGAACTTCAGGGGAATTATGAGATACGCAGGCACTGAGAATAAGAGTCCAACTAAGCAGAAGAAGGGGAAAAAATTTGACTTGGCTCATTTATTAGTCATTACAGTCCGATTGATTTTAAAAATCAATGTGCCAGACATTTTCAGCAGAGGATTCAGCCTTCCTGACAGCTCTCTGTCTGACTGGCAGACGCGAAGCCAGATTATTTATTTTATGAATGGAAGTACCGCCCAGACTATCTCTAACCTTCAGAATACACTGTATTTTTTCTTTGTCAACCATGGCTTCTGAGATTGGCAGCATGATCTGGGCCGGCAGGGACTGGCCGGCAAAGGTATGCAGCAGGACGTTATCCGGAGCCCATAATTCCATATTCCAGCCCACCACCGGCACCCTGTCACCAGCCCGCAGATCAGCGTGAAGTTTATTACCCGCCTTCTTCAAGGCCATTTTAACTTTCGGCCTGGCGGCAAGCAACATAACCTTCCGGCTGAGCTCACTATTATTACCAGCCCGATCCCAGACCTTGAAACAAATACTGTAGATACCATCATCGGCCCGCAGATTACGATTAGTCTGCCCGCCCCAGAAAAATTGCTCCGGCAGATCACCGCTGCCCCGATCACGCATAATAACCTTACCTTTAGAGTCAACAACGGCCATTGCCCATTTCTTTATCGGCTCCGGCTTTTTCAATTTAATGGTAAACAATATTTTATCACGAAATGCCGGCAGACCTCCGACCCTGGCAGCCTTTAACCTCATGGTAAAGGCCGGCGGCTGGGAATCAACAATATATGAACCGAGATATGATTCTATGTGCTGCCCTGTAGGCCAGTCTAATATCAGGGTAACCGGAAATTCATCGTTTTTAAATTTATCAGCCGCCAGACTCCTGAACAGACGGCCATCAGACTCGTTGCTGGCAATCCGCGTTCCCCGACCAGGTTTATTATCAACCCCAACCCATTTGGCCTCATAAAAACGACCGTCCTCGGAAGAAGCCAGGTGAACATTATTCCCCACCTTTATAAAAACCTTGGCCCGGCGGTTGAATGCCGTATTATTATGAAAACGAAGAGTGCATGTTATATCCTGCCCCGGCCTGACAAATTTAGGGCTGAACAGAACCGAGTCCACCTGAATATATGATTTTTTCTGAATCCTGGCTAACTGCGCTCCCGCCATGGCCCGCCCGGCGGTAAAATTAAGTTCATGGGGCCAGTCCTTAAATATTCGGCCGGCCAGAACAGAACGAATGGCATTTAACGAATCAGGAGTGTTAATCCCCAGAAGATGCTGCTCTGCCAGCTGACTGAGACCGCGGGTATTACTCCAGACGGTTAAGCCGTCACTGGTTCTGATTAAAGAGATGGTAAGCCCCATGGATACAGGTTTTTGGTGCTGCTCACAGACCGAAGCCAAAACCACCAGATCGGCCCCGAGAGCCTGACGGGCCCGCATGATAATCGGAGAAGAAAGATAACCAAGCTGGCGGATATTATAACGGGCCATAAAATTTATGACCTTGCTTCCGGGGACAACATCAATACCCTTACGGCTCACCTCTGCGCGTAAAAAACTGGTCATCGCCAGATCAACACTGTTGTGTTGACGACTCAAATCATCAACCGGAAACACAGCGGCGGTAATAGCCCAGGCAACCGTGGAACTGAGGAGAACAATTAACACGGCTATAAGCCCCATAATATGTAGATTTTTTTTCTTCATCACTTGCAAGTCTGACTGTTATTCAGCGAGTAAATACTACATTATACAACTTGCAAGTTTTGTTCCTGCCCACAGCCTCTTCAGCCGCATGTTATTTTTTATACCATAATAACGAGCAATTACCCCTTAAAACAAATTACCAGGTACCGGCAAAAAAGATACAACTTACAGCTCATGTAATTACAATTACAGAGAGCTCCCCCATGCTGACAATGGACAAGAAAATTTAAGCGGGCAGAGCGGCGCCATGTGATCTTACTTGGGCGGCAGATGAGCAGCATCCAGGCTGTTATCATCAAAATCAAGCTTCTTGTCACCTTCGGACTGATCAGCCTTTACACCACTGTCATCGCCGGCCGACGGCAAAGCAGTACCCTGACCATCGTCAGCTCCACCTTCAATAATAATTCCATTGGAATTGGAGTCTGCTGAAGAAGCGGAATCAGGACTGATAATAATGCCGCTGGAATCAGAGTTGGAATCTGAGGAAGAGGCGGAATCAGGACTGACAATAATGCCGCTGGAATCAGAATTGGAACCTGAGGAAGAGGCGGAATCAGGGCTGACAATAATGCCGCTGGAATCAGAGTTGGAACCTGAGGAAGAGGCGGAATCAGGGCTGACAATAATGCCGCTGGAATCAGAGTTGGAACCTGAGGAAGAGGCAGAATCAGGGCTGACAATAATGCCGCTGGAATCAGAGTTGGAACCTGAGGAAGAGGCAGAATCAGGGCTGACAATAATGCCGCTGGAATCAGAGTTGGAATCAGAGGAGGAATCCGGGTTATTATCAAAAATATCCCGTGAGCCACCCCCATTACCTGAACCCTCTGCAGCCTGACCAGTGTCACCAGCCCCGTTTGCCGATGCCTTTACCGAATCAACCCCACCTTCCGACTTGCCAGAGGATGAATGCGAAGTTTTCGCCGGCGGTTCAGCAGCAGCAACTTTCTTCACCAATACCGGGCGTCCTTCCGGAATAGTAGCCAGCAACCGGCGTAATAATTTAAAGGATACATTAAAGGAATCATCAGAACTGAGTCCGAAAAGCCGCTTGGTCAGGGAGTCACCGGAATTATGCCCCGAGGCCTGCCAGAAAATTATACCGTTATTTACATCAACCAGACGCAGAGTAATTACCAGTTGCGGAAAGGACACCGCTCCCCTCTGCACCCGTTCAGCATTATCAATGGTACCAAGCATAAAGGCCTGCACGTGCAGGAGCTGACCCAGCCGCTTAATAACCCCGGCATCCATGGGCCCCTTGCTGAGATTAACCGCCTGATCCCGCAAGGCACTGTCCACCAGCCCCTTGTCAACCACATCAAACATCCCATTGGCCAGCAGCTGGGTAATCACCATATCCCTTACCCGCTCCGCCACAAAGGCGTCCTTGCTGTTATTCTGCATGGGCATAACCGCCACCCTCTTCACAAAAGAAAAATCCGTATTCGGGCGGACAAAAGACTCCATATTATTCCCCACACAGCCCGAAATATTAACAACGAGCCCGACAAACAATAAGATATTGATAAATGTTTTCATAACGCCCCCTGGCAACAATTTATTCATAAGTCCTCTCATAACAATATTCATAACGATTCAGCGTTATGCCTGGAAGTAACAATAATCACCAAACTGAACTGTTCACATGGCGGTAAAACGGGAACTTAAGCGGCTGTTCACGCTCCAGGAACTGGGGCCTGAGGTAAATGAACCGCTGGTCATAAGCGAAATATTTTTATTAACCGCCCAACGCCAGTCAAGGGCCGTAACATGACGGTTCCCCGGTTTAATGATGTAAGTATGATTTAAGGCAAGTTCCATATTACGGGTCATGGCCCAGTTTACCCCCAGGGCAGCGGAACTCGAGTTTTCATCGGCCCAGGCCTGATGATAGGAGGAACTTAAAGATAACAGATCAGACAGCCGCCAATGAAGCTCTATGCCGCTGTCAATAGCGGCCCTGCTGCTGGAAGATTTTGTGTAATTACCAGATAAATTGGCAGTGAGCCCGGGAATAAGGCGGGCGGTGAGCAGCAGTCCGGTACTCTTGATACTGGTACTTAACTGTTCACGTTTATTATCACTTCTGGCATAAGAGGCATTCAGACTGGCATCCAGATCATGATAGAGGGCGGCGCTCATATGCATATTATAGTTATAGCTGCGGCTGACCTTATCCCCGCCTTCCAGGTAATCACTCATGGTTATTCCGAGGGTAGTAGCAACCGTAGGCAGTAAAGATGAGGCCATAGTCAGGGAGTAAGTTCTGGTTTCGTAGGTCGGATTATCAGTTACCGCGGTGGAATGCAGACTGCCGTTTAAGCGCAGAGTAACTGCCGAATATGGTTCCCAGCTCAAACCGCCGTTCAGCCGGGCAATCTGCTGATCGGAGCCGGCGGAATAGTTATTGCTTTCATAAGACAGATTTGAGGTCAGGGTGAGGTTATCCCGCAGCCGCAAACTTAAACCAGCGTTGGTCGTCCAGTTATTCTGTTTGCTGATCAAGCGGGCCGTAGTGCTTCCCGGAGCCGCACTCACCTTCTCATAGACCTCAATCTCTGAAAAATTAACCGCCGTGGCGGTGGGGTCATTGACGGCCACCACCCGCAAAAAATTTCTTTGATAGCCGGAGATATCAAGAACAAAACGTTTATTCCCCGCATCATAGACTGAACTTACCGTCCTGGCCAGCACCCAGTTAGTGTTATCATTGCTATAGTAAAGACTCCAGCTGAATTGCGAACTAATTACCGAGGTCAAAACTGTATCCGTATACAAATAAAGCACATCAACCTTCTGGCTGTCGGCCCGCACCCCGATACTCAGACGGATGGGATCCGCCGGGTCATTTACCGTCACTGCCGTATCTGAAGTATCACCGTTAATCAAAAGATTGTTAAGTCCAAGACTTACGGCAGCAGCCGGATCAACCAGACCGCTGTAGCCCGCCATATTCCGCCGCACCAGAGCGCTGTTAGTAACTGCGTCCACCTTACTGTCATTAATACTTTTGGTGTAATCATATTGCTGGGAAAAAGTGACTCGTCCACGATTATTCCAGAATCCTCCTCCCGCCTCAATCCTGGCAAGATGAGCATCAATCCGGTTCCTGCTGCCCACGGCGTAATTATTACTTTCCTGACGGTTATAGGCGTAAAACACCTTCATGGGATGACCGTCCCAGGACAGACTTATGCCGCTGTTGTTATTATCACCATCAAGATTATGAGGGGCAAGATCATCAACACTCCGGCTCCGACTGAACACGCCCCTGACAGCAGGCCGCAGACCAGAGGCCTGCCAGGCGGAATTTAAATTAGCCGACCAGGAGGTATGACGGGAATTACTGGTATTGGAATTACGCTCTTCATTAGCATTGCCTGATATATTAAACATAAATATCTCGTTGGAAATATTATAGGCCAGAGAGGGACTGAAGTCCTCACGGGTAGCGCCCGGCTGACGGTCACGATTATAGCGCATGCCGGTATCGAAACGCATTAATTCCGTGACCGCGAAGCTCTTGTTAAAGTCAACCCCGTAATGCTGATCAAATTCATTCGCCGCCGAATCAGTATCCTGATACCCCCAGGTACCGCTCAGGGCCAGAGACTCTGCCCAGGCCGTAGCAACAAAATCCCCATGAAACAAAGGAATCAAAGCCAGCAGGGAGCCAGCCAGTAAGATATATTTTGCGGCACGCGAATTTACCAAATCCTATCCTGTCCAGCGTTAGATTTTCTGTAAACACAGCAGAGCGTTCCTGCCTCCTCGCATACAATTTTCCAATTCATTATCATTCAATAAATTTTACGAATTTAACCGGCCGCAAGGCAAGTAAATTCACAAATTTCTTACAAAAAAACAAAAATATCCACAGAGCCACCCTTTAAACGGGTGCAATACAAATTTGTGAAAATAGCATAAATATGGCTGTTTAAGATCAGCGTTTAAAAATTGAACGTCCAGGTAAGCGCAGACTCCGACACCGAACATTCAACACCGAACATTCAACATCGAACACCGAATAAAAAAACAGCGAATACAGCTTTGCTTACGGAGATCCTGACAATATTTTGTTGGTTTACCATGTAAGTAGTTTTTGTTGTTGATTCATAATCCGGTGTTGAATGTTCGGTGTTCGGTGTTCATTTCTTTTGCACTGTAACTTTTTTGTATTGCATCCCCCTTAAATCAAAGAGGCCCCAACCGTTCTGTAAACAGTTGGGGCCTCTTTGATAAGATACAGCTATGGTGAACAAATCAACTTCCGTCATCCTTGGTGGTATGACAGGCGAAACAACCAACAGTACTGGTTCCCCCTCCAGCCACAACGACAGTTGGATCCCACCGCAGGGAAGCAGGATATGGACTGGCGTGAGCCCGATGACACGACAGACACATCACAATTCGATCAGCGGCATTAGTTACAGTCAGGGAACCGTCGCTGACATCGCTGCTGGCCACCGGCACATCAGGTCTGTAGGCTGTATAACCGGCGTATTCACCAGTAGTAGGCATACTGATATCAACGGGATGCCTGATCCAGGGGCTGGTCAAAAATGTGTCACCGACATCAGCTATACCTTCATTGCTACTGGCACCACTATGAAAGATACCATGACATTCAGCACAGAAATAACTCATAGTCGCCGTATCGGTCGGGGTATCAGCACTGGATTCAGATCCAGTACGGGCTACACCATAATATACATTATGGGCCCCGGTAGTAGCCGACGGTGAGAATTCATAATCATCAGCCTCATAACCCTTGATCCCATAAAGAAAGCGGTAACTCGTGGCCACTGTTGTGGGATTGGTAATCGCTCCGGTGGCATTAAGATGATGAGAACCGGTCACACCGCTGGCGTCATGTTTGCCATGACAGCCATAGGTACCTGCACAACTCAGATTATTAGCACTCCAGTTTGGTGAAGTACCACCTACCTGGCCATTAGCATTAAAACCGGTCTTCCAGCCGGGAGGGCTGGTAAGAGTGGCATCAACTCCGCCTGATAACTCAACAGGATTATGACCATAACGGTCATTATCATCGGCAAATTTAAAATTACCGCCGGCGAGAGAGGTTGAAAGATCACTGATCCCGGCAGTATAAATAAAAGGAACGCTTGGAGCTGAACCATCGGTAGCGTTAGTGCCGGTATGGCAACCCAGACAATTATTATTCAATAAATAATCATTGGGGGTAGAAGAAACACCCTGCTGACTGGCATGCATGACATGGCAGTTGGAACATACCCCGGTCGCCCTGGCCAGCCGCGGATTAAGCAGGAGACCACTTAAAGCGGAAGCCAGGATAACAAACAACATTTTTTGACATATTCCCTTCATGATGTGCCTCCTTTCAGAATGAACAGTTTCCGGCATCAACATCTTCATTTCTTTCAGCATAAAAGCCCTCTTGATTACAAGTTTTTTAAAGTCAATCTCCAGGCCCGGCTTCCACGCCCATACAATCGACGGGCAGAAACTATCAACCAGCAGGCACCCAGCATTTATTTTAACAAGCAATCGCTATGCCATACCACCGATATCAGCTGCTGATTTTATCGTTCATATCAGCAAGACTTACTGATAATCCAATAAATTCAATCCATCCCCGGTAAATAAATAAATCATATTTTAATGGGAATAGCAGATTAGAAAACTATAAATTACCAGCAGAGAGCATAATCAAGGAATGAATCACATATATGTAATTAAAATCACGGGGGGGGGGATCAGGATCTGAATTTACGCCAGCGAGGATGGGTAATTCCCATTTTCTTTATTTTATGATTTAAAACCCTGGGACTGACCCCGAGAAGGAGAGCGGCGTCCTTTTGAATCCAGAGTGATTTTTTCAGAGCGGCGATAATGTTATCGCGCTCAGTCACAGCAAGAGCTAAATTCTCTGCTGTTTCAACGGCCCGCGCCGGCGGAGAAGCCGGTGGACACAGAGCATTTACCATATCATTACCCAGCATGAGATTTCTTGCCTGAATTTCGGTATCCTCTTCGAGGAGGATGGCTCGCTCAATGGTATTGGCTAATTGCCGAATATTACCCGGCCATGAATAGCCCTGAATGGCGGCCAGAGCGGCGGCACTGAAACCTTTAATACTTTTATGCAGGGAACGGCAGAGTTTATCAAGCAATAACCTGGCAAGAGGTTCAAGACAGGCCTGCCTCTGGCGCAGCGGCGGCAGACGAATGGGCAGGACATTTATCCGATAGAACAAATCCTCCCGGAACTGCCCCCGAGCCACCAGATCATCCAGATTTCTATTGGTAGCGGCAATAATCCGGACATCGGAATGAATTGTCCGGCTGCCTCCCACCCGTTCAAAGGCCTTATCTTCAATTACCCTCAAAAGCTTGGCCTGCAGCCCCATACTCATCTCGCCGATCTCATCCAGAAAGATACTGCCGCCGTTCGCCTGTTCAAAACGCCCTATCCGCAGCTTATCAGCCCCGGTGAAGGCCCCTTTCTCATGACCGAAAAGCTCTGACTCCAGCAGAGTTTCCTGAATATTGGCACAGTTGATTTTGACGAATGGCTTTCCCCGCCGCAAACTGTTATAATGAATGGCACCGGACATCAGGCTTTTTCCGGTACCAGTCTCCCCGGTCATCAAAATAGTGGAGTCAGTCTGGGCAAATTTTTTAATGCCCTCAATGACCTGGCTCATCACCGGACTGACAGCGATAATCTTGTTCAGATCATAGATAACGTCCTGTTCCCGGCGCAGATAGTCCAGCTCATTACGCAGGCTTATATTTTCCAGGGCCTTGCTCAGAGAGGCCTTGATTTTGACAGCAGAATAGGGCTTGATGACAAAATCAAAGGCCCCCTGTTTAATGGCCGCCACGACCAGTTCGGCCTTTTCCGTATTCGAAGTAATCACCACCGGCGTACAGGGACTTATTTTTTTGATTTCCACCAGGGCGGCCAGCATGGAATCATCACCGCCATGCAGGTCAAGAAGAATGATATCAAACTGTACCATTTTGATTTTTTTAGCCAGATCACGGCTGCCGATGCAATAGCTGACCTGATATTCAGCGGCCAGAACCTCGGAGAGAAAATCACGCCACTTCTGTTCCACGTCTATTATTAAGATAGAACGCATCTTACTTTAACTTCCACAAGCTGTCCGGCCGGGCCGGAAATGTTTCGCGCCATTTCACCTTAAAAACCTTGATCTGTTGATTAAAAAAATCAGCCACTACCACCTGATGCCGCGCCCCCAGTACAATATCAACGGGATAATTAAACCATTCAGCCCCCCATCCCCGGCCGCCGAACTCATGGCGAAATTTACCGGTAAAGTCATAGATAAGCACCTCGTGACGCATATAATCAACCACATAGAAACAGCGCCTGCTCTCATCAATGCACAACCCCCTGGGCCGACTGAGCTTACCTTTAGCTCCGCCCTTTACTCCAAAGGAAAAAAGGAAATTTTCATTAACGTTAAAGGCGTAAATTCTGGAGGTTTCCTCACTCAAAAAGAATAAATTCCCCAGGCTGTCAGAGACAACGTCTCTAATATAGGCGGTGTTCAGGGGGGTATCAAGACCACTGAAAAAATAGTCCCCCTTTTTGTCAACAGCAACACGGAACCAGCGCAAAAAGTTCCCGCCCCGATCCAGCACCAGCACCTTTTTGGAATGCAGTCCGGTAACATAAAAACGACCGTTGATATTAATGGTCATTTTCTGGGGAATAAAGCCGGAACTGCCGGGCATTTTGGAAACCGCAATAACCCGTTCCGGCATAAAGGCACCATTCAGTACCGTAATACGGGGCGGCGAACCAACGGCACCGGCCTGGGTTATATATATCCTGCCATCCTTACCAATAAACCCACCCATGGGCGAATCAATCCCCCGCCCTTTACCAAGCGAATTCTGAGGGAAATAATCAGCTCCATAGACAATTATTCGATTATTGACCCCGTTAACGGCATACAACTCATCACGGTGCCGGTCATAAAAAAGAGAGGAAGGCATTCTAATCTTGTCGCCGCGGTCATCTTTACCGATTATTGTCACAACCTCATAAGAAAGATCCTTGTCTTCAATATTTGTTGCCGCGAAAACACTATGCAAAAGGGGATTTTCCCCGCCCTTTTTGTGTGGCTCCGCACCCGGGACAACCGCCTTTTTCTTAACCGGCGCCTTGATTTCACTGTTAGCGGCCGCCTTAAAGATAAAGTTTTCCCGCCCGTCCCGGGATATTTCCGTTTTTATCTCTGTTGCCGGTGGTTCAGCCCTGTGAATCGGATTAACCGCCGCGGCAACCGTATTTCCCGGCCGGCCGGCCGGCCGTGGTGTCATTCCCACGCCCCCGCCCTTATCAACGCGAGGAGACTTGAGTTTACTGACAGTCTCCGCAGCAACCGGTTCTTCTCCGCCCCCCATGTTCCCGGAAATCTTAACTATTCTTTTTTCAAGAACATAAGCCCGTATGACCAGCAGACCGGGATAAAAGCGGCGCAGAGAATTCGCCAGCCTGACCGCGCCTGAACGTCTGACGAACCTGCCGGCCCTTAAGGTGAAATAACTGGCAACCAGCTCCACTCTCAAATCAGGCAGTGAAGCCGAATTCTTACGCCGCTTTAATCGCGCGTAGGCCCGCAGGGCCATCTTCTTATCTTTAAAACTGGCGGCCTGCAGGACAAAAAATTCTCTCCCCCCCGCCCCGGTGCCATCACCAGTTTTACTCATCTCTTTATGACTGGCTGGAGCGGGTTTTTGAGCAATAATCTTTATTTTGTGCCGACGACTGGTAATCACCTTGATTTTTTCAGCAGTCGGACTTAAATGGTTGACCGCCCGCAAGCCGGAGGAACCGGCAGCAAACCTGGCGTTTATCTCCTTATTATTTTCCCCCTTTAAGTCCTGAGTACCATAAAGTTCAATAATCCTGGCCGGTTTGATATAAACCGCCATAATACGGCCATGAATTTCCCCCCCGTGCTGCCTGGTAAATTCCCTGGCCTGCCGCCGACTGTCAAAACGACCGGCCCGGACAGTAAAGAATCTTTGCACCTTCTCAATTCTGAGCCAGGGAAGATGAAAAGGCAATTGCCGCAGATAATTGATTTCCTTGTGAGCTGTATGCTCTTGCCTGAAGCTGGCCAGCTGCACGGTAAAGAACTGCTTATCGTGCAGAACCGCGGTCAGAGAAGGGGGAATAGATATAATCTCAGGCTGAACCTTTTTTTTGAGATGCCGCGGCAATATTACATGTCGGCCCTCTATGGCAGCGGCATGAGATATTGCGGGTTTCACCGGGCGTACTTTGTCGCTGGAAGAAGCGGCAGAAACATGCCGCCGCCCAGCACCGCTTATTTTTATAATTCTTGCCGGGTTATAAAAAGCGGTCAGGATACGGGCATCCTTAAATTGACTTCTGACCCGTGGCAAAAGACGCTCCACTCTATTTTTATCTAATGAACGTGCAACCCGCACGGTATAAAATTTACTGTTTTTTTCCACACGCAGGAACAGAGCATCAGGTATAGACTTCAGCAGGGTTTTATAATCATTCTCGGCATTAGCCTGTAAACGGTAAGTTCCGGCAATAATAGTGTAATACTCCTGCTGCGCCGCAGGCGAAGAAAGCGGCATCATTAGAAGGGCAGTAATAAAAAACACTGTTTGCTTAATTATCCAGCTCACCTCTTAGTCCCACACCCATATTTATTATGATGACTCCCGCCGCAGAATCCAATCGACCGCAGCAGATAAATCAGAGGCCACAAAATCCGGTTCAAGCTCCATGGAGGGGGCGATAAATTCATAATCTCCCCGGCCATATCCGGTTAAAACCAGAACACCGGCCGCCCGGCAGGCCGCCGCCGCCTTGATATCCGAATAACGATCTCCCACCACATAAGAACGTCGTAAATCAATATTATGTTCCTCAACCGCCCTCTCAAAGAGACCGATTCCAGGTTTGCGGCAGCTGCATTTCTGCCGGAATCTTTTCTCTTTCGCCTCCGGATGATGGGGGCAGATATAAATACCATCCACATGAGCGCCGGCAGCTGCCAGTTCTTTAACCATCAAAGCGTGCACCTCATCAAGTAGGGATTGCGGGAAATATCCCCTGGCCAGGCCGGACTGATTGGTAACCACAAATACAGGTATGGCATGTCTGTTCAAACGACCGATGGCCTCAGCCGCGCCCGGCAGGAGATGAAAACGACTTATGTGATTAATATAGCCCATCTGCTCATTTATGGTGCCGTCCCGATCTAAAAAAACCGCTCTTCTATCATTTTTCATAAGCTCAAGAATGATGGCTGTTGCGTATGTTAACTACAAGTCCATCAAGAGTAGAAATTCCCAGATAAATTTTCGATGTTCCACGCCGTAAAATTTTACAGATCTGTTAAATCATAATATCACAATCCTTTGTTATATTTACAAGTTTTTTTAATACCCTTACCTCAGATATACTAATTAGTTGTTTAGAACGAGCTTACAGCTTGCAAAATTATTACGCAAATGGTAAAAGTATCCGTTTTTTAAATTCACACACCCCGACATAAGCCATTGGTGCCCGGACACTCAGGGTTGGCAAAGGGGTGGCGGACTAACCAAAATTTCAAACCGGAGGAGTACAGATGTCACATTTAACCATGAAGGAAATGTTAGTTGCGGGCCTGCATTTCGGCCATCAGACCAAGAGCTGGAATCCGAAGATGAAGCCCTATATATTCGGAGCACGCAACAAAATCTACATAATAAATCTTGACAAGACCCTGCCTCTGTTCAATCAGGCCTATGACGCGGTGGTTAAGACCGTGGCCAAAGGCGGTAATGTCCTTTTTGTCGGGACCAAAAAACAGGCCAGAGAAATAATCAGGGAAGAAGCTGAACGCTGCGGCATGTATTACATCAACAACCGCTGGCTGGGCGGCATGCTCACCAATTTTCAGACCATCAAGAAAAGTGTTGACCGCATGAAAACTATCGCCTCCATGATAGAGGACGGCAGCATAAATCAGTACAAGAAAAAAGAAGCCCTGAAGATGGAGAAATCGCTGACCAAGTTAAAACTTAATCTTGGCGGAATCAAGGATATGAAAGGTCTGCCGGATTTAATTTTTATCGTTGACCCATATCGTGAAAATATCGGCGTTGGCGAGGCCAACCGCCTGGGTATTCCAGTCGCGGCAATCACCGACACCAACTGTAACCCCAATGGTATTACCCATATTATCCCCGGAAATGATGACGCCATCCGCTCCATCAAATTAATCGTTTCCCGTATTGCCGATGCCGTAATTGAGGGTAAAAGTAAACGAGCCGACGAGGAAGAGCAGCAAGCCACCAGAGCAGAATTAGAGGCCGCGGAGAATGAGGCTGCGGTAGAAGAAACTTCTGCGGCCGAAGCCGCCGCTCCAGCCCAGGCATAGAGGCAGTTATTATAACCGGGCAGCAGAGACACCCCGAGTAATCAGCAAATATTAAAAGAATTAAATTAGAGGTAATTTTTAGTGAAGATCACAAGTCAAATGGTAAAAGAGCTGCGCGACAAGACAAACGCCGGCATGATGGATTGCAAGAAGGCCCTGCAGGAAAATGACGGAAATTTGGACAAGGCTGTTGATTTTCTGCGCCAGAAGGGCCTGGCCGTGGCCGCGAAAAGAGCCGGCCGCTCCACGAGTGAGGGCGTAATTCAAACCTATATTCATGCCGGTGGCAAATTGGGGGTTATGGTGGAAATTGGCTGCGAAACCGATTTTGTCGCCAAGACCGACGATTTTATCAATTTTGCCAAAGACATCGCCATGCATATCGCCGCGGTTCAGCCTCTGGCTCTGACCCGTGAAGAGGTTGATGCCGATACCGCCCGGCGTGAAAAGGATATTTACACCCAGCAGGCTGTTGATTCCGGCAAACCAGCCAATATAGCTGAGAAAATCGTTGAAGGTAAGATGAACAAATTTTACTCAGAAGTCTGCCTTTTAGAGCAGAAGTTTGTCAAAGATCCGGATATAACCATCCAGGATAAATTAAATGAGCTGGTAGCCAAGATGGGCGAGAATATATCGATAAAGCGTTACGCCCGCATGCAGGTAGGTCAATAATCTTATTCAGAAACAGGCTCAATTAACGGCCCTAACTCCTTTCCCGACAATGAAGGCAAAATATAAACGGATACTGTTAAAACTCAGCGGTGAATCTCTGATGGGCAAAGGTGATTTTGGTATCTGTCAGGATACCCTGGGCTTTGTGGGAGATGAGATAAAAAAGTTAGTGGCCACCGGAGCTCAGATAGGGGTTGTAATCGGGGCCGGTAATATATTCCGCGGTGTATCCATGGCCTCCAGGGGCATGAACCGGGTGGCCGCCGATAATATGGGCATGCTGGCTACCGTAATGAATGCCCTGGCCCTTGAATCCGCCTTTAACAAACAGGGGATTGAGACCAGGGTTATGTCCAGCATCGCCATGCCCCAAGTCTGTGAGTCTTATTCCCGCCAGCGGGCCGAACATCATCTAAACCGCAGCCGGGTGGTGATTTTTGGCGCCGGCAGCGGTAATCCATATTTCACCACTGATACCGCCGCTGTTCTGCGCGGCTTAGAGATCGGAGCCGAGGTCGTAATGAAGGCCACGAGAGTAGACGGGGTCTACGACCGCGACCCTCTCAAAGACCAGCAGGCGGTTAAATTCGACAATCTGACTTACGGCGAGACCCTGCAGCGTCGTCTTAAGGTGATGGATTCAACTGCAATTTCCCTGGCCATGGATAATGACATTAAGATAATGGTATTCAATCTGCATATTAAGAATAGCATTGCTGACGCGGTTTGCGGCCAACCGGTCGGCACCATAATCCAAGGAGACAGTGATGAATGATTTTATTAATACCATGACAGAGAAGATGAACGACAGGCTGGAGGCCTATCGCCGTGAGCTGACCAAAATCCGGACCGGCCGCGCCTCGCTCTCGCTCTTTGATGGTATTAAAGTTGAATCATACGGCAGCCGGATGCCCATTAATCAGGTGGCTACCATGACCATCCCCGAAAGCCGCCTGATCATAATCCAGCCCTGGGATCTCCAGATGTTAGGGATCATTGAAAAGGCAATCATGAAGGCCAATATCGGCTTAAATCCTGTTAATGACGGTAAAGTCATCCGTATATCTATCCCGCAGCTCACAGAAGAACGGCGCAAGGAACTGGTAAAGCAGGTCAGAAAGATCAGTGAAGATTTCCGGATTGCCATCCGTAATGAACGCCGGACCACCATAGACATTTTCAAGAAGCAGAAAAAGGATAAAGAAATATCCGAAGATGAACTTTTTTACCTGCAGGACAAGGCCCAGAAGGAGACGGATCGTTTCATAAAGGATATTGACGCCATTATGGCAGAGAAGGAAAAAGAGGTTATGGCGGTCTAAAATCCTAATGACCACTCCACGCTTAGACCCTGACCATATTCCCCGCCATATCGCCATCATTATGGATGGTAACGGCCGTTGGGCCCAGAGAAAGGGACTGGCACGGGCCATAGGTCATAAGGCCGGAGTTGAATCTGTCCAGAAAATTGTCAAGGCCGGCCGTGAATTAGGGATTAGGGTTCTCACCCTTTATGCCTTCTCCGCTGAGAACTGGCAGCGTCCGGCCCTGGAAGTTAAGACTCTCATGGGCCTGCTCAAATCATATCTCAAGCAGGAGTTGACCAATCTGACCAGCAACAATATCCAGTTGCGGGCCATTGGCGAGGTGGAGAAACTGCCTGCCGAAGTGCAGAGCGTATTAACTGACACCATCAAACATACCGCGGCCAACAACGGCATGATCCTCAATCTGGCCTTGAGCTATGGCAGCCGTCAGGAGATCATCCGGGCAGTTAAGTCCATTGCTGAAAAATGTCTTAACGGCGAACTGCAAAGTGCCGCGATTAACGAAGATATTATTAACAATTTTCTTTACACCAGCGGTCTGCCCGACCCCGACATGATTATTCGTACCGGCGGTGAATCCCGACTCAGCAATTTTCTACTCTGGCAGGCCTCATACGCCGAGATTTATATCACAGAAACCGCGTGGCCAAATTTCAGGCGGAACGATCTCATCTCCGCTATTGCCGACTATCAAAAACGCCAAAGACGGTTCGGCAAGACTGGTGAACAGATTCAGGAACAGCCATAACCCTCAGGAATCCATGATGAAAAACAGGATTATAACCGGTGTAACATTCGGCGCCCTGTGGCTGTTAGTCCTGCTGTTAGGTTCATTTAAATTCTTCTGGTTCATGATTCTTGTTATCGCCGGCATGGCTCTCTATGAATTTTTCACTATCGCTCTGCCTGATTCAACAAGCCAGCGCCCCGCCTTCCTTATACTGGCTCTTTTGCCCATTATCGGGGCCTTTAACGGCCAGGGCGGCCAGATGCAGGCCGCCTTTATGCTGGCCTTATTTTTATCCACTGCCCTTGTCCTTATAATCTACACTGACCAAGTCAATGATTTTACCCAGCTGGCAAAAATAATCAGCGGTATAACCCTTATCAGTCTCACCGCCGCCCATCTGGTATTATTAATGTCCGTTGCCAGCGGCCGGCAATGGCTTATTCTGCTGACCCTGATTACCACGGCCTCTGATACCGGAGCCTATTTCACCGGCACCCTCCTGGGCCGTCATAAACTATGCCCGGCCATCAGTCCCGGCAAGACCTGGGAAGGGCTGGCAGGCGGCCTCATTGCCGCGCTTACAGTAACTATAATAACCGCCCCTTTTATCTTTCCAGACAGCAGCATCTTCAAACTTATATTGATCACCCTGCTGCTCTCCATTATCGGCGTGGGTGGTGACATGACGGAATCCATCTTCAAGCGCTCACATAATGTCAAGGACTCAGGCGCTGTTCTGCCTGGTCATGGCGGTATTCTTGACAGGGTTGATTCCATCTTAGCCGCCGCCCCGATCCTTTATTACGCCGTTAAGCTGGGGATCATTCAATAATGAAACATTTAACCATCTTAGGCTCCACCGGTTCCATTGGCACCAATGTCTTAAAGGTGATTAAACAATATCCCGGCCGCTTCCGGGTTCTTGGCTTGGCGGCCGGACGTAATATTGAGCTTTTACGACGCCAGATTGAAGCCTTTGAACCGCAGCTGGTTTCCGTGCTTGATGAACAGACGGCCGTGCGGTTAGCCCGGTCATTAGGGCCCGAATGGGGTGAAAAAATACGCTGGGGCAGCAAGGGAGCTGCGGAGGTTGCCACCCTGCCGGCGGTTGACATGGTGGTTTCGGCCATTGTCGGAGCCGCGGGGCTTACCCCGACCTTTGCCGCCATTGAAGCCCGCAAAGACATCGCTCTTGCCAATAAAGAGACCCTGGTTATGGCCGGGGAACTGGTGATGCGGGCAGTTGCAAAACACCACGTCCGCCTGCTGCCCGTGGACAGTGAGCACAACGCCATATTCCAGGCCCTGACTGCCGGCCGCCGGCAGGATGTAAAAAAAATCATCCTCACCGCCTCCGGCGGCCCCTTCAGAGAATCGCCTCCCAAAGATCTCTGGCAGGTAACTCCCGACCAGGCCCTGAACCACCCCAACTGGCAGATGGGCAGGAAAATAAGCATTGATTCCGCCACCCTGATGAATAAAGGCCTTGAGGTCATTGAAGCCCGCTGGCTCTTTGACCAGGACGTAAGTAATATTGAGGTGCTGGTACATCCTCAGAGTATTGTTCATTCCATGGTTGAATTTGTTGACGGCTCCGTGGTAGCCCAGATGGCGGTACCAGACATGCAGATTCCCATCGCCTTTGCCCTTTGTTATCCGGAACGGATTAAACTTGAGCTGCCGGCCTTGAATCTCCTTCAACAGCAATTCAGTTTTCAGCCACCGGATTTCAAAAAATTTCCGGCCCTGCCCCTGGCCTATCAGGCCATAAAACAGGGCGGTGACCGGCCGGCGGTCTTAAACGCAGCCAATGAAGTAGCGGTATATGCCTTTTTGGACGACAGAATACGTTTTCCGGAAATCATTCTCTGCGTGGCAGAAACCCTGCGCCTCACCGCACTTCGGCCGCTGACCAGTATAACCGCCGTTCTTGAGACCGATCTTGCGGCAAGACTGCAGGCCGAATCAATTATTGAGGCTTTGAGCATTAAACGAAAACAAAAATCCGGCCAGCCCGTTCCCTGTCCCCCAATTCCACCCGGTTTAAAGAGCCAAACTACATGACTTCAATCGTTTCATTTATCATATTATTAGGTGTCCTGATCTTTGTGCATGAATTCGGCCACTTTATCACCGCTAAATTACTGAAAATCAAGGTATTGAAATTCTCTCTCGGCTTTGGTCCCAAACTTATAGCCCGGCAATGGGGCGAAACTGAATACCTCATCAGTGCCCTGCCTTTAGGCGGCTATGTTAAACTGTTCGGTGAGCAGCCAGGTGAAACCATTAGCCCCGCCGAGCTCAGTGGCTCATTTTCCCATCGTCCGGTATGGCATCGTTTTCTCGTTGTTCTGGCCGGCCCCCTGTTCAATCTACTCTTCGCCCTCATAGTCTTTTCTTTTATCTACACGGTGGCCGGAATTCCGGAGCCCCTTCCCGGAACCACCATTGCCACAGTAAATATCTCCTCACCGGCGGCCGCAGCCGGTATTAAACCAGGAGACACAATTATCAAAGTTAATGGCCAACCGACTTTAAAATGGGCCGCGGTCTCTAAGATAATCCGCCAAAGCGAGGGGGCACCGATAACGATTACCCTGCGGCGGGGCAACAAGTCCATCCAGCTCACAGCACAGGCCAAAATATCTGAGATTAAAAATATTTTCGGCGAGGTGGTGGGCAGACGTTATCTTCTTGGAATTTCCAAAAAACAGGATCTGGTCTATAAGAGAAGGGGGATTACAGCGGCCTGGCAGGCCGGACTGACCCAGACCTGGTCATATATATACCTCACTGTCATGACCCTGCTGAAGGTTCTTCAACGAGTGGTTCCGGCCAGCGACATGGGCGGCCCCATCATGATTGCCAATATGGCAGGCCAGCAGTTTCAGGCCGGCTGGAACAGTTTTCTCTCCTTCATGGCCGTACTCAGCATCAACTTAGGAGTAATAAACCTCTTTCCACTGCCCATATTAGACGGGGGTCATTTAACATTTTTCGTCATTGAGGCCATCCGCAAAAAGCCCCTGACCATCTCCGCCCAGGAGATTATTCAGCAAATAGGGATAATCTTACTGGGAACCTTGATGGTCTTTGTCTTTTATAACGATATCATCCGTCTCCTGGGACACACTTAGGGCCATGCTGTTTCTTTACAGATACTTAAGAACGATTGCTGAAATGAGGAGGACAGCATGGCCAGGCACGGCATAACCACCCCCTGCCAACCGATTATTATGGCCCTGGAGAATTCCGGAATGTGCGGCAGTATTGCCCTGGTCTCGCCCGGCCTGTGCGTGGCGGAATCATCCCTCACCATCTCCGCCACTCACTCTAAACGCCTTATGGACAGCGTTGCGGCAATGTTACGGGAGAGCGGTCTGGACTGGCCGGCGATTGACGCCATTGCCGTCAGCCTGGGGCCGGGCAGCTTTACCGGTCTGCGCATCAGTCTCGCCGCGGCAAAGGGCCTGAGCATGGCGGCAGGCAAGAAGTTAATCGGTATCCCGACTCTGGATGGCCTGGCAGCTCAGCTCCGGACAAATCTTTTACTATGTCCCCTCATTGATGCCCGCAAAAATCAGATATATACCGCCCTCTACCGCTGGCAGGAGGAGAAATGCCAGCGGTTAAGTTCATATATGGCCGTAAGTCCGGAAGAACTAAGCGCCAAAATTAAGGAACCGGTAATTTTTATCGGCGATGGCGGGGTTCTGTACCATGACATATTGCAGGATAAACTGCCGGATCTGGCCAACTTCGCAGATCCGGCAATATTCTTCCCCCGCGCCGCCACCATTGGCAGCCTCGCTGTCCACCATTGGCAGAACAATAATTTTCTTGATCCGGCAAACGCCGTGCCGCTCTATATCAGGGCCTCAGATGCCGAAAAGATGAAGAAACAGGCAGGATGACAATAAACCTGCTGCCCTGATTCCGCCACGAGCCGGGGGGTCAAATCTTTATCCTTGACAAAGTTTATTCTGTTTTTGCTGAACGGCCTTGCATTTTTATTCATCTTTTTAATATTTGATGTTTAACCGAAATTAAATGCCGGAATATCTATTCGGCAGCAATACTAAACATAGCAAAGATATACTTCTGCACAAGTTTGAGCGATATCCCCCCTAACCTCCTGAAAACTTGAGCGATATCCCCCCAATTTTATTTCATAGACAAAACGATATTCGATTGCATCCCTGTCAGCAGCTCATATTGTCAGAATGACAGTTTCATAAAAAATCTGGTTTTAGCAATTCCCCATATGTAACATATTGAAATAATTAGATTCGGTCTTGCTGATTTTTAATTTTTCCTTAGACAGTCAAGGCATAAGGGAAAAATTCAAATATGAGGCATACTAATTGCTTACTTATTAACCGTTGAAACGTAAGCGCTCCATGAACACCCTGCTGCACGCATTTAAGTCCCCCAATATACAGGGGTATTATCGGGGGGCTTAAATGCGCACATCAGGGCGTCCCTGAAACGCTTACATTCCGAGATGTTATAAAGTCAAGAGTGTGGTTTATGAGGCGTTTACGTTGAAACCGCATATTTGTGTATATCTATTTGGCAGACAAAACTACTGAAAAATAATTTACATCCCCCTGCTTTTGCAACAATCACATAACTCAATATTTTATGAGTATTTTTCACAACCTTTTACAACTGATAAAGAGGAAAAGACTATGAATAAACATCTGCCAATCTGGCTGGAATTGGTGATTTTATTAGTGGCCACCTCGGCACAGGCATATGTGATTGATGCCCCGCATAACGAAACGAACGGTATAACATGTTCATCGTGCCATACCTATTCATTATGGTGGCAATATTCGCCGTCGGATCAACGGGCCACAACACCAGATCGTAATACTATAGTAAATACAGTTTGTATGCAGTGCCACAATGGCAGCGGCACTGCACCTGCAGCCAGAACCCATTCTTCCGCCGTAATTGGTTCTCCTCTGCACGGCACCTGGGGGATTGGCTGCACCGATTGTCATGATCCCCATTATCAGGGGCAGTTATCCTGGGTTGGAACACCGACTTCACCTTTTCTCATTACCGGCACGATTAATTCAGCAACTTATGATAGTGCCATGAATCAGACTACCATCAAATATTCCTCACCGACAACCAATACTAACTGGCCGCCGTCTGGAGCTGCGGCAAGCGATCAGGATTGGGCCAACAAAAGTGCCTCCAACCCCAATCGCGGTCTGGTTTTCGTACATGATACTACCAATACTTCCAATACATTCCTGATTGTTTCCGCAACCGCTTCTCTGGTTGTGGTTAAGGGGCAATTAGATCCCGCCTCAATTACTCCTGGTGCTGTTGATAGTCTGGGGCATACCAACCCGGCTACCAGTAACACCTTCGGCCTTATTTACGGCCAGTTAATTAAAGATAAAATCACCCCACCCTTTGGTACCGGCAGCAAAGATGTTCGTTTCTTTGATCCCAATGGCGGTTTTGTTGAGGAAGACGCCAGCGGTTCAGGCAATACCAGCGGTATATGCCAGGTTTGTCATACCGGCAATACCGCTTCCGGGGTTACGGTTACCACCCATTTCTCCAGCAACGGCATTTTCCCAGCCTCAACCGACAGCCATTATGGTCGTCAAACTATGAACTGCACCAATTGCCACAAGCATGATAAAGGCTTTAAAGGCACTGGACATGACGTGAACACTTTTTCCTGGGCCGGAGATTGTGCCGATTGTCATAATGACGGCGGCTTCGGGATTGTTGATGGCGTTCACCGTGGAATATGTACCCTGTGTCATAATAATCCTGGCGGCGGCCGGGGAACGACCATAGTCGGCACCGGCGGTGATGGCGACGCTACTCTGGGCGCGGCTCTGGCTGATTTCAAGACAGCTACCTGCCTGACCTGTCACCCGCCAGTCACCTATCCAAAGCCCTGGATTCATCATGATACGGCTCCAGCCCAAAATGGCAACTGCACAACATCCTGTCATAATACAACCACCGGTCATGCCGCAAATCACAGTACAATGGTTGCCTTAAATAGTAATTGTGCTAACTGTCATACCGGCACTGAGGGTGGGGTGAATAATGTTCCAACAGATGCACTCAACAATAAAGTGCATGATGCCTGCACAACCTGCCATGAAATTAATATCACCACAAAAAATGTAGAGTTGGTCAAAGTTCCCACGACCAATGGACTGACAATAGCTATGCCTGATGGCGGCACCGTGGGCGGCAACGATGGCGGCGGTGACTGTGTAACCTGTCACGGCGCTTATTTTACAAAGCATAAGGCTGCAGATCATACAACTGCAATCGCAGGCGTGTCTCCTTGTAATGGTTGTCATACCACCAGTGCGGGTACGGCCACCGGTGCGCCGGTGGACTATAATGACCCCAAGGTTCATGATAGCTGCGCCACCTGTCATGATATTGTCACTGGCAGTCTGTTAAGTACCACTGCAGCCAATGTAAACGGTTACGTCCGTGGGACCATGAGTCCCGGTACCTGTACCACCTGCCATGGTTCATACTTCGATTACCATGTCCATGGTACCACAGGTGGTTATGTGAGCCACGACCTGACGTTTAATCCAGCACTTGATTTAGCCCAGGCAGCCCCTGGTACCGGCTGTAACCAGTGTCATGATGACGCTGGACTTGGCCTTGGCACCAGTGCTCTGTCCACCTGGGAGGCAATCAAGATTGAGCATGCCACAGTTGGGGGTAAAGCTCAGGCCTCCGCCTGCGCCACTTGCCATGACTATGCCGGCAATGGCAATCAGAGCGGTAAACCTGACACCCCGCTCCTAACCACGGTGCAGGATACTATCGCTAATGGCTTAAATAATACCTGTACCACCTGCCATACCGCCAAGAAAACCCCAAACACCCATGGCGGCCACAATGCGACAGTTTTTTCTGGTGACGCTGTTTGTACCACCTGCCACACTATTCCAGTTTCAGGAGTGGTTCAGGGTATCCATAAAAATATCTGCACGTTATGTCATACCACAATGGCTGGCGGTAAAGGAACCACCATCACTGGCAGTGATGGTGATGCCACCCTGGGAGCGGCCCTGACCGATTTCAGAACAGCTACCTGCCTGACCTGTCATCCGCCGGCCACCTTCCCCACCGGCGGCATTCATCATGATACGACGCTGGCAATCAATAATGACTGTCTGACGTGTCATTCAAATAAAATTTATCCCAATGCAGTTGTACCAAATCACACAAGTATGATTGCCGACACCTCTACGTCTCCCACCTGCGCCAGCTGCCATACCGGAACTCCAGGCACTGCTAACGGGGCTCCGATCTCTGCCGCTGATCCGCTGATTCATGATTCTTGCCGTACATGTCATACCTTTAATGTCGACAAACGTGGTATTTTAGTAAATTTCACTAACAGCAAAGGAGTGAATGGTACCGGCTCTCTGCCGGATGGTGGCAGCATTGGCGGCACTGACGGCGGCGGAGAATGTACAGTTTGTCATACTGCGGCCGCGGCAACATTCCATCATACAAATGCCAACGCGAAGGTAGGTAATTGCGAGTATTGCCACGATGATCCCCGGGTTCCGCGGATGGCTGGGGCGTGGGATGCTTCTACTCCTGGAGATAACGGTAATAATTATGGAACCAGCGTGCCGACTCAAATGGCCTGTCAGGAATGTCATGTCAGTTATAGCGGCGGCAATATGCTTATAACAAAGTTTACAAGAAGCAATTACACCTCCTATGCCGCTGACTGGACCAGGACAACACAGCATATCATTCCAAATACGGCTGGACGGATAAATAACTACGGCATATGTTTCAGCTGCCATAACGGGACGACAGCTGCAGCAGTTAGCGTGTGGCATGCCAGACCAGACAAACACAGCCCCTCAACCTGGGCCCTGAACACTTCAGACCGTAATCGCTGCAACAATAATGATGCTCACTACGCGCCTGGCCGCTCCTGGGATGGTAACGGCGGAAAAGGTAATAATACCCATGTATCTTCCAGTATAGGCGGGTTCAATCTTTTCTATAATTACTACAAATCAAGTAAAAATGAAAAATATGAAAAGAATTGCAGGGATAACGATAAAGCCTTTAATAACCGCAGTCCGTCAACTCCTGCCTTTATGTTAATTACCGTCCCGAGTGTTAGCGGTAATAATAATTCTGGTGGTTCGGTGCCGGTATTTACCAGCTTGACCCCAGACACTGCCGCTGCCGGCACCGGGGTTCCTGATAATGTTAAGGTACAATCCGCGGTTTGGGATGGTTCTAAACTGACAGTAACGGCCACTAACACCGATGGTTGCAATACGTTATCCGTAATAACGGAACCGGACGGCGTTAACCGCGGGCTAATGACCGGTACTGGCAGCTGTACACTTACCGTTGCCATCGGCTCCGTACCCACTGCGGTTAGTGTCAATACTACCAACACTAATGGCCTTAGCGTCAGCAACTACCCAGTAACAGATAAGTCGGCTCCAGTACCAGCCAGTGCGGTTGATGATAATCTGAACGCCGCCGCTTCCGGAATTACTGATCTTAATGTTATGGCCAACGATTCGGGCAGCAGTATTGTCATTACCTCTGTCAACCAGCCGGATCTTGGTTCCGTCACGATTGCCGGCGGCGGAACAACTGTTGCTTACACGGGTGCCGGGATCGGAAGCACCTCTTTTACCTATACCATTACCGCCAATGATGCCAGCACCTCAACAGCGACAGTTTCATTAACGATTGTGGCCAATCAGCCGCCGACCTTTGGGCAGACTTCATATACCATGCCCAAGGCCTCTGTCAATACAGTTTACTCTGCTTCCATTGCTGGTTATGCCACCGATCCGGATGGTGATACAATTACCTACTCCAAAGTGAGCGGTCCAGCGTGGTTAACTATAGCTACAGACGGTACCCTGGGCGGGACACCTGGCACAGGAGATACAGGAGTTAACACTTTTACGTTTCAAGCTCTGGCTACCGGTGGTACGGATTCGGCATCCTTTAATATTACTGTTGACGCACCACCGTCCTTTACCAGCATTTTTGAAGGTTTTGAATCCTATGCAGATGGCACCAGCGGCCCATGGGGAACACCGGCCTGGACTCCTGGTGACAGCGGAAACGGTTCCCTGGCTCAGTATTGGTGGGTTAACTCAGGTGATACTCCATCCAACAGCACCGGTCCTTCTTCTGCGGCCTCTGGGAACAAATATGTATACCTTGAAACATCCAGCAACCAAGCATCGGATAATAACCGTGATTACTTCATCGAAAGCCCGGTTTTAGATGGCTCGACCTACTCTTTAGCACTTTCCTTTTCCTGGAATATGCATATTGATGATGATAATAACGATGCTGTCCTTTGGGTTGAAGTATGGAATGGCTCCACCTGGGTAAAGGTCTCAACTGTCAATACCGGTGATAACGGTAATACCTGGAGTAACACAACTATTGATTTAAATAATTATAACAATTCAGACATCAAGGCCCGGATTTATTACCATCGTGGTACCGATACCGGTTATAAAAATGATATAGCCCTTGATAATCTGACTATTAATGGTACAAGTCGATAGACGGATCTCACAAGAGTCAAATCTTTATCCTGGATGAACTCGCAGCTACTAACACGCTTGACAATCTTTGTTCTATCTGCAGCAAACGCGCTCTTGTCTTCTCATTTTTTCGCACATTCTCCCGCAATCGCTTCCGGGTCTGGCTCACGGTTGAATAGTCAACCGTGAACATCTCTCCAATTTCTCTGTTATTCAAACCAGTATATTTATAAAGCATTGCCATTAATATCTGCCGGGCAGTCCCGGTGGCAGAGAGAACAGACTCCAACTGAAGTTCTTCAAGCAATAACGGTAAAAGTAAATCGGAGTTCAAATAGCTGCGAATTTTATTTATCCCTGGGATTTCACGCTGTTGTTTACCTCCAACAAAATTTTCTTTAACCCAGTTTATAAAAGTTTCACTGCCGAAAATACTCTGACCGACAATCTTGTCTCGAATTGCCAGGCCGGTAACGAGATCATCAGCAATCTGCCGTTGATAATTAGACCGACCATTGCGATTGTCACTGCCATATTCAGCCAGTACAACATCATACTGCAAAAAATCATATCGTTTTTCAGGAGCAAAATAACCAGGAAGACTGCTCCATTTGTATTTATCCAGAAATTTTAATTTTTCCCCCATATCCATCTTCCTTAACGAGACGGTTTTTACAGGATTAAGATGAATATATCTGGAAACAACTGACAGGTATAATTCCTTTTCAATCAGGAAACTCTTATACCTTCCCTGGTATAAATGACCGCTGCGATTATGACGCCGATTATAATAAGAAGTGTAGGTGATGTTGAAATGACGCATAAATTCACCCAGATTGCCAAGATTGGTCTCCACCAGCATATGCCAATGGTTTTGCATCAACACAAAACTATAAAGAGAGACATTATAGATTTCTATGGAGCGGGACAGAATAAGGAGAAACTGCTTTCTATCGATATCATCGGCAAAAATAGACCGGCGTTCATTGCCCCGATTAGTGAGATGATATAATGCCCCTGGATATTGTATTCGTAATGCTCTTGCCATTTTTATAAGTTAGCAAAGCCGGGATTATTGTCAAGAATAAAGATTTGACCCCCCATGGGACCTGTCCGTTGCTGACCATCTGCGCAGGCTAAAAGAACTCACAGCTGCCACCAATCCGAAGGTTAACATGCTGATAATCAGAGGCAGGCCGTTGGTTTTGAAGAGATCAAGGAGAAAGACCTTCACCGCCGCCGCCGCCACCAGGACGACAGCGGTAATAAGAATCTCTTTGTTGCGTAATTTGAGGGCGATAATCATCAAGGCAATAATCCCGACATTCAGGATAACACTTCTGGCACAATAGAAGGATGATTCATAATCAGACAGGCTGTGGGTCAAGACAGCGTAAACCCCAAAACGAAAGAAAACGTAAAGTTGAAACAAACCAATCCAGAGCAGAATAATGGCGCTGTAATCATATTTATCTAAAAAATACAAAAATCCGGGATTAGCCGCCGGCTTGTGATGACGACACCAGCGATAGCACCAGAGCGAAAGCAGGGCCAAAAAAATACTGCTGGCCATACCCGTTAGATAAGGAGTAGCAATAACTGAGAAATTACCATTTTGCCCCCCCCAGAGAATAACGACGGTCATAAATACATAGGCAATGGCTCTGGTGCCGCCGCTCCGCCATGACACTGAGCGAACCAGAAGAACGGCAGCGGCGGCAAACATCAGGGGCAGAGCCAGAGGGACGGGGACAGCGGTGGCCAGTCCCTGCACCAGAAGAACGATAGCTGCCACCACAAATTCCTTGCCGCGTTTACCTCCCTCATAGTGCTTCACCATCCAGGCGGCCATAAGCATATAAGCAGCGGAAACAGCAACCGCGGCCCAGCCTAAAACTGTCTCCCCACCACCCAACCAGGGAATAAGTACTGCATACAGAGCAAAATAAACTCCTCCAGCAACAATTACCGGCAGCAGATTATGGAATATATCCCGTTCCATGCGTCCTGCCCGATTGGCCCATAGAGTGGTATAGGTATAGAAAGCCCAGAACAGAAAGAGCAGAACGGGAAAGAAATACAGACCCGTAAGCGGCAGATCGGCGGCTTTGTTTAAAAGATTAAAATTAAGTTTAAAGGATAGCATGGCCCAGAACAGGAGGGCTATAAACAGGGCATGCCAGCGCAGAGCATTACTGCATCCCCGCCGCGCCGCCAGATGACCAAGCACAACATTGGTAAAAATCAGCAGAGCGAGAAGTGGAAAATTAGGATTGGGAAAATCAAGGGCAAAGCCGCTGAGCGCGGTACCCCATAGCGTAACAAAAAGCGCGATCCTGGCTCGATAGTGGATAGACGCCCAGCCCACAATTAGAGAAAAAATTATAAGTAACAGGCAGGCAGCGCTGTTGCTCAAGGCCGAGAATTTTCCATGCCCCTCAACGAGTACCGCCAGAAACAGCAAAATCCCGCAAACTTGAAATACCGGGGCCAGACGACTGCTGCGCCCATAGAAATATATGCCCGTCACAACCAGCCCCGCCGCATAAACAAGACCGATATAGGTACCAATTACATGTTCCAGCATACCGTTATCAGTCAGAGTGCGAAGCATAAGAGCAAAAACGAGCATAAATGACAACGCGGCCAGACGAGGCAGCAGATCCTGACCCATCCGGGCCCAGGAGCCGGCTTCCATCGTCATTGTCCGTGGAACGTCAGTCTCTTTTGCTCCTTTATTGCCGATTTTATGTTCAGCGCCCCCGGCAGCCAGTCCATCCAGCCGGAGATGAAGCCGTTCAACCTGCTTTTTGACCAATAACAGTTCAGCCGTTAGAAATTCAACTTTACCCTCCAAAGACCCGAAAGATCCAGCCATAATTACCCCGCGTTCATAAAGAAATCCACTCTTCAGAGAGATCAGATAACAACCAATCAGTAAATCAAAAATAAAAAAATTATTCCTTGCGCATTTCAAGACTTCATCGTATTCTAACCGCGCGTGCCACAAAGTAGTATACTACTTTGTGTCGCTATACAACGTAGTACACCACAAAGTGGTATAAATAAGTTCCATATTTTCATGTCATTGTCAATGACAATCAACTGTTATTTTGTAAGCGCTCCATGAACGCCCTGAAACCCTTACATTCTGAGATGTTATAAGGTCAGCGGTACGACCATAATCGTATGTGAGAGTGTAGTCTATGAGGCGCTTACGTTATTTTTCAGTGTAAAGGCAATTAAAAGATAATTTAACCAAGGAGGTAGCGTATGAAAAACCATGTCTGGCGGCCTTTCGCAGTAGCGATTGCCGCCATAGCCATTCTTTTGCTGGTACGAGCAAAAATGGTACCAGCAGATTTTGGAGTTCACGGTAAAAGTTTTACCTATAACTTTTACCGTTTAGGGGCAATATCCGACTGGAAGGCCATGAAAGTTCATTACAAGGGCCGAAAGTACTGCCAGGAATGCCACGAGGAAAATTTCAAAGCAATCATGGCTTCCCCCCATAAGATAATCCAATGTGAAAATTGTCACGGCCCCGCTGTCGACCATCCAGATAATCCGGAGACCCTGCCCATAGATACCAGCCGCGGCCTCTGTCTGCGCTGTCACACCGGCCTCCCCTATAACTTGAGTAACCGGGCCGACCTGCCGGCTATTAATCCCGATACCCACAACCCAGGTAAGGACTGCGTCAACTGCCATAACCCGCACAACCCCACTCTGGAGGACATGAAATGAGTTGCAGCCGAAGAAAATTTCTAAAAAATGCCTTCACCGGCAGTATCGCGGCCAGCCTGCCCTTAACTGCCTTTAAATTTTTGAATCCGGCAGAAGTTCACGCCTCCATTGGCGATGCCAAGGTACGCTGGGCCTTTCTTGTTGATGTCCAGAAATGTGTGGGTTGCGGCTTTTGCGTCAAGGCCTGTAAACTGGAAAATGACATCCCCTATGATCTGCCGGTTACCAGAACCTGGGTGGAACGGTACGTAATAACCAAGGACGGCAAGGAACATATCGACAGTCCCATGGGCGGCCGGGACGGCTATACCTCTCCGGTAATTGAAGGCGATGATATTAAACCGGACGATATCCGTAAGGCCTTCTTTTTACCCAAACTCTGTAATCAATGCGAGAACCCGCCATGTGTCCAGGTCTGCCCGGTGGGCGCCTCATTTCAGACCAACGACGGCGTGGTATTAATTGACCGTACCTGGTGCATTGGCTGCGGCTATTGTATCATGGCCTGCCCTTACGGAGCCAGATTCTTTCATCCCAAATACAAGGTGGCAGATAAGTGTACCTTTTGCTATCACCGCATATCCAAGGGCATGAAAACGGCCTGTGTTGACGCCTGCCCCTTTGGAGCCCGGAAAATTGGCAACCTGAAGGATCCCAATGACCCCGTCACCAAAATAGTTACGACAGAGAGGGTCTCTATCCTTAAAGATGAATATGGCACCAAGCCACAGGTCTATTACATCGGCCTGGATGAGAGTGTGAGGTAAAAATATGACGCCACAATTATTTGTAGATGGTTTGAGTTGGACCACCAAAAGCGGCTTTGTCTATCCCAACGAATTCATTTACTGGAGCATCCAGATTGTCCTCTATCCATACATGACCGGACTGGTGGCAGGGGCATTTGTTCTGTCTTCGCTTTATCACGTCTTCGGCCAGAAGGATTTACGCACCATTGCCCGCTTCTCGCTGGTCTTTTCATTAGCCTTGCTGCCTGTGGCCATGATGCCGCTTCTTTTTCACCTTCAACAGCCGTTCCGGGGCATAGAGGTTATGTTCACCCCCCATTTCACCTCGGCAATTGCCGCCTTCGGTATTGTCTTTTCAACCTACGCGATCATAGTCTTAACTGAAATCTGGTTTGTCTACCGCCAGTATTTTGTGGAACAGGCCATTGCCCGTAAAGGTAAACCAGGTTTTGGCAACGGGGTAATGAGAATTATCTATAATATTCTCACCCTGGGAGCCTACAACCTGGACTCTGGGGCCATCGCGATTGACAAAAAGGCGGTAAAGATCATGGCCGCCATTGGTATCCCGGTAGCCTGTTTTCTACATGGTTACGCCGGATTCATCTTCGGTTCGGTAAAGGCCAACGCCCTGTGGATGTCACCGCTCATGCCGGTAATCTTCATCGTCAGCGCCGTGGTCTCCGGTATCGCCCTCTGTATGTTAACCTATATTATTATTATGGAATGGAAGAAATTCAGGGCTACCATGGCCCGCGGCCGGGGTGATGAGACTATTAAACAGTTGGGCGGCGTGGAGATGGATGTCATGATCAAAACCAAACGCTATCTCCTGGCCTTTCTGATCGCGGCCATCTCCCTGGAATTCTTAGATATGATTTTCCGAGGCTATACGGCAATGAAATCATGGGATATCCTCCGCGCCATCATGTTCCAGGAAGACTTTATCAAAATATTCGTTATGCAGTATTTCTTCGGAAACTTTATTCCACTTGTCCTGTTACTCTTACCCCGCCCCACCATCAAGAGGCTGATTATCTCCCTCAGCCTGATTCTTTTTGGAGTCTTCATGATGCGTTGGAATGTCGTCATCGGCGGTCAGGCCTTCTCGCTCTCCTTTAATGGCTTTATGCATTACCATATGCCATTCTGGCCCACCAGCCTGGAGACCTACAAAGAAGGATTTTTCGGGGCAATAACCGTAGGGATAACCCCATTCGTGCTCTTCTGGCTGCTCAACAAGGTAGTACCGGCCATTGAGGAAAAGAATTAAACAACTATAGACGATTAGCTGTACGCTAAAAAAGGGGGCGGAAAATTATATTTTTCGCCCCCTTTTTTTATCCTGCCCGGCATCTTGTAAAATAGTAAGCGAATCAGGGGCACCGCAATGTGCACGTTGACCGGGTATACAATCATACTCCCTGTATATTACCGGCTGGTTAACGTGTGCAGGATGGTGCTCATGGATCACTTACAAATAATGTAAGGGAAATCTTCTACACTGAGCCCCTTGATATTTATAGTTGACAAAAGGATTTACCGGTTCTATTATATTGCCAAATGGCGATATTGCCAAAACAGAATCAAGGAGTACAGAACTGTAACTGTTCGATGCGGGCAGCCATTGCCCGGAACCTCAACTTTTATAACTAAGCAGGTAAACAGAGCCGGCTGATATGGGATGGGGGTGCATTGAGGAGCTATCAACAAATTACCGACCAGGCAAACAGCCTGTAAGGATATTTTAATATGAAACAGCGGTTATCTTTCACCCGCCAAAGGAGGAAATATTATGCAGGAATTACAGGATATAGTTAAAACGGGAATGAAATTTCACGGCCATAAATGTCCGGCCATGCCACTTGGCATCAGGGCGGGACTTGCCGCCATGCGGACACTGGGAGTTGAACGAAGTCAGGACAAGGAACTATTTGTCCGGGCCGAGACCGGCAAAGGGCACGCGGCCGGATGTTTTCTGGACGGCATCATGACCGCCACCGGCTGCACTTACGGTAAATCAAATATCGAGAAGCTCTATTACAGCAAGATGGCCTTCACCCTGGTGGACAATAAAACCGGGCGCTCAGTGCGGGTGTCGCTCAAGCCTGAGTTTTTCGCCCAGGCCCTGCAATCACCTTTTGTCCAGAAAAGAAAGGAGGGGGTGCCGCCTCAGGATATTGCCCCGGAGATAGCCGACCCCATAGTTGCCAAAGTTCTTTCCATTCCAGAGGAGGACTTTCTTGATATTGGCACCGTCAAGACTGAAGAAATAAAGAATCGAAAAGGTCTGTTCACTGCCAAACCCTGCGAGGTCTGTGGTGAGCTGACCTTTGTCAACAAGCTCAGAATGAACGCCGAAGGCAAAATGCTTTGTATACCATGCAGTGATCAGATGCCCTAACTACCACGAACAATCGGCAGGGCTTATGGCGCACCAGCACACCGCGCCTGAGAATACCGCTTACCATAAAACCGAACGGGATTAGAAATGAAATACCTGAAAATCGTCCTACTCTTAATCTTTATCATCCCCATAACCGCCTGGGCCGCCCCTGATGTGCCGGTGGCGAATACCGTAACTATGGTGGATATCGGCTCTACGACCTGTATTCCCTGTAAGATGATGAACCCGGTCTTGAAATCCCTGCGGGCAAAATATAAGGAACGGGCGGCCATTATTTTCAGCGATATTAACAAGAGCGAACGTGAGGCACGTAAATTCGGCATAAACGTCATCCCCACACAGATTTTCTTTGACCGGCACGGCAAGGAAATATGGCGGCACACCGGTTTTCTTGACCTGCAAAGCTGCGAAAAACAAATCAACCTGATTCTGACCCGGCCCTGATCGTTATGGATTATCTATTCATTATCACGGTAACACTTGCCTTTGGCCTGAGTTTTCTTTTCGCCCTGGGCGGAGTGGGAGCGGCTATTGCCCTGGTACCCGCTCTCTACTGGCTCGGGGTGCCCTTCGCGGCGGCTAAACCAACGGGGCTGATGGTCAACACTCTGTCTATGACCGGGGCAAGCTATTCAAATATCAAAAACCATCGCCTTGATCTACGTATGGGGCTGCCGATTATCATCACCTCCGCGCTTCTTGCTCCGCTCGGTGCCTGGAGCACCACCATTATCCCCAGGACGACAGTGCGGCTGGTCTTTATTGGCTTTTTAGTTTTTTCCGGCGGCATGCTTCTCTTTTACCGGGGCGGAAAATCAACCGGACGCTATCGTGAAGACCGTCCGGTGGCAGGGCCGGCGGCAATCGGCGCGGTGGCAGGATTCCTGTCCGGCTTGCTTGGTGTTGGCGGCGGCAGTCTTATTTCTCCGCTCTTGATTTTCATGGGGTTCAATCCTAAGAAGGTAGCGGCAATAACCGCCTTTGTCGTCCCCTTTTCCTCACTAATGGGATTCTTCACCTACGCCATGATGGGTACGGTACAATGGCCGGTGCTTATCGCGGCCTCTCTCGCCGCCTACATCGGCGGCTTTTTAGGCACCGCCTTTATGCAGGGCAGATTAAAGCCGGGGACTGTAAAGAAATTCCTTGGGGTAATTCTCTTCGGTCTGGCCATAAAAATGATTACTGGTTTGTTGTAAATAAAGATGATTGCCGCTATTATTCTGTTCCTTACCTGTCAAATCAAGAGTGTGGTTTATTAAGCGCTTACGTTTGTAGAGCGCTTTTTACAGCAGCGCCGGACAGCGTTTTACTGCCATTATCCGACAGTTCGCCGCCCTGCTAATTCTGCTTTCAGGCATATATTTTATAATTGTTCCCTTTTCGTAACATCCATACAGCCCACCACGCCAAAATCCGGCGCTAAATCTGTAACAACGCGGACATCATACTATTTTCCCGATTAAATTCGTAGGGTGTAGTATGTCCGCCTTTATAAAAAAAAATGAGCGGGGGTTTTTTGTTCCCTGTCCGTTTTAGCAGGGTAAGAGAGGTGTGTAACGGCTCAAAAATACGGCACGGGGACATTCTGATATCCCGGTCACAAGACGATATCTGCCCATGGCGGCCAAAACATTAAAGGAGAGTTTATATGCTGAACGCGGCGGACGGAACAATCAACCGGACAAACAGCAAGTCCATGACCTTACAGGCACCGATCAAGGTGGGTAGGCGGCCAATAATCATGGTAATTCACTAAATAATGTCCCTGTACCGAAACCTGCGTCGGCAGGTCGATATTCAATTGCCGCAGGCGGCGCCGGGGTGGTGAACCAGGACGCGCGGCTCATGGCGCGGGCCGCCGGGGGTGATGTTGAGGCCTTCGGCGGCCTGGTGCGCCGTCATCAAAATACCGCCTGGAGAATTGCCTATCGCTTTCTGGGTGATTCCGCTGAGGCCGAGGATATTGTCCAGGAGGCGTTTCTCAGGATATGGGAAGCAGCCCCACGCTATCGGCCAACCGCCGCCTTTTCAAGCTATCTGTACCGGGTGGTTGTCAGGCTCTGTATTGACAACGCCCGGAAAAAACGTCCGATGCCCGTTGACAATATTGTCGTGGCGGACACCGCCTCACCCGGCCCGGCCGCGGCCCTGATCCGGCGGGAACGGGAGGCCCTGATCCGTCAGACCCTGAACGCCCTGTCGGCCAGACAGCGAATGGCCGTTATCCTGAAATACTACGAGGGCTTGAGTTACGGCGAGATAGCCCAAGCCTTAACAACAACAACCAAGGCCGTGGAGAGATTGCTGGGCCGGGCCAGAGAGGCGCTGAAGCGCCAATTGTCAAACGTAAGAAAAAAGATATAGGGGGGATTTGCCTACTCACCCCGTTTAATAAATTAAAGACCGGACACCAAGACAATACCTTGTTAAAGAGGAGCTTCCCATGAGCAACACAGCCGAAATCCCAGGCGAATGCGAAGAGATATCAGCCTGCCTCAACGCCTACGCCGACGATGAACTGCCTGACGATCAGCGTCGCACCGTGGACAGGCACATAGTTAATTGCGGCCCTTGCCGGGAACGTTGCGAGGAGATCACGGCCACGGGGGCGCTGTTGCGCAACGCCCTCCCCGTCCCGCCGCCGCCGGATGATCTTGCCGCCCGCATCGTGGCTGAAGCCCGGAGAAGACGGCCGGCAGACGTCGCCGGCAGACCGGCATTTTTCACGGCCTGGAACCCCTGCCGCTGGCTGACAGAACTTTCCACCGCCATGCGGCTGGCCGCCTGCGTCACCGTGTTTCTGGCCCTGGGCACGGGGCTGTCTCTCACGGGCGGGCCGGTAAACGGCGGGCATAGGCCTGCAGCTCCGGCCCAAAAACTTTATGGACTGGAATGGTTTTCTCCCGTCCTCCCCGGTTCCATTGGCTCAATCTATATTTCCATCGCTGAAGACTAATGGCGAAGCGGATGAGACCAGAAAAGAGGAATAAGCAATGACCAAAAACCTAAAGGCCCTGGCAATCATATTTTCGGTGGTATTAAACATCGTTTTTATCGGTTCCCATTTACGTCACGCCATACCCCAGCGCCAGGGCTGGCGACAGGGTGAGAGTTGCGCCATTGTCGGGCAACTGAATTTGAGTTCTGAGCAGCTCACCAGATTCACGCGGCTGCGGGACAGTTTCCACGCCTTTATCAAAGAACAGAGCGCCAGAATCAAGACCAGACAATTGGAGTTCATCGACCTTATCGCCCAGCAGAAACCAAACCGCCGGCAACTTGAGGCCAAACAGGCGGAAATATGGGCCCTGCAGCGCGAGATGCAGTCTATGGTGATTAAGCATCTTCTGGCGGAGAACAAAATTTTCACCCCGCGCCAGCGCCGGATATTCTTTTCAATCATCCGGCAGCGGATTGAAAATAGTGACGCGCGTCCCGGATGGATACCACGAAGACAGACACAAGCCGCTGCGGGAAGTCGTCCATGAGGAAGATGGTCAATGTTTACCTGCCGCTCTTCACCGCTCTGATAATAGTGATTGCGATCAGCGGCTGCGTAACTATGAGGATGGGAGATTCAACGGCCAAGCCCATAGCCGCGCCGTTTACCGCCTGGCGGCCATCTGCCTCACAGCCGGAGTCAACACCCCCCACGATGGATGATCGTGGGCATACCGTTACCAAAAATCCGCTTTCCCCCGCCGGCCGTGTCCTCACCCTGGGGCAATGTGTCGGTATCGCCCTTAGCCGAAACCCGCTGACCCGCGAATCATGGCAGCGTGCCCGAGCTGCCGCTGCCGCCACCGGGCAGGCTCGCTCAGCCTATCTGCCATCCGCCGATTTCAGCGCCGGGGCGAATCGTGCCGACCAGGTCATCCTTGACAGTTCACGGGACACCGGCGCGGCCGACACCTTCAACGCCGGTTTCGAGGCCAGTTATCTCCTCTTTGACGGCGGCGCCAGGGCCGCCGGGCTGCGGGGCGCCAGGGCTGATCTGCTGGCCGCGAATCTTGCCCATAACGCGACTCTCTTAGACGTGGCCCTGCAGGTAACGGAGGCCTATTACCAACTGCTGGCCGCCCGGGAGCTGCGACAGCAGGCGGCCAGGACACTGCGCCAGACCCAATACCATGTAGACATGGCCAGGGCCCGTCACCAAAATGGTCTTGCGGCCAGATCAGACGTGCTCCGGGCCGAGACCGAAAAGGCCGACGCGAATCTGCAAATGGTGCGGGCCCGCGGCGAGGTACGGCTTGCCCGCGGCCAATTGGCCAACGCCATGGGACTGAGTCCCATCGAGCCGCTTAAGGTGGCGGAATTGCCCGCAAATAACGAACAATTTGAGCGGCAGAATATCAAACATTTCATCAAAGAGGCGGAAAAACAACGCCCGGAGCTGCGGGCGGCCCTGGCCGGGCTGGAGGCAAAGCGGGCCCAGATTCAGACCGCGAAGTCCCGCTACCGGCCGACAATAACCGTCAATACCGATTACGGCTGGCGGGATCGGAGCCTGATACCCAATCGTGACGAGTGGTCCCTGGGGCTGGGGCTTAACTGGCCGCTCTTCGAGGGTTTTAACCGGCAATACACGGTGCGCAGGGCACGGGCCGATCTGGCCGCTTCGGCGGCTGGATACGAGAAATTGCTGCGCGGAGTCGAGCTGGAGGTCTGGACGGCTTACGTCCGCTTGACCGAGGCCGGCCAGGCAATCGAAGCGGCCCGGGCCCTGGTCGCCAGCGCCGGGGAAAGCGCCAGAGTCACGGAGGGGGAGTATAAAAACGGCACGGCGTCGATTATCGAGACAATCGACGCCCAAACCGCCCGCACCGCGGCCAATGTCAGCCTGGTGCGGGCCCGGCTCGACTGGCACACGGCCCTGGCCCGGCTCAAGCGGGCCCTGGGACGACAGACAGCGTCACCTGAAAAGCAGACATTAGCGGAGAAAAACCCTTGAAGAGACATAAAGGCAAACTATTTATTGTAATCCTGCTATTGGCAGGCGCCGCCCTGCTGATCTGGCGGCTCCGCAGCCATAATGATACTGCTGCCGCCGCCCCGCAAACCGCCAGGGTTACACGGCGTGATTTGTCCTCTGCCGTGCTGGCCACCGGCGCCGTCAAGCCCCAGGTCGGGGCCGAGGTCAAGGTCGGGGCGCGAATATCGGGCAAGGTGGAACATCTCTACGCCAATATCGGCGATCAGGTCAAAAAGGGGCAGATCATTGCCGAGCTGGAGAAGGCGGATCTGGAAGCGGCGGTGGCCAGGGCCAGGGCCGAAGCGAAGGTGGCAGAGGCCAGGATAACCGACGCCAAAGCCCGATTGCGCCTGGCCGTTCTGGAAGACAAGCGGCAGCAGAACCTGATCAAAAATGATTTTACCAGCCAGCAGGCGGTTGACAAATCACGGCAGGAAAAAGAGAGTGCCGCCGCCGGCCTCAACCTGGCCGTGAGACAGTTAGATGCCGCCAGAGCCGCCCGGGACGAGGCCCTGGTCAGGCTCTCCTATGCCACCATCACCGCGCCCATCTCCGGGGTCATCGCCTCGGTCTCCACCCAGCAGGGCGAGACGGTGTCCGCCGGGCTCAACGCTCCGACCTTTGTCACCATCATCGACCTCAAGCGTATCCAGGTCGACGCCTTTGTCGATGAAACGGATATCGGCAAAATAAAGCTGGGCCAGAGGGCAATGTTCACCGTGGACAGCTATCCAAATAAAGAGTTCAAAGGCGTGGTCGCCGCCATATATCCGCAGGCGGTCATCCAGGACAATGTCGTAAATTATGATGTGGTAATCAATATCAACAGCCCCTTTAAGAATCTCCTGCGGCCGGATATGACCGCCAGCGTGACCATTTATCAGGCCGAGCGCAAGGGGGTGTTGATGATTCCCCGCGCCGCACTTATCCGCCGGGGCGGCCGCAAATTTGTCCAACTGCAGTTGGCAGACAGCCCGCCGCGTAAAAAGGCGGTGAAAACCGGGGTCAGCGACGGCAGATATATCGAAATAGTCTCGGGACTGCAGGCGAACGACAGGGTTATTATTCAGGCTCAGTAAGTTGTTACCCAGGTATGCATTCCCACGCAGAAGCGTGGGAACGAGGTGATAAACCACCATGCCCAGTACCGGGCGCAACAGGTAGCGCAGGCGCCGAACAATGAACCAGCAGTCAGGCAGAAAGGTAATTTTCTGATTCCTGTCTCCTGATTCCTGTATCCTGATTCGGCATAATTCAGAGGAGGTTCGCATGATAGAACTGAAAAATATTACCAAATCCTTTCACAACGGTACGATCACCACAGACGTCCTGAAGGGCGTGACTTTTAATATCAGGCGGGGGGAGTTCGTGGCCATCATGGGGGCTTCCGGCAACGGCAAGACGACCCTGATGAATGTCCTGGGCTGCATGTTGCAGGCCTCAAGCGGTTCTTACCTGCTTGAAAGGGAGAATGTCGAGGATATGGACGACGACCAGCTTTCCAGGTTCAGGAACAAGAAAATCGGCTTTGTCTTTCAGGCCTTCAATCTTCTGGATGACGCCAGCGCCCTGGATAATGTCCTTCTGCCCCTCATCTACGCTGAGGACTATCCCGGGGATGCCGGGGAACGGGCCGGGCAGCTTCTGACCTCAGTGGGCCTGGGCGACCGGATTCATTATAAACCCGGCGAACTATCCGGCGGTCAGCGGCAACGGGTTGCCATTGCCCGCGCCCTGGTGAATAATCCCGCCATTATCCTGGCCGATGAGCCCACCGGGAACCTGGACAGTGAATCCGCGGAGGAGATAATGGCCATCCTGCGGCGTTTGCACAGCCAGGGCAAGACCATCATTCTTATCACCCATGACCCTGATATTGCCCGATGCGCCGGGCGTATGGTGTTGCTGAAAGACGGCAGAATAGAGGAGGCGGCGTAATGCAGACCGGCAAGATTATTAAAATAGCCGCCACATCCATATTAAGTCATAAGCTGCGAACCTTTCTGATCGAACTGGCCATCCTGGTCGGCATTGCCACCCTGACCGTGGTGGTCTCCATGACCCAGGGGGTCAATAAACAGATTATGAAGAGGCTGCATAATTTTGGCCCCGATGCCATTATGGTGCATTCCGGCGGCGGCAAGACGCGCGGCCCTTCCACCGTGGCGCAGGCCAATCTGACCAGAAAAGACATAACCGATATAGAGAATATCAGCGGCGTGAAATTCGCCACCCCCTTCCAGGTGGAACTGGATATGCCGCTTAAACACGCTGATAATTTTACCACCGCCTGGGTAATGGGGGTGGAACCAGACTGGCAGAATGCCTGGCGGCGGGGCGCCTCCAGGGGGGCGTTTATAAGCGCCTCCGATAACGATCAATTGGCCAGGGTATGTGTGATCGGCACCACCACTGCCAGAGAGCTATTCGGCAGGGCCGACCCGGTCGGTAAGAATATGCTGATCAGAAATGTCTCCTTCAAGATAATCGGCATCCTGGAAAAGAGGGGACAATCACCGGCCGGAACTGATTTCGACAACCTGGTGCTGATTCCCTTTACCACCGCCTCCAGGAGGTTGATGAACCAGCCGCGGTTTACCAGTATGCTGCGGGTCATCATTAGAAATCCTGCCCGGGCGCAACAGATTGCCGGCCGCATAAAAGATGTTTTAAGAGAAAACCACCGCCTGGCCGCCACCGAGGAGGATGATTTCCGGATCACCACCGCCGCGCAGGTGGCGAAAATGATCAGAAGCAACTCGAAGACATTAGGAATTTTCCTCTGGCTGATCGCCGTTATCGCACCGCTGGTGGGAGGTATCGTGCTGATGAATATCATGCTAATGGCGGTTGCCGAACGGCAGAGGGAAATAGGATTAAGACGGGCCATGGGTGCCGGGAAGAGGCATATCATTGCCCAGTTCCTCACCGAATCCGTCATCCTGACCCTGAGCGGCGGGGTGTTTGGCGTCGGCCTGGGGGTAGCCATTGCCCTGCTGGTTCAGCATCTGGGCAAACCGATCAGCATCAGCTGGCCTCCCTTTGCCATCGCCTTTCTATTTTCCGTTCTCATCGGTCTCTTCTTTGGGGTTTATCCAGCTAAAAAAGCGGCGAATCTTGACCCGGTACAGGCTCTGAACCAATAGCAGAAACTTACCAGAGTGAGGAACAATTATGGTGGAGCTGTTAGCATAGATGAATATTGCCAGAAATATCGTCATCTCCCAAAAGATTTTATTCGCCCACCGGGTAAGAACGGCACTTTCCCTCTCCGGAATTATCATCGGGGTCTGCGCGGTGATAATCATGGTCGCCATCGGCCGGGGCACCGAAAGCAGAATTATTGCCCAGATCACCAAAATGGGCAGCAATTTACTGATGGTTAACGCGGGCCAGGTCAAAATCATTGCCGGCCGGGCCAGGCAGACAAAATCAGTAACCACTCTGGTGCCCAAAGACGCGCCTGCTATTCTTGCCGACTCAAACCTGATAGATTATGCAGTGCCGGCGCAAAGCAAAAAGCTGCCGGTTAAATACGGAAATCTCAGCACCAGAACGACGGTCATGGGCACAACCGCCGATATTGTCAAGGTGAGGAATTACTCGCTGCGCCAGGGAAGATTCTTTGACCGGGAGGCAGATAACGGCCGGAGAAGGGAGGCGGTATTGGGGGAAACCGTGGTGAAAAATATTTTCGGGCGCCAAGACCCGGTGGGGGAAACAATCCGCCTCGGCCGGGTTCCATTCAAGGTCATCGGCGTGCTGGCCCCCAAGGGACTTGATATAAACGGCACAGATCAGGATGACCTGATAATTATCCCGCTGAAGACCGCCCTGCGACGTCTGTTTAATGTAACATATCTCAATACCATATACATCCAGGCCGTAAACAGTAAGGCAATGAACAGGGCGGAGAAGGAGATAAGGGCCGCTTTACGTGCCGGGCACCATCTCAGAGCTGGCAGGGCCGATGATTTTACCATCCGAAATCAGGCCTCGGTTCTAAAAACGCGGCGGGCAAGCGGGCAGGCCTTTACCCTGTTGATCAGCACCATCGCGGCAGTATCCCTTCTCGTCGGCGGCATAGGAGTCCTGGCCGTCATGCTGATCTCAGTCCGGGAGAGAATAAAAGAGATCGGGATCAGGCGGGCGATGGGAGCCAGAAAAAGCGACATCCTGCTGCAATTTCTGGCCGAATCATTATTGTTGAGCATCAGCGGCGGCCTTATCGGCATAATTTCCGGGCTCATCGCTGCGGTCATTATAACAATCCTGGCCAATCTCCCCTTCATCCTTCCCTTGAAGGTGATCCTGATATCATTATTATCCACCGTCATCATGGGGGTTATATTCGGCGTCTATCCTGCCGGAAAAGCAGCCGCCATGAATCCAATCAAATGCCTGCAGTTTAAATAAAAAGGGCGCGTGACAGTATAAAATAAGATTGAAGAATTACAATCCTCAATCCGTTCAACTTTTGCTTACGGCCTGCAGTCTTGGTTCCCCTGTGCTTAACCTTTGGGATTATTCCCGCCGGCCCAGGGTCATCTATTCGATGGCTGGTCAGCCTTGCCGAAACGGGATTTCCACCCGTTGGAATAAACGACCTCGCCCGGACACACTATGAATGTCATCACATTCTCAACATCTAACCAACCGACATAATGGACATTTTCCGTTTTTTCCGGAATTTTGTACATTATTTCCGGAAAAAACGGGGGGATATAACGAGTAAAACATGAACGAGCCGCTGTAACGATGGGAATTACCAATGATTTCAGCAAAATGGCGCAGAAGAAACTTTTCAGGTAACAAGGCACACTTATTGCATCCTCAGCTTACTGCCAGTAAAAGATCTGGCCTGATGTCGACAAGAATGTTAACGGCAGATAGCTGCCAGTGACAAGCCTGTTCGAGGCATAAGTCGGTGTCTTTTATGGTAAAAAAAGGTGAAAAGCTCTGAGAAAATGACTGGTGCAAAAATTTACAGGACGACAAGAGAGCGATTCGCAAACCATTGAAACGCGGGTTCACCGCCATAAAAAAGGAGGAACAGGCATGAAGAGAATCGGGGTATTTTTATTGGGACTCTTGCTGGTTTTGGGAACGGGTCTGCCAGCTCGGGCAACTACTATTACCTATACATTAACTAACCTGGGAAGTAACAACCATGAATACAACTATACAGTCTTCAACAATTCCTTAAGCAGCAGTTTGGCAGACTTCATCATCTTTCTACCTTACGTTCACCTCAGTAATTATGCCGATTATACGCTGAATTCAGCAAGTGCACCGGCAGGCTGGATCACAATAAAAGCACAGCCTTCTGCCCCTGATCTTGGAGGATATTTCGAGTTTTATAATGGCTCGATAGCCCCAGGCTATTCTTTATCAGGATTTAGCGAGCAATTTACCTATACCGGCTCAGCGCCCTTGGGCTCCCAATACTTTGAGATCTACGACCCAAATAATTTATCGGTCCTTGACAGTGGGTACACCACAGCTGGAGGAGGATCCGCACCAGTTCCAGAGCCCGCTACAATGACCCTTTTTGCCTTAGGGCTGGCAGGTTTTGGCATCTCAAGAAAAAGGAGAAATAAGTTAACACACTAATAGACTGTTACAAAAGGAGTATAAAATGAAAAATAAATTGCTCATCTGTATGGCGATAATACTATCGTACCTTTCCCTAAGCTTTTTCTTTGCCGCCCCTGCCCTGGCAGTATTAACTGCCCCTACCGTCCGGGTAATGCCGAACGGGATCGAGACCTCGACCCAGCATACGTCCTATGCCTGGGCCGGAAATCCCGTTGATGTCTGGGGCAATGTCACCTGGGGAAGCTCGGACTCAGGAACCTATGTCTGGAACTTTGGTGATGGCTCTTCAACAGAACCTGCCTTGATAACCAATACCAGAAACATCTCTGAGTTACACGCCTATGCTACTGCCGGAACCTATTATGCAACCCTTACGGTGACCGACGGCAATGGAACATCAAGTTCCGCTCAAGTACGAATCGATATACAGGCCTCTGCTACCCCCCAGGTAAGAATTAACCGGGCCATTGAAGCAGGACTCAAGCGCCTTTACCTGGATCAAGGCTCCGGCGGCGACTGGGGTGGAGAACCAGCGAACGGGGCATTGTCAGTTCTGGCCTTTGAAAACCACGGCCATCAGCCCATCGGTTCCACGACAGACATCTATCATAATACCGTGGTGAACGGTCTGAACTGGCTCTTTACCAGCCTTAGAGTAAAGTCTTCATCACAAAGTGACAGCCCAAATTGGAAGCCCGTTGAATCTAACGGAGATGGCGTAATGCTGGGACAATTCAATCCTTATTGCGGCGATGAATCTTTCTATCCGCACGGCATGATCATGATGGCGCTTGTCGCGTCCGGAGCCTACGACAAAAATTACCCTGTAACCGATACCCTCCATAATCCTGCCCTGAATCTCAAGGTTCCTGCGTCCGTGCCGACTATCGGCGGCTGGACCTATTATAAAGTCCTCCAGGACATGATGGAATTTGCCGCTTGGGCTCAGGCTGATCCAGGAACCAGTGGACGGGGTGGATGGCGCTATTGTCCAAATAATGGTGATGCAGACAATTCTGTCGGCCAATGGCCGGTCATTGGCCTGGAAGCCGCTGAGCAGTGGGGAATCATGGCTCCGGCTTGGGTTAAGAGCGAACTGAAGAATTATTGGCTCGCTAACAGCTACAACTCTCATTGGAAGGGGTGGGGATACAACAATTCAAGTTATATCGATGTGGCCCATGCCGGAGCAGGGCTGTCTATGATGGCCTATGTCGGCATCCCCAAAACCAATTCCTGGTATGTAGAGGCTTTGGATGGTCTCGCGGCCCATTGGAAAGCAAACCCTGTTTATACCTGGGATGGTTTGAGTTGGGCCTGGTGGCCTTCTCATTTCGGCAATACCGAATACGGACAGGTTGAAAACTACTATGCCATGTATGGCGTAGCCAAGGCAATGCGGATTGCCCGGGACTCTAATGGCAAGATATCCGAGATTACTCAAATCGGCACTCATTCCTGGTACGACGAGTATTCAGCATTCCTCGTGGGGATTCAGAACGACAATGGCAGTTGGCCGGGATACTTTTATTTTCCCCAACCCATCAGTACTGCCTTTTCGCTCCTCATCCTGGAGCCAACTGTCTCAAGTCTACGGCCGGTGGCCTCAATCACGGCATCCCCCAACCCGGTAAACAGCGGCACCACCGTAAATTTTAATATCAGCGGCTCCACCCACCAAGACCCAACCAAGTTTCTGGTCTCCTGGAAGATTATTTTTGACGCCTCAAGTGGCAAGACCTGGAACACTCCAGACCTATCCGGTAACTTCCCGATCTCAGGTACCATTGCGAAGGTGGGCGGATATCCCCCGCGAATCCCCTCTGCCAACTATGATGTGACGGCTAAGTTGCAGGTAACCGATAATGAGGGAGATACCGCAGAGAACTCAGTAGTGGTTCATATCGTCACTGGTCTGGTCAATCCGGTCGCCAATCCCGGCGGCCCGTATTTTGGTGGCGTAAATGCACCGATCACGCTGAATGGCTGCGCCTCATCCGATTCCAATTCGGGCGGCAATATTGTCAAGTATGAGTGGGACTTGGACGGCAACGGAACCTACGAGACCGATGCCGGTGATAGCTGTACCCTACAGCATACTTGGATTTCTCCCTATAATGGCCAGATCGGACTGAGGGTCACAGACAATAATAATCTGGTTGCAACAGCTGCCGCCACCACCAACATCGTGGTAGCTGATTTGAAAGCGATAACATACCCTCTGGTTTCATACAAGAGGATTACCAGGACAATATGGGAATACACCTACCAATTTGTGATCCGTAATCAGGGTAATGGCAAGGCCACGAACATTTCGGCCCAATTGCAGAATTGGCCGGCCCAGGTAACCGTAGTGGACGGTAAGGTCTCCTTTCCAAACATTGCTGCCGGATCTCAGGATACCAGCACGGACACTTTCATCATCCGCATTGACCGCACCACGCCAGTTCAAAATAGAGATCTTACCTGGAAGATATCATATACAGATGCGGGCGGAAACTCTTATACAATAATGAACTTCCCGCTTTTTTAACATGTTATCCCTTTAAAAAAGTAAGTTCTCCTTGACTGACACCCACCCTTTCCGCATAGGAGAGGGTGGGAAATGTTTTTCTAAGCCGCCTATTCGGCGGGGAACAGGGTTTAATGCTGGGCAAGCGCAAGCAAATTTTTCTAAGCCGCCTATTCGGCGGGGAACAAGGGCCGACCTCTGTCTCTGGCTCAGAAACTTTTCTAAGCCGCCTATTCGGCGGGGAACAAGTACGAAGGGGTGGAGGGGATTTTTGAATATTTCTAAGCCGCCTATTCGGCGGGGAACCGATAACTGCTTCTCCGTGCGTCTTCCCGTTTTTTCTAAGCCGCCTATTCGGCGGGGAACACTGTGATAAAGCGTCTAACTGCTTGAATTTCTTTCTAAGCCGCCTATTCGGCGGGGAACTTGTAAATCATATTAATTTGTCCCTGGCCGGGTTTCTAAGCCGCCTATTCGGCGGGGAACAGAATATCGGATACAACCTTGGTATTTAGTTATTTTCTAAGCCGCCTATTCGGCGGGGAACTTAATGCGGGGCAAGCACAAGCGAACTGGTTATTTCTAAGCCGCCTATTCGGCGGGGAACAAACGGGAAAATCCACTTGAATTGCTTGGGGTTTTCTAAGCCGCCTATTCGGCGGGGAACGATGCAGTGGACGAATCTAAAAAGCATGGCCTTTTCTAAGCCGCCTATTCGGCGGGGAACACGAGTTAATGCACAGCAGTGGTTAGAAAAATTTTCTAAGCCGCCTATTCGGCGGGGAACGTAAACGTATCGTTTGCGGCTGGCACACGGCTTTTCTAAGCCGCCTATTCGGCGGGGAACTGCAAATTCCCTCTGAGATTGCGGATGCGTTTTTTCTAAGCCGCCTATTCGGCGGGGAACCCTTATACCTGGTACTGGTTATTGGATTATGCTTTCTAAGCCGCCTATTCGGCGGGGAACTTTTTTGTGCTATTTCTCGAACTTCTGCTTTTTTTCTAAGCCGCCTATTCGGCGGGGAACAGTAAGACCCCTGGCCCTGCGAAAAGACGCAATTTCTAAGCCGCCTATTCGGCGGGGAACTTCCCAACTTCTCCTCATTCAACCGTCTGTTTTTTCTAAGCCGCCTATTCGGCGGGGAACGGTTATGCCTCTCGTAGGATTTTGGTCAACGATTTCTAAGCCGCCTATTCGGCGGGGAACTCTATGATTTTTGGCAAACTTTATTATCGTTGTTTCTAAGCCGCCTATTCGGCGGGGAACTCTATGAAAGTTTTACAGGGCGCTTATCTGACTTTCTAAGCCGCCTATTCGGCGGGGAACAAACGTGCAAAATACCCCTTGCTTGTCCGTT
>JBMERE010000014.1:0-60320 GCA_048820955.1 Desulfobacterota bacterium M19 | reverse complement strand
TAGCTGTACCATTTTTTGTCCATTTCGTCCTCCTCACGTCCAGAAAATATCGAGGCCTTCGCTTTTCTGGACAGAAAAACTAATTAAATATTAATTTTATTATAACAGAAACTTAAAAGTCCCCCCTCTATATGTACTTAATGGCGTCGTAGTTAAATACTTTTTTGGGAATACATATATAGAGAGAGAGAATTAACCACATGAGACGGGGAAATGTACTTGTAGTTGAAGATGATGAGGACATTCAACAACTTATCATCTTTAATCTGAGCAAAGCAAATTATCTGGTTAAATGCGTTGATTCAGGGGAAGAGGCTTTGCAGCAAATTGGAGCGGAAAAACCGGATATCATACTGCTTGATATCATGCTTCCCGGCATGAGCGGCTTGGAGGTCTGCCGGGCGATCAGACGTATAAATTCGATAAAGGAAATTCCAGTTATAATGCTTACTTCTAAAAACGAGGACGAAGATATTGTGGCCGGACTTGATATAGGAGCCGATGACTATATAACAAAACCATTCAGTCCAAGAATTATTGTGGCAAGAATTAACACCGTGTTAAGGAGAAAAAGCCAGACACAATATCAGAATCCGCCGTCAGAAGAATCGCGAATTGTTGTAGACTCCCTGATCATTGATCCTGAAAAATATTCTGTCCAAATCAACGGAATACCCATTGAATTGACCCTTACCGAATTCAACATTCTAAAACTCATCGCAAAAAGGCCGGGCTGGGTATTCACCCGCCAGCAGATTCTTAACGCCACCAGAGGACATGAGTCTTACGCTGTAAGCATGCGGGCAATCGATGTCCATATCTTCGGTCTGCGAAAAAAAATCAGGGAATTCGGCCCCAGAATCGAAGCGGTTCGCGGAATTGGCTACCGTTTTAGGGATTAATCTGCCGCCCTAATATCCCATCTTTCACATCCGCGCACACTAAGCGGCAATCGGCGCCACAACCCCATCAACACCAAGAGCGGTAAGCATCGCCTTTCTGTCTGCATCCTGCTTTCTGAGAGGCGCGATACAAACAATACCCAAGCTGTGTACCGAGGCAGATAATGTTCTAATAAGATTGCCAAATCCAGCATCATGATTGATATCAATCAATAAACTGCGGTCAATTTTCACGTAATCCGGCCGCAGGATAGGAAGCATGGTTAGACCTTCAGGATAAAGGCCAAAATGATCAAAACCAAATTTGCAGCCCAATTCCCTGATTGTCTGGCGAATTTTCGCGAAATCAGCGGCATCATGCAGAGCACACAAGGCTTCTGTGGTCTCAATAAGCAGCATCCCCCTTTGCGCTTCAGTCAACGAGCGGAGCTTGTCAATCAGCCATTGCTGATATCCCCCATCCATGAGTGAAACGGCGCTGATATTCACTGCGTAGCGAAGCCCTTTCACCTCAGCACGGAGGAGAGAAGGCATCTTCTCCATCACCCTCCTATCCAGGGTCTGCAGCAGACCGAGCCTCTCGGCAACCGGCAGGAGCAGCCCGGCCCGCAGGCCCCCGTTTCTCCCGTCATCAAGGGTGAGATGCAATTCATAGTGATTCATGTTATTTTCCGGCAGACAGGTTACCTGAACCGGAGAAAGTTCAAAATTACCGGAAGTGATTTTTCTTTTTATCAGACTTTCGATTCCCTCTCCCCTATCAAGGGTATTATTTTCCAGCTCCTTTATCGTCTGCACCCGCCATTGCCATGGCACTCCAACTGTTTCCACAACCTTTTCCGCCTGCAGGTGAAGTTCAGCAACGGACTGCATAGTGTCACAAAAAAAGGCCCCCGCTCTAACCCCCAAAATTTCATCAGCGGGACAGAGCAGATTCTTACGCAGATCAGCCATCATTGACAGAAGATATCTTTTTAACTCATCAATATCAATCGTCTTTACTATGGCAAACAAAGCGGCCCCGGCAACCCGGCAAACCAGACCCCGCGGATCGAGGATATGACAGGAATGGCTGAAACGGTAAGCAAGCAGTCTCATTATTTTGTCACCCAACATCCTGTCCGCTCTACGGTTAATTTCACCAAGCCCGCTTATCTGCAACAAAATAGCTGTTATATTGCCATTGGCCGGATAATGTTTCGTATATTCAGAATCGTTGTGGCGAAAATATTCAAAAATATCGAGACGAGTAACCGGGTCACGACTGGCCTGATGCCGCAAATTATCAATTATGAGAGCCTGATCAGCTAAAATCTGGCTGATGGTGTCAGACATAAGGTTCAAGGCCGCCACCGTGGTAGCGAATTCCTTAAACCATGGCTTTTTACGATTAACCACAAAATTTCTACTGCTGATCTGCACAGCCTGCCTTTCCATCTGTTTAAGAGGACGCACCAACAAGAACAAAACCCCGGCCAACAGAATATAGGCTGACAGCCAAACAATACCGAAAAGCAACAGAATATTTTTGCCGATCTGCCAGAGCTGTTCATAGGCAGCGCCAGGATAACTGCGGATATTTATCTGGCCGATTTTCTGCCAGCCTTTAAAAATTTCAGCCCGACCCGGCAAAACAGCCATCGGCAATATTCTGATAAACCAGGCAGGTACTCCAGCCGTACTTCTTATTCCGCGCTCAATATCGACATACTTTTTGTTATGACGCAAAACCACCATACTGCTGTACTGCCCACGATCCACGAGAGCCCGCAGCATTGTTTCAACCATAACCCGGTCTTCCGTTATCAACGGTTTCTTCAAAACAACCGACAACGCCGTAGCGGTATCCTGAGCGTGCTCCCGCAGTTCTCTTGCCAGATATTCTTGAGATATTTTTAAAGAAATCGATACAGCACCGGCAAAAAGTATCACCAGCAGCAATGAAAGAGAAAGAAAAGCGGCAAATGTAACTCTCACAATTTCACCTCATCCTTGTTCATTTTTTTGACGGTAGGTAAATTCACCCATATTTCTCATCATTTATTCAGGTTCTTCTCCTGAGCGGCGATACGCCTCAGTAAATCATCCCAGCGCGGTATGCTTCTTGTCGTGCCACTGACGGTGGAATTATCTCTTTTTTCCCTGGAGTTAATCAGATCGTAAGCCTGAAAACTAAAAACCGGCACCAGATCCTTGCGTTTTGAGGCCGGCAGAATAGAATTAGTGAGATTATCGAGTACCAACGGTTCGCACTGCGGGCAGGGATAATAGGAAAGAACCATGTGCGAGACGATGGAATGGTCGGGCCTAAAGGATTTAACATAGGTAATCCGCATTTGCCGCTCAGAAATTTTCAATTCCCGAAGAGAGAAATATTTGGCAATAACAAAGTCTTCACAGTCTCCGCCATTAACAATAAGCAGCTCAAAGGGAGTAGCCCAATAATCATTAACGTGCCACTGCCGCATATCCGACACATTGGGTAAACGGTTAAAAAAATTATTGACCCGCTCCAGCTTTTCTTTAACGGGCAGCTGCCGGGAATCCTGCAATAAAAGTATCCAGGCCTGGACACGACCGGCCGCCGCTTTGCCGTATTCCTTAGAAACAGCCAACACATTAGAGCGGCTAAGAATTAACGCCGTACCATGCGCCTCAGAACCCAAAAGCGCCAATACAAGGGCGGTGACTAATAAAAAGTGCTCCATATAACATAGTTGTTAATGGAGGGAGAAACGTAGTTTGTCAATACGTTCATCATAGGCCTGCAACAACTTTTCCACCTCTACCTGACGATACTGAATAAGCCGTTCGTCATCAAACATTGCTCCCACAACCCCCTTGTTTTTATACAACCCGGCAAGTTCATTGGCTATATCACGTAGTTTGAGATTACTGTCGGCACAGATTGAAAGACGCGACTTGGTAGAAGATAATTTTGCCAAGGCCCTTGTTTTATCCCCCTCAAGATTGTTTATGTTCTTACTCTTGCTTTTTATAATCTTTTTAAGGGCGGCAATATCATGTTGTTTCTTTTGGATCGTCATCCCGCATTCCTTATTTTGAGCCGCAAGGAGGTTGATTTTCTCCCGCATCATTCGTCTCATATTTTTAGACCCGTGATCCTGCTTCTTTATTGCTGCTATTAATTTGTCTTTTTCCATTTCAAGAAGCCGCATCTTATGCAGCACACCACTCAGTCTAACCTCTGCCGCCTGTCTGTTGCGCGCCATCCCGTCAGCAATGGCCTTTTGTTGCTGATATTTCCGGCGCCAGGTGGTATTCACAGCTTTAAGCCTATTCAGCCGCTGTGCTGACTCAACCGTTTTTTTTCTCTCTTTTGCCAGATGCAGGTTTAGATAGCCTGCCGTCCCAAATCCTGCCAGAGCAAGTAACATTACCAAAACACTTAATTTTTTATTCATAGCAAGTCTTCCTTTTACAGCTAAAAACGGGCATTCAGATCTAACTGTACGGTATCAACTGAATATGGCACTCCAGTTATCACATCACTGCTAAGCCAACGGATAGTGGTCCATACATTATCATAAAGACCAATATCAGTACCAAGTATCCAGCCTTTGGCATTAGTACCGCCCAAATGAAAATCCGAGTCGGTGAAAGCGTCCAGCACCGCGTCTTTCTCGAGATACTTATAGGCGACAGAGACCTTCCAGTCTCCAAGTTGAGTGATTTTCGGGTACCCAACCGCCAACGCCACCATATAGCCGTCCGTTTCCTTGTCAAAGGATAGACCGGTACGGTTCAAGATCTCATCATGATCAAAACCAAGATTGGTCACATAATCACCTAAGAGAGATATATTTACCGGATCAAAGAGCCCCACATTGAAAGACATGGTTAAATTCAGCAGCTTAAATTCAGAAGCCAGGCCATAGGCCACCGAAGTACCGGCGGTACCGACAAAGGTGTTTATGTCGTAATAATCGTTGCCCCACTGCCGGAAGGCGGGCAGCGTATAATCGTAATATCCCGGCCTACCAGCGGTATTCGGCACTCCGGTAATATTATGATAATCATAATAAGCAATCCCGAATTTACCAAGAAGCTCAGGACGAGGCTCATATTCAATCCCAACTTGGCCGCCAACCATATATTTGTCACCATAGGAAAGCTTAACCTCCTGGATAGGAAAATAGCCGAGGTTGGCAAACCCGCGCCAGACGCCCAAAAGCGGTTTTTTGATCTGCACCGCAATGCCCTCAAAATTGATATCTTTATCCCAAACCAAATCGGTCGAGAAAAAGGGGTTCGGCATCCTGCCGCCCACTAAAGTTACCTCAGGAAGCAGTACCCAGCGGAGATAAGCCTGGTCAAGCACAAAGCCATGTTTATTAAAATAATCGCCCATAGTGCTGTTAGTGGAAACTGGTTCTTTATCGTTGCCGGTGGCAAGACGCACCCCGACCTCCACCTGATCGTTAACCTCCGCCTTCATGGCAATCCTGACCCGGATACGCTCCCGCATCCGGTTATGGGTTGTATTGAGCAAGATCCCCGGATTATTAGGATCCTGCAGATAGGCGTTTGTCTTGTCGAACAAGTCCTCCTGATGCCGCAGACGAATATCACCGCCCCAGCGGATCCGCTGAACCCAGGACGGTATAGGCCCGGTTCTTTCTCCCAGCTTAATCTCCCGCACCACTTCATCCTTTATCTCATACTTGACCTGATCCTTGACCTGATCTTTAATGTTAGCCGCCACCGTATCGCTGAGCTGCTTCATATACATCTGACCGCGCGGGATAATGGTAATCACCGGCTTTGTCTCTTTCCGGCGCTCGGTTTGCCGCAACTTTTTGATGAACCCGGCAGCCTCCTGCGCAGAAACAATTTTCTTGGCCTGAAGAAGCTGAATAAGATCTTCGAGACCACTACTCGAGGTATCCTCCGCGGCCTTCACCCGGCAGGGCGCCAGCAACAGACCGCCACACAACCCGACAATGATGCTTTTGGTCAATATCTTCCGTATCATGAAAACTCCTAACATTTTATTATACAATTAAATGGGAATAACCAACATTCGTCGGCGCTAATCACGATTTACGCCTATCCGCATATCCATCAGCCCTTGGGCCTGATTCTGAACTTCAGCACCCGTGACATACCATAGGGTGGCGGATCGCTGAGCTGTGCCTTCTTGACCGCCTGCCGAACCGCATCATCCAGTTCACGATTTCCGGAAGGGCCGGTTATAGTAAAATCGGCGATCCTTCCGGCCTCATCCAGCTTGATCCGGATCTCGGTTTTCAAATCTTTGCCATTGAAGCCGGCTTTGCCCCGCAGGAGGCGGTTGACCAACTGCTGCAATTCTTCAGCAATCCGCCTGGTGTACCAGCCGTAGCCGGTGCCTCCGCCGCCGATCAGTGAACGGCCGCCCTTTCTCGCTTTTAGACCAAATGCATCACCACTGCCGCTGCCTTTGGCGTCCAGGCCAAGCTCTTTGCCGGGAGGCGGCTTGTTGTCAGCCTTGACTTTCTGCGGCTTGGGCGCCGCCTTTTGCTGCTCAATAACCTTTTCTTTTTTCTGCTTGGGCTCAGGCGGTTTTTCCTTAATCTTCGGAGGCTTAGGAGGCTTAAGCAGGGTAATCTTCTGGATCTGCCGGTGCGGGGCGGCGCTGCTGCCGGCCAGCAGCAGCTTTATGAGAAAAATACTGCCGACCGCAACTATCAGCACAACGGCAATCATTATGCCGATCACCAGCCCTTTGGGGAAACGCTTATGACGTTTATATTTGTTCGCCATGCGCGCGCACCATTATCGAGTAACACCCACGCAGGCCGCCACGACCTGCACAACAAAACATGAAAGTTGTAGCCCATTCGTAAGGTGGAACAAAACTTTCATATAAACCCTTCCTGGACAATTTATTTTTTTCGTTTCCCATCATTTCACCAGCCGCTGAGTCACCAGCCCGAGCTGATTAATCTTCAAACGCTGCAACAGGTCAAGCACCGCGATAATTTTCTGATAATAGACCTTCGCGTCCCCCTTAATCACCACCGGCAGATCGGGATCTGCCGCCTTATACTGTCGCAGCATGGTCTCCAGCTCCGTCATGCTCACCGGATAGGCATCAAGGTAAATCTGTCCGTTCTTCATGACAGAGATCGCCTTGGTCTTCGGTTTTTGCAGACTGGGCGCATTACTGGCCGTGGGCAAATTCACCTTTATGCCCTGCACGGCGGCGGTGACTGCGATAATAAACACCACAAGCAGGGTCCAGGCCAGGTCAAGCAACGGTGTTACGTTGATTTCATCGGATATTTTCGCGTCAAACAGATTGCGGTATTTCATTCGTCAGCTCCATATCTTCTCTCCACATGCACAACGAATTCCTCAATAAAGACGGCCAGATCGGTGCCGATCTCCTTAACGTTGCCCAGCAGATAATTGTAGCCGAAGGAGGCGGGGATGGCGACTAACAGACCAACAACCGTGGTCGACAGCGCCGAGGCCACCCCCGGCGCGATGGCCATAATGTTAGCTTCACCAGCCGCCGCCATGGCGGCAAAGGTATTCATAACCCCCCACACCGTGCCAAGCAGCCCCAGAAACGGCCCGCCGGATATGGCCACAACCAGAATCGCCAGCCAGGCATTGAGGTTCTTGTTCTCATGTAAAAAACCGTTTTCCAGTTTAGTTCTGAACGCCGCCATATCCCGCGGGGAAAGCGGTACCGGCACCCTCTCTGCGCTGTCATCACCGGACTGGGGCGGGAAGAGCATGGGGCGCAGTTCCCGGCAACCCATGCGGTACACCCAGTACAGGGTGGAATTCTGGTATTCTTCATCGTCATCGATACAATTGTGCATCTCATGATCGCTGTTAAAGGCCTTCAAGAAGGCCTTATTGTCCCGCCTGTTCATCCAGAGATTAAAGGTCTTCACCACCAGGACAATCCAGCTCGCCAGCGAGAAGATGCCCAGCACCCCGATGATAAGCCAGCCATCTATGCTGATATTTTTAACAATGGTGGTGAGATAGCCAACCGAGGCAGAAGCGGCGCTCTCGTTGCCGCCCTCCGGGCCGACCCGCACCAATTTATCCTTTGGCCCCTGGTCGGCATATACCGCCTTAACCCAGTCGGCCGGCCGCGCCACGTCGGCCAGGCGAATTTCATCAAGATCACCGCTGAAACCAAGCTCATCATTCGGCCCGGCCCCTATACGCACCAGAGCCTGCGCACCCGGCAGGCTGCCGTTAAAAGCCGCCGTTTTAAGCGGCGCACCATCCAGATAGATAACACCCTTTAACGAGCCGGCAGTAACGGCCAGATAATGCCATTCGTTGATCGAAATCGGCTTAGCCGGATCCGCACGCATCTTTTCACCGTCAATACTGACCACGATGGCACCATTTTCAAAATTAATAACCACCGAAGACTTGCCCTCGCTTATGGAGATCAGCCGGGACTTCGTGCTAAAATCAGCGGCGCGAAACCAGGCCGCGAAAGTCAGCCCCTTGCTGAAATTTAGTGAGGCCGACGGCTTAACGGTTATCCACTCCTTGCCGAACAGCGAAACCCCTGCCCCGACAACAGCCGGAGTACCAAGCGCGGCGTTTGAGTCCTGAATAATATTGCCATACTTCGAAATATCCACCGGCAACCCCTGATATTTATCCAGTGGCAGGGCGAGAACCGTGGCACCGTCAAAGACCTCGGCGGCCGGGGAAGCGGCCGCCTTATCGTTGCCATAATACAGGTACACCACATTCTGGCCGCTATCGGCCTTCAAACTGGGAACCATGACCCATAAATAGGCCATCTCATCAATAGCAGAGTAATAGGCCGTCCGGTATTTGAGCGGTGTCTTATCAGAGGCACCAATAAAGCGCAGGTCACCGCCATTTGCCCTGGCCCTGGAAAAATCAAAATTACCATTGTGCAGCCTGACCAACAGGGTGATACCCTTCAGGTTATGCTTGAGAGCGGCACCGTTGTCACTGGTATCGAAGGTAATCTTCTTGCGATATTGCCAGTTTTCGTCCCACCAGGCCCTGGCATTGGTCGCGTGCAGCGCGAAGCCCAGTATAATGGCCAAGGCGATGATCATTGTGGGTAATGCGTTGTTGCCTTTTTTCATCCTTATCTCTCTCCATTTGAAGGGAAAACGTGGTATTACACGTCTGTCCTCTGTTCTCAGCCATCTTTTTGCTGTCATTTACTGCTCCCAAAACCAGTGAATTCCACGCTGACCCATTTAAGTTGAAAGGCCTCCGCCAGTTTGGCGGCTTCACCGGCAAACTGCTGTTTGGCACGAGCCAGGGCGGAGGTACTCTCGGTCATACTCCTGCTCATACCGCCAAGATCGCCGGCCCCGCTCAAGGCTCCAATGCCGCCGGTGGCGCCGCCGCTTGCCGGTACCCCGACACCGCCCTGGGAAAAGCTGATGTTCTGGGCATTAACCACCTTGGTAGCAGCCAGAATGACGTTGGTGCCGGCAATACCCGCCTCACCGGCGTCGATCTCACCGGACGGCGCGAACAGGTAGACGCTGCCTGCCTCCGGTTCGGTAAGGGGGCCTGCCGAACCGTCCGGATCAAAGGTCAGGGTTCGAATGCCGCTGCCCACCGACGGCGGTGAGAAGACCGGCATCAGATTACCGTCCGCGTCTTTAGTGTAACTCTCGCCCTCGGCACTGATGGCGGTAGTGGAGCCGCGGCCGGCATTGATGTTGCCGTAATCACACCAGGCAGTGAGATCACCGCCCATGAAGGTCATAAGCCGCGACTCGTTGACGTTTAAGTCACCATAACCGGTGAAAACATTGACAGAGCCGCCACGCTCTGTGGTAATTCCAGTACTCTTCTGACTGCCGGCTTTGGAAAAGGTCGTCCGCCCAACATTAATATCTCCCCTGACCACCATGAAAATATCATCGGCACCGCCTGAGGTCTTAATCCTGGAGTTAATCATGTCCAGATTGCCGCCCGTGCCGCTGCCAGTATCGGTGCCAAGGGCGGGCAGAATTACATCCCGTCGGGTGGCCGCCAGCACCGATGCCCCCGCCTCATTCCCGCCCTCGGCCAGCAGGCGGGAATATTTTTCTCCAGCCTGCCGCAGCCGGCCGAAAAAGTCCCGCAGCTCTGATTCGCTCAACTTGTTTTTGTAGCCGACCATGACCGCCAGAGCGCTGCCGTCGGCCTCAAGGGACTGGTTGAGCAGACTGCCCACCGTGGTGATTCCCTGGGAAGTGCCCAGGTTAAGACTGTTATCCGCCTTGACCAGCAGGAAACCAGGGCCGCCCTGCCGAATTCCCATACTGAAATTGTTATCAACAGTGCGCTCCAGGGATATATCACCCTTGGCAATGATCTCCGAGATATCGTCCGGCGCGATATTCTGGCCGGTATAGGAAAATCCATGAATACTGCCGCCGGCCATGATCCTGGCCTGTTTGGGCAGGTTAAGCCCTATGGCGCTGATATCACCGCCGGCCATGATGGTCACCGGTTCTTTATCGCCGCTGTGGAGAGAGACAACGGCTGTCGTACCGTCAGCCCGCTTAATCATCATACCGCCGCTGATTCCCATTCGATCCAGAATATTATAGGATTTAAACCTTGAGTTGATCTCATCCCCGTGATTGCCGTACACCACGGCTGGATCCATGTCGGCCATGCCGATGGTCAGCGCGATCTGAGGATTTTCCTTGCCTGAATGATCATATCTTTGTCCCGAGATACTGCCCCCGGCGATCATCGATAACTGACCGCTGGGGGAAGGGGCCATGGTATAAGGCTCCGTTCCCGAAAGCCGGATGTCCCGCCCGGCCTGCAGATCAAGAACCGGTGGCAGCAGGTGAACAAAGGCCCAGCGGGTATGAGAGTTAATCAGGGAGGCATTAGGATAGTAATAAGAGTAGTCGCTGGAGAGAGCGACATCACCGAATACCGAAGTCAAACGGGCCGCAGTATCGGAAGCAATCAGCCTGCCGGTAAGCGGATCAACCTGACTGTGGCTGTAAGTCAGATTCCAGTAATTAATATCACTAAATTTTTCATTGGCAATAGTAGGGTTAACGATACCGCCTAACAACAGATCTCCCTGAGCGCTGACATCCACCCTGGCATCCAGCAGTTCCAGGACGGTGGGGAAATCGGCCGCAGTGCCTATATTGGCCATGCTGGAGATATTTCCTTCACCCCGCGCCACCAGAAAGCGGCCGTTGACATCACCACCGGCCCTTATTGATAAATCGCCGGTGCCAAAGGTGCCGGTCTGACCGGTAAAATCACCGCCGGCCCGCACTGTAACAGAGCCGCCGCCCATGGCGGCCAGACCGCGCAAGGGACTGCCCAGCTCCGCGCTGCCGTAATTGGCTCCCCAGGCGTTCGGCGGAAAAGCGCCAGTATTCAGATCAAAAATTCTAACGGCACGCCCATAATCGGCATCCCAGGCATTCTTATTGAGCCGGCTTTCGTAGTTCTTGCGCACCTTAATGTTTATGTCACCGCCATCGCGGTAATCCCAGTATTCCTGCAACTGGAAGCGTTTCAGATACCAGGCAGGTAAACTCCGCAATCTTTCTGGAAGAACCTCGGGTATCGCCATCGGTCGGCCGATGGTACGGATGGCACTATCGGCCAGCTTCAGGCTGCCATCAATATCAAGAGAAACCGAACCGGTGCCGTCCTGTACCGCCCCGCCATTGAATATCAGATCGCCGCCGACCCGGCCCGATATATCACCGGACACCGAGGCAATGGTGTAATCAAGTTTTTCCGCTGTCCCTCCCTGGCCGCTGTTGTTAAAATAAAAATATCCCTTTTGACTCACTCCCTTGCCGATAATGGTATCGCCGCCCGAGGCAAAGCGCAGTGCGCCGCTGTCAGTAAAGATTAGCGAACCAGATCCGCCGCCAATCTGCAGATCGCCGCGGCCGGTGCGGACTGCCATAACATTACCGCTGTCCGTATCAGCACCGGCAGCCAGATTAACACCCCAGGACAGGTTATCACCGGCCGGTGCCCCGGCAGGCGCGTCAATGATACTGCCATTAACGGTCAAATTCCCCTGCGAGCGCAGGGTTAGAATTCCCGGTTCTCCGTCATACCGCCATTTAGCTGAATTGCTGAGATCCAGGGTGCCGTAAACGCCCAGGTTATCTCCCGGTGCGCTGCGAACCTCGATACCGGGCCGCAAATGAAAATTATCCGAAGCACCCGCCGCCCTTTGCAATTCGGCAAGCAGCCGGCTTTTACCTTTACCAATATCAGCCTGCTGGGTGCTCATGAAGGTTCTGGCCGCCGTTCCCCAGCCGTTGAGCTTGGATGAAGTAACCGTACCGGCACCGGTATTGAGTTGATGAACCTGCACCGCCTCAACCACGGTCTCAGCCTCGCCCGTTATGGTACCGGAGCTCAGCTTCACCTTCACGTCAGTACCGTCATCATTAACACCAGCCCGCATATGCACCTTGCCGCCCGCACCGCTACCGCCGGAGACATCAACAAGCGCACCATTTTTCAGGACTATCCAGCCATCGCTACCGTCCACGCCGGCCACCGCGCCCATCTCCACCGTACCGCCTTTCCTGCCCCTGGCCAGAACCTTACCGCCGTCATCAACAACCACATTTTTGCCGTACAGTTTAACCATGCCGCCGTCTCCGGCAGCAGAGGCATCGATGGTTCCCTGAACCACTATATCGCCATTATCAGTAGACAGAGTCAGATTAGGGGTGGTGACCACATCAGTGTTACCAATGACAATATTGCCGCTCCGTACCCCAAGCTCCATGGCACGGCTGAAGCCTGACTGTTTCATCCCGGCATAGAAGGCAGAAAAGTCCCCTATGCGGTCTGTCTCAAGGCTCAAAGCTCCCCCGGCTCCGGCGCCGGCCGTGTGGGCCGCGAGTTCTCCACCCAGGCCAACCCCGCCAGTTGGGGCATAAAGAATAATCTCACCGGCATCACCATCACCCTTCAGCGTGGAGACATCAATACGACTGTCGCCGGCAAGAGAGATTCGCCCTTGCGGCGCTTGCAGGTCCACGCGCCCACCGGACAATATTCTTGACAATACCCGCTCCCCGCCGCCGGCCTGTATCCTGTTCTCGTACACATTGCCGCGGGCTGCCAGCAAGGCACCGGACCGTAGGAAAATGCCGTCCCCGTCCCCAGCTTCGCCGGTGGCAGTGACAAGCAGGTTGCCGGCCGGCACCTCGACATCGCCGGATATATCCACCGATCTACCGCTCAGTTCCAGACTGCCGCCCGGTACTTCCTGAATTGCAAAACCCGCCCCCTGCTGATTCACGCCGGGCAGGACAGAGAGAAGCGACTCTTGGGCTTTGACCGTAAAATCAGCCGGTTGATACGGTTCACTGCCCGCCTTATAATAGGAGGTGGTCACCTTGCTGCCGCTCAACTGCAGATCACCATTGGCGGTAAGAGAGCCTTTACCTCTGAAAATCAAACCGCCGCGGGCGGCAAGAGTTGTCTGTCGGAAACCATCCAGCAGCAGATCACCCTTGCCAATCTGAATTCTGTCGGCGCTGATCCCCAGAAAACCGCCGCCCTGATTAGTGCCGCCAGGTGCCGCTGCTTCAGCTCCGCTGTGCAGGAGATTGACGGTGGAGGCATCCAGGGTGACCCGATGATCCGCGCCGGTACGCAGCACCGCCCCGTCGAGGGTCAAATTACCGGCAATATTCAGGCTGGTGTCAGCCAGAAACTCAATACCGTATCTACCCTGCAGGGTAATGTTATGCAGACCTCCCATCATCTCCTGCAAGGAATATGGCAGATACATACCATGTGGATTACCGCCGGCAGCGGTGATGTCATCGTAACTGACACCCGGCGGCAGAAAATACATATATGGGGACAAGAGGGAGAGGGAAGAACTATCCACCTGCAGCGAACCATTCATATCCAGGGTGTCGGCCTCAAGAGAAAAGGCGTTCGCGGCACGCATTTCCGAGCCTGCCGCAGTCTCGACCCGGCCGGCTCTCAGGGCCATCGTTCCATCCCCGGACACGGCCTCAAGTCTTGCTCCGGGCCGCAGAGAAATGTCCATAGCGTTAAGCGCCAGTTCCGGTACATTCAGCCGGCTGTTTTTCAGCATGGTTATGGAATCGGTGGTCGCCGCGGCAATGATTTTATGCTGCCGGTCATAGCTTATAGTGCCAATTGTCATCTTGGCCAGACCGGCCGTTGAAATTGATTTGCCATCAAGAAAAAACCTGCCGGACAGCCCGGCCGGCAATTCGGAGGCAAATGAAAAATCCGCCGGCAGCGGCGCGCTTCCCGAACCAACCTCGATGGCATTGCGAACGGCAAGATCAAGACTGCCGCCCTTATAGCCTGGCATCGCGCCCGCCTTGATGGAGCCGTTTAAAATCGCACTGTCGGCATTAAGACTAACGCTACCGCCGTCTCCCGCCGCCAGGGAACGCGTAGTAAAATTTCCCTCGCGCAGCACGTCAGGTGCCGACCGTACCCAAAAACCGGTTTGCAGCGGCATCACGGACTTTATACCGGTCTCCGTCTTATAGCCGGCCACCACTACACCCTGCCGAACAGTTTTCCCCTGCTGCCCTGGCAGAGCCACGGTTCTTAAAAGTTCAACAACCAAAGCCCCTGGCACAAAGGCATAGTCCGCCGGCAGTAGAGAATAGACCCCGGCCGTCAGGCCAAGTTTCTCCGCCCCTTCGAGAAACACCGCCGGGCCGGGCCGCCGGGCCGAATGATCGGGAAGAACAACGTATTTACCGGCCAGCGGATTAACCGATCCCTCGATTCCGGGCAGAAAAAAATCCCCGGAAACCGCCCCGCCACCAGCGACATCAATATCGGCACCATGACTGACAATAACCTCACTACCGCTCAGAACGACCGACTTTCCCGGTGCCGTCTTAACCGCAGTATTCTGCGCCGGATCGGAAGGACTACCAGTTGTACTGGCAGCCGACCAGTTTTCCTCATTCAGCAGACCATAGTGAACATCCGCCTCACCTCTGGTGGAAACAGCGGCGCCCGGTGCCAGATAGACCCGGCCGTCACCGCCGTCGGCGGCAAGAGAAATCCGGCCCATAGGGGCGGCAAGATAACCACGCAGGTCAATGTCCCGGCCAGCAATGGCAATCCGACCGCCAGCCGAATATATTGGCCCCCGGTTCTTTTTCTCTCCGTCCGGCAGCAAGGTTATCTTGCCGCCGGCCCTGATTTTAAAATCAGCTCTGGTTCGCGGGTATATCCTCGCGGCCCGCATGGTCAGATCATTATCAACCGACAAAGTACGATGCCAGGCCCCGCCGGCACCGGCAGCAGGGGTACTGTAGACATCATCCAGGGTAAGATCGTTCAGACTGCGCAGACTGACGGTATCAAAACCCTTGAGATAAGAACCACCCTCGACATCCAGCCAGGCAGCGGTAAGCCCCAGGCTGCCCGCCGGGACAGAATTCGCGGTACCTCCATTAAAACCATACAGAGTATTGCGCAGCAAAATATGATTGGCTTGCAGATTTATATCGCCGCCATTACCGCTGATTACCGGTGCGTTGAGACTCAGAGTTCTGGGCACGGAAAAATTAACGGCATCGCCAAAGTGTATCTCGCGGTAACTTGCGAATGACAGTGACTCAAAGCCAGCGGCAAGATAAGAACTGAAGTCATCGGCATTCACCGTCAACGCCGTATTCGTTATAGCGCGGGTTATAGAGATTTCGCCGCCCTTAATGCCGGCCATGGACACGCCGCCCCGCAGTTTACCATCCAGCTTGAGCGCGTCTCCGTATTCGATCTCCAGTCTGCCCGCCGCGCCGGCACCCACCACCGCGTGGATATTCTCACTACCGGCCCGATCCTGATAATATCCAGCCGCCGCCGGGGCGCTGCCGGAGACATCGAGAAGCGCCCCGGCATCTACCATCACCTGCCCTAGTTTGGTTTTCATGGCAATACTGCCGGCATCAAAAATTTTGTAGCTCAAGGGCTGCCAGCCGGTGCTGGTGGAAGGATATGGCACATTGTCACCAGCGGCGCTGATGACAGCGGTATCGGCAACATGAATAACCGGAATCCGCTTGTCTGCCTTTGCCTCTATGCTGATATTGCCAGCCGGGGCAAGTACCTTACCGTCAATCTCCACCAGCGGCCCCTGCAGGGTTATGGAGGACTTCCGCGGCCCGGCAGCCGGTGTTGCCCGGAGAACGGCATTCTTTTCAACAATCAGGCGGGCATTATCAAGTTCACGCGGAACCTGGCCCTTAGAGTCCTGCCCTTTAAATTCCTGCCCGGCAGCCAGCCGCAGGGATGAGGTGCCAAGCAGATCTTCTGCCAGCGGCACCACTGCCGGCCCTTGGCGTGAGCCGGTATTAATGCCGCTGGCCGCCGTTATATTACGTAAGGGAGAGACGGCTTTCATTACGGAGGGACTAAGCACCGTTCCACTCTTAACGACAAGATCACCGACACTTTTCACCTCAATATCGGTAAAACCGGAATTCCGCAACAGACCTGGATCAAGGATCAGCCCTCTGGCCCTGGCCGGTGTTAGACTGTCTATTGGCCCGCCCTTGAGATCATCAGGCATATAGCCGGCAAAAAAATCAACCGGCAGCGGCTGGCTCCCGTCCTCCTGACCAGCCGGCAGTTCTGGAACCTTACCGCCAATCAGCACCCGGTCGGAATGAAAACTGGCCACCCCACCGGCGGCCCCGGCCAAAGAACGGCCCAGCAAGGTTCCTTTCAAAACCAGGGCAGCCCCCTGCAGATTTATGCGGCCGGCATCTCCGGCCTGCAGACCGCCGTCCGGGCTGATCTCGTAACCACCGGAAACATCCACCACCGCTCCCCTGCCAATCACCACTTCGCCGCCGCCGCGCTCATGATCAATCCTATCCTGAACAGTCACCGAGCCGCCGTCAATAACCCCGTGCCGCAGCTGCCCCCCGCCCGGCTCATCCGTCAGCCGGTTATCCACTTCAGCTCCAACGACATTGATGCGGCTGGTATCGGTAAATAGAACACCTTCCTCCGGCAGATAAATTGCTTTGTCGGGATACAATTCAGGGAAGGAGGTCATGTTTTCATCACTGTACAAATTCACATTGCCGCCGGGTATATCTATAGTTCCCCGCTCAATCACGAGCCGGGCCGTGCCGCTGAACGTCCCGCCAGCCTGGAGACGAAGTGCAGCATCAGGATCTATCTCCAGAGTGGTATCAGAAAGAATAGCCAGCTCCGAAAGCCCTGCGAAACTAATGGTATCGGCCGGCAGTATAGTGGCGGCCTGGGAGATCCCGTTGATTGTCGAGGTCGGCAGGGGATCGTCCATGGCAAACCTCTGCCCGGAGCCCGTGCCGGCGGCGATTACAACCCGGTCAAGATTATCCATATTCGTGGAAGCCCCGGAACGGCCCATAATCAATACACCGCCCCGCGGCCGCCGGCGCCCTCTGGTAATCGGACTGCCGAACCTGTTTACTTTTTCCGTCCATTCGGTCTGATACCTGCCTGTTTCGGCATGAGCCTCCAGGGTGCCGCTCATGACCAGGGCATTGCCATCCATTTCCAGGCTGCCGGCATTGTCACCTTCGGTAAAGCCCTCAAAATATTTCATGGTACCGTTACCGTAAGCAAGCCCGGAATAGACATCCGTAGTATTGTAACGGGCGTGTTTCTTCTCGTAATGGCCAAAGACACCGGCATAGACAAGATCTGGCGATGCCTTGCCAATGTCATAGAAGACATTGTCGGCAACCAGTTTGGTAGTGGCCACCAGACCGGATTTATAGACAGTGCCACCCCCTGAAAACTTGATACTGGCACCGGGATTGAAAACTACATCACCGGAGCCGGGATCCAACGTAATATGACCGCCGGCCGTGCTGTCCTGCAGGGCAGTATTCTCCCTGCTTGCCAGCGCCCCGCTGATATCACCTATCGCAGTACCTTCTCTGGCGTTGACCCTTACAGTCGCGCCCAGAAGCGAACCGTGCTTCTGGGGATAATCGTCCCGCAGCACCTCACTGGTAAGTTTTACATCCACAAAGGCGTCCTGCATGGGCCGCCCTACCCAGCTGCCGCTGACGTCAATAGATGAGCCGGAGTCCAACAGAACCCGCTTCGATGCCTTTAAGGTAACCGTCCCGGACGGGGCTGTGATCCGGCCTTTATGCTCAATCCAGACGGCGGCGGGATGGGCTGCCTTGGCGTTGCCCAATACCAGACCGCCGAGCGTGACACGGCCGCCGGTGAAGGCGGATTTGAGAATCTGAGTCTTACCGGATGCCGATATAGGAGCCTCGGTGACGCTTTCAGCCCCGGTTGTCACCTCGTTGCTGGCCAGAAGCTCAATCCCGGTCTTGTTCTGCCGGTCAAGAGCCACCACCGTGCGGATCATCCCCTCCTGATTAACCACTCTGCCATACATGCCGACCAGGCCGGTCGCGGACTCCAGTTTACCACCCGCCTGGTTCACCGCCGTTCCTGGAGCGTCAACAACGGTAACCCAAGACGCGATACGGGTTTGAGCCTCATTCTCGCTGACCGGGTCAATTTTGACCTCCCGACCGGCAATCAGTCCGATCTGGCCGGCCGGGGCATCTATGGAACCGCTGTTTTCCACACTGGGACCGATGAGAAACACCGAACCCGTCTGGTCGGTAGTGATGCGGCCCTGGTTGCTGACCGTACCCGGCGTGCCGCCCGCCCCGGCATCCACCTTGAAGTGCATTATATTATTCAAAAAATCATTCTGGTCTATATTCAGCGAGGAAGCTACCAGTGAATGAACATTGATCCGGGAGCCCGGTCCGAAGAGGATGCCGTTATGATTGAGTAGAAAAACCTTGCCGTCAGCCTTGAGCTTACCGTAGATCCGGCTCGGATTACTGTCGTAAATCCGGTTAAGAGCCGCCCAGTTGGTATGCCCCTGCTGGTCGAAAATCATTTCGGCATTAGTACCGATATCAAAGGAATTCCAATCGAGAACCGCCTTCTTTTGATTCTGCCGGACGGTCAGCCGATTAGCAGCCGCATTCTTATCGAGTCCAGCCACCCCGCTGATTACCTGTCTGATATTCGGTAGAGTATTGGCACCCGGCGGCATAATCCTGTTCAGCACCGCCTGGGCGGCATAATAGCTGCTTGGCAGCCCCCGGCCCAGCCCCGGCTGCGGCTGCAGGAGGATTAACGTGGACAGGGCAATAATCTGCTGTATAATAATGCGGCTGTACTTTTTCTTCGATTTGTTGGCCATGGCAGCACCTGTTATTGTTAAAACTCGTAGGCCATTTTAAAATAAAACCGATAATCGCCCTGTTTAATACGATCGCTGTCAACCAACGGCACCCCCAAATCGCACCGATAAACAAAGGAGCCGGCCTGCCCGCGCGCCCCTAACCCGACAGCCGCCAGGTTCCGGGCAGCTGTCTCCTTGGGCAGGGGATCCTTGGTCCAGAGGCGGGCAAAATCAGCAAAGCCATAAGGGGTCAGGGAGAACGACCGGGGCCAAAAATCCAGGCGGCTCTCCAGCCGTCTGGCCGACAGCTCCACAGTACCGTGCACCGCGTTATCACCGGAATCCTCATTCTCCAGATAACCACGCACACTCTCCATGCCGCCGGCGCTATACTGCTCGTTGGCAATCAGCGGTTCATTGGCAATCTGGCCGTCCACCTTGACATAAAGCCCCAGATCATAGGGCAGCTTGCGGCTCTGTTCCACGCCGAGGGTTAGATACATATAATCGCCCTTGGCCCGGTAACGTTTGACCTCAAACTGACGCTGGTCAGTGACCATATTGCGGAATGCCATGTGCAGAGAGGCGCTGAAGCCGATGGAGCCGTTTGCGCGGGCCAACTGGCTGCTGTACGAAAAGGAGATAGGCATATAGGTAATCGGTGTCTTAAGCGGCTTGCCGGGAGTGGAGGCAAAACCCAGGCTCTCGTCAAAATCCTTGTAATCAATTCCCATGCTGATGTTATGGGAATAATCGTGGTACGGCGGCAGAGAAACAAGATAACGCAGCCCGTAAATTCGGCCCTTGCCCTTCACCTGAAAGCCCTCGCCAAAGGCAGTTTCACTATCCGAGCTGATGGCGTAGAGGATGATTTTGTTGTCCCTTTTCCATGGTGCCGGCATAACATAAGAGGCTGAGAGAACGAGAACCTCGTTCAATTTTTCCGGGGAAATCTGGAACTGAGCGGAGAGCGAATGACGCTTCTGCCATAAATTATCGTAGCGGATTGAACCGTTCAGGCGCAGATGAGTCGTATCATGGGAGTAACGGTTATTAAGTTCAAGACTGCCGTGCAGCGGCAGTCTGTCCTTAACCTTTAGTTCCATGTCAATGGTGCCGGGATCCCGGCCGGGCATCAGCACCGGCGTCACCTTCATATCCGGATCACTGTTCAATACCGCAAGCTGCCGCTGCACCTTTGGCAGATAGAGAATCTCACCCGGCCGCAGGGCTGGCAGCTGCTTCATAATCATGGCCATGGTGTGGTATTTATTACCGGAGACTCTTACCTTGCGCAGCCGGCTCTCCACGATCCCAAGCCGGATAATGCCGTTCTCCACCGTCTGCTCCGGGATGTTGACCAGCACCGCGGGGTAGCCTTTGGCGTGATAAAACTTTTCCAGGGCGTCCCTGGCCGCCTCTACATCCGCCGCGGTCTTATCCGGGCCGATAAAGGGCAGCAATACCCGCAGCAGGGTAAGATCGTCAAACAGGGTGTTACCCGTCAAGCTGAATGACCTGATGCTGAAAGCGGCCCCTTTACCGGAACCTGCGGCATACAAAAGACCCGGCGGCCGCATAACGACCAGGGCCATAATGACAGCCAGAAAAATAAATACGCCCCGGCGCAGGGCGGACCGCTCACGGCCTTTTTTATTCATTATTAGATACCAGCGCGGCATAGACTACCCCTGCTTCCTAACGCTCAACCAGCGTAGCAGCCCCTGACGCAGGGCTGCGGCATTTTTGAAACCATCGATCCGGGAGACCGGCTGGCCGTCTTCATTGAGCAGGACGATAAGCGGGAAGCCGCTCTGCCGGAATTCCTTCTTATAGCGCTTTTCCTTATCGGAGTTGATCTTGACCCAGACGAAATCATCCCGCAGCAGTCTGACCCGAAGATCGGTAAGCACCTCCTCTTTAAGTTTTTTACACCACGGACACCAGTCGGCATACAGAAGGAGAAAAATAGGTTTATGCCGGATTTTGGCAATTTTCCGGGCCGCTTTCAGGTTCTTCTGCCAAGTGACATAGCCGATGTCAGTCAATTGGGACTTTTTGCGTATTTTGATTACCTTGAGATCAAGAGTGATAGTCTTGCCGGCCAGGGGATGATTAAAATCAACCTTAAAGCCCCCGGCATCAGCGCTGACAATAACCCCCCTCTTACCCTGCCGAAAAAATGGCACCCCGATCAGGGGATGCAGCTCCAGGGCTATCTTACCGTCCACAAGGCTGACAGTCGTTTTACCGATGGGGGTCTTAATCTCAGTGCCGTCCTTTGCCAGATGGCGAATGGTAACGGTCTTGTCGTTGACCTTGATAATCCGGCTCTTGAAAAAGGGCAGAATCCGCAACTCCTTACCAATCTCCGGTTTAGAACCCAAACGGCTCTTTACCTCGTCAAAAGTAAGCTGCTCTGTGGGCGGGATTTCCTGCCGAACCGGAAACGTCTTTACCTTGCTTGAGTCCCGGGCTCCGAACCCGTCCCTGGGCGGAATAGTTATTTTTTTTGTGCCGCCGTCCTCCATGCCAATCACCGCCTCACCCAGCATGGGGAAGGATGCCGGTTCGCCGGCCACCACCACCTCCGCCTGCCCCCCCGCCCCGCTGGTCGAGACAATCAGCTTGCCATCGGCAAGACGAGCCGTATAGTCAACCGTTGCCAGATCCCCGGTCGCTACCTGGTGAGTACCGGCCAGCCGCGGTCTGTCTTGCCCGCAACCGCCACTGCCATTTGCGGCTTCCAATGACGAAGCGACCCCGGCCCCGCCGGAACCGGCACTCAGAGTAAACAGCAATACCAACAGGACAAAACAGGTTATCTTCAGCTTCATTTTACGATACCCCTCTTCTTAATAAGTGTGGAATCTGGGCTGTCCCCGGCATCGGCGGCCGGTACTTCGACCCGTACCCGGCAGTTAAGATTCTCAAACCCGAATGGATTGCCGTAATCCAGCGTAAAAGACTTGCCGGTTACCTTGATGATACGGCCGACCAACGGCCCGCTACGCACCAGGGTACCCGCCTTCGGATCAATATTCAGGGTGTAATAAGACTTATCTTTGTCAAGCACCACCGCCGGGCCGAAGGGTGTCTGTACCCTGGTGCCCGACTTGATTTCGCGCCGCAGTTTGACAATCTTTCCGGCAAATGACTCAACCACAAAGGTAATGCCGTCCCGGCCCTGCCAACTGGCTCCGGCAACCACCGAGTCTTTGCCCAGCCGTTTGCTAACCGACCAGAGAGGAACATTAAGCACCTTAGGATGCGTGGTCTTACGATACCTTAAGAGATAGCGATCCCCACCGTTCAGGCCCTTGGGCACATCGGCACTCAGCCGCACCTGCCTCTCCTCATCATACGGCAGACCGACCAGGCGGCCGCCCAACTGCTCAGAAACCGCCTCTTCGAAACTCTTGACGGTAAAACCAAGCATCTCCGTATGGCCGGTTGGATCAATTACTGGTTTAACAGTGGCGGTCATAAGCTGGGGGCCGAATGACTCCGGCATCCGGAAAAGGGGTGATTTGGTTGTAGCAGAGTTATTGGCAACTCGCCGCTCATTGGTGACTGCCAGAGAGCCGTCTGCCAGGGTACAGGTATAGGAGACGGCGACTTTGTCGCCAGCTCGAACCAGCCGCGCGGCGGGCCGCGGACGGCTGTCGGCGCAACCGTCCAACGGCAGAGCCGTCAGAACGAGGAGCAATATAAGGAAGAGCCACCGGCTGGCGTTTTCGTTTTTCATATTGTATATTCGTATCAAAGTAAGCGGCAATTAAACAGCACTCCCAAAAGTTGACTAAGACCCCGGATCAGCTTTTCAAATAGGTTAGCATAATGGCAAAAGAGAACCGGCACCACCCATCGCTGCCACGATGCATCGAACTTAAACCAACCACATTTCGCATGGGTTAGAATAAAGTTAATTTTTGGTTAAAGGGAAGGCTTTTAGCAGGCTGGCAAAAAAAATCCAGGGAACCTGAAGTCCCCTGGATTTTTAACAGCATATCAATCGGTAAAACTCACTGCTCAGGCAAACAGCACCTTAACGGCTGGGCCATGCCCAGTCAGAAGCTTTATTAATCTTCATTTCACCCTGGGCCGCCCAGAAATCGCCCTTACCGGACAGAGCGATATTGGCGGGATCGGAGGCAAAATTCATCATATCAACAATATAGGTGTGCAGGGCGCCATTGGCAGCCACACCATGTATATCGCCGCCGGCAGTACAGGAGGACGGGGCATTCGGTCCCATGGTCTCACAGGGATCCTCATAGATCCACTGAGCCGACCAGAAGGAGTAAACACCGTTGACAATGTTTCTCTTATAGGCCTGCTCACCATTGTAGGGCATCTGCATAACACCGTTGACGGCATTCGCAGGATCAGTAATGATTTGACCATTCGCATCTAAAACCTTGTCAACATCGCTGTAGCCCACTCCGCCGTAACCATTGGTATGAGCCCACTCCAGGCATTTAATCAGATCGCCGGAGCCCAGATTGAAATAGGTGATCGGCCCAAAGAGGCCGAGTGTGTCTTCCTTGGTGCTCATATTCGCTTCACCGCGAAAAACAGCGGCATCCAGGGTAGCATGGGTACCGGAACCGGCGTGGCGCAGACAGGCAACAATGGGAATGTTCCAGGCTGTATTAAAGGCGCTCCAGTTGGCAACCTGACCGCCGAAGATCTGGGTGGCCATTAGGCGGGTCATATTATTAGCAGGAACGTCGGTGGTCTTGAAAAAACTGAACGGCACAACAATGGGATTGTAGCTGGTGAGACCGCTGGCATCCAGATCATGGAAAGACGGCGCATACTGATCGCCGCCCAATGGGCCGTATAGAGCGCCGGAGCTTGCCTGATTAAAGGTGGAGGCGGCAACGTCAGAGGCGCCCAGGGTCACCTGCTGGCAGGTGGTACCATTAACAGTGCCTGCCGCAAAATCAGTCTGGTTCTCATCGGCAAACTCACGCTGGCTTTTGTCGGTACAGCTTGTCAGGTTGAAGGGATCAAGACCCTTCTGGGACTCAATGCCGTCATAGGAGGCCTTGGAGGCGTAGCGGACGTAAACGGTATCAGCACCGCTGTTGCAGGTACCCATAGTGATCCCCTGCTTACCGGTTTTGGCGCTCTTAACATCGGTACAACCCAGGGAGGTCAGAAATGGACCCGCGGCAGCCGACCAGAAAGTGTATTCGGCAGAGGCGCCGGTCAGGTTAAGGTTGATAACAGCGGCGTTGGCGCTCAGGGCCAGACCAAAAATAGAGGCACAGAGTACAGCTGATTTCAGGATTGTTTTCTTCATTTTTCCCCTCGTATGGATAATTTTTTGGTTATCTTGTGATTCTCGGCGGCTTCGCCGCCGAGAATCACGGTGCTGAACCCGACACCGTGAACAGCACATGCAAGCTCCGCTTGCCAGCACTGCCCACGGCGCGGGTCAGCACCGCGATTATTTTCTTAAGCATGCTGCTTAAATCAGGAATTCTTCCTGCGAATGCCTAACATACCGAGCAGTCCGGAGCCAAATAGCAGAACGGAGGCAGGAACCGGTACGGGATTGCTGGTGGGGTTGATAATCGTGGAGCCGTCGGCATTGAACTGCAGCTTGGCGACATAGTCAGCTCCGTCGCCAGGGATATGCGCCCAACCGTTGTCATAGGCGACTTTGTAGAGATACATATCGACAGAGTCCTGGGTATCGAGTTTGCCAAGATCAGCCTCACCTAACGCAGGGGCGGAATTAAGGCCGGCATAGTAACCAAACGCAGCGTTACCACCATTCATCTTGTTATCGTAAGAATTCAGGTCGACAGGTAGGGTGTATGTCGTCTGGTTGCCGCTCTGACCGTAAAGATAGTAAGTGGAACCAGCACCAGAATCGAAAGAATTAAGCATATGAGGACTAAACCCAGTATATTGATCGCTGGTGGTGGCATAATAAAAGGTGCTGTCAATCCCATCATAATTGTCGGCATAATAGGCAAGCCGCAGGTTGGACCAGTCCAGGGTGCCCTTGTCGACGTTCCCGACCGGAGCCGCCTGGTAATTTGAAGCGGTACTAAAATCAAAGGTCCTGACATTAGCCAGGTCAGTACCAATTTCGACCGTTCCATAGGAAGCGTGATCGATCTTGTGATATACCACCTGAGTCAAGGTTCCCGGCTCAAAGTAGGCGGATGCCGAAGCCACGGTACCGAACACACACAATGAAATAACTGCTGCACTTAATGCTTTTTTCATCTTTTTTACCTCGTTAATTATTTTTTTGTGTTTTTTATGTTTCAAGTCTCAGGATAAAAAATCTTTCAATAAATAACTATTACCGAAAACTTAAAACATTTCAGAAGCTGCCTTTTCTTTAGCGCCAGTATTACTTTCTCATCACCTCCTTATTTTCTCAGACGCGGGGCTTCCAGGTGTCCACCAGCGGCGGATCGGCAAAGTACCCTTTTTCTATTTTTTTATGTCTGTATATAAAAAAAGCCCGGAATACTTCCCATTGGAAGCGTTCCAGGCTTTCTGATCTCCGTTAAAACGGATCAGCAAAGTACCCTCTAATCGATCTTATCTGCCAGCCTAACTCATAGAAATTAGTTTGAGGTCAAGACTTGGTTAAGTTTTGATGAATTGATAAAAAAATTTAAAACACTATAAATCAGCCAGCCTCAGCACGGAGCGCCGTTAATTCGCGCTGATATTTCTCAAGAAGAACACGCGGTGCCTCCGTTGCGTACTTGGCCCGCTGCGGATCACGGGTAACCACGGAGTTCCACCAGCGGTCAGCATAACCACTCTGAATATCACGGGTGAGGCGGGCAACACGCATAACGAGAAATTTTTCCCGCTGCCGCAAGACCTCGCTACTCACTGGGCCGCCACCCGCATCCAAGCTTTGCTTGTCTGAGGCATAACTTTCGTCCACGCCATCCTGTCCTGTGGCAGCCTTTGCCAAATTCTGCCCGGTTTTATCAATATCCGGTTTTGGGGCACTATTTGTTCTATAGTGTTGTTTAAAGAACGGCTGCCGGTACTCGGCGACAACTTCAGAGTTTTTTAACTTTTTCACGGCAACTCCCCTGAGGGAGGCCCGCCGGGCGCTTGCCAAGACCGCCGTTCGCCCATATCGCATTTTCTTCCCGCCGCCTGCCGCCGCCAACTCAGAATTAACCGCTGCCGTCATAGAACGAGACTCCACCAAAACAGATGCAGCGGATGTATCATGACGCTGCACTAAAGCCGTGGCCTTGTCCCCTCTCATATTAGCGCTTTTATAGGTAATATGACTTGACTTCCCAGAAGACAGCGTTGCCTCCCTATCACTTAGTCTTATGGCCGCTGGATGTTTAGGGCTGGTTTCCAACTGCGAAAACGTAAGCAGACACGAAACAACGAGAAAAAAAACAGCACTCACTCCACCGATCAATTCCATGTTCAGACCTTGATAATATTTCAAGGCCCTTTTTTTTATCTGACTGGAATTTTCCACACCCTTCCCATGATTTTTTTTGGCCTGTCTATTTTCCATATCGCCAGCCTAACCTCTATATATTTATCTATGATTAAATATATTTTAATTTTAGATTAAATTCACGGCTCCAGACAAAGCGCATTGCGGCTAATGACGCAGTATTTCCTCAAATTTTTCTATACGGCCAATATTACCCTGGCTGTAATTAACCTTTATATAACCGGTAAATTCTTCTTCTCTAACCCCATTCAGGTAATCCACCAATTTCGAATGTTTATCACCCGCGCCACAACCTTTATTCTTTCTGCGAATAGTCCTGATCGTTCTATTTTCCATTATCGCCTCTCCCTTGCTTTCCATTCTTGACCGCTCTGAAAAATCTTACCGTCTCCGCTGCCTCCAGCCACGGATTAATACCAATTTACGTCAACTTTATAATTTGCAATTGTTAGCAATCAGTTATGTTCCGATGAAAAAATATTTAAGATTCAATAGTCGGATAAATTATAGTGTGAGATTTTTTAAAGAAAACGGGAGGCCGAAATACCGAGGAAGATATGGCCTCCCGTCAGGGGGAAGAAGGACTTTATGCTTTTTCAGCTTTCCATGAAACGGCATCTGCCAAAAAATATCAAACCAGAGAACAACAACATCAGAGAGGATGGAATGGGTACGGGATTGCCTTTAATGTGCGTCGTTTTAGTTGTATCATAAAAGGTGGTGCTATAGGTTCCCGCCGTAATATCCTCATCTGTAACCCCAGGAAGCCCCTTGGTTCGCAGCTCTAAGGTCGTACTTGACAACTGCCCGTCCACCGTTCCAGACTCAACAAAACTGGTACCATTCCAGGCGTACAGGTTAAAACGCCAGCCGCCGGTGTCACTGAACAACGAATTATTCAGGGTTCCATCGATAATAAAATCAATGCCGTTTAACGAATCAGGGACATAATCAACAGCGGCACCGTTAGCGCCCCCTCTCAGGGCATTAATATAAAAAGCGTAGGTGGTGGGAGAGACATTGCTGAAGGGGCCGGCCATATCCATACGAAAATACTGGTAACCACCAGCCGGATCGTAATCATACATCACTTTGGCAATATCGCGGCCAGCGGCAATATTTTGCTCTATCGGATCATTTACGACCGTCGCGTTTGACCAGTCATGAGTAAAGGCTTGCGCCTGGGAAGCCGCCAGCAAAGCGGCAGCCATGGTAAAACCATAAAGAATTATCCGTGTCCGCATAATTTACCTCCCTTGCTTTGTTGTTTTTACGGTAAATGGCCTTCCCGTAAAAGAAGTCTCTCTGCCTTTAGCATCATGGCCCCTCTCAAACATTTTAAACGTTTTATGCTGCCACGTTAACTCATGAAAATTAGGATAGAATTAAATATTTATTATGATTTAAATAATCTAAAGATTATTGTAGCCTTAGTGGTTATTGCTCATTACCGGCGCTTAAATGAATAGTTGCGATTATCAACTGCTTTATTTCTGAGAGAAGCGATTCACCACAATTCCAAGTATTTTAGCGGCCGGTAAAAGTTTAAGGGCCGCCGAGATGTCCTTCTTCAAAGTTCTACCGGCCTGAACGGCAAGAACAATACCATCCACCATCGGGGCCAGGACATTAGTATCGGCGCTATCAAGTGCCGCCGGCGCATCAATTATTATGTATCTCTCCTTAAATCTGCTTTTCAAATCATTCATCAGCTTATGCATCTTCGGAGAATTAAGTAATTCCGCGCTCTCCGATCTACAAGAGCCGCCAGAAACGATGGTTAACTTCTCAATACCGGGCCAGGCAACCAAATCTTCAAATTTGGCCTGACCGTGGAGATAATCCCCTAATCCATGCTCCGATTCATAACCGAGACAAGTGTGAATATTTTGATTTTTCAGATCCCCGTCGATGAGCAGAACGGTCTGGCTGAACTCCTTGGCAAAGGTGAGGGCGAGATTGACGGTTATCATGGTCTTACCCTCGCCCCGCCGCGGACTGGTTACCATAATTACCCGCCGATCCTCGACACCGGCCGCCTGTAAAATCTTGGTACGCAACATCTTAAAGGCCTCCACCGCCGCCGCGTCCCGGGAATACCCAACTAAGCGGTTTCTATCCAGCATCTCGTGATCTACTGAAACTTTTCTTGACCGCCCATAAACCGGCGATAACCAACCATCGGGCCTCTTTTCGCCTTGACTCTGAGATATGGCTATATTCATATCTACACTCCAATAATTATATTAATAATTGCTGACTGTTCAGTAATGTCCGGTTAAAATTTACAGCATTTTTCTGCTTAACTTGGCCATAAAAACGTCAAGATCCATCACCGTATAATTGAAAACAACAACCCCGACAACAAGGCAGACAACTACCGAGACGGCGATAATAAGTCTTCGGCGGCGACGGCTGATTATATCCTGTTTAGAGAGTATTTCCGGAATGCAGGCCAGAACCTTGCAAGAGCCGGCCCGCGCTAAAACTTCCGGGCTGTACACGGCATCATCGTTCATTTCTCTTACCGCCGCGGTTCCCGCCCCGGCACCGAGACCTAACACAACACCAAGCAATATGATGGCCAGCCGGTTCGGTTTATATGGTTTTGCAGGCAGCCGGGCCGGATCAATGATGGTAAAGCGCTCACCCTTCTGCTCCTTTTCAAGCCCCTGGGCCACTTTAGATTCAAGAAACTTGGCCATTAAGTCATTATACTGGGCCTGCAAATTATGGCGGTCAGCCAATATAGTGCCATATTCCTTTTCCACCTGCGGGGTGGTGCGGACACGCTGCCGCAAATCGGCGGCCTTCTTTTCCATGTCTGCCACCTGCCGGGAATACGAAGCAAGATCCGACTCAACCGCAGCCAATTGCGAGGCCAGGGTAACATGGGCCGGATTATCCGGCAGCCCCGCTTCAACCTTTTTATCAGCCGGCTCTTTCCGCAGCTGGTCTTTGAGTTTAGCTATTTCCGCCTTTAATTTAATGACATCTGGATATTTGGCGCTGAACCCGGCGTTAAGGCTGGTTAACTGCCGCTGTAACGCCGCCAGTTTCAGTTGACCAGCCACCGCCTCCTCCTGATTGCTTGATGGAGTAACCGCCAACTGCGCCTCAAGATAACTCTTTCTTTCCCTAAGGGTACGCACCTGCTCACGCATCCTGTCCATGGCCCGTTCAACGTCGCCAAGACTCTGCATATTCGACTGTAACAATTCTGGCAGATTATCGACGTGCTTTTCCTTGAAGGCGGCGATTTTCCCTTCCAGTTTATCTATTTTCTGCCGCACTTTCTTGATCTCGTCATTAAAAAATGCCGATGTCTCTTTCACCTGTTTTACACGAACCTTGAGATTTTCCTCGAGGTACAGCGAAGCAAGTCTTGAAGCCACCTTTTGTACCAGAGCTGGATTTTTCCCTTCGTATGAAAGGGTAAAGGCAATGGTAGCGGTGGACGGCCGCCCGGTTCTTGGATCCATGACCTTGGCGTTAATGAAATCAAGTTGTATGTCATCACGCATCTTGTTGATAATTTCTTCCGTGGTCCAGTTTTTGCGCAGGTCTGGATAAAGATTGAACCTGTCAATAATGTTTACCAGATGAGATGTACTCATTATCCTCTGGTTGATAACCTGAAGCCGCTGCTCTGCGTAGCTGGTTACCGTGGACATGATGTAGTTCTGGGGGATTTCCTGCTCCTCGATCAGGATGGTGGAGGTCGATTTATAAATCGGCGGCAAGAGCAGAGCCAAAGCGCCGGCGGCAATAATCACCAGCAGGGTTGAGAGAATCAGACTCCATTTCCTGCGTTTGAGGATGTCAATATAGTCACGTAGTTGCGGGGTTTGTTCCATAAGATCAGCCAAGCTCCTTTTCTATATATTCAGGGGATATATTCGCCCCTTTATAGTTATCAAACAATTTTTGAGTGACACGGCCCCTCTTTAACCGCCTAAAGTTCATTTGTAAGCGCTCCATGAACACCCCCTGAACCCCTTACCTTCCGAGATGAAAGTCAAGAGTGATGGACTTTTTACGAGTCCATCGAGGGTGTGGTTTATTGAGCGCTTACGTTCATTTCAACACATTCATGTTAAAATTAAATGCGATATTTACCCGGTTCTGCACCTCCTTGATCCCGGTGAGACGGTTCAGATTGCTGGTATAGGCATATACGACCCGCAGACTGACATCTTTGCTCGGGGTATAGCTAAACCGCGGTTTCAAACGCCAGATTATTGTATTAAGAACTCTGGAATCAAGCCCGCCGCCCACAGAACGGGTATGGACGTACTCGCCGGATAGGGAAACTGATATTTTTTTGTTCAGACGATGATCGGCCTTCAACGACACACGATCACGCACCGCCAAACTGGCATAATCGCTGGCCGGATAATAATCGTGACTCAGCCGCATTGAGCCCTTCATTCGCTCACCGTGATAATCAAGAATTATACGGGTTAACCAGCCAATATCTGACCAGGAGTTCTCTACGGGAATTGATGCTACCGCGACAAAATGTGGGGTCGGCGTAGTATCTAACCTAAACCACACGTTCCGGCCTTCCATTGTTGTCCTGCTGTACTGCATACCGCCACCCAGGGTAAGGCGCCAGAGCTCGTTTACCGAATAACCGTAACCAAGCGCCATACTGTACTCATCAACTTTTGAAGTAGAAAAATCATTTATTCCTAATTTCAGTTCGGTAAAAACTGATGAATTCGCCGGTTTCCATAGTGGGTGGAACATAGTTCCCACGGTAATTTCCTGAGAGCGGCTCGCTCCCTGAGCCCTCCCTTGATAGTGCTGATTCGAGAAGGCGTAACTGAAACTGCTACTGGTTTTTTCTGACCAGACGTAATTACTGCTTAGCTGTACCTGCTCCAGCCAGCGGTTAGAGATATCGGTCACCAGGCCGCCCTCGTCGAGATAACGATCCGCCCTGGAGTCCCTGGCAACCGATGTGGATATACCCATCTGCAGCCGCTCCGTCATGCGCCGATTAAGAGACAAACTGTAATTCTGATCCCAGGCATCCAGGTAAGACGATTTGGCATGACGAACAGCCGCAAGAGAACCCGACATTTTAACAGAACTTCGCGCTGTACGCCTAAACGCCGTCAGACGGCCGTCAAGGGTGGTAATCATCTCTCCCCCCGCCGGATTCTCGACAAAGAGCACATTATCATTGTACTCCTCCTTAATTCCAAGATCAGGAACCAGTTTCCACTCTGCGGCTCCTGCCAACGCCGGCTCTAACAGACTGAGCGTGACAAGGGCCAGAAAGCAGACGATAGACACCGGCCCAATGAGGCGACTTTTATGATCGTCCCGCCGCATTCTTAATTCATGGCACAACGATAACATCGCCGGGCATAAGCAGTATGTTCTGGTTGAGCCCTACCCCTTTTTCGACCTTGTCCAAATCGAAAGGATAGATAACCATCTTCCCCCGCCGGCGGCGAAATATTTTGATCTCATCACCTTGAGCAAAAGGATTCAAGCCACTGGCTATGGCGAGGGCCTGCAGCACGGAGGTCTGTGAGTTAAGCTGAAAACGACCGGGTGAATTAACCTTGCCGATTATATAAATCAGAAAGCTGTTTACTTGATTAACGGTTACAGTCACCACGGGATTGGCGGCGTACTCTTTCCATTTTTTGGTAAGTTCAGCCTGTAACTCACTTACCGTTTTGCCGGCGGCGACAATTTCACCCAACAGCGGCAGTGAGACGCGTCCGTCCGGCAGTACCGGCACGACCCGGCTCAAGTTGTCATTCTTCCACACCGTAATCGCCAAAATATCTCCCGGCCCAATACGATAAGCGGGTGGAAGGAGGGCTTGCGGCAGTTCAGCCTCGGCAGACACGGCCTGCGGGGCCTGGACTACCGAAAGCACCGCCAACAGCACCAGCAGCACCAGCCGAAATGTAGTCATCCAACCCATTCCCCTTTGTTCAATAATCATAATATCTCCTGTAGCTCTTCTTTAGCCTTATGGCGGCCGGGAAAATCCTTCTGCTCCGCAAGTGCCTTTTGCAACTGGCGGCGCCCCTCGCCCTTTTTACCATTTTTCAATAAAGCCATGCCAAGGTGGTAACGCACTATTGCCGGAACCTTCTCCAGTTTATTAACCGCCAGCCGAAGATGAGAAAGTGCCAGCTTATTGCGCCCCTGCCGGTAATACACCCAGCCCAGGGTATCAAGCACTGCCGGTGCCTCCGGATTCAACTCGAGAGCCTGCTTGGCCAGGGAATAGGCGCGGTCAATATCCTTCTTCGTGCCCCGCGTCTCAACCAGGAGAAAGGCAAGATTATTAGCCGCGTCCCAGAGCTTCGGGTTCTTCTTTAAGGCCCTCTCATAAATAGAGATCGCCTTGTCATATTCACCGCTTCGTTCACGAAGTGAGCCAAGGGCGTTAAAGGCAACCCGGTTGGCCGGATTTAAGCTTAGTGCTTTTTGCAGAAAGGCAACCGCCTCCCCCTTATCACCCAGTTGCAGGCTGTAAATTGCCATGTTATTAAGCGGCTTGGGCCATTGGGGGGCCAAAACCGCGGCCCGCTTAAAATGCTGCATGGCCTTGGTGGCATCTTTCTGCCGAGCATAGATCGTGCCTGCCAGGTTATGGGCGATGGGATCTTTTTCATTATCAGCCAGACGAGTGCTGACCAGTTTTAGAGCCCGGCTAAGGTTTTTACCGGTGAGCTGGACGGCCATCGCCAGCAGTTGATCGGCGGCGGGGTATTTTTTCATCCCCTGCCGCACCTCAGCCTCCGCCCTTTGCCGATTACCGGCAAAGGCATAAATCTGGGCAAGACGTAAATAGGCGAAGGGTGCTGTTTTATCATTCTTTTTTAAAGATTGATAAAGTTTTTCCGCCTCATCCACTTTACCTGATGTCACCAGCAGATCAGCAAGTTGAGCCGCAGCTCCCAGATCATCCTGATGGCGATTATGCAGCTTTTCGGCAATCTCCAGCGCCCCCCGATGGTCGCCGCGGGAGGAGAGAAGAGACACCAGACGCTGCTGAACCTCTTTGGCATCCGGGAAGGCCTTAGCCGCTTTTTTTAAGGCGTCAAGAGCCAATTCCGCCTCATTATTGAAGAGATAGGCCTGGACAAGATTCAGATGATAGGCAATGTTATCCGGCCGCTCGTACAGCGCTGTACGAAATTCAGCCACCGCTCCAACATAATTGCCATCCAGTATATCTAACTTGCCCTTCAGGTAGTGCGCGTCTATATTCTTGGGACTTTCTTTGATGACTTCGCCGACCAGCCTGCCAGCCTCAGCCAATTCCCCTTGGCGCAGATAGATCCCGGCCAGTCCGACCTTAGTGGCGATTATACCGACATCGGAGTCATCCAAACCCATCTTAAGATTTTCATGCAGAGTTCCAAGGGCCTGACCGACCTCACCTTCATCAAGCAAAATAGCGGCCAGCACCCGCCGTTGCAAAGTGCCTTGCGGCTGCTCCCTGATTCCATGCCGCAAAACCGCTTTCGCCATCTCGTCAAGACCCTTGCTTTGGAAGAAGCGCGCTACTTTAGTACACATCCGCGCTTGATCACCACCGCTCGCAGCAATAAGTTTGTCAAGGAGAACCTCAGCCTCCTTATCTTTTTTCCGTTCAATATAAAAACCGGCCAGAATAAACTTATATTTCGCTTTGTCAGGGGCAAGGCTTATCACCTTTTTCAGCAATGAGAGCGTCTCGGCCGGCCGCCCCTTTTTATCCAGCCTCTCAGCCAGCCCCAGCCGCAGCATTATAGTCCCTGGATTTTTGCCTATCCCCTCCCGCAAGATTTCTTCATCTTTTTTTACATTTTTGATACGCTGATAGGCGTGGGCCAGCAGGACAAAAAGCTGCTCATTTTTATCCCCCTTCTGCCTGAGCCGTTCAAGATGCCGGATAGCGGCCTTCGGCCCCTTCTGCGTCAGCAACACCGCTCCCCGCATAAGCAGAGCTCGTTCATTGTCAGGTTGCTTGTTAAGTATGTATGACAACATTTCCTCAGCTCTGTCCAATGTTCCAGCCGAGATATAGAGATTGGCCATCTCCAACCTGGCCCCGATATTTTCAGGATCCAGATCTACGGTTCTTTTAAAACGGCTAAAGGCGGCCTGGAATTTACCCCGCTTCAGATTAATCATGCCCAGCATATAATCAGCCTTGGCGTACTTCCGGTCAATCTGCAGAGCATTTTTAAATTCCAACGCCGCCTTTACATAGTGCCCATGCTCATAGAGAGTCTGCCCCCGGCTGTAGAATTTCCGCACCTTGTCTTCTTTAGAGCCGCAGGCCGCGACAGAGAACAGCAGGCATACACACAGCAGCCGTACTGCGAATGATTTTCTCATTTTCATCTCTTTACCCCGGTTGACGTTACTTTAGCCACATCCACAATTTGCCATTCTTACTACCAATCACATAGCACCCTTGCGCTGCGATATGACAAGAATGGTCAGCAAAATAATCCTTAGATCATCCCTGAACCGCCAGTTGTCGAGATAACGGCAGTCAAGTTCCACAACTTTATTAAAATCGGTTACCTTACTGCGGCCCGAGACCTGCCATAATCCCGTAATCCCAGGTTTTGCGGAGATCCGCCGCCGCTGCCATTCCTCATAATCCTTTACCTCATCCAATGTCGGCGGCCGGGTGCCGACCAGACTCATCTCACCGCGCAGCACGTTGAAGAATTGAGGGAACTCATCAAGAGAGGTCTTTCTCAGCCAGGCCCCAATCCTGGTCACTCTGGGATCATCTTTCATCTTGAACATGGCACCGTTCATCTCGTTATCAGCGAGCAGGTGCTTTTTCATCTCCTCAGCATTATTCACCATAGTGCGGAACTTAAAGAGCGAAAAAACCCTGCCATTCTGACCGATGCGGCACTGACGGAAAAAGACAGGCCCAGGAGAATCAATCTTGATGAGGATGCTGATTACGGGCAGCATAACAAACAACAATAGACAGCCCGCGAAGGAACCAGCTATATCCAGCATGCGCTTATACAGCATTCCGGTGGCGTTTATATTTGCCGCCGGCACCGTCAGAAAAGGCACTCCCTGGCAGCGCTCAACTGAAAGGGCCATATTGCCGGGCTGCCAGAGAGCCGGCAGAATACGAGCCGGGATTCCAACCCGCCGGCAGACCGCCAAATAGCGGCCAAGGTTTACCGAACGGTCACCGCTCATGGCAAAGACAACCTCGTCAATAGCATTTTCTTTCAGAATCCGGGGGAGCTCCTCCAGACTGCCAAGCACACCATTTTCATTGTCATTTTCATTGTCATTGTCTTCCCTGTTAACCCGCAGCCGACCAATAACCTTATGCCCCCAGCTGAGTTGCTTTTCCATCAGACCGGCAACCAACCGGCCCCGGCCTTCATTACCGACAATGAGTATTTCCCTGGTATTAAAGCTACTGCCAATATGGTACGTTATATAAAATTCCTCGGTTAAACGGCCAATAACCATCAGAACGAAGCTGCCCGCCCCGAAAATAATTAAAAATGAACGGGATAAACCAGTTTCCGGCAGCATGAAAGAGATACCGGCCAGAAATATAAAATCGATCAAAATGGCCTGCAGAACCTTGCGCAGCATCTCCAGAACAGAAGACGGCCTGCTGTCGTTATACAAGCCCACCCGGCCCATGATGTAATTGTTAAGAAACATAACCGCCATGATCGAACTTAGAAAAGCCCGGCCGTTCGGCGGCCGGGCACCGTAAAAGTATACAGGGAGCAGATAATAGGCAATGTACCCGGCAAAAATAATGCAAAGGGCGTCTATGGCCATACGGACATTGTTAAGAATGATTACCTGCTGCTGTAACATCATCACCCTTCCTTAAGAAAATAATGCTGCCGCCGCAGTAACTATTCAACGAGGGCTGCAAATTACCCTTAACTCGTAACCGTAACTATTAAGCCGCATGGCCGGTTAAATCCAACGTAAACGCTCCATGAACGCCCTGCTGCACGCACTTAAGTCCCCCCCCCAATATACAGGGGTATTATCGAGGCGCTTACGATCCAACAAGGCACACTATTAACCGAGCCACATTAATGAACGATTAACATTGTTTTAGGATTTGATTAAAGTTTAAGGCAACCATTTAAGGTAGATACGAAAGATTAAGACGGGACATAAGATATGAGATGGGGCCACAACTTCCGGATAAAGGCATCCAGCTCAGAGCCTGCCTTTTCATAGGACATGGAATCGGACATTTGCAGTTCAACTCTTACCAGGGCACCATCGGTTCGACCCTTGGTAAAAGAATCCCACATGAGATAAAATTTATTGAGCCAGGGACTGGTGACAACCCGGCCGCGCTCCAGGAAAAAATAACTGGCCAGCACCTTGCGGCCCCCTTTTTCCATCTTCATTGCCATTACCTGAATCACCTTATGTGGGGCCACCTTAACAGTCCGCTTCTGGGAAGACTGCATGTAGAACCCTCCGCCCAGCAGGCAGGACTGGGGAGTGTGAGCCGTGTGCCTTGTCCCCTGATAGCGATAATAAGGAATAAGGAGATAAATGGCGCTGTGTTGTGCCGCATTACGATAATAGGCCTGCACATAATCATCAGCCCGGAGTGATTTAAGAATATTGGCGCTCAGATAGCTTCTTTTACCCTGCCAATCACCGATCCGCATGGGAAAGTTGGCAAAACTCTGCCTCTCGGGAATCCGCCTGGCGACATTTCCCTGCGTCACGACCCAGCTGGTGCCGATAAAAAGCAGACAGAGGATAAGACTTAGCAATACCGGCCGGGTCAAACCAGGCCGGGAAGGAACAGCATAGCAGGACTTTTTTCTCTCCACCCTCCGGCGGCGGCCGCTCTTTTTCAAAAGAATAGCGAACAACGCTAACAAGCCCGCCACAATCATGAATCCCAGCCAACCGGAAAAATCGTGAAAAAAATTAGTAACCATCTCCTCATGTCCATTAACCGTAAACATCCCAGCGACAAAGATCCGAATGCCGTTAATTAATATCGACAACGGCACGACAAGAGAGATTAGAACCGCTTTCTGCCAAAAGCTTTTATTAATTAAATGCCCGACAATCAGGGACATAAGCAGCATCGGCATGAAATACCGCAGGCCGCTGCAGGCATCCGCTACCTGTAATTGGCTGATCCCCAAATCTATGATGTTACCATCCTGCATTACACTGACATTAAACAATCGCAGCAGCACGACGGACAGAGAAGATGAGTACATCTTCAACTGGAATGTTAACAACCTGTTAATGTATGGCGGCTGTGGAATTATAAAGGCAAGAATTATAATGGGGAAGATCAACCGGCTGGTTCTTCCCCCGTAAAGCAAACAGATTAAGCCGACAGCGGCCACCCAAAAACCAAGATAGGTCAGGGTTTCCACGGAGCCGAACTCACCTGCCATAATCAGCATACTGGAAAATAGCGCTATCACTACCCCCGTCCAAGACCAGGAAAAGTCCCTAAAACAAAAATCGGCGCGTCTCTCCCATAACAGATATAAAAAAAGAGGGATAATCAACAGACAATAATCATTATCACCGCCGTGCCAGCGCCTGGTTAGATGCGCCAACTGCCCCTGATATGAGAGCAAAAAACTTGCAAGGATCAACAGCGGCAGGATAAACTGGATAACTCTGCTTTCATTTCTCAACATTTAGTCCGTTCCAAGGTTTACTAATCAGCTGACTGTTCCGACAGGTTCCACCCCTGATCTCGAATAACGCCTCCGGAACAGGGCAAAAATACCAGGCCTGACCCTAATAACCATTGAGTCGGCATAATTGGCACAGCGGAACTAACAACCAGATCCGACGAGTTAAGAGGAAAATCCATAATATTGGAACCGTCAATAATCCAGCTGCCAGAATCAGAATACCAGGAGGTGGAAATCGAAACATTCGTAGTACTACTAAACTGCCCCGCGCCCCCCCAGTATTACCCGCCAAGGCAAGCGTCACCTGGGGAGCCCAATTCCATCCCTTGGTACAGCGTGATATAGTCGTCAGAAAAAAATGGCAGGGTGCTACCCGGCTGGTGCGGGAAAACAATTGTCCGCCGAAGATCTATGTTCCATGCCTGAAACTCGAGGTGAGGGGAAGCCTCGTTGTATATGAGCGCACTCCGTGAACTCGTAAAGGGAACAGGGCTGGCAAAAGCCCCTGATAAATAACCACCGTCTGCGACAGGCGGCTCTTGTCCATCCCAGTCCCCAGCGGTATAGATATATGCCTTAACGGTGCCGCAAAGCAAAAAAACCATCGAAACAACTGAAGCTAACCGGATATAATTCTTTAGCATTACACTTACGCCCTTATTTTTACTATGTTACAGTTACAAGTAATTTTGCAGCCCGCGCTGAATACCTACAAATCCATCACCCATGGGCAAACAATTAATTTACACATACCTCTAACCCGCCTCGTTCCAAAAGCCGCTCATACACATTCAGGTATTTCGGGGCCTCAATCCCCCAATGGAGTTCTTCCCGCACCCGCTTGTATCCAAATTCGCCCATTTTTTTGCGCAGCCTTGGATTATCCAGCAGCAGGAGAATTTTAGCCGCCATATCCTGCGGATTATTAGGTTCAGCGTAGATACTCGCCTCGCGGGCTGAATATTTCCCCTCTGTGAGATCGTACTGGACAATAGGTTTCCCCAGAGCCATATATTCCATAATCTTGTTCATCGTGGATTTATCATTCATCTCGTTGACAATATCAGGATTCACGCAGACATCCGCCGTATTAAGGGCCTTCAGCAATAGTTCATCCGGAATCCGCCCTGTGAAGGTGACATAATTATCCACCCCAAGACAAGAACTCATAGCCTTCATGGCCTTCAGTTCAGTTCCGCCTCCCACTATAATAAATTGAATATCTTTCCTGTTTTTTTCATAGATAATATAGCGTACCGCCTCGAGAAGATGATCAATCCCTTCCTGTTTACCCATTACCCCGACATAGCCCACCGCGTACCTCCTGCCTTTTTTCCAGGACGGGTCAGGCTCAACAACTTTCATTCTCTCCAAGCATGGGCCGCTCCGCACTACTGTGACCTTGTCGGGATCCATCCGACCACGTTCGACAGCTATTCTCTTATAAGATTCGTTAGTCGCGATGGAAAAATCGGCACTCATAAAAGTTAGCCGCTCCCATAGAAGCATAACTTTATATAAAAAGTCCTTCCTCCTGAATTTGGCGATATATAATTCAGGATTGATGTCATGATGGTCAAAAACAAACTTCTTATTCCCCAATATCTTATAAAAAAGAGCGATTATAAATATATTATCCGGCGGATTACAAGCCTGAATCACCTCGAATCCGTGCCTGAAAAACACCTTTAACGAAAGACGGAATTCATGGAACAGGGCTGCTGAATATTCAGCGAGATACCCCAGCATTCCCTGGCCCTCATGGGGCAGGGAATGGCGGTAGATGAAAATGCCGTTGATCTCCTCATAACGCTTTTCGTACCCCTTTCCCACCGGGCAAATGATCGACACCTTGTATCCGGCCTCAGCCAGGGTATTGGCCTCCTGCCAGACGCGCCTGTCAAAGGGCAGCGACAAATTTTCAACAATGATCAGAATACCTTTTTTTTTACCAGCAGATGCCATCGTATTTCCCCTCTTCACTCATTCGACCGCAAATTCGTACCAGATCAACCACAACCTGACCATCCTTGATATGGTCAAGAATATTACTGAACTCAGGATCACCATTACCGACCACAATAGTCTCAGCGTGCTCCATGACGTCAGCAAGACTGTCAACCATCATTTTGGAAATATGAGGGATATGGTTAAGAATATAATCGCGGTTGGCCCCAACCAATTTAGCGAGATTCACATTGCGATCATAAATTTTTATATCGCCGCCCTTGCCAAGGAGTCTTTCAATGAGTTCAACCACCGGGCTTTCCCGGAGATCATCGGTACCAGCTTTAAAGCTGAAACCGAGTACACCAATTTTTTTACTCCCCTTGGCAAGCACCATTTTTATGCCTTTTTCCACCTGCAGCTGATTACTGGTCAAGACGGAATTTAAAATCGGCAGCTCAAGATCCATGTTTTTAGCCTTGTAGACCAGGGCCCGCAAATCCTTAGGCAGGCACGAACCGCCAAAGGCAAACCCCGGCTTCATATAATATTGAGAAATGTTGAGTTTGGTATCCTGGCAAAAAATGCGCATCAATTTATGGCCGTCGATTTCCGCCTCTTTACATATATTGCCGACCTCATTAGAAAAACCAATCTTCAGGGCATGCCAAACGTTATCAACATATTTCACCAGCTCGGCGGTCTCAAGATCCGTACGGATAAGCGGGGCGTCCAGTTTCCTATAAATTGAAGCAAGTAAATCGCCACTGTCCACATCGGTTTCGCCGATTACCGTCTTCGGCGGATTATAAAAATCATATACCGCAGTTCCCTCCCGCAGGAATTCAGGGTTATTGCATACGCCAAAGTCCTTCCCCGCTTTTTTTCCGGAAGCCTCCTCAAGAAGAGGAAGTACAACATTACGCATAGTTCCCGGCAGAATGGTTGAACGAATCACAATAATATGCCGCTCTTTCTTTTTGCCGATAACAGCGCCAATTTCTTCACATACCCGGCGGATATATTTTAAATCCAGATCACCATTCCGTTGGCCCGGCGTTCCAACACAGACAAAAGACACCTGTGTTTCAAAAACCGCCGCCGTCATATCCACTGTCGCCCGCAACCTGTTTTCCGTAACCGCTTTATTAATTATTTCGTCGACTTCTTTTTCAATAATCGGCGAGCGCCCCTGGTTAATCAAATCAACTTTTGTCCGCACCGGATCAACGCCGACAACCCGATGCCCCTCTCTGGTCAAACAGGCCGCCGAAACCGCGCCGACATAGCCCATCCCAAATATGCTTATATTCATCGCAATTCCTTAATATCAATGTAACTTACGGTACTAAGGGGACTGATTTTATTTTCCCCGGTTTTCGGTTCGGGAACAAAATGCTTTTCGCTGAAACAACACGAAAAAAATTCAGCCCCTTTGCTGAAGCAAGAAAAATTTAATCTGTCTCCCGGCAAAACCACCAAGTGGGCTTAACGTGCAGCAGGTGTCCCCGAAACGCTTAGTTAGTGATGGGCTTTAATAATGTTTAATCCTGAGCCAAAATCGTGACTATGGTTCTCAGTTCCACCGATCCGGTCATATCCCCCTTACACACCAACGAACAGCTCTCCACAAGACGGTTAAAGGACGGGGAATACCAGCCTTGAATGGGAGTCTTACTGCCCTTAAAAAGTTCAAGCCGCAGCCGCCAGTCACAAGACATCTCCATTTTAACGTTTCCTCTCTCAATAGTTACCGTGCTTCCGGCAGTCGTCACCAAGCACTCTGGATGAAAGTGAAAATACTGCTCAAGCAGGTAGGCCCCTCTTGAATCTAAATAATCAATAATTGCGAATTCTCCGGCTGCCCGCTTAAACACCACCCGTCTCACATGCGAAACAGGTACAGCACAATCGAGGTAAGCGTCATGTCCGGCCTGCCAGACAATTTCTCCGCTGTTCCCGTTTAATGAATGTTCCGTAATTGCGTACGATCTCCCGAACATGAAGTCAGCCACCTGTTCAGCCATATCGGTTTCATTAATCCTGATTGTGTTATGGGCCGCGGTGGAGCGAAAATAACGGCGCCATTTGCCGCCGCTATGATAAAGATAAGTTCCGGGATCCACCAGCAGCTCAAGGCCGGCAAACGAAAATGTAAAACTCAAGGCGTCAAGATGTCCGTGAGCGTATAAAGGGGGCATCCCCAGAGGCGTTGCGTTGCCGACGAAAACAAACTCTTTATTACTCACCATTCCCCGGATCACGGCCAGACCACTTTCCTTAAGCAACCTATAGCTGACGGAGTACCTCCTGGCATACCCCGGCTTATAACTGCCGCCTTTTAGACCGCCGACCTTTACGGGACAGGACTCATCGGCCAATAATATTTTTGTTTTAAAATCCGGCCAATCATCCGGCCTTAATCCCGAGTGAGCGAACAATATCGCCCCAATATTAAGAATTGATTTAAAATTTGTTAAATTATCAATACCAAAGTCAATTAGAATAGCGCTGTCCTGGTCGCCGATATTTGGCATATTCCCACCAGAGTCCATAAGCGCTTGCACAAACTCGCAAGACTGTGCGAGCCGTGTATTAATTATAGGGTCATAGGTTATTTTGTTTTTATCGCAGATAAGTTTATAGAGGAGAAAAAAATCAAAGACAAAAGAGAGATAGGTAGTTGTGTACTCAAAACTGCCGCCATCCTTCATAATCTGGTGCCGCCCCTCCCGGTCGAGAACCTGTCGGCCAAAATTCAACCATTTTGACGCCTCTTTAAAATAAGGGAAGAAAAGGCCTGTAAGGAAGAGGGCAAAGGCCTCGGCAACAGCGTGATTGTTGTTAGATGAATATTTTGACGGGTAACGATATAGATGCCGGCTATGGAGCCATACAAAGTAATTGACAAGTTCCGTTTCGCGTTTCGAAAACGGTCGGCCGGCAAGGGCTGAAATTGCCCAGATCAGGTTGGCTATTCTAATTCCAAGCTCGATACCACTTGTCCAGTTGATACCAAGGGGATAGGGATTCGCCGCCAGCCAGCCTTCGAGAAGTGAAAAAATTTTAGCCGCATAACGTTCTTCACCGCTCAAGCGCCAAGCCAGGCCCAGGGAATAAAGACCATAAAACCGGTTCGTTTCCCAAACAAACTTTGGCCCGCCAATAGTCAAGCCTTCACGAATATTGACATCCGCCCAGAAGTGAAGTGGCCAGCACCGGCCAGTTTTTACATCCAGATGCCAGTCGATCTTTTCCCCAAAATCATAATTAATGCCAAAGATATTAACCCTATTGGCAAGAACGGCATCCGCCTTAGCCGCAATATCCTCCCCAAGTCTACCCCGAGTCACCGTGTTTAGTTCTGCACGGGATACGGCGCACAGCTCAAAAAGTTTGGGGGAAATCGCGGATATTACTGACTGCGGGCCTGAAGGCGGTTCTTTCAGATAGCGCATCTTGTCTCGCCTTTCAGCGAATTTATGTGCTATCCGATACAATATTTCCGGCGGCGACATTTTCGAGAGGCGATTGATGTACCAGGAGAGTTTTTTAAGCGTGCGATTTTTCATCAAAAGGGTATGGAAGAGAGGTATAAGCCTTCACCTGAGCGGTTAGTAGATAAGCGGTACGACTATGATTGTATGTTAGAGTGTAGTCCCTGAATCGCTTACAGTCTGGGGGTATTGCAAATGTCAAGGTGTGGTTCGTTTGTCGCTTACGCGTGAACAGCCATTAAAGATTTGGTAAAATAACACATTTTTCCTGCAACACTTCGCGCTTCACTAAACAGTTCTTACGCCTCTTTTTTAGTTAATGAATTCAAGCAGTTACAAAGTTACTCTCATGAGAAACCACCTGATTAAATTTTATCAGCGCTATGATTATACAGGATGCGGTTGTATATACTCACTAAGCTCTCCGCCACCCTGGAAGCCATAAAATTTTCTTTTGCATAAACATGGTTGCGACGGCCAAATTCAGTAATTTTTCCCCGCGCGTCAATAAGATTTTTCAACAGTTCAGCAAGGGATTCAGGTTCATTCCTTTTCCATAAATACCCCATAGCGCCGTCCTTAAAAAAATCCGCAATCCCGCCAACCGGGCAGGTCACCACCGGCATACCAAAGGCCATTGCCTCGACGACGGAGGTAGGTAGACCTTCTCCATAACGGGTTGGAAAGCAGTAAATATGGTTATCAGCAAAGGCGGCTTTCTTCTCCGAACCTTTCACATAACCAAGCAGACGAATAGTGTTTTCTGGGAGTTTTTTCGTGCAGATATATTGACGCAGCTCCGCCATTACAGAACCATCCCCGGCAATGGATAAAATAACCGGATAGCCCCACGCGCTGAGATCGCTTACCGCGTCAACGGTTTCAAACACCCCTTTTCTCCGTTCCAGACGAGAAAGAAAGAGGATTTTAATTTTTTCGGCCTGCCGAACCCGCCTTATCTTGTCTTCAATGGAAAAGCCATCCAGTAAGCATTCCTCTACGGTTGTAGTACCAAGAAAAATTGGCTGCCTTACCCCCCACTGCCGGAGAACCTCTTTAAACTCGTTTGCAAGCACGATAAAGGCATCCGCCCGGCCAAAGGTATTTCTAAAAAAAGGAAGATATGTTCCGGCAACTTTCTGCTCAAAATCTTTCCGCCAACCATGGAAAAAGACCAGAACCGGCAGCCCCTTCCGCCTGACCTGCCACACAAAAAGCCCATCACGAATAAAGCTCTTTGCGTTCAGAGAAGGATTAACCTGACATATGTCAAATTGTTTTGAAGAAATAAGGCGGTGAAAGCCTATCTGATCAACAACGGGGTGCAAGATACCGCTTTTGCTCCTTGTCCTGCCTATTTCAAAGCGATGAATGTCATGCCTGTTGCCCAGAAAAGGCATGACTGAATTAATATAACTTGCCACACCTCCCTGATCGTTCAGTGCCGGCGTAGTCAATAATAATTTCATAAACTTTGCGGCCCCTGGATATTAATGAACAAAACTGGCCATTTTCTGTTAAATTTAGGTGCTCAGTCATTCATTGATAATAATCCTGGCAGGCACTCCGACCGCTGTCGCGTTATCGGGGACGTCTTGAATCACAACCGCATTCGCACCTATCAGGGCATTATTACCGATTCGCACCCCGCCCAACACTTTGGCACCTGCTCCAATTCGAACATTATTCCCAATTATTGGGGTACCTGGTCCCACTCGGCCGCCAATGGTTACATGCTGATCAATTCTGACATTGCTGCCAATTACAGCTTTCTCATGTAGAACAACTCCCATACCTAAATGACCAAAATGAACATTTTTCCCGATTTTTGTGGAATAAGGAATAAAGCAGCAAAAACCAAATCTGAGGATTTGCTGAATGATAAAAGGCAAAATTGGAATCCTTATCCCATAAAGTAAATTGGCTGTTCGCCATATATAGTATGGAAGATTAGCTTTCATCATAATTACGCCTTATCGATTAGTTTATATTGTCCAATTAGAGAGAGGCACAATTCTCTTCAAGATATTTATGGAAATTCTTTACTATGAATGTCCATAAATATTTAGACGCTTCACGACCGATCATGCCGCTGTTATAAGAAGAAGCCCTTTCAGACAGCAGCTTCAGGCCCAGATAAAATCCTTGAGGAGAGTCTTCAATCAATACCCCGTTATCGTGAGTTAGAACCAATTTGTTTTCTGACGTCGCGGTTGCGATCACTGGCATACCTGACAGCAGGTATTCAAAGGTCTTGGTGACTGGTTGAACGTCAAAATAATCGGTCATCGGCACAAAGGAAACGCCCACATTATGAGAATCAAAATATGGTTTAAGCCGGTCGTGCGGGATACGGCCAAGAACGGACACTACTGTAGACAAGCCTTTTGACCTGACTATTGCTCGCAGTCTATCTTCTTCATCACAAACGCCAGTTCCAATGATGGTGTAATGCGTCTCAATCCTATCTTTAAACTCATTATAAAATTTCATGAAACCAAGCAGCGTCTGATTAATATTCCGCTCAGTTAATGTACCCACATATAACAACCGAAGAGACTCAAAAGTCTTTTTGGTACGAGATAGCCTGTCAGCGCCAAGGGGCAGGATTATTGCCCTCTTCTCCAGGCCAGACCTCCTGGCCAGGCTTTTTGAAATCACAGTAATATTGCGGAAGAATAATGTTTCCCCTCTTGTCAGGAGGTCAAAAACATATCGGTTAACAACCCTGCCGCTGATATGCCCGCTTCTTAGATCCAGAACAAACTGCTTCTGAAAATTAAATACCTTTAGCAGGAAACAGGCCCGGAAGTATTTTATGAAATGGATATCATATTGTTCTCTTCTAATTTCCGACAATGCCGCTGATAAATATCTGCTATATCGAGCCACAATACTGCCGGTTCTTGGCACAAAAATTATATTTACTTCCGGCATCAATATTTCTGGCAGACCATAATCCCAGCATAAATACGTTATATCAAAATGCTCCCTGAGATATTTGCAGTAATAATAGGCATCAACGTGGTAACCAAATTGGTTTTGACAAAGAATCAACAGCTTTTTTCTGGTTCGGTTACGGCACTGGCTCGGCATGTCTTACAACCACTCAATCGAGCAGACACATGATAGTAGGTGAGGATCAATCAACACGGCTGGTCTCCTCACGCAAACGGTTACAAACCTCAATCACCTGTCGTATATTATTTAATGAATGGTGCTTAACGGCATATTCTCTCGCCCTATGCCCCATGCTGTCTCGTAAATGATGACCATTAATCAGGCGGTTCGTATCCTCCACAAGTTTTTCAAAGCTGCCTGAACAAAAGCCGATTTTCTCCTGCCGCAGTATATTGTCTGGATCAACCTGTAGGCTGACCACCGGCACCCGACGCATCCAGGCCTGGATAAAGGTATTAGAAAATCCTTCCTGCCGGCTGGTATTGACCAGAATATGACTGTCGGCAAGGAGTTCGTTTACCTTATCCATAGAGACCTCTCCTCTGACTTCAATACCAAACGCCTTTGCCTTCTTAATCAGTTGTTCATATCCAGCAGTACGACCTAACATAACGAAATGAACATTATCTTCTGTACCAAGTGCCTCAACTAAGTGAAAAAAAACTTCCGGCTGCTTCACAGGCTTCCAGTTGGCAATCCATAAAACCTTAATCGGAGATAAAGAAACCTTCCGGCAGTCATCTGGCACAGGGTGTCCGTTGGAAATAACAACTGCGCTACGCCCATAATTTTTTGTTAATTGCTCTGCCTGGTAGTGCGTCTGGGCAATAATCATTGCCGCATTTCTGATACCATATTGCATCATTTTTTTTTCAGGCACCAGCCATGGATGCAGCTTTGGGCAAGAGGTTATATGAACATCTCTGTCATGGGCTATATGAAAAATCAATTTGCAGTTATTTTTTTTTGCATAATAAGCTGCAATACCAGTAAAGGACAAACCACACCGCTGATAAATTATGTCTGGCTTTATCCCATGTAATATCTGCAGCATCTTTTTAACATATGGATATTTAATGCTCCCCAACTTGCTCCAAAACTTTTTTTGTAAAATCGGATGGAGAGTGGTTGCAGAGCAATTTTCAAAATCGCTGCCGTTGGAAAGGAAACAATAATGCGTACTCCATCCCTGCCGCAAGGCTTCCTGCTCCAGGTAACAGGCCTGCAGTTCTGCTCCTCCCATACATTGGCCCCAATAACTATCAAGAACAAAACACAATTTTTTTTCGGCATCAGCCAGTTTCCCCGTGCCCATATGAGGCCGTACAAAGATATCCGCCGCCATAAAATGCTCCTGCTTGTCAGCCGCTTTAATAGAACCGGTAAAAACCTTTTTCCCACGACCGCCAGTCATGACCGCTTAACCAACAATTTTGCCTTCACATGTTCTGCACTACTGGATTGTTTCCTCTGGCCAACCAATTTCGTCAGCACGAACTGCAGTCTATCCAAAATCAAGGCCGAAGGGGAAAGAGCCTGGTGATAATAAGAAAAATTACTCTCGCGCATTGACCTGGCGAGTTGTTTATCCGCAATAAGTTGCCCGCATGCCTTCACGCACTCTTCCGGGGTAGTAAATGTAAAATAATTCAGATGCTCAACAAAAGATCCCGGTATCGCATACTTGATTGGTTCGGTAACCACGCATCTGCTGGCAGCGACAAACTCCGGTAGTTTCCAGCCCGTGGAATCATGTAGTCCGGTAGTCGTCACTGCGACTGAACATTGTTTGACAAGTTCCAGATATTTTTCCTTATTCGTCTTCAGGTTAGTCAGGCAGTCGGAGAAATGCCGCGCCGCAAAATCCGTGGGTTCTAAGCCGCCCATGAATACATCCCCAAAAGCTGATCGTAAAGCCCGCACGGTGTTGGCCCTGTTTTCATTTAACCTCCGGTGTTTCTCGGGATCCCGCTGATAATTCCTGGGCGAATCCTCTGGATCCCAGACCCTTGATTGAAACAATATCTTCCCATTCCCAGCATTATCAGGATTTTCCTCAAATTCATGATACAACGGAAAACGGCTCTGTCCCTGCAACAATAGTCGCAGTGATTTTTTCAAGATCGTCTTTATGGAGGCAGCCTTACCTGTTTGAAATTTGCCGGTTACGCAATGGTGGCTTATTAACTGGCTAACAACGTGGCGGCGTTCATAATGGCTGCAACAGGCATAATTAAATCCGAAAGGATAAATTTTACCGGCCAATGTATCAGGCAGCGTCTCTATATATGGCTGGGAATAACTCCTCTTAAAATAGATATCACAAGCTTGCAGTTTCTCGGCCGAATCAATTTCCATGCAATCGTGCATATCAAAACAAACAAGGCACCGCCAGTCTGATCTTTGATTTGAGATAACCAGAAAGAGGCTGTGAGCAGTCGGTTTTCCAAGTCTCTTGTCAGGATTTTTCAAAAAATGCAATTTAATCTTGCCGGCAGCATCCAGCTCATACAGCCCGGCATATATCTGCATAATATGACTGCCAGAGGAATCTGGATAAACGTGCACGGAAATTTTTTCTTCAGCAGTCATTAACTACTTTTCCATTTTTTTTTTAAAGTTGATTACTACCCCACAAAATCGAGCTATTCTGAGCAATAATGCTCGAACTCTTTTGTGCTGCCGTCGAATCCACATTTTTGTATTGATAATTATTTTTGCCAAAATCGGTACTTTTATTCCTAATCTTAAAAGCAACCAAGTCCTGACGCACAAAAAATATTCCCACTCTCGTGTAATAGAAGATAACAGTTTCATCTTTTTTGATAAAACCATGTTCCCAATGGCTTCAAATGCATATTGGTCGAGCAACACACCAGAACTTTGATAGATTTCCGTTTCCTGCCTATGCTTCTCCCGCCTTTTTGCTGCGTAACCAACTAATGTTTCAGGACTATAACCAAGTTGTTTGGTCAACGAATTTTCCGTATATTTATAAATTCCTCCACAACTTTGAGAGTATCCAATCCTGCATGAGATTAAACTTAAAGAAAACCACATCAGTCGATCCTCCCCATGTCTCATTTCTTCGTGAAACCCGCCTGTGGACAAAAGAGCGGCACGCTTTATGACAACAGTACTACTATGCACGAGGTTAAACTTGGATTGTGCCTGGGCAAGAAAGTAGTTTGTAATTACTGAATGGACTGAGTCATACAATAAACCGGAATAGTAGTATGGATCGGCCCTTTTCCGACCATCCTGACTACTTCTCTTATAACTGCACGCATACAAAACGAGCTCTTTGTTTGCATAAAAGACATGATTAGCATTTTCAAGATGAGTTGACAGCCACTCATCATCAGCATCGAGGAAAGCGATAAAATCACCAGCGGCTTTCCTGATCCCCATATTTCTGGCAGCAGATGGACCCATATTATCCTGAGTAATAACATGGATTCTATCTTCATAACCGGACAGTACTTGACGGGTTGCGTCAGTTGATCCATCATCAACAACAACTATTTCAAGAGGTTGAACAGTTTGGGCAAAAACACTCCCCAATGCATTAGATATATATTGTTCCGCATTATATACAGGAATAACTACACTAATTTTGATGTGCGATTTCATTAATAAAAACCTTTTCGGATAAGTCCCCTAACTCGCCCCGCATAAAATTTATATTTAATTATCAGGCGTATTATCGGCATGGGCCTGTTGCAATACTTACGGGTTTTCAGGCAAAGTTCATATAATGTTCCAGTGAGTTCTGCAACAGCAATTGCTTGCATAGCCTCTACAGACCTGCCTACGTTCTTGAGTGCTTTAGCTCTTGTGAGAAAACGCCGGGCAACAAATTTTTTAATCGCCTCAGATGTCTTTAAATTGACCTCAGTTAAACATGTCTTGTATTCTCTTAAAAATGGCCAGACTTCTGGAACAATTATCTTCTTGCAAGTCCTGTTTTCACTGTCAAGAAAGTAGGTTGCACAGACTTTAAAATTATATATAAGCGGATAATAAAGTGCCAGCCGGCAAAATAGATCCTGGTCTTCACCATACTTGACACCCACGGGGAACATTCCTACCCTGTCAAGTATAGCCCGTCGGATAACTACTGATGAAATATGAACAGGTAATTCATCTACCGCAAGTTCAAAAAAATTATCAATTTCCCCCCCCAAATTATCTGCCACGCCCTTAAAACCTGAAACCTTCCGCCCCTTGTTCTGTCGTTCATAATTTGTGGCATACCAGTATGCTTTTGGATGACGTTTTATCAACTCAGTGATCGTTTGCAAAAACCATGGTTTCCACGCATCATCAGCATCAAGGAATGCTATTAACTGATGACTTGCAATAGAGATACCTTTGTTACGAGCAACAGAAACACCAAAATTATTTTGCCGAACAAGCCGTATTCGAGAATCATGAAAATCCTCAACAACCGTAACCCCGTTGTCGGTTGAGCCATCATCAACCACAATAACCTCGAACTTTTCATAGGTCTGTTCAAGAATTGAATTGACCGCTCGGCCTATACTGCGAGATTTATTGTATAACGGGACGATAACCGAAAATTGCATAATTAAAGACTTGGATCTACAACCAATTTAACGGGAGATGGCTGCTAACAATTGATCCAGGTTGTCACCTGTTGCATGAGCCATTTCCTCAGCATTTTTCTTAGCGTTCTGAATATCGAATGATTTTAGTATACTCCACGCTTGCGTTGGGGGTAAGTCATTAACCATCTGATACAATATTCGCTGTTTAAGAACACTGTTTCTCTCACATAAATCATATATCTTACTTTTTCGGTCATCTTTGACCAAGTTGCCGTACGAATCGATTGTAACGAACGGAACAGCATTGTGGAGACATGCAATAACTGAATGAAATCGTTGCCCCACAAAACCTTGCGCATGTTTCAGCCACAGGTACCACTGAATTGGTGGCAAAGGAAATTGGACTTGCTTATCTACCGGCAAGTCAGCATAGCCCTCAGGCATTGGCAATTCATATACATCGCATCCATGTGCGTGAGATATTTCAACGAATTTTTTTACCCATTTATCGGACAACCTTCCCTTCATGCAAGAAAGAAGAATGTACGGTTTATCAATTCCTTCGTTTGGTAATTGTTGAACTTCTTTGCGCTTTAGCACTTGGTTTAGTGAAAAAACAGGATCTGGAGTTACTGGTGGTTTTCGCAATCCTAATGTACTATTTCTAACTAAGTTTTGAGTCCAACGATCTCGCACACTTATGTAATCGTAAGCCAGTAAACAACGTGCGATACGGACGAGGTTTAATGGTTGTTTCAGCCGAAGATAACTGCATCCCATTGATGACCCTGAAATCATTGCTGTCTTAACTTCTTTCGCCCAAGCCGGTAACCAAAATGGATTCGGAAATTGCAAATCCGCGGTCTTTGAATCACGTCTTAACTGCATCACGGCATCTGAGCCAACAATGAACGCATCCACGTCATTATCGATCAACCATGATTTGCAATCATCCATATTTCTAAGCCGTTCTGAAATCCGCATATTTTTTATAACGAACTGCTCATGAGCTGCCCGCTGGTCTTCAGGCACCCGCTTTGCGTATACAGATTCAAGGCCCAAGGGTATATAGTCTAATATGGTGACATCATGGCCGCGTGCTGCAAGCTGGCGGATAGTAACAAGAGCCTGTAAATTGGCTCCAAAGTTTGGCACCCTGTGGTATGTCAATAAAGCAAGATTCATTTATTCCTCTGGTATACCATTACAAAAATTGCTAAATTTGATTTGAAATATAAATTTTCTGCGTAGTTAACTCTTGGTAGAAAACCACCGCCCAATTATTTTTTAATTGTCATATTTATATCAGCACACGGCTCACCAGGTTGTAAACAAGTCGCAAATCTGTAGGATCGTTTTTTTCCATCAGTTGGACAAGTCTATGGTCAGCGCAAAAAAGGGGATTCCTGCCTTTTTGGCCTGTGTGCATTCCGCTGGTGACCATATTTAAATTCTTAACCGGTCCATAATTTATATTATTGTCAACGAGGCAAAGATCCCCTCCCGTAAAAAAAATCGTATCAGAACATTCTATCTTGATATCAGGTAAGTGATCAGAAAATTTTTCTCCGCAAAACTCGCTCCGATAAGGCCTTGCTTTCATATCATGCATGTTAGCTTCGGGCATATCATTAAAGGCCTGACAGAGTTCTTTTACTAATCTATCATAGTCATTATCACCTACTGGCCCATTAAATCTTTTTTTGTCGTTTATAAAAATTCCACTCACATAATAGTGACCAAAGGCTAGCGCATTTTCAAAATCTTTTTTGCCCCAAGCCTTATAGCAGTTTGGATGCACGTTCCTCATTCTTCTCCCAAACACCCTACTGGCAGTCCTCTTCACTGACCTTCTCCATAACGGTCTGGCTTTCATGTATCCTTTTCTAATCAAAAAATCGTCTATGTTAGCTGTGTATTTATAAGGGGCCATCCCATGATCAGAAACCAATATATAATGGTCTGGCGATAGTTCATTTAGTAATAATTTTATTGATTCATCAACTTTTGAATAGTGTTTTAATAGTTCATCTGTCCATATCGACGAATAGCATTTCCCTGTGGCAATAAATCTTTCTATCTCACTCATTGCCAAATACTGCGTATATGCAGTTGCTCTATATGCAACGAAACCCAAGTCAGGTCGATACTCCCTACTTAAAGAAATAAACGTTTCCGTCCTTTTTCTCATCATTATGTTAAGGCGATTCATCAATGTTTCAATCTTATCCGTACCAGCCCCCCTGAAGGGCATATCAAGAACATATCCAAGCTTCGTGAGCTGCATAACTAATTTCCTCGGATAGCAAAACGCCTGCGGAAGAACTTGTAGATTTTTCAATGTACCGCCCGCTCCACCTATATGAAAGCCATTCACTTCTTTGACCGGGGAAGTCGTCGGTATGTTCATCATTCCCAATCGATACCCTCTGTCATGCATCAACTTCCAAAGAGGGCTCCTGGAGGAATTTTCGTCAAAATCATGGCGATCATATTTGGTCGTAAATTCTCGAGTACCGTCCAGTTTAGGATGCATGTAAAGAGCTTTTGTGGCACTGGCATGCTCACCGGTTAACATTTCGGCCCATCCACGGCTCATTAAGTCCAAAGTTAGCTCAGGAGCCACATTACCTTTAATTATCCCATTCACAAAAGGCATCTCAAATGATTCAAATATCCGTTTATCTCCACCATCTATTCCTATTATCAGTAACTTCATTTTCCCCCACCTATTAGTCAAACAACAGGAACATATTTGAATATGTTATATTTTTCTTTTGCAGACAGAATATCTTCTCAATGTCAGCGCCCCATAAACCACACTCTTGCATACGATCATGGTCGTACCGCTGACTTTATAACATCTCGGAATGTAAGGGGGTTCAGGGACTAACCGATCCGACAAATCTTAACACCAGCGATTTGAATAAATATCGGTCTATTTCCTCAAATCCAATATACCAGCATCCTGCCATCCAAATCAGGCCTAAACATATTGCTGATGTCAGCAGCCACCAAATTGAGGTAGTTGGAAGAATCATTGCCAGTATCACAGCACTGACAATGACCAGGGCAAAGACAGCTAAAGGCCTAATATATGCGCTATGTATGTAATCCCACGGACTGATGCCTGCTAAACGTGAGCAATGCCACAGAATAATTGGCCTGCGGATTATCGAAATAATCGCTGTGGGAATAACTACACCGATAACGCCAAGATCAGTGTATCCAACCAAGATTACGGACATAAGAATATTAATTACGGCTAACGCGCTCATTAAATAAACCAAGAAATTGAGTTGATTCATTCCAAGCAATACCGACCACTGAGTACCGCCTAAGTAGTCAAAAAAGTAGGCCAAAGTCCAACAAATCAAGACCCAGGCGCAGGTAGTAAAATGCTCTCCGACAGGAGTGTGGCCGATCCAAATCTCCATGATCGGCATGGCATACACAAAAAGGAATGCGCTGACAATGCTGCCCAGTAGCACCGTGTATTTGGTGCCCAAGACCAAAACCTTGTGGAGTTTTTTAATGTTGTTGGATTCATGGGCGTCTGTTGTCAAAGTCCATAATTGTGAGCGAAGCGCATTAACAAACTGCGCTGCCATGTCGGATAATCTGGCACCGGGGTTATAGAAAGCAACAGCCGAAGGCCCTAAAAATGTTGTCAATATAATTGCATCCGCTTTTGTACTGATAAAACGGGCAAGGTTAAAAATATACATTTTGCTGCCCAGTAAAAATAGTATCCGTAGTGCATCACTATTATAAAGACTTGGCAGAATAAGGAGTTTAGGATGTTGATGCGCTGCCATGATCCGCAAAGAGATGAGCTTAATCACCTGTACGCCCATTTCGATCATGGCGTAACCATATAACCCCCAGTCAGTTACAGTAAGGATGAAAAGAAGTAATATACAACGCAAGAGAGCGGTAACGCCTCCAATGCCGTTGACAATATCAAATCTGTTGTAGGCAAGAAGTATTGCGGTAAAGGGTGGAAGCATAAATGAAAAAAGTACCGTCCATGCACCATAGTAGCGAATTAGGAACAGTCCTTCAGGCTGCAGACGTTCTGGAATTTTGAAAACCGATAATAGACCAGGTGCGTAAGAAAACAGCGCAATGGCCGATATTATTCCAATTCCCAAATAGGTTATCAAGCCCGTACTGACTAACTGATTAAATAGCCTGTCATTTTCTTTGGCTCGGGCAGCCAGCAAGTGCCTGGATAACCCTGACCGCAACCCCAAATCCGTAAGTTGTGACATGCTGACAATAACGCCGACAATGCCAATTATGCCGTAGCCATCCGTACCAAGTTTGATTAGCAGGAATGGCACAAGTATAAGCCCAATCACTACTTGAACCAGTTTTAACACCCAGTTACTGGCCAAGTTCAGGGCAATTCGCGAAGTTGCCCTCATGAGTTACTTTTTGAAACTATGAAACTATTCAAGCTATTCAGCTGCACCCCAGCCCCCCCTTCCTTTCTCCCTCCTCACGTACAGGAAGTACAGACTCGACAGAATACAGGAAATTATAAACACCGTATGCCTGTTCCGATAATGTCCGCACAAGAAAAATATTTGCGGATCGGGCTCTTCCCGCCAAATGTTTTTTTAAATTCGTTCATGAATGATGGACTCGTAAAAAGTCCATCACTTACTAAAAGATGGCTAAGTAAAAATTCGATATACCAGGTCTGTCGAAACGCCACAACGCAGTAGATCGGACTTTTTACGACGCCATCATGAATTAGAGTACTCACATAAAAAGATTGCCAACTATCTAACACCTTACGGGGAACAGCAGCGGACGTATTTTGTAATGCCAGCTTCGCCTCCCCCGGCTGAGTACACGATAAAACACTTTCCACAGGAGAGGAATTTGGGGCTTAAACAGGGTAACAGGCTTATATCCCCACCTCGACATCTCCTCATGGCAAAGTGTCTCGATATGCGAAATTATAACTTTCGGATTTTCCAGCCATTTATCCTTGATCTGTTTCTGTATCGGCTGGTTTCTAAGTGGATGCAAGCGCTCAAGACGATCATTAAGCCGCGATTTCCCCCTGCTGACAGGCTCCAGCATTCGGGGCTCAAATCTCACGCCAATGGCCGCGCATATCCGCATCAGAACGGCATTCGGCTCTTCCACTAATTCCTCGAAACGCACAGAAATAGATCGGTGAGGCTCTAATAATTCCAGGGCCAGCCGCGCTTCCCGCACGCGTTTTTTCCAAGCCTCTGCCGCGTGATACACAGTCATTGGCCCCCAATCCGTTTGCGCCCAGGAAAAAGCGACCGCCCTTGGGTCGCGGACAATATGAACAAAAAATGCGTTTGGAAATAGTTGGTCTAACCTGAGAACCTGAGCAGTATAATCCGGACGTTTATCTCCCCATATCCGTTTACCTTGCCTAAGTGCCTGCCGCCGAAACAACTCCGTCATCAGATGAGCGAAAGATTGATCTCCCCAGCACTGGCGTATCGAATCTTCGTTGAAAGTCCCGATACCTTTCAGCAGGCCCCGCGCCCGCGCAAGCTGAACTACAGCCTCTGCTCCCTGCTCTCGATATACGCTCTCAAAGGGATATATAAGGCCCTGTTCATAAGTAATCATGATCTCTGGATGAGCGTTAAGCAAATTTTGCAATAACGTTGTCCCTGAACGATCGCATCCCAACAACAGAACACACGCGTCCCACGGTGTTTCCATCTCAGTGGCCAATTGTTGTTTCATCATCAATCAACTCTCCAGAGGATTATTTATTCATAAACGCCTCACAAACCACACTCTCGCATACGATCATGGTCGTACCGCTGACTTTATAGTTTCAGGGCGTTCATGGAGCGCGTACATTTATTCAGCAAAGATCTCAAGCAGTCCGGCAATTAATCTGGACTTTTAACTTAATTCGTTTCTCGCGCTCCAATATCCGGTGCTGCCCCCTTATACGGCAGATTGACCGAGTCACCCTTTTGCCAGGCAAGAGACTTAGCCAGAATCAGGACGTTTGTTGTGTAATTCACACCGTTAATCCGTACAGGGGGATTTTTGCCGATGACCACCAGGTCGCCATCAGTTACACCATAGCCATCACAAAAAAACCGTGCGTCCTTAACATGGATCAATGCCCCATCCCCGCTGCCGACAGTCGTCGTTAACTGCCGCCCCGCATCAATGGCCGCCGAATGGGCGGAGAGACTAAAATCAAACTGCCCATAATCACCAACCGGCGGCAAGTTAACCTTGCTAAACAAATCCTGCGGAACTGTCGCAACAATGCTATGCGCGTCTTTGCCGTACACCTCGGCCCGAGTTTTTAGATAATTCTGCCAACCAATTAGGGAAAAGGCCTGCCATTTCCACTTGCCATAAAACTGCGCGAGGCCTCTAAACTGTTCCTTCCTTGGCCAATAATATAAATTATTGTCGATAAGCCACTCCGGAGTACGCCAGCGGGATATGGCAAATCCATTGTCACCTATAATATTGTTAATGATGACGGCGTGTTTTCCCCCGCCATACAACCCAGGAAACTGCGGTTTTCTGCTGCAATTGTCCATAACGCAAAATTTTTGATCAGAACCATGAAAACTGCGCCGGTTATTCACAATAGTATTGTTATAAATAATATAATTGTCCCAGACGATAATACCGGCAAGGTTGTCATACACGACATTCCGCCGGATAATGATATCACGTGAATAGCGATTTCCGCCCTTGGTAATGCCGCCGCTTCCACCTGCAAGGTTATCGCAGGGGAGTACATAACAATGATCCTGAGACCTCCTTTTTGTACCACCGTTATTGTTTCCTGATGAACCGTAAAGAATGTTATTTTCAATGAGCCAGTACCTGGTTCCCTTGAGATCAAGATTGTTTTCCGCATTATTATAAATTCTATTATTGCGAACAATGACTCCGGCAACTCCGGTACAGTCAGCCGATGCTTTTGCGGCATAGCAGCCATTTGCCTCAATTCCGTCAGAAATCAAACTGCCATGAATATCGTTTCCCTCGACCAAAAGTCCCAGAATGGTATCATCCTCTCCTTTGGTGCCGATATGAATGCCATCCTGAACTATGTTTTCTATATGATTGTTGCGGATTATGGTAAAGCGGGGTCTCGGCATACCGCCGAGCACGATGCCCATAAAAGTCATATTTCTAATCGTATTGTTTTCTATCAAATCATAAGAAGACCTACTTATTGAAATACCACCCACCCGTAAACCGTCATTGTGATTCCATACTGGAAGAAGAGCCTTCTCCGTACCGATAAGAGTACAGTTACGAATGATATTATGGCTGCTTTTAGGGCCGTAAATAGAAATTAAACTATGCCGGGCATTGCCTAACTTTTCAGGGAAGCCTCGTTTAATTGTGAGACCATCAATAACAACATAGCTTTTGGGCTGCCAGTCGGTGCCGAGACCACCGATATTGACTACCAGATACACACCCGGCCGCCCCCGGATGATCACTTTATTGCTGACATTAACAGGAAAAGACCGGTACACTATTGAGCGCCCTGATGTGCCGCTCCGTTTGGGAGCGATAACTTCATCGTAGACACCGGCCCTAATATTTATGACATCTCCGGGTCTTACCATGTTGTTTGCCTTGGCAATCGTACACCAGGGAGCCGCCGTTGTGGTACCGGAATTGGTATCATTACAAGCCCCGCCGATGCCATCTTTATCAACATAAAAAACAGATGCGAATGCCAGGCGGCAAAAAAGAAGGCAAAAAGCCACTGCCATCAGGAAAAACTTCATAATGCCCACTCATTAGGGGGATTGGCACGGCCGCCTGAGATAGCCGCCTGCCGAACAACAAAACCGGCAAAGAGCCAAAACAAAATATTAATCACCTTAACCTGAACCAGGTTAAAATAGAGACTTGTTACCCCAAACATCAGAACCACACTAACCATACCCAGAGCAACAGCACCATACAGGCTATCCTCTTGGCTCAATTTCAAAGAGTCCCAAATAAGAAATGAAAAAAGCACAAAACCAGTAAACAGCCCGACAAAGCCTATCTCCCAAGCTAAAACCACAATGCCGGCAACCACCCTCCCTCCCTGAGACATCTCCAGCAAATATTTTCCACTCATTGCCTCGCCGCTGAATGAGGAAGAGGCATTGCCCGCTCCAACCCCAAACAGAAAAAATACCGGATCAGACGATATTTTATCCAAAGTCTTGTATATTGGATTTAAACGAGCATCCGCGTAATGCTTCAGTCGGCCCTTCTGTTCCATAAAAGTTGTAATTCCGTACTCCCAGCGCTTCATCTGAAAATGATCATAAATATTCTTCAAGACAACCAGGGAAACTGCCATAACCAGAAACAGCATGAGGATCCGTGCCATTTTTCTCAAATCGGTTTTTCCGATTACCGATGAAATAAGAAAACAAAACGGCAACAGGGCAAAAGTGATTTTGGTTTCGTTCATGGTAGTTGGCAAAAAGACAACAAAAAAACCAACAATAAACGGCAGAAACGAAATACGGTTCTTCAGGTACAAGGCAACATAAACACACAAAACCAACAAGATAAGTACTGATAACACGCCCGAAGTATTGGCACCAAGCGTCCCGCCCATAGGATCTCCGGAAAGCGCTGTGTTGTACTTGATAAACCGTTGATACAACACTACCGGCAGCTGCGCGCACATTAGAACAAATATAAATATCAATAACCTTTTGAATTCTTTTTCAGAAATATCCCAGACGGCCGGTAACAAGAAAAACGGAATATATCTCAAATAAATTCTCATTCCGGAAAACATGACCCCCGGTGAGACTGAATTTAAGATAAATGACAAGATCATGACCAAGATAAAGACCAGGATGCAGACAATATATTTAAAACTAAAATTAAAGCTCTTCTTCCGAACAGCAGTAAAAATTATATAAGGCAGAATCAGCAAAGAGACTAATTCAGGAAACCAGGTCACATATCGGGGGATCAATTGCCATTTAAAACAAAGCCAATTCAGCGAGAAAAGACTAAGTATGACCGCATAGATGATTAATTTCATATTTTT
>JBMERE010000013.1:0-65926 GCA_048820955.1 Desulfobacterota bacterium M19 | reverse complement strand
TAGATTGTTAATAACACATCATCTTAACGGTAAAGCATAATCTACAACTCCAGCAAAAATCCTGATTTCCGGAAAGCTGAGCCTTCTTACCAAAAGTCATCTTCCAATAAACGTTATAATTTCAGTCAATTACCCTTCAGTTATTCACAATTCGGCTTTCAGAAAACCTTTCAAACTCCTTCCGCTTTATAGGAAAATAATGGGGCTGAAAATACAATTTTTACAATATTCAGCCAAACAGCTATTTTTTTGAATTAACAAAATACTTTAACAAATCAGCATGTTAGAACACAACTTGAGCCTTCTTCACTTTTGTTCCACCTTGCGGCATGTTTTCTGCATACAAGAGCGTTGACGTATTTTGTTATTGTATCGATAATTCAAAAAAGGAGGGGAATAAAATGAAGAAAAAATTGTTGATTAGTTTTGTTGTAGGGTTATTTATGGTCGGCATAGCAGGAACAAGTAGTGCAACCGCTATAATTGATCCAATTTCTGGATGGACGGGGGATTTTTCCTGGCAAGGCCTTGGCCAAATTAATGGTATTGAAGGATCATCATCCGATGTAGATTGGGGAATTACAGTTGCTGAAAATTCGGTTATGACCATGGCTACGGCATGGGATGACTATGTTCCCGGCGACGAATTTTCTATGTATTTAGACGGCACAGAAGTTGGCTGGACAAATACTTATACTGATAGTTCAGGATATTTTCATGGAGTATATGACAATTTATTTTTATCCACAGGTTCTCATTTACTGACCATGTATGTGACTACAACGGCTCCAGGATATCTAAGTGGAACAGCCCATGCACATTTTTCCGGGATTTCAGGAACTAATCCGGTGCCGGAACCTGCCACCATGCTGCTGTTCGGCACCGGTTTGGCCGGACTGGTTGGGCTGCGCAGACGTAAAGCAAAAAAATAAATTTTCTACCGAATATATTCATGGCATTAAGACGACGTCACTTATGTGACGCCGTCTTTTTTGGTTACGCTAACTATATCACCAACATCCTGAGAAAGTACAAAATTACGGCCATTTGAAAATGCCACATTTCCGTCATTTTTTGCAGAGTCGCTAACATCGGGGCAATAAATTGCAAGGAACAGCATTGCATTATATTACACAGTTGACAAATTGCAGACTCTGGAGTTTACCCACAGATTCATCTGAAGAAGCTAAAAAAGAGGAGGGGGGGAACAAAGACTCCTCCACGATGACGATATTTTACCCGCCGGCGCCTGTTATTCAGGGGCCATCAGGCGCCGGGCCAGTTCACTCACGGCCATGGCGTAACGGTTGGAATTATTCCACTTGGTAATGGCTTGGAAATTGGGGTAGCCGGCCACATAACGCATGCCGTTATCCGGCAGTTCCAGGCCGACAATAGTTAACAGACCGTTATGCGGCGCGGGGGGAATATCCACCTGCTGGAGTTTGCGTACCTGCTGCCAGGGTACCAGCCCCTTACGACCCTTTTTATAAGCCGCAATAAGGGCCGGGGCCTTTAATTCATGCCCTATATCAGCGTAGACCGGGCCCTTTAAAGTCCAATGGAAATGGTGCAGGTAATTGGCGATACTTGCCAGCACGTCGGGCACTGAGTTCCAGACATCACGGCGGCCGTCATGATCAAAATCGACGGCGTATTCCCGAAAACTTGAGGGAATGAATTGAGTCTGGCCAAAGGCCGCCCCGTAAGAGCCGCTGATGGACAGAGGATTAACCTTGTTTTCCCGGCAGAGCAGGAGATAACTTATCAACTGTTGACGATAAAAAGCCCGGCGGCGGGGATAGGCATCAAACATGGTATTTAAGGTCTGAAAAATCTTGAACCTGCCCTGATGACGGCCATAGCGGGACTCCATTCCCCAGACAGACACCACGATCTGTCGATCAACCCCGATTTCCTTCTCTATCCGATCCAGCAGAGCCCGATGCAGAATTAACATCCGCCGCCCTTCATCTATCATCCGCTGATTAACAAAAATGGGGTAATATTTATAATAGGGCAGAGCCTCATACTGCTTATCCATTAATTCCAGCACCCGGCGGCTGATCTTAACCCCATAAAATAGACGCAGCAACCGGGTATGGGTAAATTTATATTTAGTAACCAGCTCCTCAAAAAGAGCCGTGTAACGGGGGCTGGCCAGATTAATGGCCTGCCCGTCTTTTACCATGTCGGCGGCCTTTAAAGCGGCGGCCGAGGTCTCCTTTAAACTGCCCGGCCCCAGAATGAGACAGAGTGCCATGACAACGCCGATTAATTTCATTTTCATGACGCAAAGACCTCGATAAATTTTCTGGCGAAACGATGACTCTGATCTCCGGGCAGAGCGTTAATCCCGGCCGCTGCCCGCCGGCCGCCGCCGGTGGGAAAATTAAGGCAGAGATCATCAGCCCCCTGACGATTGGCAAGCGGAGCGCGGACACTGACCATCAAGGTATTATCGCCATTATCCACCAGCAGAGCATGGGCCAGATCCTCACGTTCCCTGGCTCGTTCATTAATAAAGACCCCGGCAACCCGCTTGCTCCAGGAAGCCGCCGGGAACTGATAGATCCGTCCGGCATCATTTTCCTCTAAGGGAGCACAGGCCCTGGCCCTGGCCATGTCGTTCTCAAACCCCTGCCGCAGACGCCCCGGAATATCTGATCTGGCTATAAAATCGAAGGGATCAGCAAAGGGCTGGAGAGCCCGGTACAACTCATCGGGCCGAAAATGCAGGTCATCCAGGGAGGCTCCATAACCGTTGTAATTCAGCAGTTCCCCCAACTCACGCAGGGTGTCAAGCTCTGATTCAGCAAGATTAAGCCCGGCCGCGGTCTTGCGGGCAGCCTCATGGAGGTTATCACCAAAGGCGGCCGCCACGGCCCAGGATCGATAACGACCGTCTAACAGCCGGTCGACAATCATGGCGGTGCAGACCTCCGGAGCCGGATCAAGATGAACGTTAAGCAAAGGGGTATCAGGAATATCGCCGCTGAAATGATGATCAACATAAAAGACCCGGCAGCCCCGATTCAGGAGTTCCAGCAGCGCCGTGTGATTAGAAGATACAGAGACGTCCAGCACCGTTATCTCATCACCGGCTCCGGCCCCGGGCAGCAGCTTCTGTAACAGTTTAATATCCCGTTTAACTCCGGTAATGAGATGAGCCTCCGGGCGCGGCTCGGCCAGCCGCAGTTGATGCAGAGCGCAAATACCGTCCGCGTCACCGTTAAAGACATCAAAATATTTCATGACCTGTCCCACCTCCCCTACTTCATGGCTTTATTAAAACCGATTATATTTCCTACCCCCTCGAGACTGAAAAGTACAGTAAAGCGGTAATCCTCGTCAGTAGCAGTGGCGGCCAATACTTCCATGGACCAGCAGGCTGGATTATAGAAGAGGCGCAATGAGGCATCCGAAGTCTCATCGGTGCTCAATGAGTGATCAAATATCGCCTGGGCCGAGAAAACATGGCTGAAATTCTTAATTAAATTAATATTAATCTGATTAATGGTCTGGGCCGGATAATAGCGGTAGCCAAAGCCCACACTATCCTTATTGTCATTACTGTAATTAGAGGTCAGCTCATAGTTCAATATCCCGCGACCATAGACATTCCACTGGGTCTTGTAGATCATGCTCCAGGCCGGCAGGGGATAAAGTCCCAGCTCAATGGCAATATCAGACAATGGGCGGCGATGATCATCCGGGCCGCTCAAATCCCGATGAGCCTCCCGAATATTATAGGACTGCGTGATCTTGCTGTAGGCCAGCCTCCTGCTTGAACTGTCGTCACCCTGCCGCCCCAGGTCAAAATCATTATCCAGGCCATAGGTTATCAGATTCTCCGCGGCAATACGATCTATACCATCCATATTAGGCAGATAGCTCTGGTCTCTGTAGGGGATATAATTATATGAAATCCGCGGGCGGATTATATGAGTAAGACGCCGCCGGCCGGCAAGAGAAAAATCCCGCATGAAGATGGTGGAGGTGGCCAGATTAAAATCATAGAGATAACGGTTCAAGATGCCGCTGCCGTATTTTGCCGGGCCGCCGCTCTTGTCATCGACATCATAGAAGGTCTCCCGCACTCCCATGGTGGCGGTGGTTTCAAGATAAGGGCTGATGGACAGAGGGGCGGTAAGCTGCGGATGGAGGTCAAGACGCTGCCCCCCTGTTCCGGCCTCCTGCCGGTAATATACAAAATCCGTATTCCAGAGAATATCCGTGGCCTCCGCAAAAGAGCGCAGAGCCCCGGCTCCGGCCTGATATCTCAGCAGAGGAGTACGGCCGTTAAAGGTAATATGGGGCAGGCTCCAGAGATGATGGGTGGAAGGGGTTGAGGTGGTATCATCCACTGTCCGCAGTTCCCCGTTTAAACTCATATTTGACCAGGATCTGGAAAGCTGCAGGGTGTTGGAACGAACAAGGGTGGTTTTTGATTCAAAACCGCGTTTAAAAACCTTGTTAAAGCGTTGATCACTCTTGGTAAAGCCCAGAAGTCCATCACTATACTCCTGAAGATAATCACGGTCAGAAACCAGATCAATATCGGCCCGGCCCTGCCAGCCATCAGGAAAGGCGTGATCTATCTTGCCGCGCAGCCAGTAACGGTTCTTGACGGTTCGGTAAATTCCATCAGATTTATAATCATCCGCCGCGGTATCTTTTAAACGGTCATGAAGATAATTTAAGGCCACCATCCCCTTTGAATTTTTATCATGCACGTAGCGATATTCTACATCACCCATAACCCCTCTTTTACTCAAGCCGCCGCCATAGAGAGTAATATCCTGGCTCGGTGAAAGATTTATAAAGAAGGGCACCAGAACCCCGCTGCCGTCACGACTGCCCTGGGAAAACTCCGGCATCAGAAGGCCGGTTTTACGATGCTGATTAGTGGAAAAAGCGAAATAGGGCGAATAAAGCACCGGCACATCCTTTACCCGCAGAGTGGCGTTAACAAAATGGGCGAAGCCCTCCTGAGTAATATGGGCCCGGCTCCAGCCAAAACTCCAGGGCGGGGATTTCCCAGCCTCCGGATCGCATTTGGTAATCCAGCCGTCACGCAGATAATATGTTAACTCCCCGGTTTTTGTCACCTCTTCCCCGGCTAAATATACATGGCGTTTAGGAAAGTAGAGGGTGGCATGGCGCAGGGTGCCGGTATGATTGCGCAAATTGAGATCGGCCATTTCGGCGGTGATATGTTCATCGGCGGAATCAAGCACCACATGACCCCGCGCCTTGATGAGATTCCCCTTCTCAAGACGCAGCCAGTCCCCACGAATAGTCAGAGGCTTAGCGGCGGCGGCAGGCGGCGGAGTTATGCCGCTCACCGTGCCCTGTTTACGGGTCATAACCACATGCCCCTCGGCTACGAGACATTCAGGGTTGGTGAAACGGGACATTTTATCCGCCTTCACCTCCCAGGGCATATCAGCCATCCCGGCCCAGAGCGGAACTGCCGACAGAACAAAATATCCCAGGCCGACAAAGGCATATATGAAAGTAATCAAACGCACGTCATATTTTATAAATAAATTGCAGCAGTTCAGCAACAATGTTATCTGGCTGATATCAATGACAATCTATAAAAGTTCATGTAAATATCAGGCTTATGCTGATGGTGGTGCTGATGAACTTTTAAGAATCTTTTAACACCGCGCCGGTACTACCGGAGGTTACCATTTTGGCGTAACGGGCCGCGTATCCCTTCTTTATCCGGGGTTCCGGGGGTTGCCACTGCTGACGGCGGCGAGCTAACTCATCCTCCTCGACCTCCATATCCAGGCGATGTTCCGGGATGTTAATCTTAATTATATCCCCCTCACGCAGAAGGGCAATGGGGCCGCCCAGAGCTGCCTCCGGCGATACATGGCCGATACAGGCTCCTTTAGTACCGCCGGAGAAACGACCGTCGGTAATCAGGGCGACGGAATTCCCCAGGCCCATGCCGATAATGGCCGAGGTGGGGGAGAGCATCTCCGGCATTCCAGGGCCGCCCCTGGGGCCTAAATAACGCAGTACCACCACATCACCGGGCTGGATTCTACCGCCTAAAATGGCCTCCTGGGCCTCTTCCTCAGAGTCAAAAACCCGGGCCGGCCCGGAATGTACCAGCATCTCCGGGCTGACGGCGGACTGTTTAACCGCCCCGCCGTCAGGCGCCAGAGAACCAAAGAGAATGGCAATGCCGCCAATCTTGTGATAGGGGGCAGAGGCTGGTTTAATAATCTCACGATCCCGCACCGCCGCCGTCTCCAGATTTTCACCCATGGTCTTACCGGTGGCAGTCATCACCTCAAGATTAATGGTATCGGGCAGAGTGGCAAGTTCCGCCATTACCGCCTGCACCCCGCCGGCCTCATTTAACTGCTGCATACTGTGACTGCCGCCTGGTATAAGACTGCAGACATGGGGTACCCTGGCACTGACCTCATTAAAGGTTTCCAGGGGCAGATCAACCTCCGCTTCCCGGGCAATAGCCGGAATATGAAGGACGGTATTGGTGGAGCATCCCAGGGCCATATCAACAGCCATGGCATTCTCAAAGGCCTGGCGACTGGCAATGTCACGAGGTTTAATATCATTGGCCAGCAGATTCATAACCGTCATCCCGGCCGTCTTGGCCAGCCGGATACGGGCCGCGTCCACCGCCGGAATGGTACCGTTACCCGGCAGACCCAGACCCAGTGCCTCGGTAAGGCAGTTCATGGAATTGGCGGTAAAAAGTCCGGCACAGGAACCACAGCCCGGACAGGCCGCGTTTTCCAGCTCCGCCAGTTCACTCTCCTCCATCTGACCGGATTTAACCTTACCAATGCCCTCAAAGACCGTAACAAGGTGGGTATCCCGCCCCCGGAAACGGCCGGTGAGCATGGGACCGCCACTGACCATGAGAGCCGGAATATTTAGGCGCAGCATAGCCATGAGCATGCCGGGCACGATCTTGTCACAGTTGGGAATCAAGACCATGGCATCAAAGGGATGAGCCATGCCCATAATCTCCACCGAATCGGCAATAATCTCCCTGCTGGCCAGGGAATACTTCATGCCGGTATGCCCCATGGCGATACCGTCGCAGACGCCTATGGTGGCGAAGGCGATGGGAGTGCCGCCGGCCATGCGGACGCCGGTCTTCACCGCCTCTAAAATCTTATCGAGATGAATGTGGCCGGGAATAATCTCGTTATGGGCATGGGCAATGCCTACGAGCGGCCGGGATATTTCCTCGTCAGTATACCCCATGGCCTTCATTAATGAACGATGCGGGGCCCGCTCCAACCCTTTTTTAATAATATCACTACGCATATCTGACTTCTCCCTGTGATTATATAAATGACGCCCGGAACTCCCATGTTGCGTTATATCCGGGCAGTCGGGCATGGCTGTTAATCAAATCGTTTTAATTTACGTGCCATCCCGGTCAGTGTCAAGCGCTAAATCTTGACATCCCCAGGAAATAATGGTAGTTTCTTGACTTTTAATTTTGAATAAAAATCAATAATTGGCAGTTTATCGCCTGATGCTGATCAGCGGCATGCATATTATCCCATTTAGATTATATCCGGGTTCAAGTCCTTACCGCTTTATATAAATCATGAATATATTCGGGCCAGTTAACTCACGCCGTCTCGGCCTCTCTTTAGGCATTGATCTCGTCCCCGGCTTCTGTACCTTCAACTGTGTATATTGTGAAATAAACCGCCGGAAGATAAGAACCTGCCAACGGCGGGAATATATCCCCACCGCCGATATTATCGCTGAATTAGATCAGCGCCTGACAGATGAGGGGGAAGCTGAATTAGACATATACACAATCACAGCCAGCGGCGAGCCTACCCTTCATAACGGCATCGGCCGGATTATCCGCCATATCAAAGATCGCAGCTCCAGGCCGGTGGCTGTACTCACCAACGGTTCACTGCTTCATCTTCCGGAAGTCAGGCAGGAGCTCATGGCAGCCGACATTATCATCCCATCCCTTGACGCGGCCCGCCCGGCAGGCTTTCAGGGCCTGAACCGGCCAGCAGCAGGGCTTGACACAGGCATGATTATCAAAGGGATTAAAAAATTTAAAGAAACATATTCCGGAGAATTATGGCTGGAAGTTCTTCTCTGTCAGGGAATAAATGACAGTAAAGATGACATTAAGGCCCTGGAACATGCCGTTGACAGCATCGGCCCGGATAAAATCCAGCTTAACACCGTTGACCGCCCACCCCTTGAGACCAGGGCCAGGCCTTTAAGCTATATGCGGCTAAAACAGATTGCGGCAGAATTACCTGGCAATGTTGAAATCATTGCCGGAAAGCAAGACTCCGGCCCGGCGGCACATAAAACCGTCATACCGAATGATCCACATGAAATAATTGAACTTTTAAAGCGTCGTCCCTGCACCACCGAGGATATCTGTCTAACCCTGAATTATGAAGAAGCATGGGTTTTGACCACCCTTGAGAAGCTGGCCGAAGCTGAACAAATTACCCCAACAAGACATCGTGACCTGAAATATTGGACGATGGCAAAGGAAACCAATGAGCGAAGAAAAGGAAACAAAGAACAAAGAGCAGAATGAAGAACAACAGACAGAGCCAGTAAAAAACCAAAAGCGGCCAGCCCCTTCCAGGGCCCGTAAATCTTCCAGCGGCCGAGGTAAACCAAAGGGACGGACGACTAAAAAAGCCGGCAGCAAACCAGACCCGGCCGAGTCCGGACTTGAGGCGGATACCGACTCCGATTCAACGGAGTCGACCGCCAAAACCAGAGAAAAAGACAAAACCAAACCAAAATCCCGGCCCAGGGCGGGTAAAGTTCCCAAAGAGACAGCCAAGGGCAAAAGCACATCCCCAAAAGCCTCCGGAACATCCTCCATCAAGAGTGGAGAGGATGTATATAAATTACTTATCAACGCCGAGGAACCGGAGGAATGCCGCATCGCCATGCTGGAAAACGGCCGTCTGGAGGCCTTCTATATAGAAACTGTTTCCCGCGAACGTACCAAAGGTAATATTTATAAGGGCCGGGTGGTCTCCGTGGAAACCAATCTGCAGGCCGCCTTTATTGATATCGGCACCGGCAAAAACGCCTTCCTGCCCTTCAGCGAGATTCACCCCGAATATTACAGCGCAGAGCTCCCCAACGACCGGCACTGGAAAGATATCAACTTTAAGGAGTCCCTCAAAATCGGTCAGGAGATGCTGGTGGAGGTGGTCAAAGAGACCACGGGTAATAAAGGGGCCAATATCACCACTTTTTTATCCCTGCCGGGGCGCTATGTGGTGCTGATGCCGGGCAGCGACTCCCACGGTATATCACGCCAGATTGAATCCCAGGAACAGCGTAAAAAGCTGCGGGAGATGCTGGATAGCTGTAAACTGCCGGAAGGCGTGGGTTATATAATCCGCACCGCCAGCAAGGGAATTACCAAGACTGCTCTCACCAAGGATGTCCGTTTTCTCATCAAATTATGGGACGATATCCGCAAGCGGGGCCAAAGCGAAAAGGCCCCGGCCTTAGTCTATGGCGAGCAGAATATCATTACTCGTTTTTTAAGAGATCACTTCACCGCTGACATTAAGGAAATCCAGGTAGACAGCGAGGATTCATTCCGCCAGGTCAAGGATTTCATGGAATTACTGCCGGCCGCCCAGCAAAAAAAGACTGCGGTACATCTCCATAAGGGGCCGCGGCCTCTGTTGAACTCCCATAATATCGAGGAGCAGATCGAGCAGATCTACCGGCCGACAGTCAAACTGCCTTCGGGCGGTTCCATCGTTATTAATCCCACCGAGGCCCTGGTAGCCATTGACGTCAACTCGGGCAGCACCGGACGGGATAAAAAATTCGCCGAGACCATCTTCCTCGCCAATATGGAGGCCGCCGAAGAACTGGCCCGCCAGGTGCGGCTGCGGGATCTGGGCGGGCTGATTGTCATTGATTTCATTGATATGCGTTCAGCTGCCAATATCCGAGAGGTGGAGAAAAAGGTTAAGAGCAGCATGAAGCGGGACAAGGCCAAGATTGATTTCGCCCGTATCTCCAAATTCGGCCTGATGCAGATTTCCCGCCAGCGCATGGGCTCACCCATTGCCGCCCGTAATTACGTAACCTGCGAGTGCTGTAAAGGACGGGGGATTATCCGCTCGGTGGAAACCCAGGCCTTGAGCTGCCTGCGTCAGATCCAGACCGGAATTTCCCGCAAAAATATCAAGACCGTCCACTGTCGTCTGCCCATGCACGTCAGCCAATACCTTTTAAACCGCAAACGTACCGAGCTGGCAGAATTGGAAAAACACTACGGAGCGGCCATCAATATCGAAATTGACACAACTATGCTGCCTGCCGACAGTGAGATAGAATTTTTAAAGAAATAGAAAAAACATAACTATTCACAACTGCACCCCATCCAGAGCATACCCCACTCGCTTACCTGAAGGGGCTTACACCCTCTACCTATACCCGGTTTTATCCCGGCGCTTTCATTAGCTTCCGCCGACGGCGAGAATAACTGCGATGTTATTCTCTATTGTTCTGTTTTCATTGTTCGTTGCGCCTTGCTTGTCGGAAATGATATTTTATACGGCTTTCCGGAAAAATCCTTTTGGCCACCATGCTGTTGACTACTCAATATATAACGCTATATCAATGCGTTAATTATTCCCGACGAGCATGCACTCTTTTACGGACAAGATACATTTTTTCCATCTTTGCGGAAAAAAGGGCGGAAAGAGGATGTTTTATGCAAGAAACCAGGGCACGGATACTGGTTGTTTGCGCTGGGAAATAAGTAGTAATTTCAGGTAGATGGGCAATAAATTTACATTTTCTTTCCTTTCCTTTCCTTTCTCCTTGGTACATTCTTTGCTTTATTCAAGATACATGATGAATAGTTTTATTAATGGTTATTTTCACAAAAAGGGGGATGGAATGAAAAAGAAATTGTTGATTGGTTTGGTGGCTGGATTGTTTACGACATTCATTGCAATTGAAGCAAGTGCAAGTATTATCAATGAAGTTGCTGGCAATGATACATTGGCAAGCGCACAGAATATTGACGGCGCTTTTTCCACTGGTGCGAATACTGATATCTATGGTGCGAATACAGGGTTACCGTGGGTATCAATAGATGCTACAGGCGATGGGACATATGATTATTTCTCTTTTACCGTTGCCGCAGGAACTACCGGTTATTTCGACATTGATTACGGCGAGAATCAAGGTGGAAGTATTGATTCAGAAATAGCTCTTTGGGATGCAACTGGCACTTACCTTCGGGAACGTGATGATGGCAGTGATTATCAGTCAGACCTTGATCCTGGAACTATTCATCGCTTTGACCCCTCTATAAGCTATACATTTTCTTCCGCAGGCACCTACTTCGTAGGCGTTGCTGCATACAACGCAAGCGCTGTCTCCGGTGGCTGGGCAGACAACAGCAACAAACCAGACACAGGAAGTACATATACTTTACAAGTCTCTTTGACTGACCATGCACCCGCCCCCGTTCCGGAACCGGCCACCGTACTACTGTTCGGCACCGGCCTGGCAGGGCTTGCCGGTCTGCGCAAGCGCGGCAGCAAGAAATAATCCCTGGCTGGTTCACGTTTTTTATCTCCGGCGGCGTCACAGAAGTGATGCCGCCTTTTTTATTATTCCCTCCCCATTTTTCCCGTACAATCAGTTAAAGGGCCACGAGCTTTAAATATGGAAATATGAGTTAAGTCTGCCCCCACGTCCCTGGGGCAACGTATTAGTTCCACTTTATTAACCGTCCCGGCGCAGGGCCTCAGTGGCTATGATCAGGAATCAACTTACCAGTAGATGGCCAAATGCGGCGCATATTCCAATAGCGATACCTGTATAGAGCTGTGAATGGGCCATATAACTGTATCTCTTTATCTTTTTGACAAAAACATCCTGGTAGCGATTGAGCAGAAAAAGGCCGAAGGCAAATTGCCAGATAACCAATGCCATAATGATTTTCATAAGAAGATTTGCCTGGTTCAGGCCTTCCAGCCAGGCGTGTCCAAAAATCAAGATTATAACTGCCGCCCCGACATAGGGATGGGTTTTATTTAGAAAACGTAGCAGTTTTCTGGCCCAGGGCACAGCAGTGGTATTCCAGACACCTTCCGGCAGCAAACGATCAAATATTGTTCCCTGTCGCAGGATAAGTTTGAGAAGAGTGCGGCCGTAAATAATAGTAAATAGCCACATGACAACGCTGCCAACGCCCTCGCCAAGGGCATTCCGCCACGAATTATCGGGCAATGCCGTTTGTTGCGGCGCCATAAAATAATATATGAGGCAAAACAGGCTGAGAAATATGCTGAATAGCAATATCCTGCCGATCTTTTGTGAAAAAAATACCAATGGTTTTCCTCCCTCGGAATTATACGTCTGCCTGTTGGGCTTTGGAAGGGGGGGGGGGGAGGAGGACAGGCTTGAAGCCATATTTATCCTGACCCCATATTTCACCCATGCACGTCAGCCTCAAGAGTGTGGTTTATGAGACGCTTACTTTTAAACCGTAAGCGCACTGAACTTACAGAACTGGAAAAACACTATGGAGCGGCCATGCTGCCTGCCGACAGTGAGATAGAATTTTTAAAGAAATAGGATTGGCTAATCGGTAAGGTGACAATTAACCCTGCGGCTCGTTCTGCCGCAGGGCCTGAGCGGCCAGGCTGCCCACCGACACAGGCCGGAACCGGCCGTTATCGTAAAGAGTAAATTCAGCCTTGTCGTTACACAGAGTCTGCAAATCGTCCTGAGCCGCCGGGCAGCCGAAAAGACCGGCGGCCCTGACGGCCAGGCCGCGTACTACCGCATCGGCCGACTGCAGATAGGGTAAAATGTAATTATCGGCCTCATGTTTTAAGAGTAGCTGGCGATTATCGCTGCCGGCCGCGGCCATCCGGCCCAGGCCCCACATCAAGCCCCGCTGCAAAGCCTCCAGCTCTAGGAAAAAACCATCTTCCCGCATAAAAGCCACCAGAATATGGCCATATTCTCTGGCCAGTCCGGGCTCACAGGCCATTACCTCACCCATGGCCTCCGGGACACCCCAGCCAATACCGCCGGACTCATCATTCAACATCCACATAAAGCGGCGCATAACCACCCTGGCATCCTCAAACTCCCTGGCTGCCAGAGCGGCAACCGCCCGGCCCATGGCGCTTACCGCGAACCATTTAACCTGTTCCTCCCCGCTGCAGAGACAGGAAAGAAGCGGCTTCAACAGGCGCTTGGGCGGCTCCTCGGCATCGAGACGAGCCATGGCCTCGGCAAAGGGCAGCTCCCGCAGAATAAAAGCCACGTGCTTATTCAAGGCCCGCAAGCGCATGGCTGTCCCGCTCAGCTCCCTGCCAGTACAGCCTGGGCGATTTTGGCCCCCAGGGCCTTGCATTGATCAAAGTCGTCAACAGTGGGAACATTCTTCACCCGCAGACCGGGATCAATCAGCTCAATGCCCATCTCCTCCATGGCGCTGTTCATATGTTTCACGGCCTCGCCGCTCCAGCCAAAGGAGCCAAAAGCGGCCCCCAGCTTGCCCTTGGGCTTCAACCCCTTTAAATAACAGAGGAAATCAGCCATTCTCGGCAGAATACCGTTATTCAGGGTCGGAGAACCAAAGATCAGAGCCCGGCTGTCAAGAACCTCGGTCATTATGTCACTACGATGGTTTACGGCGAGATTATACATCTTGACATCCACCCCCTGCCGTGAGATCGCCCCGCCTATGGCCAGAGCCATCTTTGCGGTACTCTTCCACATCGAGTCATAAATGACCAGAACCTTGTCCCTGGTCTCCCGCCTGCTCCAGCGGTCATAGGCCGTTAATATGTCGGCGGGATTGCCGCGCCAGATCAGGCCGTGATCAGGGGCAATCATGTCAATATCGAGCTTTAGCTCAGCCACCGTGGCCAGGAGCTTCTGAATATTAGGGGAGAAAAGATGGAGAATATTGGCGTAATATTTGGCCGCGTGCCGCAAAACCTCACCCAGTTCAATTTCATCGGCAAAACGCTCCGTACTGGCAATATGCTGACCAAAGGCATCACTTGAGATTAACAGCTTATCCTCTTCAATATAGGAGAACATGCTGTCCGGCCAATGCAGCATCCTGGTCTCCAGGAAAGAAACCGTCTTCCTGCCCAGGCTGACACTGTCACCACTCTTAACCACAACCAGAGGCCAGTCATCATGATGGAAATGTGATTTAAGCGCCTTCTCACCCATGGGTGAACAAAATATTTTTTCAGGTTTTATCCGCTCAATAAGCTCCGGCAGACAGCCGGTATGATCCATCTCCACATGGTTGACCACCATATAATCAATCTTTTCCGGTTCCACCACCTCACTGATATGATAAAGCAGATCATCCTTAAAATTACTTTTTACCGTATCAAAAAGGGTAATCTTCTCGTCCATGGCGAGATAGGCGTTATAGGTAGTGCCCTTATAGGTGGAATAACCATGAAAGTCCCTGATATCCCAATCCACCGCCCCCACCCAGTAAACCTTGTCTTTTATCTCTGTAACTCCCATTTTTACTCCTTTATTATAATAGCAGTAACACCCACGCAGGCCGCCACGACCTGCACAACAAAACATAAAACATGAAAGTTGCAGCCCACGCGAAAGGCGGGACTGAACAGAAAATCCCGCCTTTTCGGTTCTGCCAAAAGTCTAATGACCTCAGCCGTCGGCGGGTATGGTAAATACCCGGCTGCCCAGTTCCTGATCCAGGGCAAAGAGGCCACCGGCATCGTTGCCGATTAACTGCAGTTTATGCACAATACCACTGGCGTTGGCCTCTTCCTCCACCTGCTCACTGATGAACCACTGCAGAAAGATATTAGTGGCGTGATCCCGCTCATCCTGGGCCAGATCCACCAGGTCATTAATCAGTCCAGTGACCTTCCGTTCATGGGCATAGGCGTTTTCAAAAACCGCCAGCGGCGAATCCCATACACTGGGCGGCTGATCAATTTTGTCCAGAATAACCCGGCCGCCACGCTCCAGGATAAAATCATACATCTTGGTACCGTGAAACAACTCCTCCTGGGTCTGCATTTTCATCCAGTTGGCCATGCCGGAAAGATTAATGGAGTGGAGATAGGAATTCATGGAGAGATAGAGATAAGCGGAGTAATATTCAGCATTAACCTGCCCGGCCATGGCCTCAGACATCCTTTCACTGAACATATTAAGCCCTCCAGAGGCCGTGCAGATTACAGAAGGCCCGGGCGCTGACTTCAGCGGCAGTAGTGACAAAAGAGGCCTCCGGCTGATCACCGGGTTTCAGTTCCTGACGAAGAACCCGGCCGCCGGCAATCAATTCGATAAACTCAATATAATGTTCTTCCGCCATGGGATGAGCGGCAGCACCGATCTTAACCAGAAAACCGTCGGCAGTCTTTTCTATCACCGGCACATGCTTCTCTCTCGCGGCATCCGTGGTGTTCTCAGCCATAAGATTCATGGGCTTACCGCAACAGACCAGTTCGCCGGCTCCAGCATGGAGTACCTCAACAACATTGCCGCAGACCGCGCATTTATACACCTGTAATTTTTCAGTCATTTTGTTCTCCCTTTATTTCCGGAATTATTGCCGCCGGCCCAAACCCTATATCATCCGGCAGCCACAAGTGATTTCAACTTTTCCCCCAGCCTCATGGCTTACCAGTTTTCGGCTAAAAGCTCATAATAAGCCTGGGGATGCTGGCAGGCTGGGCAGACCCCGGGAGCCTCTTTACCCTTATGGACATAACCACATTTTCTACAGACCCAGGAGGTTTCCTCATCACGTTTAAACACCCGGCCGGCCTCAATATTAGCCACCAGAGCCAGATAACGCCGTTCATGATGCCGTTCCGCCACGGCAATGGATTTAAAGGCCGCAGCAATAGCGCCAAAGCCTTCCTCTTCCGCAACCTTGGCAAAATCCGGGTACATTGAACTCTGCTCAAAATGCTCTCCAGCAGCCGAGTCCTTTAGATTATCCAGGGTAGTACCGATTACTCCGGCCGGATAAGCGGCACTGATCTCCACCTCCCCGCCCTCTAAAAATTTAAATAACCGCTTGGCATGCGCCCTCTCCTGCTCAGCAGTTTCTTCAAAAATCGCCGCGATTTGAACATAGCCTTCTTTCTTGGCGACCTTAGAGAAATAACTATAGCGATTACGGGCCTGCGATTCACCGGCAAAAGCCGTCAAAATATTCTTTTCCGTCCTGGATCCCTTGATACCTGCCATCTCATCCTCCTTGCCTTTTAATATTTAGTTAAACACCTAAATCAGCTTCACAATTACAACTTCAAGTTTATAAGAATATCCAACTTAATACCAGTATTTTTTAATTACTTTTGCTGTTTTGTTTACCGCAGGCCGGACACAGACCACGAACCTCGAGACTATGGGTCATGACCTGGTAACCACTCAGGGCGGCAGCCTCGGTTTCAACCCCCTTGACCGGCTCTATATGCAGATCATCAACCCGGCCGCAGTTCAGACAGCGCAAATGATAATGGGTAGAGGTATTGCCGTCAAACCTCTTCTTACTGCCACCGACGTCAATCTTTAAAACCACACCCTCTTCGGACATAAGTTCAAGATTTCTGTAAACAGTTCCCAGGCTTATTTTGGGTAAATCCTGCCTCACCATCTCATACATCTCGTCAGCGGTGGGATGACTGGTTACGGAACGCAGACGCTCAAGGATAACTTTTCTCTGCTTAGTCATTCTCATTGGGGTATCTGATAACATTGGCATGCCTCTGTTTGAGAATTATTCTTATATAATATAAATAATAACAATTATCACAAAATTCAAGAAAATAATTTATTAACTAAAGATCAAACATCTCACGCACCAGATTAATTCTGTCCTGCTGCACGCATGAGCCTTTGTCCGCCTTCAGAAAAATGGTTGGGTGATGAAGTATCTTGTTAACCATGGAAGTCATCATTACCTCAACAGTCTGCTGCTGTTTCGAGGTCAGGGAACTAAGACGCGGCATTGTGCGCTCAAGTTCCGCCCGCCTTATAGTCTCTATCTTGTTTCGAAGGTCTATTATAGTAGGTGTTACTGCGAGGCTCTCCAGCCAGGCGGCAAACTTGACCGCCTCTTCCCGAACAATACGCCCGGCCCGGTCAGCCTCCTTCTCACGCGCCGATTTATTGACCTCCACCACATCGGTAAGATTATCAATATCGTAGAGATAGACGTTATCGAGGTTATTTAATTCTGGATCAAGATCACGGGGCACGGCAATATCGATTAAAAACAAGGGGCTGTTCATGCGCTGGCGCATCACCGGTTTTACCTCCTCACGGCGCAGAACCAACCCCCTGGCTCCGGTGGAACTGATCAGAATGTCAATATTTCTCAGTTCATCAACAAGATCGTCGAGAGATGCGGCCCGCCCCTTGAACTTCCTGGCCAGCTTCACGGCATTGGCCAGGGTTCGATTGGCCACCACCACCTCTTCAATTCCCTGAGCCAGGAGATGCTCCGCGGCTAATTCCGCCATCTCTCCGGCCCCCACCAGCATAACCCGCTTATATTCCAGGCTGCCGAATATTTTTTTGGCTAATTGCACAGCGGCAAAGCTGATTGATACCGCATTACTGCCGATGTTGGTCTCCGTTCGTACCCGCTTGGCAACAGAAAAAGATTTATTGATAAACTTGTTAAGGATCGTGCCGACCCCTTTATTTTCCACGGCCTCCCGATAGGCCTTTTTGAGCTGCCCAAGTATCTGCGGCTCACCAATGATCATGGAATCAAGACTGGCCGCCACTTGAAAAAGATGCAGAATGGCCTCCTGCCCCCTGTAGGTATAACTGTACTGCAGAGCCTCAGTATCAGAGAGATTACTCCGGGCAAACAGCATATGACGCACCGCCATAGCCAGATCATCGGAACCGTCCCCCGCACAAATAACTTCCACCCGGTTACATGTCCCTAAAAAACAACCTTCATTGCAGCCGGACAGATTTTTCAAGGTCACAACCGGGTTTTCACAGTCACCGGTATGAGCCAGTTTTTCACGTATTTCCACCGGAGCAACCTTATGGTTAACCCCGATAATCATTAAATTATCAACCAACATAAGAATGGAGTCCCCCTAACAGATATGATACCCCCCAGAGGGTGAAGAGGGCGGCGCCAAAACCAATTATCGAGATAATTGCCGCCCGCCGCCGCCGCCAGCCCAGGGTAAAGCGGAAATGCAGAAGAGCGGCGTAAATAAACCAGGTAATCAACGACCAGGTCTCCTTTGGATCCCACTGCCAATAGGTGCCCCAGGCCTGTCTGGCCCATATGGAACCAGTTATGATACCAAGAGTGAGGAGAGGGAAACCAACGGTGAGACAGTGATGATTAAGATTATCCAGGGCCTCCAGGGACGGCAGCCGTTCATAAAAAATTCCAAAGCGGCGGGACTTGATTTCATTCTCCTGCAGAAGATACATCACCCCGCCGCAGAAGCCCATGGCCAGAAAGGCGTCAGCCATCAGAGCGATGGAGGCATGAATGGGCAGCCAGTTACTGCGCAGAGCCGGCGGCAGAGGGATAACATCCTGCGAGGAAACGGCAGACACCGTCATTAACAAAACAACAAGAATAGAGACAAACGTACCAAAATTCTTAACCTTGTAACGCCAGCGGAAAATCAGAAAACCCCAGGTCATGGACCAGGCGAAAAAAGAAACCGCCTCATGCATGTTGGTGATGGGCGTATGACCGTCAGTCAGATAGCGGGCCACTAAAGCGGCGGTATGCAGCAGGGCACCGCCGACAAAAATCAGATGGGCCATGGTTCTGATATCGTTCTTCTGATTAATGAAATAGACCACATAGAAAACTGCGGCCACAATATAAATCAGAAAAGTTAAATTAAACAATAAGGCCATAATATACTCCAATAATGTAACGGTTCGCCGATTATGCTATCCGGCCGTTTCAGCCGATAATATTAATCAACCGCCCATGGGCGGTCTTCATTGCACCTCAGACACGCCCGTCTCCACAAGTCCACGAAGCTCATCTATGAGAGAATCAGGCAGAGTACCCAGCACCTTCTCAAGATGGGCCTGGATGGGCGGCCAGTTATGTTCCTTGATCCAGGCTGCCGGCCCGACAGCCAATATTTCCTTGAATAAAGCTTCGTTCTGCTCCTGATCCAGCCCCCGGCCCATGACCTCAGTGCGCAGCAGGCCCATCATATCATTCAAACGCTCAAACTCAACCCCAATCTCCGCCCTGAGGCGCTTTTTAAGTTCCCTGGCCAGGGCCGGACTCTTACCAGAGGTGGAGACAGCAATTGAAAGGCTGCCCCGGCGCACCAGAGCCGGCAGGATAAAATTACATTTATCCGGCACATCAGCCACATTGAGAGGAATATTATGCCGACCGCAGTCCGCCACAACCATATCCTGCACCTCATGATCATCGGTGGCAGCCATCACCAGAAATGCCCCCCGCACATCATCACTTTCATAACCACGCTGCCGCCAGCTTATAACCCCCTGCTCATAAAGCAGGCGCAGACCAGGACTTAATCGCGGACTGATGACACAGACCTCAGCTCCGCAGTCCAGGAGTCCCCCGGCCTTGCGTTCCGCCACCCGGCCGCCACCAATAATCAGACATGAACGACCGGCAATATTCAGACACACCGGATAATAATTCAAGACGCAGACCCCTGCCAGGAAAGAACAGGACTCAACAAACTTTGTTCCAACATTTAATGCTCCTGAGTAACGGCCATGCCCGGCTACCATCCCGGCACAACGAACTATGGAAACAGCCTGGAAAGTCTCTGCTTCGCGGACTGCTTTCAGATAAACTATTCAGCAGTACTTCTGAAATAATATCTTTGACAAGCTCAAACATATTATTATATTTGGGGTAATTATTCAGAACTGCTCTGTATAAACGACACTGACTGCCGCGGCGCCGCGCAGGCTTTATTTATGTAGGCGCTCCACAAACTTACACTTTAGCATACGACCATGATCGTATGCTAAAGTTTCAGGGGCGCCCTGTTGTGCGTGATCATGGAGTGCTTACTTATTTATAATATTTTTTCAGCTGTTATTCAATGCCACAACATAAGAGGCCTATTATGAACAAAGGAACCATTACCATCAACAGCTCCAGAAAAATAGAACTGATAGACATAACTACCCAGATAAACAAAGCCCTGGAGCAAAGCGGCTGTGAGGGCGGTATCTGCTATCTGTACTGCCCGCATACCACCGCCGCCCTGACCGTTAACGAGGGGGCTGATCCAGCCGTCCAGCAGGATATCGCCGCGGTAATCGAGCGTATCGTCCCCGGCCAGTTTCCCTATAAACACCTCGAAGGCAACTCGCAGGCCCACATGATGACCTCAATAATCGGCAGCTCTGAAATAATATTTATTGAAAACAGCGCCCTGAAATTAGGCACCTGGCAGAGAATATTCTTCTGCGAATTCGACGGCCCCAGGGAACGTCAGGCCCATTGGCGCATTATCGGAGGCTGAACATTAACCGCTAAGCAACCCCCTTCCGGAGAGCGGCCAGCTCCCGGCTGCGGACAAACTGCATGAGCCGGTTGCCTTCCCGGCCCTGAGCGTAAAACTCCACCCCCATACAACGACGGCCGTCTTCGGTATTAAAAAAACGCACTATTCCCCCTTCCTTGATCTCCAGCTCTCCCCCCTGTTCAGCCTTGCCGTCAGGGGCTATGCGAATGTTTATGTCCACCACTTTATCCCCCTGTTTAAGCAGCTCCACATTATTTAGACCCAGCAGGCATATTGACATGCCGCCAACGCTCAAATCATTAATTCTCGCCTCAATAAATTCAATGTCATGATTCTTAAATGATACCTTGCACTGAGAAGACATGGCGATCCGGAAATGAGCCCGGCGCTGCATGCGAAAAAGTTCTGTTGGAAATGAGGTTTTTAAGGTATCTTGGCTGGAGCCGAGCAACGTTGTGTTAAAATAGCACCACACATTAGTATTATCACGATATAGTACCCTGATTTTTTTACTTACTCCGGGCCAGTCCAGAGGCCGGTCAATAAGCAGAAAATCCGTCCTTGGTTCTACCAGGGCCGTGCTGCCGGATTGATATCCCTTATGCTGTAATATTATAAACTTATGCTGCTTCTTTATATCAGTCAGTGCGCGCAGAATATGCTGAGAGGAATTAATCTCTTCATACTGCTGGCCTTTATGCAGCGCCCCACGTTTTTTTTCACTCATAAATTACACACCATTAATCCTGATGCCTGAAAAAATTGAAGAAATATGCTTTGGCTGGGATCGCTCCACTGATGAACGTTCCCTTAAAAAATTTTTACAGAAATTCAGCCGGGAGGAATTATTAGATGCCCTGGCCCCCCGCCTGGCTGATCATGAATTAACCAATATTATAGATCTGTTAACGAACATTATGAAAAAACATCTGCGTGAAGGTGAATATCACCGTCTATTCCTCCAAGAATAGACAGAACCTTAATCGTAAAACGTCCGATCTCCTGCGTTGTGACGTTTCGACAGACCTTCGGCATACCTGGACTTTTCGTTTCATGACAAGCATGTTAACTACGAGTACATCATCATTGAGAAATACTAATAAATTTTCATTTAAAATGATACTATAAGCCGTTAATTTATAAATTATTCTCTGGAGTTCTTTTGACAAACCAAATCATTCCCGATCTCAGGGCCTATATTAATATTCTGCGCCAGGAGTCAGAACTGCATATAATTGAGGAAGAGGTTGACCCATACCTCGAGATTGCCGAAATACACCGCCGGGTTATCGCCCGTCAGGGCCCGGCCCTGCTCTTCACCAAGGTAAAGGGCAGCCGGTTCCCGGTGGTAACCAATCTCTTCGGCAGCAACAGGCGCCTTGAACTGGCCTTTGGCCGGCGGCCGCAGAAATTTGTTCAGGGTCTGGTACATACCATAGAATCATTCGGCCCGCCATCCCTTGGCCGTCTCTGGGACAGCCGCCATATCATTAAACAGGCCATGAAAATCGGTCTTAAAAATGTCCGGCGAGCCCCAATCTTAGAGAACCGCCAACAGCCGCCTCACCTCAACGATCTGCCCCTCCTCACCTCCTGGGATACAGACGGCGGCCCCTTTGTTACCCTGCCTCTAATATATACCGAGCATCCGGACGGACAGGGGCATAATCTGGGGATGTACCGCGTCCAGCGTTATGATGACCAGACCACTGGTATTCACTGGCAGATCCACAAGGGCGGCGGTTTTCACTATTACGAGGCCGAAAAAAGAAATCAGAGTCTGCCTCTGACCCTTTTTATCGGCGGCCCCCCGGCCTTGATGATGGCAGCCATTGCCCCCCTGCCGGAGAATATCCCCGAACTTTTGTTAGCCTCACTGCTCTTAGGCTCAAAACTGCCGATGACCGCCAGTCCGGAGGGCGGCCATCAGTTAATCGCCAATGCCGAATTCGCGGTTCAGGGGCAGGTTCCCCCCCGCCTCAGGCGGCCGGAAGGCCCCTTTGGCGACCACTACGGCTACGACTCCCTGCGCCACGACTACCCCGTGTTTCAGGCTCAGACCCTCTATTATCGCAAAAACGCCATCTATCCCGCCACCGTGGTGGGCCGTCCCCGCCAGGAAGATTACTATATCGGCGATTTTCTGCAGGATCTTCTCTCGCCCCTCTTCCCTTTAGTGATGAACGGGGTACGGGAATTAAAGACCTTTGGCGATACCGGCTTTCATTGTCTTGCCGCTGCCAGAATATGTAACCGTTACCCGCGCGAGGCCTTTGCCGCCGCTCTCCGCATCCTTGGAGAAGGGCAGCTGTCATTGACCAAATTTTTGATTATTACCGACGGCGGCATAGACATAAATGACTTCCCGACCCTCTGGCGCCATGTGTTAGAGAGAATTAACTGGCAGACAGATCTCTTTGTTTTCTCCAATGTCTCCCAGGACACCCTGGATTACACCGGCCCCCAGGTCAACAAAGGCTCCAAAGCCATCATGATGGGCCTGGGCAGGGAACCGCACCGGCAACTGCCGGAAGAAATTAATTTTCCCCTGCCGCCGGAGATAAAACAGGCCGAGGCGTTCCTCCCCGGCACCCTGGTAGTGGAGGGGGCGGCCGACAAGGGGAATAACGACCTGATCAATGTTTTAACCTCCTATCCCGCCTGGAGAGAATGGCAGGTAATAATCCTGGTTGACAGCGTCAGGGCTGCCTGCGCTGACCTGCCCGCCTTTCTGTGGCATTTTTTCACTCGCTTTGAACCAGCAGCCGATATCCACGGAGCCGCCAGCACGGTGCGAAGATTCCATGTCGGCCTTGACGCCCCCATTGTCTTTGACTGCCGCCTTAAACCCTGGTACCCCAGAGTTCTTACGGTAGACCGCGCCACCAGGAACCTGGTGGACAAACGCATCCAGCGGCTTCTGCCAGCTAAATGGCGATAAATCTCCGCATGCAGGAAAGCGGTCAGTCAGCCGCCACTACCCGGTTCCGCCCTGCCTGTTTGGCCTGATACAGAGCCTTATCCACCTTATAGAGCAGAAGGGCGGCAGTATCACCATGCTGTGGATAAGCGGCTGTACCCAGAGAGACCGTAATTCGGGGCAGATTTTCATCACGATATTTAATCTCCAGAGTACCGGCGGCCAGACAAAGCTCAACCGCCCGTTTGCCGGCGGCCTCCAGAGAGGCTCCCGGCATAATAATGACAAACTCCTCACCGCCATAACGGCAAACCACATCCTCCCCCCTGGATCGTTCCTGCAGAAAACAGCCGACCGCTTTTAAAACCACGTCACCAGCCATATGGCCGAAAGTGTCATTAATCCTTTTAAAATAATCAAGATCAAGCATAATTACAGCGAGAGAGGTTTTATGACGCACGGCCCTGCTTATCTCCCGAGCCAGAGACTCCTCCATATGCCGCCGGTTAAAAAGACCGGTTAATTGATCTCTGACCGATAGAGTTAACAGCTTTTCCTGAGTACGGCGCAATTCACTAATCAGTTTTTCCCTGGTATCTTCCATCTTCTTACGTTCCAGGGCATTGGCAATAATCGGCCCCAGGACAGTCAGCATATCAGCAGTCTGCACCATATCGGCACCAACATCACCCTGCCAGTCAAAACCGATAAAACCAGTCAGACACTTTTTGCTGAAAAAACCAACTATCACCGAAGTCAGAACCTCTGGATTGATGAATATATCATCATCCCCGGACGACAGGCCGCATTCCGCCTCAATCCGCACCACCCCGTTACTGCTCAACTTTTCAAGAAGCCATTGATGACTGACAACCGGCTCCCGACGCAGCCTATCAAGCCGCGGCTCCATCCCGGCGACGCAATACTCATGGGTATTCGTCATAAACGTGCCGTCCTCACTCAGGATAAAAACATAACAGCGCCCGGCACCGGTAAACGCCGCCACCTTGCTCAGAGCCAGGTTTATCCCCCTTTGTAATTCCGTGGGCAGCAGATTAATAAAGGTCGTGGAAATTTCAGTAATAAGGGATTCAAACTGCAGACGAGCCTCCAGCTGTTCCTCTAACGTCCGGCACTGAGCCACATCCTGAGCCAGAGAGTCGATGGAAAGAAACTTCTCTTCTAATTCCCGCAGCCGGGCCTCCAGATTAAGAATATCTACTTCTGCCATTTTCACACCTTTCCGTTTTCCGGTTTATTGCCAGAGCCTCTAAAATAATCTGCCGTCGACAATGGATTTTTAGTATAATATAAATAGTTATAAAATCATGCAAAGAATCCAAGACTTATAAATTATTTTACCTGCCAGGAATCCAAAGCTTACACTTACAACCTTGAAAAATCCTGCCTCCAAACGTTTGCTTAACCTCATGCATTACACCTGGGCCCTGCTGGCAGTATGGACAATTATCGTCAGCGGCTTATTGGCCAAGGAAATAATTGACATAAACGCCGCCACCAGAGCCATGGCTTTAAACACGGCCCGCGCCCACTTAAATAAAGAAAAGGCCTTCCGCTTCTGGGCCTACGCCCGGGGCGGAGTATATGTCCCGGTTACCAAAGATCTGCAGCCCAACCCCTATCTGAAAATACCCGAAAGAGACATCTCCACCCCCTCCGGCCGCCGCCTCACCCTGATGAATCCTGAATACATGCTGCGCGACTTAAACAATACCTTCTCCGGCCTCTATGGTGTCGCCGGCCACCTGACCAGTCTCAAACCCCTGCGCCCAGCCAACAAACCGGACCGCTGGGAGACTAAAGCCTTAAAATCCTTCGAACGGGGCAGCAAAGAGGATGTGGCTATAATCAAGAACAAAAAAAGCGGCAGCGAGACCCTCCGCCTCATGCAGCCCCTCTTTGTAAGACCAGTCTGCCTGCGCTGCCATGGCCACCAGGGCTATAAGGTAGGAGATGTCAGGGGAGGCATAGGTATAGCCCTGCCCATGAACTCCTTTATTAAAGATGCCAACCGGCAGATAATGGTGCATGCGATATCCCTGCTTTTCCTGTGGCTCATTGGCGATTTCGGTATTATTTCCGGCTCCAGCCGTCTTAAGAGACGTACAGCGGAGCTGGCCCGCTCCAATCTTGATCTCCAGCGGGAAGTCGAAGTCAGAACCAGGGCCGAGACTGCCCTTCAGCAGGAATCATCCTTCACTGCCGCTATCCTTAACACCGCCGCCGCCCTCATCCTGGTTTTAGATCCCCAGGGACGGATTATCCGTTGCAATAAGACCTGCGAAAAACTCACCGGCTACAGCATTGAGGAAATAGAAAACAAGAGGTTCAGTGATGTCCTGCTGCCGGCAGCCGAAGCCCGGCAGATTAACAAGTATTTTGCCGACATCTACAAACATCCTTTCCCGCCAAAGCTGGACTTTCACATCTTAACCAAGGACGATCAGCACTTAGCCATTGACTGTTCCAATACCATATTCACATCAGACGAGGGTAAAATTGAATATATAATCAGTATCGGCATCGATATCAGCGATGAACGTCAGCTCCAGGAGCAATTGCTGCACGCCGAAAAACTGAGCGCCGTGGGTAAACTTTCGGCCTCCATCGCCCATGAAATCAACAATCCTCTTTTTGGCATCCGCAACGTCCTTGAACTCCTGCTGGACAAAGGGCAGTTAGACAATTCCAACCGGGAGTTTGCTGAACTGGCTGTTGCCGAATGTGACCGCATCAAGAGCCTGATCAAAAATCTCCAGGATTTCAACCGCCCGACCTCCGGCATAATGACCACGGTTGATCTAACCACCACCATCAATAACATGCTGATGCTCACCAAAAAGGAGATGAAAAACAAAGGGATTAAAATAAGCACGGATTTTGAACCTGATATGCCGCCCATTCAGGCCGTCTCCGATCAGCTTAAACAGGTATTATTGAACCTGCTCAACAATGCCATGGAATCCTGCGGCCCGGGCAGCAAGGTAATTATTTCCACCCGGAAAACAGCAAATCAGGCTATAATTACAATTAGCGATACCGGTAACGGCATCACAGCCGAAAACCTTCCCCATATATTTGAGCCTTTTTTTACCACCAAGGCGGCCGTAAAGGGTACCGGTTTAGGCCTGTCGGTGAGCTATGGGATTATAAAACGCCACCAGGGCGACATTAAAGTTGAGAGTAAGCCCGGCCAGGGTACTGTTTTCACCATCACCCTGCCCATTACAAGGAAAAGCAAATGAGCAAAACAATTCTCTTAGTGGATGACGAGGCCATTATTCTTAAAACCATCGAGGGCAAGTTGATTGATGAAGGTTTTCAGGTCTTTACCGCTCCCGATGGTACCGAGGCCTTAAAAAGATTTAGCGACCTGCCCATTAACCTGGTGATAACCGACCTGATGATGGAAGGGATAAGCGGCATTACCGTTTTAGAGAGAATCAAGCAGGACTCGCCAAATACCGCGGTTATAATCCTCACCGGCTATGGAGATCTGAGTTCCGCGGTTGAGGCCCTGCGTCTCGGAGCCGATGACTACCTGCTCAAGCCATGTGACCTGAATGAGTTGATATTCCGCATAAATAAATGTTTCGAGAAACAGGAATTAAAGGATATGGTCAAGATGTATGAAGATATTCTGCCCATATGTTTAGACTGCAAAAAGATCAGGGATGACAGCGGCACAGGGCCAGGCAAAGGCAAATGGATACCGGTGGAGGAATACCTGACCAGGAAGGCCGGTAAAAGCATGTCACACGGCTATTGCCCGGATTGCGGTAAGAAATTTTTAGATGCCATTGATAAATTCGGCGATTAGGAAGGGCCGGCGCAAAAAATACAGCCTGAGGCAGAGGAGGCGGTGGGCGGCATAGCAGCCCCTTTTACTGGTGCGCCAGGAGGGATTCGAACCCCCGGCCTACGGATTAGAAGTCCGTTGCTCTATCCAGCTGAGCTACTGGCGCCTGCATTAATGAATGTTCCGCTATATAACATAAGGATAAGGTAATACGCAATAAGTTGTTAGTCGGCTCAACCAAATTAATGTAAGCGCTCCATTTCGAGATATTATAAAGTCAGCGGTACGACCATGATCGTATGCTAAAGTGTAGTTTGTGAAGCGCTTACAAATTAATTACCCATATAGCCGGACAGGGTCATACAATTACCCCGTCTTCTTTACATGCAAAATAAAAAAAATAAAAAAAGCCCGCTAAAATAAACGGGCATAAAATACGGCATATTCATATGCTGGAGAACCTGGCTAATTAACGGCCTCGCTCAACCGACTGCCTGCCTTGAATTTTGCAACATTTTTAGCGGCAATATCAATAGTCTGACCGGTCTGAGGATTACGCCCCTTCCGCGCCGCACGCTTAGATACTGAAAAGGTACCAAAACCGATAAGAGCCACACTTTCACCCCTGGCCATGGCATCCTGCACGGCCTCGGTAAAGCCATTAAGAGCCTTCTCGGCTGCTACCTGTGACAGACCTGCGGAAGTTGCAATCTTCTTAACCAATTCTACTTTATTCATCTCTCAATCTCCTTTAAAATAACTTTATAAAATAAGTTCCCGCTCCTGCGAGCTCATCGCCATTAAATAATATTTAACTTTCCTACCAATATCTACTCTTATTGTCAACTATCTCCGCTGGATTTAGCCCAGATTAAGTAAGCGTTTCATGACAGGCATGTTAAGTTAACTGCGAGTCCATAAAGTATTGCTTGCGGATAATAATTTTATGTATATCATTTAGCAACACTGCTGTCCGGTCAGGGTTTTGCGTTAAAATCGGCAGATACTTTTAAACCGGAAGACGGATTAAATTTTGCCGGGAGATCTTTAGTATGTTCAAATCAATTAAATCTTTATTAGGCGGTCAGCCTCATGTCAATAATCGACCATCCACCCGGCTGGCGGTCACAATTTTACTATTAGAGGCCGGCTTCGTAGATGGAGAATGCAGCCCGGCTGAACTGGAAAAGGTCAAGGCGGCTATCCGCCGGCAATTCAGTCTTACAGATAATGAAGCCGAGAAGCTTATCAGCCGGGCCAGAAAGGAACGTCAGGAAACAGTTGACCTCTGGCAGTTCAGCAACCAGATCAATCAAGATTTTTCAGAGGCCCAGAAAATACAAATTATGGAAACAGCCTGGCAGATTTTTTACACTGACGGAATCCTCGACAGCAATGAAGATCAATACGCCCACACCATGGCTAAACTCCTGCGCTTAAGTCATGAGCAGTTAATCGCCGCCAAATTAAAAGGAAGGGCTGCGGACAACTGCCCTCTTACCCGCTAATTTTTCCCACCCTTGTCAACGGACTTCCAGACCGGGCCCTTGGCACTGTCACTGACTTTAATTCCCTGCCGCACCAATTCTTCCCGGACATAATCGGCCTTGGCCCAATCTTTTCGTTCCCTGGCCCGCTGTCGTTCCAGAATCAGTTTATCAATCTCCGGAGCCAGAGGGCATTCCTGCAGACGGAGAATATTAAGCACCTCATTTATGCGCTCCAGCGACTCAATTATATATTTTTTCTGATCCCGGTCAAGACGGCCGTCAAGCAGAACAGGATTCACCTTTTTAATAAAATCAAAGATAGCGGCCATGGCCTTGGAGATATTCAAATCATCATCAAGAGCTCCCCAGAAACCTTCTTCCATGGCCGTGAGATGAGCGGCAACCTCGGGATGCGGAAGCCCCAGAGGCAGACAAAGCAATTTACGGGTAAATTCATCAAGACGTTTAAGATTTTTTCTAACCGTACTGAGAGCCCGCCTGGAAAAATTAATTGCCTTGCGGTAATGAACAGACATCAGCAGATAGCGGATCTCCCTGGCACTGTAACCTTGGGTCAACAGATCACGGAGAGTAATAATATTATTATTCGCCGCCGACATCTTGTGGCCCTCCACCAATACCAGCTCGTTATGCAGCCAGTAACGCGCCAGAGGCTTACCGGTTATGGCCTGAGCGATGGCGTTCTCATTCTCGTGATGGGGAAAAATGAGATTAGAACCGCTGGTGTGAATATCCATGGTCTCGCCAAGATAATGCAGAGCCATGGCGGCACACTCCACGTGCCAGCCCGGCCGCACATTACCGAACTCACTCTCAAAGAATATGCCGTTTTTTAATTCAGCGAGGGTGGAGCGTTTAAGAATAGTAAAATCAACCGGATTTTCTTTGTCGTAATTATCAAGATCAACGGTTTTACCAATTTTTATTTTGCTTAAATCAACCCTGGAGAGTCTGCCGTAAGCGGGAAATTTTGAGATGTTAAAGTAAACCGAACCATGTTTAACATAGGCAAATCCCTTGTCAATGAGACGCCTGGCAATATCAATCATACCGTCAACATGCTCCGAGGCTCTGGGGTAGTTAGTGGCCTCTGCCACTCCCAGCCGCTTGATATCAATTTCAAATTCCCGGATATATCGGGCGGTAAAATCAGCCAGCGGCACCCCGGCCTTCTCTGCCCCGCGAATGGTATTATCATCAAGATCAGTAAAATTCATATAGAAATTTACCCCAAACCCCTTACTGCGTAAGAGCCGGCAAAGCATATCGGCGAAAACAAAGCGTCGGCAGTGGCCAAGATCAGCATATTCATAGGCCGTTGGCCCGCAGGCATAGATTGTCACCTTATCTTTGTGCAGGGGCTCAAAAACCTCCTTTTTGTGAGACAGGGAATTATGCAGCCGCAAACGCGGCTTGACCGGAGCCGGTTTCTCCGACGAAAAAAGCTGGGTACTGAGATATTTTTCACCGCCATCGGCAAAAATGACCACAATAACCCCCTCGTCCAGCTGCCTGGCCCTGGCAAGAGCGGCACACATGGCGGCCCCTGAACTCATCCCCACAAAAAGGCCTTCCTTGCGGGCCAGGAGACGGGACATCTCAAAGGCCTCTTCATCAGGGATATTGATAATCTGGAAGGGCTTGCTCTTATCAAAGATTCCCGGTTGATAAGACTCCTTCATATTCTTCAAGCCCTGAATTTTGTGATTGAAAAAGGGCTCCATGGCACTTATCCGTACCTCGGGATGATGCTCGGAAAAATATTCACACAATCCCATAACCGTACCGCTGGTTCCCATGGTGGCCACCACATCAGTGACCCGGCCGGCGGTCTGCTGCCAGATCTCCGGGCCGGTATGGTAATAATGGGCCTGCCAGTTAGCCTCATTATTAAACTGGTCGGTAAGGAAATAACGGTCTGGATGCTGACGGGCCATGGCATAGGCCTGCTCAATGGCACCATCCGTGCTCTTACGGGCCGGGGTGAGTAAAATCTCGGCCCCAAAGGCGGTCATGATCTTGCGGCGCTCAATACTGGCGGATTCCGGCATTACTAATTGACATTTATAACCCTTGACGGCACAGACCATGGCCAGGCCGATTCCGGTATTACCGCTGGTGGCCTCAAGAACAATTCTATCCGGAGTTAAATCGCCGGATTTTTCCCCCGCTTCAATCATGGACAGAGCAATTCTTTCCTTCACCGAGCCGGCCGGGTTAAATGACTCTATTTTGGCCCAGATCTCCACCTTCTTAAAGGGGTTTAAACGCTGAACAGCCACCAGGGGCGTGTGACCGATATAATCGAGAATGGTATTTTTTTTCATAATCAATACATGATTTATTGATGAATACGTTAGAAGTATGAAAGTAATAACCGTCAGCGAGACTCAGGATACACTCCAGTTGAACGGGGCTGGCCTCTAAACTAAAAAAGCAAGCACCCCGGAGGGACGCTTGCTTTTTAATTAAATAATGGTAAGGACTAACTGCTGCTCAGTCGTCTTTCTTAAACTCTACCTTTATTGCTACTCTGTAGAGTACGGTAAGAATCAAGGCGCCGGCGGCCCAGACTCCGATAGTTATACCGATTTCAGTAACACTTGGATGATATTCCGTAATCCGGTCAAAAGGATTAGGCACAAAGCCGCCCAGAACAAAACCAACACCCTTATCAATATAGAGCGATAAAAAGATCAAAGCCAGACAAAGCGACAGCCAGCCTTCATGAAAACGAATCTTCTTAAAGAGCAGAAGAATAACCCCGACAATACTGAAAAGCAGAGACACCCGCATGGGCATAACCAGATTATGAAAACCGTTAACCCCCCAGAACAGATAATCAAGAGTGGCCATATGCTCCGGAACATTACTGTAAAAAGCGGTGAAAAACTCAAGGCCGATAAAAAACAGGTTGGCGATCGCGGCATAAATAATAATCGTGGTCAACTTCTGAACCGCCTCTTTACCTGGATCCATAAGCTTCATCCTCTTCATAAGAAGAGCTATGAGCAGCAGCAGAGCTGGCCCGGCAGCAAAGGCCGAAGCAAGGAAGCGGGGAGCGATAATGGCGCTGAGCCAGAAATGCCTCCCCGGCAGACCACAGTACAGAAAGGCCGTTACCGTATGAATACTGAAGGCCCAGGGTACCGATAAAATGACCAGCGGTCTGGCCCATTTGGGCGGCGGAACATCCTTATATACCGCGTGCAGAATTGCCCAGCCGCAAACCACATTCAAGAACAGATAGCCGTTTAAGACGATCATATCCCAGAAGAGCATGGAGTGAGGTGTAGAATGAATAAGAACATTCATAATCCTCATGGGTTGACCAAGATCAACAGTAATGAACATCAAACACATGCCAACCGCCGCAATGGCCATGAATTCGCCCAGAACCGCGATCTTGCCAAAGACCTTATAATTATGAATGTAAAGAGGAAGAGCCAGCATAACACCGCCGGCGGCCACACCTACCATAAAGGTGAACTGACCGATATAAACCCCCCATGAAACGTCGCGGCTCATACCGGTGATACCCAAACCATAGTTGTACTGGCGAACATAGAACAGCGCGCCAATACCTATCACCCCGAGGAGGAATAATATCCATGCCCAATACTTGTTACTACCTTCTAACGCCTTCTCTAACATGACTTCACCTTAAATGATATAGAAAACTGAGGGCTCAGTACCTGCAGCCGGTTTACGCTGAATGGTGTATCTGGCTTCCAGTATCCGGGCAATTTCTGAATTGGGATCATTAATATCACCGAACACTATGGCCTTGGTATCACCACAAGCCGCAACACAGGAGGGCAGTTTACCCTCAGATAACCGTTTGGCGCAGAAATTACATTTTTCCACCACCCCGCGCATCCGCATGGGGAACTTCATATTAACACCGTCGGGGAAAAATTTATAATTACCGTTGGCGTCTTTCTCCCGCGGACGCCGCCAGTTAAAGCTTCGAGCCCCATAAGGACAGGCAGCCATACAGAACCGGCAACCGATACAGCGGTGATAATCCATCATTACCACCCCTTTGTCATTCTTAAAAGTCGCTTTGGTGGGACAGGCTCTTACACAGGGCGGATTAGCACAGTGGTTACAGAGCAATAAAACCGGCAACTTTTCAAGCGCCTCGTTACGCTTGTACTGACTGTGCTCCGGGAAGCTATGCTCATAATCGTCCGTCCAAATCCACTTAATTTCATCCTTGGGATTGCCATACTGCGGAATATTATGATCAACATTGCAGGCATGAGAACATTTTTCTGCCAGCCCCTTGTTAGCCGCCAGCACCTGCAGATCAATAACCATACCATACTGTATGCCTTTGGCTTTCGGGGTACCTTCACCCTCGGCGCTGCCACCCCTGTGAGGTTCCTCACTCGCTGCCGCCTCACCGCCCTTTAATAATGAATTAAAAGCTGAAGGAGCGGCAAGTCCTGCTACAGCGGACAAGCCTGCAATTTTCAGAAACTTTCTTCTTTTAACATCCATTTACTCGGTCTCCTTGGGCTTAATATGACAATCCCAGCAATAGGGGTTCACATCGACGTATTCATGACATTGATCGCAGAATTTCTTCTCACTGACATGGCAGTACATACAGCCGTTAACAAGACTCCTTTCATACTGAACCCCATCAACGGTCACCTTGGCCCGGTCACCCTCCCGCACGACCTCATACCGCCAGTCAATCAGCAGCTTCATGTGATCGGCCCGCATATAATCCAGCGGTTTGACACAATGTTTGACCTTGGTCAATATCTTGGGGTTGGGAATATGCTGCGCCCCGCTGACGTTATACCAGACCGGGAAGGTAACAATTATTACAAAAATTACCAAACCGGTTATAACCTTTCCTTTATCATACATTGGCATCACCTTCACTTCCGGCAAGGGCCTCAAACCGCAGTCCGGTCTCCCTCACCTCTTTTTCACCATCCATTATCAGGGCATTACCGACCAGTTCGGAAACACCGGTAACCTCAACTTCCGGCACCCAGTAACCCATTAAGGCGCTCAGGGTAGCTCGGTCAATGGCACATACACAGGAAAGAGTATTAACACCATATTTATCATGGACATACTGCACGGCATTGGCTCTCGGCAGCCCGGCCCGCATCCGGAGCTCCATGATCTCACCGGTATTCAATCCAGTTCCGGAACCGCAGCAGAAAGTTTTTTCACGGGTGGTGTTTTCAGGCATCTCATGAATTTTATTAACCACATGCTTTAATACATAGCGCGGCTCTTCAATCAGCCCCATACCCCGGGCCGGGTTACAGGAATCATGAAAAGTCACGATCCGGTGGTCATTCCGGCTTGGGTCTAATTTTAACTTTCCGTGCTTTATCAGATCAGCGGTAAACTCACTGATATGAGTCATCTTGGTCGATGCCGCATTATCAAAAACCGTACCGGTAATGGGTGATTTCGGCACCTCAAGAAAATCAGCCGGGCCGGTCATGGTTCCCATATATTGATGAACAACCCGCCACATATGGCCGCACTCACCGCCCAGTATCCACTTGACTCCCAGGCGTTTAGCCTCAGCATACATCTTGCCGTTCAGCTTCTTCATTAACTCGTTGGTACTGAAAGAACCGAAATTACCACCCTCTGAAGCGTAAGTACTCCAGGTATAATCAAGCCCGAGATACTCAAAGAGCAGCAGATACCCCATACAGGTATAAATCCCCGGTTCAGCGAACAAATCAGCCGAAGGAGTGATAAACAGAATCTCCGCCCCCTTCCGGTTCCAGGAAGGGGTTATTTTAATACCGGTAATCTCCTCAATATCATCACAGAGGTATTCAACATTTTCCTTCAGGGTATGGGGCTGCAAGCCCATATGATTACCAGTTCTGTTGGAATTGGAAACCGGCTCCAGCACCCAGTTGATATTAACCGCCACCAGATGGAGTAATTCACGGCCCATCATGGTAATCTCGGCCGTATCAATACCGTAAGGACAGAATACAGAACAACGCCGGCATTCCGTGCATTGATAATAATACATGAACCAGTCTTTCAAGACCTTAAAGGTCATGGGCCGGGCTCCAGCCATGCGGCCAAGAATCTTACCGGCCTTGGTGAACTCATGCCGATATACCGAGCGCATGAGCTCCGCCCTCATGACCGGCATGTTTTTGGGATCACCGGTGCCGAGGAAAAAATGGCATTTATCGGCACAGGCCCCGCAGCGAACACAGCAGTCCATAAATATTTTTAAGGAACGAAATTTATCGAGGCGCTGCCTGAGTCCATCAATAATTATCTCTTTCCAGTTTTCAGGGAGCTTCCAGTCATCGCTCTCCACATCCCAGTCCCGGGCCGGGCCCATGACCCCTGGAGGAAGTTCCTTGCCGAGATACTCGACTATACTGGTCTTAGCCGGATAGCAATAATTACCAGGCTTAAAGACCGCCTCAATGTCCATCCAATCTTTAGTGGGAACTGCATGAGTCATCATAGATGGATCACGCGCGACACTAACCCCAAGTTCATCTGCTTTCATATCTGCCATTGTTCGTCCTTACTCTGCTGAGTTTACTGGAAGATTTGTTATTAATTTTCTCTAAATTCCAAGGATTCCGGCCTTCTATTTCGCAGCCGGGGCCGGCTCTTCGGCCTTAGGCGGCAGCTCTTTGTCTACAGGAATACCGGCCTCAACCATAAACTCCCTGAACTCATCCTCATAACTGGCATAGGAATGAGGTGTAAGATTAGGATCATTCCAGGGATTAATATGACGTACCATCCGGCTGTTATTAGCCAGATTCCTGGTCGGGCTCATAAAAATCCCGCCCATATGCATCAACTTACTGAATGGGAAGTAAACGAGCAGGGTAGAGACCAGAAAAATATGGATATAAAAAATGGGACTGATATGACCGGCTATTGTGGGATGAAAAGTAGCAAGACCCACAGCCAGTTCCTTTATGTATATAACATCAGTACGCGTAAAATAGCGCATCAGACAGCCGGTAGAGGCAATGGCAAAGATAAGAAAAAGCGGGAAATAATCAGCCGGAAGAGAAATAAATCTTACCTTGGCTGAAAAAATACGGCGGCAGAAAAGCAGGAGGAGACCGGCGAGAATAACCACATCACTTATCATAATAGGCGGAGTGCCGATCTGCAGGAATCCATCCCCGAAGCGCAGGATAGGAATAAAGAAGGGCATGGGATCGGTGAAAAGGCGCATATGGCGCAGAATAATCACTAAAAAAGAATAATGAAACATAAGCCCGAAGAGCCAGAGATACTTACTGGAACCATAACGCAGTTTCGGGCCGTCATAAACATCAGCCTGGGTGTTACGGAACAGGGAACGGAAAAGAAAGACTTCAAGGAACATCCTCTTCAGGACACCGCTCATGGTTGAGGGACATTCAATCTTATTCTGCTTAATCCAGGGCAGCGAGTTCGCCTGGCCGCAGGTGGTGGGAATCCGGAAGGGCACCGGTGATTTAGACCAGTCGACCACCTTGCGGATAAACCCCACGATAAAGATCGTAATTGCCAGATAAGGAATGACAATACCAAACAACGAACTTAGTCCTGCCTCGGCCCCAAGAAAGGCGATGACGATAAGACCGATAACAGCGATGAAGGGATAAAGAATTTTCATTTACAGCTACCTCACTTAAGGTTTGACCACAGAACTAACAATCACGAATGACTTTCAGCTCCATTTTTTCTGCATTATGTTTACGAATCACAGCCCCGGATGGACATCCACCCGCGGCCACACCGGCATTACCACTCTTTAACTCGTCATATTTCACCTTATAGATCAACTCTCGAGCCGCCATATAAAGGTCAAATACCATGAGGGCCAAATTATCTATCTGCGCCTCCACCTTGAGCCACTGGTTGACATCCACCTCTCCCGCCTCTTTAGTGCAGACCTCCAGCATTATCGACTTTAAATCATAGATAAAGGCCAAAGCCTTAGCAGGGGTAAACTGCTGAACAGCCCGCAGTTTAATGAACTGCTTGAGCTCCGGCGGAACCTCCTGCCCGCCGCCTCGGATAATCGCCTTAACCATCTTCTCAAGACCGGTACGGGCATTATAGCCCAACGGATTCGCAAATTGATCCTGTTGCTTTTTAAAGAACCGTGCCCCGTCCTTATGGTAGGTCGCCAAAACGGCATCAAGCCATTTCTCGGCAATTACCAACCGATTTTCGTCCAGCACTTTATTAAAATCCATCTGTGTTAACACCTGAACTGGCCAATAAATAAAAACAATGCAAAACAAAATGAACGGCTATTCACTTAATTTCAGACAGCGTTATCACGTTTTTTTATTTTTTTCAATAAAAAATTTACCTTTGTGATATAAGATATCTTTTTCATCCCCTCATATTCTTGCATTCAACCATAGATTTATGATAAGTTATGCCATCGAAACGGGGGTAATTTTTTATTTATACGACAAGGAAGTACAATGAAGCCCGTAAAAATCGGCATCTTATCAGATACTCACCAGACCAGAATCACACCGGAATTTCAAAAAAAGGTAAAAAAATGCTTCAGTGAAGTGGATATGATTCTGCATGCCGGAGACCTTACTTCTCCAAATATTTTAGCGGCCCTCTCCGAATTCGGCAAGGTTCACGCCGTCCACGGCAATATGTGCGATACCGACAGCCGCCGTCTTCTGCCCCGCCGCCTTGAGATTAACATTAACGGCTTTCAAATCGGCTTAATTCATCAATGTGCCGGCCGTGCCCGCGATTTTGAGGCTGAACTGCTGGACGAATTCGGCCCCATAGACTGTATCGTCTACGGCCACACCCACCGCCCTGTCTGTCACCGTCTCGGAGAAACCCTGATTATCAATCCCGGTTCATTCATGAGCAGCGGCCGCTTCGGAGCACCCGGTACCTATGCCATTTTACAGGCAGGCCGGGATTTACAGGCCAGAATTTATGAGGTACCAGGCCCGTGAAGACCCTGTGGGCACCATGGCGAATGTCATATATTTTAGGCCAGGCAGGTACACATCAGGGCTGCATCTTTGATTTTCCCGCCGCCGTCAGCCACGACCAGAAGGGACTGTTGCTTTACAGAGATGAGCTGTGTGAAGTCTTGATGAATCGTTTTCCTTACGCCAACGGCCACCTCCTCATCGCCCCGGCCCGCCACGTAGCCGATATAACCGAACTCAACACCGCCGAGGCCAACGCCCTCATGGCCATGCTCAAAGACTCAATCATCATTCTCCGCCGCCACCTGCGGCCCGACGGCTTTAACAGCGGCCTTAATCTCGGAGCGACGGCCGGAGCCGGGCAGGCAGACCACCTCCATTTTCATGTGGTACCGCGCTGGAAGGAGGATCATAACTTCATGACTGTAACCGCGGATATTCGCAGTATCCCCGAGCATATTGATAATACCTTTAAACAATTGCTGCCTGATTTCCAGGCTCTGACCGCCGCAAAGCGGAAAACAGGGGCAGACGGACAGGAAAAAGAGCGACTCGGCTTAACGCCAGGCCATAAATAGAGATTATGAGCAAAAAATTAACCCCCATGCTCCAGCAATACCTGGCGATCAAGGCTGAATATCAGGATGCCATCCTCTTTTACCGCATGGGAGACTTTTACGAGATGTTCTTTGACGATGCCGTTACCGCTTCCCAGGTTCTCGGCATTACCCTGACCTCCCGCAACAGCAAGGCCGATAAGGATAAGGTACCGCTCTGTGGAGTGCCTTACCACGCCGCGGCTGGTTATTTAAATAAATTAATCAAAGCGGGCCTCAAAGTTGCCATCTGTGAGCAGGTAGAAAACCCCAAAGAGGCCAGGGGGGTGGTCAAGCGCGAGGTAATCCGGGTCATTACTCCCGGTCTTGCTACCAGCGAGCAACTCTTAGATGATAAAAGCAATCTCTATATTACCGCGGTCAGCCCGCCAACCCGAAAAACCGGCCCCTGGGGGCTGAGTATTATAGACATTTCCACCGGTGAATTTATGGCCGGTGAATTTCAAGACCAACGCACCATTGGCGATGAGATAATTCGCCGCCAGCCCCAGGAGATTCTCTACCCCGATCTCCCGGCAGCCGACGAAAAATTTAACAATCTGCTCCAGTTTATCCGCCAGGTGCTGCCGGATATTTTTCTCAGCCCCCGCCCCAGAACCGACTTTACCTCTGATTCGGCACAGGAAATATTGACCGAGCATTTCAAAACCGCCAATCTGGCCGGTTTTGGCTGCGAAAATTTCAGCACCGGCCTGGCAGCCGCCGGAGCCCTCTTCGCCTATGTCAGCGAAACCCAGAAAACCGACCTCTCTCACATAGCCAGAATCACGGCCATGGAGCTTGACAATCTCCTGATAATTGACGAATCATCACGCCGCAATCTGGAGATCACCCAGAGTATCGCCGACGGCAGGCGGCAGGGTTCATTATTAGAGGTTCTTGATTTTACCCGCACCCCCATGGGTGCCCGTCTGCTGAAAAAGAATATCCTTGAGCCCCGGCGCGACCCCGCGGCCATCAACGAACGATTGGACTCTGTGAGTTGCCTCTATAAAAACACCGCGCTCCGGGAGAATCTGCAAAAAATATTAACCAGAATCCATGACCTTGAGCGCCTCAACAGCCGGATGGTTCTTGGTCAGGGCAACGCCCGTGATCTCACCGCCCTTAAATGCTCCCTTCAGGAGCTGCCGGGCCTGCGGGCCAAACTGCGGGATGCGGACGACAAACGGCTGGGTGAGATACACCAGGAACTGGATACCTTAGACGATCTCGCAGATCTGCTGGAGCGCGCCATTCGAGAGGATGCACCGGTTATTCTGCGGGACGGCAAATTAATCAAGCCCGGTTTTAATACCGAATTAGATGAACTGGTAGAAATATCCACTTCCGGCAAACGCCTGATTCTGGAATTGGAGAACCGGGAAAAGGAACGTTCCGGGATCAATAACCTGAAAATCGGTTTTAACAGGGTCTTTGGCTATTACCTTGAGGTCAGCAAAGCACAGAGCAGCAGAGTACCGGATTATTTCATCCGCAAACAGACTCTGGTTAACGCCGAACGTTTTATCACCCCGGAGTTGAAGGAGTTTGAAAATAAAGTGTTAGGGGCGGAAGAGAAACGTATTGAACTGGAATACCGCCTTTTCACCGAAGTCAGGACCGAAGCCGCAGCCCGGAGCCCCAGAATCCTGGCCGCCGCCCGCCGCTTAGCCTGGCTTGATTTCTTCGCCAGCCTCGCCGAGGCCGCGAGGAGCTGCAGATATGTCCGGCCGGAAGTCAACGATAATGGGGAAATCAAAATCAGTGAGGGCCGGCACCCGGTAATAGAACGTGCCCTGCCGGCCGGGCGTTTCGTCCCCAACGACCTGCTCCTTGACCAGCAGGAAAACGAGGTACTCATTATCACCGGCCCCAATATGGCCGGTAAATCCACGGTATTACGACAGACCGCCCTTATCGTCCTCATGGCCCAGATGGGCAGCTTTGTTCCGGCCCATAAGGCGGTCATCGGGGCCGTTGACCGTATCTTCACCAGGGTGGGAGCCATGGATAATCTCCGCCAGGGGCAGTCCACTTTTATGGTGGAGATGAACGAAACCGCCAATATCCTGAACAACGTCACCGACAAAAGCCTGGTAATTCTTGACGAAATAGGCCGTGGAACCAGTACCTTCGACGGCCTGGCCATTGCCTGGGCCGTCACTGAGGATCTGATAAACAAAAACGGCCGGGGAGTGAAAACCATCTTCGCTACCCATTATCATGAATTAATCGAACTGGCCAGAGTCAGTAAGAGGGTTAAAAATTTCAATATCGCGGTTCGGGAATGGAATGAAAGAATAATTTTTCTCCATAAATTACTGGCCGGGGGCACCAATAAAAGCTATGGTATTCAAGTCGCGGCTCTGGCCGGAGTTCCAGAACCGGTGATAAAACGGGCCAACGAACTTTTAAGGAATATCGAGCAGGGTGAATTTAATCAATACGGCAGGCCCTGTATTACTGCCGGTGATACCGCCCGGATAAAGCCCGGCGTCCCCGCGCAGCTTGAACTCTTCGCCCCGGCCGCCGATCCTCTGCACACTAAACTGGCCGGGGTAGACCCCAACCTCTTAAGTCCCATGGAGGCGCTTACCCTGCTGTATGAATTAAAGGGCCTGGCCCAAACTGCCGGGAGTAACGCTTGATTAGTTACATGATTACCATCCGTCCAAAATTTTATGCCGTAATTATCTTTACAGCCCTGTTCATCGCCACCCCGCTCATGGCATCCCCTTACCAGGGGCATCTTACAGTAAAACGCTATAATCTGGCGAGATCCCGCTATAACCAGATTAAATTCAGCGCCAGGACCGCGGCCAGATTAAGAAACTGGCAGACCACGGCCCGGGCCTTTGTCCGGGCCTACAAAACAAATCCCTATTCCGACCGGGCCCCGGCCTGCCTCCTGACCCTGGGCCATATTTATTTCAAGATGTATAAACGCTTCGCCAACAAAGACTATCTGCGCAAGTCCCTCTCCTATTATGACGACATGGCAAGCCTCTTCCCCAAACACCCCTATGCCGATGACGCCCTCTACCATACCGCCCGCATCTACGCCCTGACCGAAGGTGATTATAAAGATGCCGCCCTCACCCTGGCCCGCCTGCTGGCAGTATATCCGAACGGTGATATGCTTAAAAAAGCGGCTCGGGATTTACTGCGCTGGAAGGCCGCTCAGGCCAGAAAAGAAAAGAGCCGCGCCGCCGGTATCAAGGCCGCAGCCCACAACGCGAAAATGGCCCTGCGCATAACCACGCCCGTCCAGAACCGACGGACAGCTGTTATAAAAGAATTACGCCATTGGTCAACCAGGGATTACACCAGAGTCGTCATTGAAACTTCAAAGCCGGTCATCTACAAGGGGTTCCTGTTAAAAAAACAAAAAGGCCATCCGCGCCGTCTCTATATAAATCTCAGGAACTGCCGGGTATCCCGCCGGATGCAAAAGACCATTCCCCTCCATAACGGCCTGTTGCGGCGTCTGCGCAGCGCCCAGTACAAACCGGATATAGGCAGGGTAGTATTGGATATGAACAGTGTATCCGACTATAAAATATTCAATCTTGAGAAGCCCTTCCGTATTGTCATCGACATCAAAGGCACCAAAAAAATAGCCAGAACCCAGACCCTTCTCCCCGCCCCCTTGATTCCCAAAAATCCAACCCTGGCTCAACAGCTGGGACTGGGCATCAAAAGAATAATTATCGATCCGGGACATGGCGGTAAAGATCCCGGCGCCATCGGGGTCGGCGGCCTGCGGGAAAAGGATATAGTCTTAAAGGTGGCCAAGATGCTGGCCCGCAAACTGCGCAGCCGACTGACCGCGCAGGTAATACTGACCCGCACCAGAGATATATTTATTCCCCTGGAGGAACGTACCGCCATCGCCAACACCAAAGAGGGCGACCTCTTTATCTCCATTCACGCCAACGCCGCCCGCTCACCCAGGGCCCACGGCATTGAGACCTATTATCTCGGTTTAACCAGCAATAAGGCCAATATGCGCTTAGCGGCCAGTGAAAACGCCACATCGGCCCATAATATCAGTGACTTGCAGAAGATACTAAGCAGTCTCATGCACAATTCCAAGAAGCAGGAGTCCGCCAAACTGGCTCATATTCTTAACCGAAACCTTGTGGGAGAGATGAATAAAGACTATGGCGGGATTAAAAATCATGGTATCAAAAAAGCGCCTTTCATTGTCCTTATAGGAGCCCAGATGCCCTCAATTCTGACCGAGATCGGCTTTATCACCAACCCCAAAACGGCCAAACACCTGCGTCAGCATAAATACCTCGAAGACCTGGCCGACGGCCTGGCCAACGGCATTATCCAATACACCAAGAGCCTGAATCTGGCCCGCCGTTAGCCCAGACCAAGATAATATACCTTAAAATAATACCAGATTTCGGGCTGAAAGAAGAGATAGATAAAACTGGCCGCGGCCAGAAAGGGGCCGTAGGGAATAATCGTCTTACCGCCTTTTTTTTGCTCAATCATGGCGAATATCCCGGCAATCGTTCCCAGCAGGGCAGAGGCAAAAATCACAAAGGGCAGAGCCTGCCAGCCCAGAAAGGCGCCAATCATGGCCAGCAGCTTAATATCGCCGCCGCCCATGCCCACCCGCCGGGTGATAAGATAATAAACCCCGGCAATGAGATAGAATATACCGCCGCCCAGCACAAGACCAAGCCCCGCGTCCTGCCAGGTCAGGGCTGGATTGAGAAAGGAGGCGGCAAAGCCAAGCACAATACCCGGCAGACTGATAACATCAGGAATAATCTGGTGGCGTAAATCAATAAAGATGATTACCAGAAGAGCGGCGCAAAAGACAAAATAGATCAGAAAATTCCATGAAATACCAAAATGGCTGTAAAGGGCATAGGCCAGGCCGGCCATGGCCGCCTCCACCAGAGGATACTGCCATGATATCTTCACCTGGCAGTGACGGCAGCGGCCGCGTAAAGCCATAAAACTTAAAACGGGAATATTCTCATACCACGACAGGGGGGTATGACAGCGCGGACAGTGAGAGGCGGGGAAAACAATGGAGGCTCCCTCCTCGGGCAGCCGCAGAATTACCACATTTAAAAATGAGCCGACAACCGCCCCGAAAACAAGCGCAAATATATGGTCCAAATCCACCTCCCCTGTCTGCTTTTATCAAAAAATAAAATAATAACAACTATTGGCCACAACACCCCCGATCAGAAATCCGCTTTTTTCATAAGCAGCACCTGTTGTTACAGGCTACCTTGAAAAAGGCAATTCTTCAAGACGGCCATTAGAATAAATGGTAGATATTAGATCAAGTGCGTAATATTATATGATCTATTAAAAGATGAAGCCATCTTTTTCATTCTGTTAATCAGTGTATGCCCAAGTGTCTTGCAGTCAAAATACCAGGCATATATTTCCCAAAGGAGCAATCATGAAAATCAGAGTTATCCATATGGAAGGATGCGGCGCAACTCCCGAGACCATATCCCGTATTGAAAGGGTAGCAAAAAAATTAAGTGTCAAAATTGACTTGGAAAACATTGTTGTAAAAACAGCAGAGTCCGCCGGAAAATTTCGCCACATCGGCAGCCCGACAGTACAGATAAATGGACTGGATATAGATCCAGGAGCAAGAGATATCAAGCTGTTCAGTTTAAGTTGAAGAAGATATGGGGCATCGGCGATGCCCTCAGAAGAAATGATACAAAAGGCTTTTCTTGAGAATTTGGTTCATTGAGCGCTTACCTGTTCAACGTGATACCTGAAAATAACAATAATCACCAGACTGTAACTATTTACCAAGGTACCGTAAATTGCAGACAACGCCAGATCAGATGATAGCCGTTGATGAGGCCATAAAAAGGCTGAAGGCCGAAGTAATCGCCCAGGACTGGCGGCTCAGCCCGAAAAGGGCAGTCAGCCTGGAGGAGGCCTTTCAATGTCTTCGTCAGCATTTTAAAACCCGCAAGGCCATTCAGGCCATGCTGATAATGGCTGGCAGCGTTCTTGAACATATCAGAAAAAGAAACGGTAAGCCGCCGGAAACCATTGATTTTCTGAAAGAAGCCATGGCCCATATCGTCAGCATCTATGAGGATCTGGACGACGAGCCTGGACGGGAAAGAACAGTTTTCGATACCCTTTTTAAACGTTTTCAAGATCTGAAACAAAGGATAAAAAATCCCGCGCAACCAGAAACTAAGATCTCCGCCCCATTTCCGGCCTTAGAAGTGGACGAACAGCCGCAGGAAGAATCACCTCCCGCCGCCGGCCCGTGCCGCCGGGGGCCGGATGATGAAAGTGTTCAGGTTGAGCTCTTAATAACCGAACTCCAGAAGGCCCTTGAAAAAGCGGGGGAGGCGGGAAGCGCCATCAGAATAATGTTAGCCGAGGCCCTGAACACCGAGCCCGTCCCGGAGGCTGCTCCACCCCGCTCCCTGAAAGCAGAAGCAGGAGCGGCGGCAGCGGAAAACAGCAAATTAACCAACGCCAGAACCATGATTCCATCCCCCGCCCAACCCTGTCCGGCCACCGACCTGCGAGAGTTGGTAATAAACGGCACCCGCCTGGCCCTGCCCGCGGAGTGCGTCGCTTTAAGCCAAAGCCTTAAACCACAGATCATGCGTCGCTGCCTCAGCCAGAACCAGCTGCCGCTGAAATATCTAAGCGGTTTTATGCAGAAGCTGGCTCCCCGTTTAAACAGCCGCCTGTCTGAACTTAAAGAAAGAAAATTAAAAAAACTCTCCCTGCCGCTTATAATTCCCAGGGGACTTGAACTTGCGGCCCGGCCGGACAAAGAGGCCTCCACCTTCATGATTATTTCGCACGAAAACTGGCATGGGGTATTGGCCTGTTCAGAGGTCAATACCGATAACTGCCTGATGACCAGATTCGCCAAACAAAGAAATGGCGATATTGCCGGTATCGGTTATATTAATGACGAACGGCAGATTCTGGTGCTTGATATCTTGCAGATATTAAAGCGGGAAGGTTTTTTATTACTGGCTGATTAAGACAACTGCCGTTCCGGGAGCAGGAACGGCCCTCTATTTCAGGAGATTGACTATGGAACGGCGCAAAAACACCAGGGTATCCTTTCAAACCACCGCAGATATAAAATTCCCCCAGCACAATTATCAGCATTGCGAAACCGCCAATTTAAGCCTCAAGGGTATGTCCGTTAAGGGTATTACCAATCATAAAATCGGCGATAAATGTAATATATCATTAGCCTTAAGCGGCAGCAGCAGCCAGTTGTTATTGTACATGAAAGGCGAAGTTGTGCGGGTGGAGGAGGATGGCATTGCCCTTCATTTCAGCGAAATTGACTTAGACAGCTTCTACCACCTGAAAAACATCGTCTATTATAACGCTGACGATCCGGAGCGCATCCATTCAGAGTTATAGGAGATAATTATGGCCTTAATGCAGTTAACCATCGTTCCCATGGGCGTGCAGTCCATCAGCAGTTTTATAGCCGAAATACAAGATCGACTAAAGACCTGCGGCCTTTCTTTTACCATGCACGACATGGGAACCATTATCGAGGGTGAGGCGGATGAACTGCTGTCTCTGGCGGCTCAAATTCATCAAATGCCCTTCGCCCATGGCGTAAAACGGGTTCTGACCCAGATCAGTATTGACGACCGCCGCGATAAAGTTGTACGTTTGGGAGATAAACAAAGGGCAGTAAAAAATTTATCAGGGGGCTGAATAGATATGGCAAAAAAAGCAATCACCATCAGACGGGCACCATTCCTGCTCGTCACCATCTTTCTGCTTATGGGGCTGACCGGCATAATGTTTAAGGAACCCAGCCGGGTTATGCATCAGGCCTGGCAAATCTGCCTGAGCTGTATCGGGATAGGCTGACATGAGCTTCATAAGAAAATGGGTGCAGGGTATCTTTGTCCTGCTGATTAACGGCAGCTGGAGCTTTCCCTTTACCAAAATGATTTATCGGGGACCGCTCAAGGTCATTTGTTCGCCTGGTCTTAACTGTTATTCCTGCCCGGCCTCCACGACTTACTGCCCCATAGGAGCTTTCCAGCAGCTCATGGGCGGAGTACGGATGGCCGTTCAGAACGGTCAGTATTTCTTCGGCTTCTATATCGTCGGCACCATTGGAGTTATCGGTGCCTTTGTCGGCCGGATGATCTGCGGTTGGGCCTGTCCCTTCGGCCTGATTCAGGAATTACTGCATAAAATACCCAGCCGTAAATTCGGGGTGCCAGGCTGGATGCGCTATATTAAATTTGTTATCCTGCCGGTGATGGTCTTCATCCTGCCCCTTATGGTCGTGGACAAAATGGGACTCGGCGACCCATGGTTCTGCAAGTATCTCTGCCCGGCCGGTACCCTGGAGGCCGGACTGCCCCTGTTATTCATGCAGCCCACTCTGCGGGCAACCGTGGGTTGGCTGTTTTACAACAAATTAATGTTTCTGACCATTTTTGTACTCTGGAGCATACCCACCAGCCGCCCCTTCTGCCGTACCACCTGCCCCTTAGGGGCTTTCTACGCCTTGTTCAGCAAGGTAAAAATGATAAAGCTGCATCTTGACCCCGAACTCTGCACCAATTGCCAGGCCTGCCATAAGGTCTGCCCCATGGGGGTTAAATTCAACGAATCACCGGATGATACCGAGTGTATCTCCTGTATGGCCTGCGTCAAGGCCTGTGATTTCGGAGCCATTCAATTAGAGGCCGGCGGCATGCCGTTAGCGGCCTTTAACTGCCGTTCAAAACTCAAAAAACAAGTATCCTGATATGCGAAGTCTCAGTTTTATCTTAATCTTCTGTCTTTTTGCCGCCGCCGCCCAGGCCAAAATGCTGAGTGTTACCGGGGGCAAAGTTAACCTGCGTACCGGCCCCGGCAGTAAATATGCCGTACGCTGGGAATATGGCCGTGGATTTCCGGTACGGGTGCTGGGCCGCAGAGGTAACTGGTACAAGGTGAAAGATTTTGAGGGTGACAGGGGCTGGATTTACCGGAAACTATTGTCCTCCCGGCCTCATGTCATTGTGAAACGCAAGGTGGCAAATATCCGCACCGGCCCCGGCACCCGCTACCGGCTGCTGGGGAAGGCCAATTACGGGGTGGTATTTTCGACCCTGGGCAAAAAAAGAGGCTGGGTAAAGGTACGGCACGCCCACGGCCTCATTGGCTGGATAAGACGAGACCTGCTCTGGGGCTGGTAGGGCCTGCTTCAGCCACGGGGATGAAATTTTTTATGGCAGTCCTTCAAGCGGCGGCCGTCAACATGGGTGTATATCTGGGTAGTGGCGATATCGGCATGGCCTAACATCATCTGCACACTGCGCAGATCGGCCCCGTTTTCCACGAGATGAGTGGCAAAGGCGTGGCGCAGGGTATGAGGACTGACCACGGCATTAATTCCCCGCCGTTGGCATAATTCTTTGATTATCTGCCAGAAACGCAGGCGGCTCATACTGGTGCCGCGGCTGGTCACAAAGAGAAAATTACTCCGCCGTCCTTTAAGAATAAGGGGACGCCCCCCCTGCAGATAACGCTCAATCATCTCCCCGGCCTCCCCGCCGAAGGGGATAAGACGTTCCTTATCCCCCTTGCCGATAACCCTGATAAAGCCGGAACTCATATTTACCGCTACCACATAAATCTCCACCAGTTCAGAGACCCTGAGTCCTGTAGCGTAAAGCAGATGCAGCATAGCCCTGTTCCGCAGATTAAGAGGGCTGGACGCGGTTTCAGGGGCCAACAGTTTATCCACCTCAAGGGTACTGAGTCCCTGGGGAATTTTTTTACTTAATTTAGGCAGATCAATCCCGAAAGAGGGATCAAGAGAGAGGATTTTCTCAGAGAGCAGGAATTTAAAATAGAGCCGAAAGGCGGAAAGACGACGGGCATTACTGCGATTGGACACCCCCTGGTTGTGCAGCCTAACCAGGTAAGAACGCAGATGAGAGGCCTTGATCTGGGCAGGGGAAGTGACAGAAGCCGGCAGGCCATTGAACAGAGATTCCATATCTGCCCCATAGGCCTTGACCGTGTTCAGGGCCAGCCGCCGCTGGCCGCTCAGATACTGGAGGAACAAATCCAGACTAACGGCCAGGGTTATTTCCTGCATGGCCGGACGGTATGAAGTTTATAACAAATCAGCGGCAAGTCCTCCTTATCCGCCGAAAACGCGAGGAACGCCGGAAATCGGCGGACTATTATGCCCCGGACAAGGGGCCGCAACTACAAGACACTGACTAATAACAACTCAGCAACTCAGGCGTTTCTCATCCGGAAACGCAATTTACGCATCTTACGGCGGGCCTCAGCCTGCTTACGGCGCCGCTTAACGCTCGGCTTCTCATAATACTCGCGCTGTTTTAATTCACGCTTGATGCCGTCTAACTGTATCTTCTTCTTTAACTGCCGAATAGCGATTTCAATATCGCCTCTTACCTCTACTTGAATCATATTTCACATCCTGGGGAGTTAGATTTTCTTAAATTTCAACGAAAAAGGGGAATATAGCTGATAAAGCGCCATCGTGTCAACCATTTTGGGGAAATATTTTACCAGGATTAAGAATATCCGCCGGGTCCAGGGCACCTTTTATCAGGCGCATGGCATCCATGGTCGCTTCATCCACCTCTAAGGTTAAAAATTCGCTCTTGCGACAGCCGATACCGTGTTCTCCCGACAGAGTGCCGCCTAATTCCACCACCCGGACAAATAAACGCCGTCGGGCTTCATGCCCCCTCTGCTCCTCTCCCGGCTGGCTTTTATCTAACATGATATTGACATGAATATTGCCGTCACCGGCATGACCGAAGGTGAAAATCAAGAGATCAAGCTCCCGACCCAGAACCTCGGTAAAGGCGACAATTTCCGGTATCCTGGTGCGGGGCACCACAATATCCTCACTCAACTTATCAGGCCGCAGTTTAAAGGCCGCCGGCGACACCCCCTTGCGGGCCCGCCATAATTTTTCCACTTCCTCCCGGTCTTCACCCCGGCGCAGAGCCATTACTCCTGAACCCTGGCGCAGAAAGTCCTCCAGCGCTGCCCCTTCGGCGGCCACGGCCGCCGGCTGCCCGTCCAGCTCCAGGAGCAGCAGGGCCTCGGTCCCGGCAGATAAAGCGAAGGGTAGTTGATCGGCGACAATACTGATGGCAGTTCGATCCATAAATTCCAGGGTACAGGGGGTAAAGCGGCAGAGAATCTCCGCCACCAGAGCCGCGGCCCGCTGGATATCATCCAACTCTACCAGAATAGTTGTTTTTGCCGCCGGCCGCGGCAACAGGCGGACAATAAGACGGCAGATAATACCCAGAGTGCCTTCGGAACCAACAAAGAGGCGGGTCAAATCGTAACCCACCACTCCCTTATCAGTCCTGACCCCGGTGTGAATAATCCGGCCATCAGCCAGAACCACCTCCAGCCCCTTGATATAATCTCTCGTTACGCCATATTTAACCGCACTGGGGCCGCCGGCACATTCCGCCGCGTTACCGCCAATGGTACAGAACCTGGAACTGGCTGGATCAGGAGGATAAAAAAGGCCCAGCCGGGCGGCCTCGGCCTGTAAGACGCCGGTAATCACCCCCGGCTCCACCACGGCGAGCTGATTGTCCCGATCCATGGCCAGTATCCGGTTCATACGGCTCAAACCCACCACCAGTCCCCCGGCAACAGGCAGAGCGCCGCCGGTCATTCCAGACCCGGCTCCACGGGGTACCACCGGTAAGGAGGCCTTAAAGGCCAACCGCATGACAGCGCTGACCTCGGCGGTGCTGCCGGGCAGCGCCACCGCCTCCGGTATATACTCCATTGTCGTACCATCATAAGAGTAACACTGCAGGTCTTCCGGGCTGTGCAGAAGGTTTTCCGGCCCAACAATTTCCCGTAATCGGCAAATAATTTTTTTATCCATCAGACGGCCTTTTCAGATTATCTGTTTTAAATTTTGTGTTATGGTGTAAAATAATTGGTTTTACCCCGTATATATATCCAATAAAGGTAAATCCCAATAACTGACAGCTCATTTGGTTGATTGATTATACTCCAGGCTTAACCTTTCAGACAAATAGAACGTAACTTCAGGAAAGCGTAGACTCCAGGACGTGGTGCAGCTCTGGATTGTTACAATAGAACAAAGATGAGTCAGAAAATCAAATTAGCCTTATTAGCCGGCGGTAAATCCGGTGAACGTAAAGTTTCTCTGCGGGGGGCGGCCGAGGTCGAGAAGGCCCTTGACCCGAACAAATATGAAGTCCGCCGTTATGATCCGGCCTGTGACATGGCGAGGCTGGCGGCCGATGCCCCCCGGCTTGACGCCGCCTTTATCCTCCTCCACGGTCTCATGGGCGAAGATGGCACGGTACAGGGCTTTCTTGACCTCCTGGGCCTGCCTTACCAGGGAGCCGGGGTATTAGGCAGCGCTCTGGCCATGGATAAAGCCCTCAGCAAAACCATCTACAGGGATAGCGGGCTGCCAACCCCGGACTGGCGAATGGCCCGGGGCAGCAATGATGACCACAGCCTGCTGATTAAAGAACTGGGGCTGCCCTTAGTAGTCAAGCCGTTGCGTCAGGGCTCCAGTATCGGAATGAGTATCGTCCAGCAGGCCGCGGACTTAAAAGCCGCCTTGGGGCTGGCCTTTCGCCATGACCGGGAAGTAATGGTGGAGCAATATTTTCAGGGCCGGGAAATCACCGTCGGGGTGTTGGGCAACGATGAGCTCCAGGCCCTGCCCCTGGTGGAGATCATCCCCGGCCGCGAGTTCGCCTTTTTTGATTATCAGGCCAAATATCAGGCCGGGGCCTCCCGAGAGGTATGTCCGGCCGAGCTGAGCCCTGAAATCACCTCCCAGGCCCAGGAATATGCTCTCCGGGCGCACAAGGCTCTTAAATTAAGAGGTTACAGCCGTACTGACATGATCGTCAACCAGAAGGGAATTTTTCTCCTGGAGACCAACACCATTCCCGGCATGACCCCCACCAGTCTGCTGCCCAGGGCCGCCGCCGCTGCCGGTCTGCCCTTTCCAGCTCTCCTTGACCGCCTTATCGAGCTGGCGCTTCAGGAGACAGGGGGCAGGAAACAGGAAACAGATTAGCAGCTACTGCCGTGGCGGCATAAAAATGGGACGCTGGTTGATAATATTTGGCTTAATCCTGATTATAACCGGCGGAGTATTGTCTTTCGCGCCCTGGCTTATCAACTGGTTTGGCCGCTTACCGGGGGATATCCGCTGGGAGTCCCGGCACTGTAAGATTTTTATTCCCGTCAGCTCAATGATTGTCGTCAGTATTGTCCTCACCGTGCTGATAAATTTATTTAAAAGATAGTCACAACTAATCAGGCATCTTATAAACCTTGAGCGGATGCCATCATTGTTAATTGCATATTCAGGAGTATTACATGACCATAAGAGAAGATGCCCAGCAGGGCAAGATGACCGAAATTTTCACAAATTGCGCCCTTAGAGAGGGAGTCAGCCCGGAATTCCTCATGGCGGGAGTGGCCAGGGGGGTAATCGCCATACCCAAAAACAATAATCATAACTTTGCCAATATTACCGCCTTTGGCGAGGGCCTGACCACCAAGGTCAATGCCAATATCGGTTCTTCCAAAGATCATCAGGGCGTGGAGCAGGAACTGCATAAATTGTGCGTCTCCTTAAAGGCCGGTACCGACGCCGTAATGGATCTAAGCATGGGCGGTGATTTAAATGAGGTACGGCGGGAGATTCTCAAGAGCTGTCCCATCCCTCTCGGCACCGTCCCCATTTACCAGGCAGTAGCCGAAGCGGTGGAGATCAACAAACAGGCCATCGGCGAAGTCAGCGTTGACCGCATATTTGAGACCATCCGCCAGCAGGCCGAGGATGGAGTAGATTTTATGACCATCCACTGCGGCCTCACCAGAAATACCGTGGAGCGCCTCCACGGTCATCAGCGCCGCATGGGAGTGGTAAGCCGCGGCGGCTCATTCATCATGGAATGGATGGCTCGTAACCAGAAGGAAAACCCGTTTTACGAGCATTTTGATGAATTAATGGCCATCCTGCGTGAACACGAGGTAACCCTGAGCCTCGGAGACGGAGTACGCCCCGGCTGTCTTGCCGATGCCACCGACGGCGGCCAGTTACAGGAGTTACTCCATCTTGGAGAACTTACCCAGCGCGCCTGGGATGCCGGAGTACAGGTCATTGTCGAGGGGCCGGGCCACATGCCCATGGATCAGATTGAAGCCAATGTCATGCTCCAGAAGCGGATCTGCCACGGGGCGCCATTTTATGTCTTAGGACCCCTGGTAACCGACATCGCGCCGGGCTACGACCACATAACCGGGGCCATCGGCGGGGCAATAGCCGCCAGGGCCGGAGCTGATTTTCTCTGCTATGTGACCCCGGCCGAGCATCTGAAGCTGCCCTCCATAGACGATGTGCGGGAAGGAGTAATTGCCTCCAAAATCGCCGCCCATGCCGCTGATATATGCAAGGGTGCCCCAGGCGGTATGGAGCGCGATATTGCCATGGCTGACTGCCGCAACAACTTAGACTGGAAAGGGCAGATTGACTTCTCCATTGATCCCGAAAAAGCCCGCCGCTTTAGAGAAGACGGCGGCACATACAAGGGCGATGCCTGCAGTATGTGTGGTTCGTATTGCGCCATCAAGGTTTACCAGAAGGCCTCCCGGATGGACGCGGAGCAACAGACAGCATAAAAAACAAGGAGGGCATAATATGGCAATACCGGAGCTTTTTAATTCCATTACCACCTGGATTAACCATACTGAGGTACCGGCGCAGGTCAGAACGGTTGACATCGGCGGTTTATTTAAAAACCCTTATTTCCTGGTGCCCTTCATTGCCCTGATTATTAATTATCTTTACCGGCAGGCGTTCAACAACCTGCTGATAATCGCCCTGATCATCGGACTCTGGTATTTCAGCGGCACAGAATTTGTCCGGGGTTCAATAGTCAATGGTGAGGTTCAGATCGGCCATATCCTGCCCATCGTCGGAGTGGGGGTGGGCGGGATTGCCATCTTAGTCTACATCTTATTCATTAAACAGGATTAAGCCGCCTTGAGCAACCGCTTACAAGACATGTACCGCCTCCTGTTAGAGACCTTCGGCCCGCAGCACTGGTGGCCGGGGGATACCCCCCTGGAAATTATGGTGGGCGCGGTGCTGACCCAGAACACCAACTGGCAGAATGTGGAAAAGGCCGTCACCAACCTGCGGGAGGCCGGCTTTCTGACCTTTGACAAATTAGCCGGTCTGCCGTCAGAGGTGTTGGCGGAGCAAATAAGACCCTGCGGCTATTATAATCTCAAGGCCGGCCGCCTGCTTAACCTCCTGCGTTTTATTCAGCAGGAATACGACAACCTGGAAGACTTCCTGGCCCAGGAGATTAACGACCTGCGCCGGGAGCTTCTCTCCGTAAAAGGTATCGGCCCGGAAACCGCCGATTCCATTACGCTCTACGCCGCGAATCAGCCCTCTTTTGTGGTGGATACCTATACCGTCCGCGTCCTCATCCGTCACCAGTTTTTAGCCGAAGATGAAGCAGATTACCACTTCGTACGGGATATGTTTATGGATTCGCTGCCCTTGGACAGCGCGCTTTTCAACGAATATCACGCCCTGCTGGTGCGGCTTGGCAAGGACTTCTGCCGCAAAAGCAAACCACGCTGCGCCGAATGCCCGCTTAAGGATTTTTAGGGGCCGTTTTTTTCCGCATTGCCTTTACCCTGTTCAGGTTCAGAGCCGCATTCTTATCGCCGCCGGCAGCGGCTTTGCTCAACCAGAAAATGGCCTTATCCAGATCCTGGGGCACACCGTTACCACTGGCGTAAATTACTCCAAGATTGCCCTGGGCCGTTGTATTACCCTGCTTGGCGGCCCTGGTAAACCAGTAAACCGCCTGCCCCATATCCTTTTCCACTCCCCGGCCCTCGGCAAATAACAGGGCCAGATTTTTCTGAGCCACAGCAGAATCCTGGGCCGCCGCCTCCTGCAGCCAATGGACGGTCTTGCCCATGTCCTTTTCCACCCCTGTCCCTTCGCTGTACATAATAGCCAGATTGTTCTGGGCGTTTACGCTGCCCTGTTCAGCGGCCTTTTTGCACCAATAGGCGGCCTTAACCACGTCACGTTTCACACCCTCGCCCCTGGCATACATCACCGCCAGATTATTCTGAGCGCTGACCAGCCCCTGAGCCGCCGCCTTACTCAACCATTTAAAGGCCTGCAGCTTATCAACCGGCACCCCCCGACCTTCAATATACATAAGAGCAAGCTCGTTCTGGGCCGGGCCATTCCCCTCCGCCGCCGCCGCCCGCTGATACCAGAAGGCCGACTTTTCCAGATCTCTTGCCCCGGCCCGGTCATCGGAATAAATCAACCCCAGATTATTCATGGCATCAACCTGGCCCTGGGCAGCGGCCTTTTTGTACCAGTACATGGCCCGCGCGAAATCAAGCTTTACCCCCTGTCCTCTGGTATATAAAATCGCCAGATTATTCTGCGCCCCGGCGTTACCCTGCAACGCCGCCTCCTTATACCAGTGCGCCGCCTTTTTCATATCCCGCCGCATCCCGGCGCCGCGGGCGTACATCAGCCCCAGATTATTCTGAGCCACCGGGTTACCGGCCGCAGCCGCCAACCGCAGCCAATGGGCGGCCCGGCTCAGATTCTTCTTCGTGCCATCACCCTGGAGATACATCACCCCAAGATCATTTTCGGCCTCCACGCTGCCCTGCCAGGCGGCAGCCATCTTAAACCAGAAGGCGGCCCGGTTCAGATCACGTTTTACCCTGCCCGCCCCCTCGGTATATATCCGCCCCAGGGCATTCTGGGCCTCAATACCGCCCAGCATGGCCGCCTTTTTATACCAGGACACCGCCTTGACGGGATCAAGATTAACTCCGTCGCCAGTCAGATATTTCAGAGCGAGACGCTCGAACTCAGCCACCCCCACAGACTGGGACGGAGTCGGCCCGTGAGCGCCAGCGCCAGACCTTTTTTTAAGCGCCTTAACCGGCTTCTTCGCCCTGGCCCTGGTCTTGAGCCGCAGCCTCTTCAAGGCCCGGCGGGCCAAATCATAATGCCTTGCCGCCCTCTTGTACCAATACAGAGCCTTAGTCTTATTCCGCAATTCCTCCGGCCCCTGTTCATAAAGCCGCGCGGCATAAAACATCCCGCGGCTATAACGATTACGGGCGGCAAGAAGATAGAGCTTCAGGGCCTTACGCGCATCCCGCCGCACCCCGAGACCCCCCTCATACAAAAGACCAAGCTGGACATCCGCCCTGGCGTATTTATGGGCCGCCGCCTTTACGTACCACCGTCGGGCCTCTTCATAATCCTGTTCCACCCCCCTGCCGTTCTCATACATTAACCCCAGATTAACCTGCGCCCTCGGTAAATCCTGAGCCGCCGCCTTCCGGTACCAGAAAACGGCCTTTTTAAAATTCTTCTTCACCCCAAGACCCAGCTCATACATGACCCCGAGGGGCCGCTGTCCCCTGGCATAGCCCTGGCGGGCCGCCATCGTATACCATTTCACGGCCTGGGTCAGATCCTTCTTCACCCCCCGGCCGCGTTCATAAGCCTGTCCCAGAGCGGTCTGAGCCCTGGCCTCACCAGCCTCAGCCCGCGTCTTTAAAGCCGTTATACCGGCAGCCCGGCAGGGAGAGGCCGCGGACCAGCAAACAACCAAAAGCACAAGTACAATAATTACCCGCAGGCGTTTAATGGCAGAAAATCTAAACATACTGACCCGGTTGAAGTTTATTCTTTATTCTTATTAGAACGGCAGAGACGGGAATTAATGTAAATGCTTAATAAACCACACTCTTGACTTCTTATATAACCTTTCAGAGAGGTAAACGTTTCATGGGCGCCCTGCTGGGCGTATTTAAGTCCCCCGATAATACTCTTCGTATATTGGGGGACTTAAATACGCCCAGCAGGGTGTTCATGGAGCGTTTACGCATTAATCATCCCGGCCCGTACCCTTAACGAATGAATCATAATTTTTAGTATAGATATCGGCCATAGTCAAGAAGGCCGTAATAATCAGGGGGCCGTAAATAATTCCTAAAACACCAAAAACACTTAAGCCCCCTATTAGTGACAGAAAAACCAGCAGGGTATGCATCTTCATCTGACGGCCCACCAGTTTTGGTTTCAGAAGTGAATCAATGGAGATGGAGGTAATCACATAAAAAATAATTATAAAAATGGCCAGGCCGAGATGCCCCTTCACAAAAAACAAGGCGGCGGTGGGCACCAGAATAATCCCGATACCGACAATGGGCAAAAAGGCCATAACCGCCATAATACCGCCCCAGAGAATAGGGGCGTTAATGCCTAAATAGGTAAAAAGAATCCCGCCGGCCAGCCCCTGCAGGATACCGCAGATACCGTTACCTAAAATAATGGCCTGAGATATACCCTGGAATTTGTCGATTAACTGCTCCTCCTGCTCATCGGGCAACGGGGAGAGACGTTTCACAAAGTCCACCAGCCGCTCATAATCAATGAGCAGAAAAAAACTTATCAAGACCATGAGGGCGAAATCAATCACAAAATTAACGATATTAGCCGCCCAGGCACTGGCCTTGCCGTACAGAAACATCCCCATTATCCGGGCATAATTATTTAATTCCTGGCTGAGGGTATCGGGATTAAAGGTGATACCGAGAGAATGGAAACGGCTCTGGAGCCGGTCCAGCATGGCGCTGTGCTGTAAAAAGTCTTTAACTTTAACCCCGAGATGCATCTCCTGGATATACTGCAGATAAGCCGCCGCCTCTCTTGACAGGGCGTTAACAAAAAAGAAGAGGGGCACAAATACCAGAATCACGATGAGGGAACAGGTAAGCAGGGAGGCTAATGAAGCGGACATATAGCGGTGCAGAAAATTATATACGGGCCGAAAAAGATTAACGAGAAGCAGGGAGAGGATCAGAGTTGAGGCCAGAGGCCACAACAGGCGGCCCGCCATAAGGATGGTAATAAAAAAAAGCAGTAGAAAATATTTAACCACCAGAGGGCTCAAGTTTTTTTTTGCCATAACGCCATATCCTGTTTTTCTATAATCTGCATTCGTGATGGACTCGTTTTGTTGTAAGCGCTTCAGGAAGAAGAAAAGTACCTTGTCTGCCTGATTAAAAGGAACCGTCACCAAACCTGCCCGGAGGATGATATTTTGATCCAGACAGCATAATTTTCCACAGCACCAAAATGCTGCATGACGATAAGGAGCCCTAACAATCCCAAAGACCTCTCCACCTCGTCGAATATTTAGTCGATGGCAAAAATATTGGGTTCCCAGGCAGTCAATTTGCCAATTTCCGGCATATAATTGCAGTGACCGCTGGCACAGACAAAGGGGATGGTGAAGACGGAATTGCTGTCTCTCAGTATATCCCCAAATGAATCATATTCAACCTCTTTTACGGAAAGCCAGGAGCTGCCGGTGATAAGATATAGAGAGCCGACCGGGTCGTAATGAAGACAATAAGTGGCACCGTTTATCACCCGCACTTAGAGCAGCCAGCGTTGGTATAGAAAAAGCATTATTCGAGGGTATCGGAAGCATAGTAGACAGTAAGCAACGTAGTAAAACTGACCAAACACCTATTGTTCTAACGAATGTAAGCGCTACATAATGTTCAGCTTAAACTCCATCCTTGCGTGAAGAACTGTTTTGTCGTCCTGAGATGATCTCATCGCAGTGGTATAGTAAATATATTCAGGGGGAACTGCTTGACTAATCAAGTTTTCTTTGTTCTCTTTAATATGTGGAGAAATGCTTTAGCATGAAACACTCGCTGTGTTACCATATCACTAACCTTAAAGTTCCCATTGCGGGGTTTTCGGGCGGGGAAACATCCCATTTCGCGAAAGAGGGAAATGGCGTGATATGTCTGTTCCCTAAGATTTTCAGGCTGATTTTTCTTTTTTAATTTTTCTGTAAAATCGGCAAAGCAAAGCTCTCTTGTGCCGCCCCTGCTTAAGATTGTATTTATGGCAAAAATCAAGATAATAACGCAGCCATTTAATATAGTATCAATGCAGATTCGCCTTCACGCCTTTTTATTCAATAAAGGCGATTACGCATTGTGAAGATTGGCTGAGATTTGAATCATGCGAGATTATCCTGTTTCTGCTTATCGAGCATTCATAAGTGATATCCAGTTACAAATAGCCTAACATGGCATTAATTTGATCGCCAACTTTTCGGGCTTGAGTGGATATTCGGAAACTATCTAATAACTTGTTATATTTCTACGAGGATTGAATAAAGTATATGGATAACGGAAATCATTATAAAAAATGTGATCTACAAGTTCACTCTCCGAGAGATAGAAACTGGCAAGGAGGAAATAAGGTAACGGATGAAGAGCGGAAAGAGTATTCCAAAAAATTCATAAAGGAATGTAGAGATGCTGGTCTATCTGCTGTTGCAATTTCTGACCATCACGACATGGTTTTTTTTGAATATATCAAAATAGCAGCAAACGAAGAACTGGATGAAATCGGAAACCCTATCTCGGGTAATGAGCGCATCGTTATTTTCCCTGGTATTGAACTAACTTTAAGCACTCCCCCTTGCCAAGGACTGGTGATTTTTGATGCTGATTTCCCAGAAAATTTATTTCCGACAGTATTGGGCTGTTTATCATTAGCACAAGCCCCAAAATCAGACTCAAAAACATCACAAACTGTAGCTATTCCAAGTTCAACAATTAATAGTATCAATGACATTTATTCTAAGTTAGATGGAACTGATGGAGTTAAAGGGCGATATATTTTTTTACCACACGTTAAAGAAAAAGGGCATCAAACATTAATGAGGAAAGGTTTTCACGAAGCATACTCCAAAATGCCATGTGTTGGTGGGTATGTTGATGGAGCGTTTAATGATGGTGGTTCAGGTTCAGGATATAACAAAATCATTAATGGAGAAGTTGATGCATACGGATTTAAATCAATTGCCGTTATACAAACAACTGATTACAGAGGTGATAAAACACTAAAAGATATTAATATTGCAACATGGATTAAATGGAAAGAACCCACTGCAGAAGCACTTAGGCAAGCATGTTTAGCAAAAGAATCAAGAATTAGCTTAAGTGAGCCTGAAATACCAAACATATTTATAGAGAAGATAGATGTTACAAATTCAGCATTTCTTTCAAAATTTGAATTAGATTTTAATCCTCAACTTAACTCTATAATCGGTGGTAGAGGCTCAGGAAAGTCAACAATTTTAGAGTATTTAAGGTGGGCACTTTGTGATCAAACTGAAACATTCGGTAAAGATAGCGAAAAATCTGAAATAGAAAGGAAAAGAAATACACTCATTGAAAAAACACTAAAAGGAGTTGGTGGCGAAGTTAGAGTTTTTTTTAATGTTAATAATACAAGGCACATTATTAAGAGAAACCCAAATTCAGAAGATGTATTACTTAAAGTTGGAGAAGGTGAATTTCAAAGTGTGAGACCACAACAAATCGAAGATTTATTACCTATTCAGGCATACAGTCAGAAGCAACTCAGTAGCATTTCCATAAAACCTGATGAACTAAAACGATTTATTGAACAACCTATAGCAAAAGCTATAGAAGAGATTGATATTAAAATTGAAGAATCATCATTAGAAGTAAAAACTTCCTATGAAAATTTGTCAAAAAATAAACTACTTCAAACTGAATTAAAGAAAAGTGAAATAGAAATTGATTCGTTTAAACAGCAAATAGAAAAATTAAGATCGGGGTTAAAGGGGATTTCTGATGAAGATAAGAGTGTTCTTCATCGCGATAAATATTACGTTAATGAGAAAAATAGATTTGATGAAGTTGATCTTGAATACTCAACTGTTAAAACTAGCATCCAATCACTGAAAGAAATTTTACTAAAGTACAAAGATCAAGTGAGTTATCAACAAGCAGAGTATGAAAATAGTGAAATCATCGACCCCTTGAATGGTGAAAGGAATAGATATTTTACTAGCCTTCTAGAAACTTTAGAAAGCGTAGAGGTTGGGCATGATAAGTCAAAAAATATTGTCAGCAATTTACACCAAAAATGGAAAGATGTTAGAGATAAATTCAAGTCAAGTTATACAAAAGCAAAAGAAAATTCCACAGCAAGCCAAACAACATTAAATGCAATAAAAGAGCTTGAAGGTAAAATAGAGAAACTTGAACTTATGGTTAGAGAGAAAAGAGCCCAACTATCATCTCTAAGTATGACAGATGATGATTTTAAAGGGATATATAAAAAATATATTGTATTGCAGTCATCAAAAATAGAAAAACTTAAAGAATCGTCAAAATCCTTTTCTGGATTATCCGATGGACTCATAGATGCGGATTTTACTAAAACCATTGACTCTAACAAGCTTAGCCAAGATTTAATCTCAGTATTTTCTGCTTATAGCTTAAAGATACCAAAAACTAAAAGTGAGAACCTTTCGGAACAAGTCTCTTCGTCATCTAAGCCTCTTGATAAATGGCTTGAAATTATTTTTGAAATAAAATCATTAAATGAATTTAGATTAACGCCAGAAGTACAAGAAGATCTTCCTCATACACCAGTCTTGGATAATGCAGGATTTACACTGTCAAATAGGAAAAGCATTTCTGATGGAATGTCCAGTGATGGTGTTTTGAGATTGGCAACTACTGCGCTTGAATTTTTGCCTAAGTTTTATTATCAAACTCATAACCAAATGGGGGATAAAGTACCGTTTGAAGATGCATCTGCTGGGCAACAAGCAACTGCTCTACTCAACGTTTTATTGAGCCAAGAAGGTTTCCCTCTCATCATTGATCAGCCAGAAGATGATATAGATAATCGTGCTATTGAGAAGATAATAAAAAATATATGGAATGCCAAGAAAAAACGGCAAATTATTATCAGTAGTCATAATGCCAACCTTGTCGTAAATGGTGATACAGAGCTTGTTATTTGTTGTGACTATAATGAGACTAGCGAACAAACTAAAGGACAGATAAAGCATGAAGGCTCAATAGATAACCTTGAAATAAGGAATGAGATAACATCCATAATGGAAGGTGGAGAAAGAGCATTCAAGTTACGTAAAGAAAAGTATGGTTTTTAAAAAAATATAACAAAAAAATACAGCGGACAGTTTAAAGCGTCACGGTTTTTGCTATTCGCAAAAAACCGCGCCACTTTAAACTGCCGCTGATTTAGGCGTTGGGCTAAGAAATAAGTAGTTTAGTTTCAGCAATAAATGTTGATAGAGACTCTAGTTTAGGCCGAATACTCTCAGGGTATGATTTGTGCAAAGGTTTGGGGACTACCAAAACAACACCCTCTTGCTCCATTTCTTTAAATTGATTCAAAGAAACACCCTCCTGCAATGTTAAAAGGTGTTTTACCGGTATTCTGTCAGCCTCAGACAGCACTTGTCTCCACCTGTCCTTACAAGTTGTTTTAGCCGCCAACATCCTTAAATTTTGCTCTGAAAAGCTAGGGTCACGGTAAGCTTCAATCGAGGGGAAAAGGAAATCAGGTCGCTTTTTTCCTTCAGAAACTTGGTCATGAGCAAAAGCAAAAAGACCTTCTTCTTCAAAAATAGTTTTTGCTTGTATCTCCAAGGATCGTCCCGCTCTTGCTTTTCTGCGGTTAGCCACAGAGTTCGCAAGTTTTATAAAATCATCTACAGAATCAAATCCCTTTTCAATCTGTGGCAATGTCCAGACTTTTTCAACAGACAAAAACAACTCAAATTCACAATCCCTGCGGGACAGTAACCTTTTATCTGGCACCTGTTTTAATAGCTGAGGTTTTAACTCAATAGCTTTCAAAACAATATCAATACCAGAAGGAAATATTTCAACCCAAGATGGCGGTAATGAGGATTCATCAAGAATACAGGGCTTAGAGGGTGGTGTATGGCTTTTACCTGCGTATCTGGTTATAAATTGTCCAGGTTCAACTATTCCAAAAACACTTTCGACCACATCTTCTTCATGTAAATTTTGACATAACCAAATTGAACAAAACTGAGAGTCATCACTTTCAGTAGTTTTACTAAAACAAAAAACACATATTGAGCCTGTAGCATCAGGATCTAAGATAGGGGAGTCACAGCCCCCCCAACCTGTTACCCTGCATTCATTCCTGGTTCCATTATCAATGACTTTGTTATTGTACCATATTGCATTCACAGAGTGCTCTGGAGCATTATGAGAGTCAACAGCAACCTGAAAATCAATCCTTGGGTTCAATTGCCCACCACGTTGTAAGCTGGGAAATAAATCGAAAATGATTTTTTTGGGGATATAAGGGCCTGCTTGATGTCCACCAGTTAACTGCGTATCATTACCAGAAAGTCTTTTGACATAACAATACCAGTCATTGGAAATATGTTTTTCCAGCCATATTTCAATATCATCGCTCATACAATTTACCTTATTTGTTTAACTAAATTATGCAAAGCAACATCGTTTTTAACCTCACACTCCCAGACAACAAGTACTTTCCATCCCAACTCTTTTAACAATTTAATATTCTTCTTATCCCGGACAACATTACCATTCAATTTCTTACGCCAGAAAGAAACATTTGACTTTGGCATAACTGAATTGTCGCATTGTTCATGTCTGTGCCAAAAACATCCATGAACAAAAATCACCGTTTTAAATCGTGCTAATGTAATATCCGGTTTCCCAGGTAAATCTTTACGGTGCAAACGAAATCTGTATCCTGATTTATGCAGAAATTTTCTAACGATTATTTCCGGTTTGGTGTCTTTGTTTTTGATAGCCGCCATGTTTTTACTTCTGGAATAGCAATTTATTTTGTCAGTCATAACAAATAGTCTATAAAAACTTCACCATTTTTTCTGCAACTGCCTTAACAACAGGAACAGCAACTGAATTTCCAAATTGTTTGTAAGCTTGGGTGTTTGAAACAGTTATTTTGAAATCTTCAGGGTATCCCATTAATCGTGCACATTCTCGGGGAGTAAGTCGCCTTGGATTAGAGTCTTTCATTTTTATTAATATTTCAGAGCCATCTTTATAGTACCGGGCACTAAGGGTTCTAGATGTCATGTTTCCTTCTACTAACCCAAAACCAAAACCATTTCCTTTTTTTTTATGTTTTGCAGCATATGCTTGGAGATAGCTCCATAACTTATCCGAAAGAATGTATTTTTCATCAACCTTTTTCTCAAGAATATCGGACAATTTTGGTTGGTGATCTGGTGGTTCAGGAAATTTAAACTTTATATTATTATCAAATTTCTTTTGGTCAAAACCAACAATGAATATTCTTTCCCGATGTTGAGGAACATAACTTTTGGCATCAATAATTTGATAAAAAATTGAATATCCCAATTCCTGCAAAACAGAACAAATGATCTTAAAAGTATTACCCTTATCATGACTCTTTAAATTTTTGACATTTTCAAGAATAAACATTTTAGGTCTTTTAATTTCAATTACTTTGGCAATATTAAAAAAGAGAGTACCTTGTGCCTTATCTAAAAAACCGTGATCTCTTCCAAGACTATTTTTTTTTGAAACTCCAGCAATAGAAAATGGCTGGCAGGGAAAACCTGCACATAAAACATCATGGTCAGGTATAGAAGATGGATCAATCAGAGTAATATCACCGGCAGGTACAGAATTAAAATTATCATAATAGGTCTTCTGAGAAAATTTATCCCATTCTGAAGAAAACACACACTCCCCTTTTACAGCCTCAAAAGCTAAACGAAAACCACCTATTCCTGCAAAAAGATCAATGAATCGAAATTTTTTGGTCTCTGCCGTCTGCTGTTCATCGGCATAAGAAAAAAGAGGCTCGGATAAATAATTTTGCAAAGCTCTTTCCGAAATCTCCTGAATGGAATAATTTAATTTAGTCGCCTTCGTCTTTAATTTATTATATAAATTTTCATCCAGCTTTATATGTACTTGAGGCATTTGCCCTCCTTTGATTTTTCTGGGAATTTGGTGTACCACTATATTCCCAGAAAAAAGAAACGTCAAGTGGCAATCTGCCCAACAATTTTATGCACCTGACTGGCGAGCACGAGCGTTTTCTTGTGCTTTATCAAATGCTTACGATTCTCTCGAAGTTGGCAGATTTATCCTCGGCCAGCAGGTGATAATGGACGTTCTCGGCGGCTTCGCCGCCGAGAATCGCGGTGCTGACTTCGTCCAGTACCTTGCCCCGCCGCTACGCGCCAGAACAAGGTACTGGACCCGACACCGTGAACAGCACATGCAAGCTTCGCTTGCCTGCACTGCCCACGGCGCGGGTCAGCACCGCGATTATATTTCAAATGTTCCATGAAATGATGGAACTTTATCAATATGACGCACTAACGCATGTTCTTTCATGTTCCTCAGCATATCCACAGCCCGTTGAAATTCCCCCTCACCCACGTCGTAAAACTGTACAAAAGCCCTTCTTCGGTAAACTCCAGTCAAAATAATAGTATTATTTCCCCTATAACCAAGATCAGCATCAACTCTGGTGTAATCTTTCAATTCGTTAATTTTTTGAGACACAAATTCTCTATGATATTGTAATTGTGCCCGTAATATTTTGTTTTCTGCCTCAAGCGCAGAAATCCCAAGTTTTTCTTTTATCCATTTTAGCATTTTGCAACGCCCAAGAAATATAACAAGACGTTTGAGCGGACGCTTTGCCAGATGCGATTTCATTCTTCTGTTCAATCATTGTCGTTTCTCCACGTTCCCGGCTTCCTGAAAGGCGCCGCTCAACTTTATGTGTTCGCAGTAAAACAATATCCCGTTTGGTCCACATAATATTTGACTATATAGCCCATGTGGGCTATTTTGTTTATAGGAGGTGATAACAATGGCAACAATAACTAAAACAGCAACGGTAAGAGCTAGAATTGAACCCAGTCTAAAAACTGATGTAGAAAACCTGTTCAAGACATTAGGTTTGTCTACAACTGAGGCCATAAACCTTTTTTATCGACAAGTAAAGTTACGAAAAGGGCTACCATTCAGTGTGGTAATCCCAAATAAGACAACAGAAAAAGTGTTTAATGATACTGATGCTAAGCGGAGCTTAATTCGTTGTGAAAACGCTGACGATATGTTCGATAAGTTAGGGATATAAATGAATGCTAAAATCATCATTCACAAAGCAGTTTGAAAAAGACTGGAAGCGTTTACTAAAAAGAAGGAAATCAAAAGAGAAATTAAAAAAAATTCTTAGCATGCTCATCAATGGAGAGTCACTCCCCCCAAGATGCAGGGAACACAAACTTGTAGGAAACTATAAAGACAGGCACGAATGCCATATCGAACCTGATTGGTTGCTGGTTTACAAGATATCAGAAACAGACATCATTTTTGAAAGAACAGGAAGTCATTCAGATTTATTCAAGTAATTTTCAAACAAACGAATTGGTGAATGAAAATTTCCTTTAACCTTCCGTAATAACACAAAAAACTGCGAACAAGTCAATTAAGTTGACCCGCAACTCGTTGGCAAATTTTGGTGTATATTCAAGCTGATAGCCGTTTATGAAGTTTATCGGT
>JBMERE010000012.1:0-80336 GCA_048820955.1 Desulfobacterota bacterium M19 | reverse complement strand
ATAAATTTCAGCATGTGATGCCTGAATATCCGGATGCTCAAGAGAGAAATTATTAGCAGGATTTTTACCTATTCGGAGCGGCAATTCATCAAAGGTACGAAGTGTGGGGCCATACTGAATAATAAGGGGCTCTTTACTCCTTAAAACAGGTGCCGCAGCGGCAGGGGGAACTGAAACAGGTTGTGGTACCGGTTTTTGAACCTGAGGAGCTGCCGGCACAATGGATTCCACAATCTCCTCTCTGGCGGGAGGAGATTGTGGAGCCGGTCTTTGTATTTCCGGTGCTGGTGCCGGGGAAGACGGGGCGGCCTCAACTATCTCGGTCAGGAAACTGACTTTGGGGCCTCCCTGGGCAATGGTTATTACATCACCGTCTTTCAGATAAACCGCCTGTATCCTTTTCCCATTCACCAGAGTTCCGTTAGAGCTGTGATCAGTGAGTTTGAAGCGATTGCCTTCCCGGGTGATTGTCGCATGCTCCCGCGAAATAATATTCAAATCGGCGGGGAAGCAGAGTTGGCAGGAGGTCTGACGACCAATCTTTATTTCCGGCTCAGATAATTCAAGGATCTGGCCTTTTAAAGGGCCCTCGATATGGATAAGTTGAACAATTATAACTGGTGCGGTTTTCATAATCGGCAATAACTCATGATGTTAAACGGCAGCAACAAAGTACTATCCCGACCAGCGGAGATACGTACCTTAACAACGCCTCTTTGTATGTGGATTTTCCGGATTTTGTCATATTTCCCAGAATACTCATTATCTTTTACAGCAGTAACTCTGCGAAACATCTTTCTGCTGTTAGACCAACCAGTATGCCTGTGTGTTGTATCAGTCAGGTCTATTGATGTCAAGCAGACAGGTTGTATCAACTCCGCCCAGGTCTTGCCGGAATCGTCGAAGCGTAAACACGTGCAGCAGGCCTGATTCCTGATCCCTGATTTCTCAGGCGCTATGGAACCTTCGTCGCGGCCTGCCCGGCACTTTTTATCGTAATCACACCACCATAAGCACACATCAGAGTTGATGTATCATTTAAGGCCGGCTGATTAGCAATAAGCACCGAGGGTGATCCCGGAATCCAGGGTGAGGCGGTAGCCGGTACGCATGGTGCCGGAGTGGGCGTATATACCCCGAGAGCAGCCGAGGTAGCAGCCGAGGTGGCAGCCGCTACAGCCGGATTTGATTGAGTTGTGCACATCCCGAATGATATTATGTTTTTCATGGGTAGATGATCCATGATCGTTGCTGCGGGTGTTGTCGTTAACACCCTGTTCTCAGGGGTCACCACAAGAGCGCTTGGCGCCACTCCGAAACTACATTGCAACATTGCGCCCATACATACTTGCATTGCCATCTGTAATTATCCTCCAGTAATAAAAATTATTTGGTATGCACTCCACGAACGCCCTGCCGCATGTATACGACCAGGATCGTATGCTAAAGTGTGGTTTATGAGGCGCTTACGTTTATTGAACGCTTACAATTTTTTTTGGGGGGGGACAAACTTAATATTTTGATTTTCCCTTAATGCCATATTCAATTGCCGTCATCTCTTATTTCCCTTGACAAGCATTATGAATTGTTGCATATAGCATTTCTTATCCGTACCGTCAGCCATGTCTGCTTTAGCTCCTTCATTTCAGCAGGGCAATCACCATGACCGGCGATATTTTGGCGTATGCTGCCATTTGTCGCAGCTCACCTCTTTATAGAATACTCCAGATAACAATAGTTAACAACACCATCGTTTTCTTTTGAAATAAAGGTATTGTACCGCCTTTTTCAGAGAATTACAGCGAGGAAAATGGATACTTTTTTATTCTCTCTAATATTGATTTTAGCGGGCGGCATCCTGCCGATTCCACTACGCAGGAACTTCAAACTTATGAAGTCCAGTGCTATTCTGCTCATCAGCTGCGGCTGCCTGCTGGGCCTGTATAGCGCCTTAAACCTGCTTTATCAACCGGGGACGGTAAGTGCGGCCTACCCCCTGCTCCACGTCTTTACCCTCAGCCTGAAGATCGACCGGCTGGCCGCCTTTTTCCTGCTGCCGATCTTTGTTATCTCGCCGCTGGCAGCGCTCTACAGCTATAATTATTTAGAGAATCCCGCCCACTCGCTGAGCCTGGCCGTCAATTATTTTTTCTACGCCCTGCTGACGGCAGCAATGGCCCTGGTGGCCTGTGCCGACAATATCATTACCTTTGCTCTGGCCTGGGAGATCATGTCGCTTTCCTCTTTTTTTCTGGTGATCTTCGATTTTGACAAGAGCGCCGTGCGGCGGGCTGGCTACCTTTATTTTATCTTTGCCCAGGCCGGAGCCATGGCCATTTTCACCTCTTTTGCCCTGCTCTACAGCCATACCGGTTCCATGGATTTTGCCGCCTTTAGCTCTGTGCCCGAATCGGCCAAAGCCCTGATCTTCAGCCTGGCCTTTATTGGTTTTGGCTCCAAGGCCGGTATCATGCCGCTGCATGCCTGGCTGCCCCATGCCCATCCGGCCGCCCCCAGCCACGTCTCAGCTATAATGAGCGGCGTGATGATCAAGATGGGTGTTTACGGCATTATCAGGATGTACACTCTCTTAAAGCCACAGGGCGCTTATTGCGCTGAATTAGTCATCATAGTCGGCGCCGTCACCGGTGTCCTGGGGGTAGTCTATGCCTTAGGACAGCACAATCTCAAACGACTGCTGGCTTACCACAGCATCGAGAACATCGGCATAATAATTCTCGGATTAGGCATTGGCATGCTGGGTATCGCCACCGGTAACGAGATAATGGCGGCCCTGGGATTTGCCGGCGGCCTGCTGCATATTTTAAATCACGCCATTTTCAAATCTCTGCTGTTCATGGGAGCCGGAGCCGTACAACATCGTACCGGCACCCTGAACATTGAACAGTTAGGCGGCTTGATGAAGCGCATGCGCCTCTGTGGAATCACCTTTCTGGTTGGTTCTCTCGCCATCTGCGGGCTGCCCCCTTTTAATGGATTCATCAGCGAGTTTTTGATCTATAACGGGGCCTTTCACGGCGTTAAAAGCCCGCCGGATCTCTTTTTATTTGTTATTCTGACCATCTTGTCGCTGGCCGTTATCGGCGGCTTAGCCATTGCCTGTTTCACCAAGGTGGTCGGGGTAATCTTCCTGGGAGAACCGCGAAGCGAGGCGGCGGCCAAAGCCCGGCCCGCCGGGCCCGCCATTCAGACAGCCATGGTTGTCCTGGCCGTTTTTTGTGTCGTGATCGGTTTACTGCCCCAGCTAATTATGCCGGTTATTATGCCGGTGGCAATCTCCATTCTCCCTCATCAAATTGTACCGCAGGGCTTGGATATGAACGGCATGGCAGGCAATCTCTCCTTCGGGGCGGCGGGATTTTCTCTTATCGTGTTAATAATTATCGGCCTGCGGAAACTGTTAACCGGCCCGGCCCGGCATGCCCCCACCTGGGGCTGCGGTTTCAGCCGCTGGAACCCCCGCATGCAATATACCGGCAGTTCCTTTGCGGCGTCCTTGCTGGATTTCTATAAACCATTTGTCAGAGTACATGAAAAGTTCTCCGGTATTCACGGATTTTTCCCCCAAGGGGCCAGGTATCATAGTGAGGCTCAGGATATCAGCGAAATCGGCCTCCAGCGTGTAATTGTCCAGCCCATAATGCGCCTGACTGCCAGACTGCGCTGGCTGCAGCACGGCCATATCCAGCTCTATATAGGCTATATTTTCTGCGCTCTGGCCGGTCTGTTATTCTGGCTGCTGGTCTAAGGATTAATAAATAAAATGCGACAAGCCCTTATACTCATCATAATCAGCACCCTGGCAGCGCCCCTTCTGGCCATGATTATCACCAGGGTCAAGGCCTGGTTTTCCGGCCGCAGAGGCCCGGCCTGGTTACAGAATTACTCCACCCTGGTCAAACTTCTCCACAAGACCCCGGTGTACAGTAATTCCACCACCTTTATTTTTCAGCTCAGCCCGGTTATAAACCTGGCAGGTATGGTAACGGCCCTCTGTCTGCTGCCCATAGCCGGACGGCCGCCGCTGATCTCCTTTGCCGGTGATGTTATTTTGCTCTTCTACCTTCTGGGCCTGGGGCGTTTCTTTATTATCAGCGCCGCTCTGGATACCGCCTCTCCCTTTGAGGGGATGGGTGCGGCTCGTGAAGCCCTGTATGGCGCTCTGGCCGAGGTCACTGTTTTTGTGGTTTTAATCTTGTTTGAGCGCCTGCAGGGCGGCATGAGTCTCGCCTCTTACCTTGGCCGGCAGACGAATGCGGGATTATGGGGCACTGCCGGAGCCGCCGCCATTATGGTGATTATTGCCCTGTTCATGGTGCTGCTCATCGAAAACTCCAGGGTCCCGGTGGACGACCCCGCTACCCATCTTGAGTTAACCATGATCCATGAGGTAATGGTACTCGACCACAGCGGCCCGGAGCTTGCCCTCATTGAGGCCGGTTCATGGTTGAAGTTGTTTTTTTACAGCGCCTTTATCGCTGACCTTTTCTGCCCGCTGGGCGGGACATCTCTGGACTTCCTGCTTTTCGCTCTGGCGGTAATCAGTATCTATACCGTGATCGGCTTTATCGAATCGATCACGGCGCGCTATAAGTTGAATATGGTGCCTAAATTTATTTTAATTTCCTTCGCTCTGGCCTTCTTCGCCCTGATTTTTTCCATGGGAGCCCCTTTATAATGCCCTTTGCTGATCTACTGCTGGCCTTTATCTTTATCTCGGTCATGATTTCTTTAGCCTCCAATCGTTTAATGGAACTGGTCAAGATTATGGCCTTTCAGGGAGTTGTGGTGTCAATTTTGCCCCTGGCACTTGAGCATGGGCATGGTATAGAGGCGGTCAATCTGGAATTTTTAGCCGTTATGCTGCTGATAAAAGGCGCGGCCATGCCCATGGCGCTTTATATTGCCGTCAAAAAGGTTGCCAACCGCCGGGAAATTGAGCCGTATATTGGTTACAACGCCTCTATCTTCGGCGGCCTTATTATCATCATGGCCGCGAGTTTTATCAGCCATGGCCTGGCTCCCTATACGCCCGCCGCCAACGCTCTCCTGCTGCCGGCAGGGCTGACAGCCATCGGGGCCGGTTTCTTCCTGATGATGTCACGCCATAAGGCCATCACCCAGGTCATCGGTTATCTCATGCTGGAAAACGGCATCTACCTGCTGGGCACCATCTTGCCACACAAGACCCATTCTCAGTATATACTGGAATTCGGGATATTGCTTGACCTCCTGACCGGGGTGATGATTATGGGAATCATTCTATATCACATCAACCGGACTTTTGACGATATTGACACCGGGGTTTTAGGGAGTTTAAAAGACTAATGTTAGAGATTGTCATTCTTATACCCCTGTTGTCCGGCGGCGCAGCCTTCTTTCTGCCGACCCGGCCGGGGCGTGTTACCCTGGTTGCCGCCGGGTTGCTGCACCTAACGGCCTGTATTGCCGCGGTCGGCGGTTTCCTGCCGGCCATGCTGCCCCAATACTTTGCCGTGACCCCTCTAAGCGGGCTGGTTCTTATCGTCACCTCTTTTCTCTATTTAATGGTGGCGGTTTATACCATCTCCTATATGAAAGAAATTGAGATGCATGCCGAACCGGCCTTTAACGGCTCAATGCTCCTCTTTCTCTCCGCCATGAGTATGGCCGCCATTGCCGATCATATTATCGTCCTGTGGATCGCCATCGAGGCCACAACCCTGACCTCAGCTCCCTTGATTTTATTACACAAATCCAAGGGAGCCTTAGAGGCCGCCTGGAAATACGTTTTAATCTGCTCGGTGGGTATTGCCCTGGCATTATTAAGCGCTTTTTTCCTGATCCTGGCCATGAGCCGGGGCGGTGTCGAGGTGCCGTTAACTTACAGCAGCCTGAATGGAGTGGCCGCCTCTCTTGATCCGGTTTGGCTGAAGGCGGCCTTCATCTTCGCCATTATCGGTTACGGCACCAAGATGGGCCTGGCTCCCATGCATACCTGGCTGCCGGATGCCCATAGCGAGGCGGTAAGCCCGGCCTCGGCCCTACTCTCCGGCGCCTTGCTGAATTGCGCCTTTCTGGGGGTATATAAAACTCATGTACTGCTCATCAGCGCCGGTATAGGCCAGTTTTCCAACCATATCCTGATTGTTTTCGGCCTGTTCTCTATTCTGGTGGCCGGCGTGTTTATTCTGCACCAGAATGACTACAAACGCATGCTGGCCTATTCGAGTATTGAAAACATGGGTATCATCGCCTTTGGCAGCGGCTTAGGCGGCCTGGGGGCCATTGGCGCCATTATCCACCTGATTCATCATTCCCTCATCAAATCCAGCCTGTTTCTTACCTCCGGCAATATTTTATTAGGCTATGGTACCAAACAGATAAAACAGACTAAGGGGATGATCCACCTGCTGCCGGGGACTGCCACTGCCTTTTTCTCCGCTTTCATTGGGATCTCCGGGCTGCCGCCCTTCGGCCTGGTGATCAGTGAGTTGTTCATCATCCTTGGCGCCCTGCGGACTCATCATCCCGTGGCAACTATTATATTTGTCAGCGGCCTGCTCCTGGTTTTCAGCGGTGCCTGCCGCCATATTATGCCCATGACCTTCGGCAATACTGAAACTGAGGTTGATGATCTGCTGGTGCCGGACAAGCTGCCCCGTCTCCTGCCCTCATATATCCTGTTAGCCGTCTCGATTTTACTGACCTTCTGGATGCCGGAGGTACTTTGGGAGATGATTCAGCAGGCGGCAGCCCTGATGGGAGGAGGACTGCATGGCTAATTTAATGCCCATTAAGCACGGTCAGGCCGTTCCGCGGGCCGCCCTGCCGATTTTTGAATTTGATCAGCTCCGGGAAAGTCTGCTTGAGATATCCCGCTATGGCTGCATCGTCCAGTTTTTCGGCTATGAAGATGACGGCGAACTTTTTGTTCTGGCCGTCATGCGCCTGGAGGATCAGCTTCTGGCCGGTTGCGCCAGGCTGCCGTCAAACTATGCCTCCCTGACCATAAAACGGCCTAAATTTAATCTTTTTGAACGTGAACTGGCCGAGCAGTTCGGCGTCAAACCTCTGGGCCACCCGTGGCTTAAGATGATACGCTACCAGCCGAACTGGCGCAATGTGCCCGATGTCTTTGGCAATGATTACCAGGAGGATATCCCCGGCCGTTACCCCTATTTTAAAGTAGAGGGTGAAGAAATCCACGAGGTAGCCGTGGGCCCTGTCCATGCCGGAATCATTGAGCCGGGCCATTTCAGGTTTCAGTGCATCGGCGAAAGGGTTCTGCATCTCGAAATATCGCACGGCTATCAGCACCGGGGGATTGAGCAACTTTTAATCAAGGCCTCTCAACAACGGCGGCCCTTTATTGTCGAGAATATCGCCGGTGACACGACCCTGGCGAACAGCATATCGTACAGTCAGGCCATTGAGGCCTTAGGCGGGCTTACCGTCTCGCAAGAGGCCATGACCATCCGTACCATTGCCCTGGAACTTGAGCGTCTCGCCAACCACGTTGGCGATCTTGGCGCCATGAGCGGCGATGTGGCCTTTACACCGTTAGCCGCCTTTTTTGGCCGGATGCGGGGCGAATTTCTAAATCTCCTGTTACTGTTAAGCGGCAACCGCTTCGGCAAGGGGTTAATCCGGCCGGGCGGAACGGCCTTCCCCGCCGGATCAAGGGAGCTGGCGGCCATCAAGGCCAAAATCCATGAACTGCGGCCCGAGGTCGAGCATTGCGTTGAGCTGCTGCTAACGGCCCATACCGTGTTATCCCGTTTTGAGCAATGTGGGATTGTCTCGCGCGAGGCGGCGGAGGGCCTTGGGCTGGTGGGGCCGGCAGGACGCGCCTCCTGGCAGCCCTATGACGCCCGCCGGGACTTTCCTGTCGAGCGTTACGCCGATCTGCCGCCCTGCCCGTGGGAACACCCCACCGGTGATGTCCTGGCCCGGGCCCGGATTAGAGCAGCGGAAATATCCCACAGCTTTGACAGCCTGAATATTCTACTGGCCGACGGCGGCGAAACGGCGGCCCTGCCGCCGGAGATACACAAATTAGCCCCGTCAGCCATGGTGGTGACGATTAATGAAGCCTGGCGTGGAGAGTTGTCTCACTGCCTGCTCACCGACACTAACGGCAGAGTTATACGATATAAGGTTAAAGATCCATCCTTTCATAACTGGCCGGGTCTGGCGATAGCCTTGCGGGATGAGGGAATTTCAGATTTCCCCATTAACAACAAGAGCTTTAATCTATCTTACTGCGGTATGGATTTATGATTCAGGAGACAGAAAACGGCGAGATTACGCTAATATCGGTTCAATGGGAAACATATGTTTAAGGTATTAAAAACAAGATTTGAGCAGGGCTGCCGTACCATGAAGTATCCCGGGGAGCCGGTCAACCTGCCGCCGAGCTACCGTGGCCTGCCCATAATACACCCCTGTGCGGCTGAGATTATCGAGAAATGCGCCGCGCATTGCCCCCAAAACGCCATTAACACCCATGACGGGAGCATTGATTTGGGGCGCTGCCTGTTCTGCGGCCTGTGTGAACAGATATCCGCCGGTAAATTTGTTACCTTCAGCCAGGATTTTGGCCTGGGCTGCGCCGGGCGTGACCAGCTTATCACCACCGGCGGTCTGCCGGAGCTGGCCAGGCATAGTAAAAAGCATTTTAAGAAGCTCTTTGGCCGCTCCCTGCAATTACGGCAGGTTTGCGCCGGCGGCTGTAATAGCTGCGAAGCCGATATTAATGTCCTTGCCACGCCGGTCTATGACCTCTCCCGCTTCGGCATAGCCTATGTGGCCTCGCCAAGACATGCCGACGGCATCCATGTCACCGGCCCCGTTACCCGCAATATGCGGGCGGCCCTGCTTGCCGCCTTTGAGGCCGTACCCGCCCCCCGTGTGGTCATTGCCTCCGGGGCCTGCGCCATTTCCGGCGGCCCCTTTTTCGACAGCAACGAGGTCTCGGCAGGCTTGGATTCCATCATCCCGGTTGATCTATATATTCCCGGCTGCCCGCCCCACCCACTGACCACCCTGCACGCTCTGCTGCACTTTTTCAAATAAAATTACAAGCATATTAACTACGAGTCCATCAACATTGACTTTCTCTCATTTATGTTATTTGCTGACTTCAGCACCACCAGCAAATCTAATCTACAATTAATTTTTTCTTAACAAAATTCTAACATACGCCATGTAACATCCCGGTCAGTTTTTGAGGCAGCTGTCTCTATTTTAAAGCACAGGCACCCGCCTGAAGGTAACTTATTCGTAAGCGATCCATGAACACCACCCTGCACACGTTGACCGGCCGCAAATGTCAAGGTGTGGTTCGTTTGTCGCTTACACTTATTCAGTAGTGCACCTGAATTGCTGCCAACAACATATAATAGAGACCGCCGCAATTTCAGCATGAATTTTTTAACCACCCAAAAGGAGAATACAGGCTATGGAATGTTTAAGAACAGGAACTAAAATAATTTTGTTGACCATGGCGCTGGCAATTGGTTTTTCCTGCCAGGCGACCGCAGCAGTCTCTATCAACGGGGCCGGAGCCACCTTCCCATATCCCGTTTATTCAAAATGGGCCTATACATATAACCGCCTTACCGGAGTGCGGCTGAACTATCAATCCATAGGATCCGGCGGCGGCATCAAGCAGATTGAAGCTAAAACGGTTGATTTCGGGGCCTCCGATGCTCCCCTGCAGCCGGCGGAACTTGACAAATACGGCCTTATGCAGTTCCCCATGATTATGGGCGGTGTAGTGCCGGTGGTTCATCTAAGCGGACTCGCTTCAGGTAAATTAAAGTTAAGCGCCGCCAATCTTGCCGATATATATCTCGGTAAAATCACCAGGTGGAATGATTCCCGGATCAGTGCCAATAATCCCGGCCTGTCTCTGCCTGCCACCGACATCACGGTGGTACACCGTTCCGACGGCTCCGGTACAACCTGGATATTCACCAATTATCTCAGCAAGATAAGCCCTGACTGGAAAAAGAATGTCGGTAACAACAAGGCAGTACAGTGGCCTGTGGGCATGGGCGGCAAAGGCAACGAGGGCGTAGCCGCCTTCGTCCGTATGGTAAAAGGCTCCATCGGTTACGTGGAATACGCTTACGCCCTGCAGAACAAGATGACGGTTACCATGCTGCAGAATCATGATGGTAATTTTGTGGCTCCTACATCTGAAAATTTTCAATCCGCCGCGGCCGGGGCGGACTGGGCCCATGCCAAAGGATATTATATGGTGCTGACCAATCAGCCGGGAGCCTCATCGTGGCCCATTACCGGAGCATCATTCATCTTGATGTATAAAAATCAGACCAACCCGGCACAGGCCAAAGAGGTCCTTAAATTCTTTGCCTGGAGCTACAAAAATGGTGCCAAAGCAGCCATGTCTCTGGACTACGTGCCCATGCCGGCCAAAGTCGTCAAAATGGTTGAAGATACCTGGCGGAGTGAGATACACGGCTCAGCCGGTGAAACAATCTTCTAAACTTTAAAGGCCGCGGAAAAATTATATTATCTCACGGGAATCGACACTTCCTGAACTTTCTTGACTTATCATCCCGGGACAATTATTTTTCTGCGGCCTGGTTTATTTTCGACATCGCATTACCGCAGATAAACAGCTATAATGACTTGATAGCGTCGCAGTTAACATACTTGACTTTACAATATCTCATAATCTTACCCGAACAATTATGCAGAATCATAGCCAAACAGCCTTGGGAGATAAAATTTTCAAGGGACTGACCGCGTTTTTCGCGGCCGGTATCGCCCTGATTTTTATTGCGATGATTGCGGCCCTCTGGCAGCAGTCGCAGCCCTCCATCAAGGCTTTCGGGCTGTCATTCCTGACCAGCACGCAATGGAATCCGGTAACGCAGAAGTTCGGAGCTTTAATCCCGGTTGTCGGCACCCTGGTCTCCACCCTTATCGCCTTGTTTTTCGCCATCCCGATAAGCGTCGGTATCGCTCTTTTTTTAGCGGAACTGGCGCCGCAATGGCTGCGCGGCCCCTTTGGCACAGCGATTGAACTTCTGGCCGCTATCCCCAGTATTGTTTATGGGATGTGGGGGCTCTTCGTTCTCTCACCCATTATGGCGAACTATGTCCAGCCCTGGCTGAAAAGCTGGTTAGGCTTTATTCCCCTGTTCGCCGGGCCCGGCATGGGGATTGGCATGCTGACGGCCGGCCTGGTGCTGACCCTGATGATCATCCCCTTTATTTCTTCCGTGGTCAGAGATGTTTTCCTCATGGTACCGCAGCCCCTGAAAGAATCCGCTTACGGCCTGGGCTGTACCAACTGGGAAGTCGTCAGGGATATAATGATCCCCTACGGTAGAAAAGGAATTGTCGGAGCAGTCTTCCTCGGTATGGGGAGGGCTCTCGGTGAAACCATGGCCGTGACCTTTGTGATTGGTAATTCATACCATCTTTCCTGGTCATTGTTTGCCCCCGGTAATTCTATTGCTTCCACCCTGGCTAATGAGTTCACCGAAGCTGACGGTCAGTTATACATGTCTTCCCTGGTTGAACTTGGGCTTGTCCTTTTTCTCATTACCTTTGTCGTTCTTGGCCTGGCACAGTTATGGCTGAGGAGTAAAAAAGTATGATTATCAGACGCCGTAAATTAATAAACGCCTCAGTCCTAACAATTTCATGCCTCGCGGCCTTTGGGGGTCTGTTTGTCCTGATCTGGATTTTAGCGGATGTGGTTTTAAAGGGCGCCGGAGCCATAAACTGGTCATTCTTCACTCAATTACCCACCCCGCCGGGAATGAGCGGCGGCGGCCTGGCCAACGCCATTGCCGGCACCTTTCTGATGACCGTGACCGCGGCGGTTATTGCCGTCCCCTTTGGCATAATGGCCGGTACCTATTTAGCGGAATTTGGTGATAATCTCCTGGGGCGGGTGGCCCGTTTTTTATCTGATATTCTGGTATCTGCCCCCTCGATTGTGGTAGGTGTTTTTGTCTATCTTATAATGGTCAAGACCCTGGGGCACTTCTCCGGCTGGGCCGGGGCTGTCTCTCTTGCCATTATTATGCTGCCGGTGGTCAGCCGCACGACAGAAGAGATGTTAAAGCTCGTGGGGCCGGAAATGCGTGAGTCGGCTCTGGCTCTCGGGGCCCCGTACTGGCGCATGATGGGCGGCGTTATCTTCCGGGCTGCCGGGCCGGGGATCGGTACCGGAGTGATGCTGGCCGTGGCAAGGGTGGCCGGGGAAACAGCGCCGCTTCTGTTTACCGCTCTGAACAGTCCTTACTGGATGCACAGCATGAATGAGCCCATAGCCAACTTAACGGTTGTCATGTTCAATTACGCCATGAGCCCCTATGATGACTGGCATGTTCAAGCCTGGGGTGCGGCCCTGCTCATAACCTCAGCGGTTCTGATAGTAAACATTTTTACCCGTTTAATTCTGGGCGGCAAAAGAAGGAGATAAACTCGAAATATGAAGGCCCAAGCTGGAAGTAACTGTCAAAATAATTTTGATTCGCACCCCTCTGGAATGAAAGAGGTAAGATTGTCGGTTCGTCACCTCAATTTTTATTATGGTGACAAGCAGGCGCTGTTCGACAACACCTTGGATATTGCGGCCAACAGAGTAACCGCCTTTATCGGCCCCTCCGGCTGCGGTAAATCCACCCATATCCGGACATATAACCGGATGTTTGAACTGCACAAGGGCTTTAAGGCTGAAGGCGAAATTCTGCTGGACGGGGTTAATATTTTAGACCCAAAGGTTCCAGCCCTGACCCTCCGTCACAAAGTCGGGATGATTTTCCAAAAGCCGACCCCCTTCCCCATGACCTTGTTCGATAATATAGCCTATGGCCTTAAACTGCACAATTCATACTCAGCGAGCGAGATTGCCGACCGGGTAGAAAAGGCTTTAAAGAGCGCGGCCCTCTGGGATGAGGTGGCGGATAAACTGCAGCTCTCGGGCACCGCCCTGTCCGGCGGCCAGCAGCAGAGACTCTGTATCGCCCGGGCCCTGGCCATTGAGCCGGAGGTAATTTTAATGGATGAACCCTGCTCAGCCCTTGATCCCATCGCCACGGCAAAAATTGAGGAATTAATCGCCGAATTAAAGGGCAGATTTACCATTGTAATTGTTACCCATAACATGCAGCAGGCGGCAAGGGTCTCAGACTATACGGCGTATATGTATCTTGGCAAACTGGTTGAATTCGGTGCCACCAGCGACATATTCACCAACCCGGTCTGCAAGGAAACAGAGGGCTATATCACCGGCCGTTTCGGTTAAATTTCTAACGATAAGGGCCTGCCCCGGTAACTGTTCAGGAGTGCCCCATTCTCGAAGTCTCTACTCCCCTCTTCCCCTTTTCATTTTGTCCCCGAGGATGGGGTACTCCTGAATAGTTACAGATTCCTGACGTAATTATTCATTATTCAGAGGAGAAAAATCATGCACCAGAATTTTCACAAAGAAATGGAAAAAATCCAGACAAATTTTTTAGAGCTGGGTTCATTGGTTGAAGACCGGGTAAGAAAGGCCTGCTCGGCGATCAAAAACCACGATGAGAAAATACTTTCCTACGTTATCAAGTCCGATTATGAAATTGACGAAAAAGAGGTTGAGATAGAGGAAGACTGCCTGAAGATTCTGGCCCTTTATCAGCCGGTGGCAAGGGATTTACGTTTTCTCATCGCCATGATTAAAATCAACAGTGAAATTGAGCGGATTGGCGATTACGCGGTTAAAATTGCCATGCGGGTACAGTCCATCCAGCACCATACCCTCCTGCATTTCAAGTTTGATTATCAGCCCATGTCACAGAAGGTAATCGCCATGCTTAAAATGAGTCTTGACGCCCTGGTGCAGAGAGATGTAAAGATGGCCCACAAAATTTTTCTCATGGACGACGAAGTTGACGCCCTGAGAAATGAAGCCTACAAGACGGTTACCAGCGAGGTAAGTAAATATCCGGAGCAGGCGGCCTGCCTGATTAACAATTATCTTCTGGCCCGTCATTTAGAAAGGATAGCCGACCGTTCCACCAATATCGCCGAAGAGGTAATTTACATGGTGGAAGGTGAGATCATCAGGGGCGCCCATTCTTAATCCGTTTCCTCACTCCCCACCGGGCAGCTGGCGTGTTTAAAAAATTCAAAGTACAGCAGCGGCACAATCACCAGAGTTAACCCGGTGGCAACAATTGCCCCGGCCATCATGGCAACACCCAGGCCCTGAAAAATGGGATCAAAGAGCATGACAATGGAGCCTACCACCACCGCCGCCGCGGTTAAGACAATAGGCCGCAGCCGCACCGCCCCGGCCTTGATAAGAGCGGGCACCAGCTGGCCGCATTCAACCCAGTCCATATGAATAAAATCAACCAGCAGGATGGAGTTCCGCACCACAATACCAGACAGGGCGATAAAACCGATCATTGAGGTGGCGGTAAAGAAAATGCCAAAGAGCCAGTGAGCTGGCAGAATCCCCACCAGGGTAAGCGGAATCGGCGCCATAATCACCAGGGGTACCGTAAAACTCCTGAACCAGGCCACCACAAGAATATAAATAAGCACCATCACCGCGGCAAAAGCTATCCCAAGATCACGGAAGACCTCATAGGTAATCTGCCATGCTCCGTCCCATTTAAGGGAATAGCGTTTTGTCAGCGGCGGCTGCTCGGTAAAATACTGCCGGAGCCCATAACCCTCGGGCAGCTTCAGTTTAGCAATCCGGTCCTTCATCTGTAAAATGGCATAAACAGGGCTCTCCCTGACCCCTGCCACATTACCAATAACATAGGTCACCCGTTTCAGATTTTTATGATAAATGGGCTGCTCGGCCCGGCGTTTTTCCACCTTGACCAGCGAGTTCAGTGAAACTAAATTCCCCTGCCTGTCCGGCAGGCTTATGCTCCGCAAAGCCGCAAGAGACGATCTCACTGCCAGCGGCATACGCAGCATTATATCAACCGGCTCCTTTTCCTTTTTATCATGCAGCAGACCGGCCGACATGCCGTTCACCGCGATACGGAGAGTCCTGGCAACAGCCGCCGGACTGATACCATAGAGTACCGCCTTCTCCTTATCAACAACAAAGACATATTTATCGTGAGTATCCTCGACATACCAGTCAATATCAACAACGCCGGGGGTGGTGGCAAATATATGCTTAACCCGGGCGGCAATCTGCCGCTGACGCTTTAAATCCGGGCCGTATATCTCGGCCACCAGGGGGCTTAACACCGGCGGGCCGGGCGGGATTTCCACCACCTTGATCCGGGCGTTAAAGGCATCGGCAATTTTTTTCAGCGGCGGCCTGATGCGCCTGGCAATCTCGTGGCTTTGATCCTCTCTCATCTCCTTGTCCACCAGATTCACCTGTATATCAGCCAGATTACTACTCTGACGCAGGAAATAATGGCGCACCAGACCATTAAAATTATATGGGGCTGAGGTACCTACATAGGATTCAAAATCAGTCACCTCAGGCACGGTTTTCAGATAGTCGGCCAGCTTTCTCGTCAACTCGGCGGTTCCCTCCAGACTGGTACCTTCCGGCATGTTAATAACCACCTGGAGTTCACTCTTGTTATCAAAAGGCAGCATTTTCAAGGTTACTTTCTGCAGAGGCACCAGAATGACCACCAGAATCAGCATAATCAGAATACTGCCCAGCACCACATATCTCTTCCAGCTACTTCGCAGCAGCGGACCGATAATCCCGGCATAAAGCTTATAAATTTTAGTATCTTCTTCTTTAACAACTTTATCCTTCCCGGCGCTGACCTTTTTCAAGACCTTGTAACTGAGCCAGGGAGTGACGATAAAGGCCACCATGAGGGAAAATATCATGGCCGTAGAGGCATTAACCGGAATAGGGCGCATATACGGCCCCATCAGGCCGGAGACAAAAGCCATGGGCAGAAGAGCGGCAATAACGGCAAAAGTGGCGAGAATGGTCGGGCTGCCGACCTCATCTACCGCCCGCACAGCGGTCATGACACTGACCTTGTGCATCTGGAAATGGCGGTAGATATTTTCCACCACCACAATCGCGTCATCAACCAGAATACCGATGGAAAAAATAAGAGCGAAGAGGGTAACCCGGTTCAGGGTATAACCATAAAGATAGCTGATCAGCAGGGTCAGAGCCAGAGTAACAGGTACCGCCACCGCCACCACCAGTGACTCCCGCCAGCCCAGAGCCAGGGCAATAAGCAGGGTTACTGAGATTGTGGCAATCAGCAGATGCTCAAGCAGGCTGTCGGATTTATCGTTAGCGGTCTTGCCGTAATCCCTGGTCACCGTTACCTGCACATCATCCGGCAGCAGGGTGCCCTGCCATGATTTCACCTTGGCAATGGTATTTCTGGCGATCACAGTGGCATTGGCGCCTCTCTTCTTGCTCAGGGCGATGGTTACTGCCGGATGCATGCCGGGAGTGGGCGGCACACCTTTCTCCGCCGCCGCCGGGCCGGACCCCATGAAGACATAATCAGCCGGTTCAGCCGGGCCGTCGGTCAGAGACGCCACATCATCAAGATACACCGGCTTGCCGTCGGCTACGGCCACCACCACCTTTTTAATATCCTGCAAATCTTTGAAAAAGCTGCCGGTCTCAAGCAGAAACTCATGGTTACCGGAGGGAAAGGTACCGGAGGGCAGCTTGACGTCCGACTGCTGGATGCTGCCCATAATCTGGAGCGCAGAGAGATGATAAGCCCGCAATTTCAGCGGATTAAGCGTAATTCTGACCTGACGGCGCAACCCACCGGTTACCGCGACCTGGGCCACATCATGGCCTCTTTTCAGCCGATTGGCCAGTTCATCGGCCATACGGCGCAGTTCATAGCTGCTGTACTTGTTCCGGGGATTCCACAGGGTAAGAGCCAGAATAGGTACGCTGTAAATGGAACGGGGCTTAATCAGAGGCCGGGAGACGCCGGGCGGGATTTCGTCATAATGGCTCATGAGCTTGCTGTAAACCTTGACGAGACTCCTGTTCATGTCCTCTCCCACCTTAAAACGGATGATGGTCAAATTCATGCCCGGCTTGGCGATGGAATAGATATACTTCACCCCTTTAATTTCCCAAAGCAGCTTTTCCACCGGGGTTGAAACACGCGTCTCCACCTCGGCGGCCGAGGCACCGGGGTAGGAAAGCATAACATCAATCATCGGCACGTTGATCTGCGGATCCTCTTCCCGGGGAGTCACCATTATAGCGTAAACACCCAGTAATAAAGCTGCGATAACCAGCAAAGGGGTAAGCTTGGACTTGATAAAGGCCTTGGCAATTACGCCTGAGATGCCGATATCTTTCATGACTGTTTCTCCTTTTGCAGAATCCCGCCGTCCACAGCCCGGTCCGTTCCCCTGACAATCACCCGCTCATCTCCCTTGAGACCGGATAATACTTCAACACCGGCCGCGAATTTTCTGCCGGCCCTGATCAGACGATAGGTGACAAGATTACGCTCATCCACCGAATAAACCCCGGTAAGCTGACCCCGGTTGACGATGGCCGAAGACGGAACCAGCAGAGCCAGACGACTGCCGCTCCGCACATATACCCGCACAAAAAGCCCGTTGCTCAAATCACGGGTCTTGACCCGTATCTTGACCAGAAAGGAACGGGAACGCGGATCAACCGCCTTAACAATAGTCGTCACCAGGCCGGCGATCCGCCTGTTCTGAGAGGGAATCTCCACCTCCACCGACATATTTCTGCGTAACAGTTTAATCTTGTTTTCATCCACCTTGATATCGATATGATAAGGCCCCTTCTGATCAATGGTCAACAGGGGCTGACCAGGAGCCGCCATATTACCGGCCTCCACCATCTTTTTGGCAATTATACCGCTTACAGGGGCACGTACCGAGGCAAAACCGTCTGCTATACGGGCTTGAGCCAGGCCGCTTTCAGCTTGGGTTACGGCCTTGCCGGCCATTTCATATTGAAGCCCGGCTACCTGCATCCTGGTTTTGATTTCATCAAATTCCTGGCCGGAAACAGCCCTCTCGTCAAACAGCTTCTTATAGCGCTGATAGGTTAGTTCAGCCAGTTGACGGTGTTTATCAGCGCTGCTCAGTCCCTGCCTGGCCTGGCTCAAAGCCGCTTCGGCCGCGGTTATCTGCTGCCTGAACTGACGGTTGTCTATGGAAACCAGCAGCTGACCCGCCTTGACCATATCACCCTCCTTGAACATTACTCCGGTAACCTTACCCATGATCCTGGCGGCTACTGTTACCGCGGCCCTGGATTTAACGGTACCAACCGTCTCATAAAAAACCGGCACTTGTTCCCGGCTGATCCGCGCCGTCTGCACCCCGGTTATCACCGGTCTCGCGGTTTGTACCTTATCTTTTGAACCCGCCTGCTCCCTGCAGCCGGTCAACGCCAGGACAAGCATCAGTACAGCGGCCAATCTTTGTATGTTCATTTTTTCTCTCCTGCGAAATTGCTGTGGGCATGAAGATCTTTAAGGATCATACCGCTTTCATAACTTAAATTCAGAATGGCAAGTTGCCGGTCATTCTGCCGCGCCACGAGATGAGCCCGGGACTGATCAAGACTGATCTGTGCATCAAGAAGGTCAACCATGGGGGACAAGGAATTTTCATAACGGAGATTAACCAGCCGCTGCCCCTCCAGAGCGGATTTAAGCGCCTCTTCCGCCAGGCTGACATTTTTCCCGGCCTCATTAACCGTCTCATAGGCCTGGAAGACCTGGAAGGCCACCGCCTTTTTGAGCCCGGCAAGATATTTTACCGCAGCCTGAACCTGGTGCATAGCTTTAGTTTCCTCATACGACCGGCGGCGGCCGTCAAACAGATTCCATTTCAACCCCGCCCCCAGCATCCAGCTGTGTCCTTCTGAACCAAAAGGCTTGTTGTGATCGTTCATCTGGTAGGAACTGCTGACCCCAAGCACCGGCAGCAGACTGGCCCTGGCAAGGCGAAGATTCTGGCGGGCGTTTTTACAGCGCAGTTCCATGGCCCTGACATCCTGCCGATGAGCCGCGTCCGCCTGACACTGATCAATGGGACGCAGCGGCACCGGGAAGTCAGTATCCGCCACGGTAACCGGAGTTGTAAGCCCTAAAAGAAGGCCAAGCGCCCGGCAGGCGACCTTGTAATTTTTACTGGCTGTAGTCTCTATCTGCTGCATATTCTTCACCGCCGTACTGGCCCGCAGGATATCCGAATAAAGCCCAAGGTTATTTTTATAACGTGCCCTGGCCAGCCGCAGATGCTCCTCGGCATCCTTTACCCCCTGGCGGGCAACCTTGATATACGCCCTGGCGGTTTTGGCCTGCAGATAGCTGGTAACAACCCGCATGGCGATTGTCTCTTCACGACGTTGAAAATCTTTACGGACGGCCCTGTGGGCGATTTTGCTCATATCCAGACCGATATAAGCCCTGGGCGCGAAGAGGGGCATGCTCAGGCCGATTGAGGTCTGAAAATCATTTATCGGATCCGGTGAATTCAGCGAAGGCAGGGCAAAATCCTGAGCGGTGAAACGCTGCTGGTTGAGTTTGGCCATAAAGCCATAGGTGGGATTATCAGTCCGCATGTAACGCTCTTTAACATTAATATGGGGCAGAAGATTACTCCGCGCCATGCCTATGGCGGCCTGGCTGGCGGCAACTTCCTGTTGACCGGCCAGCAGTTGATCGTTGTCCTTCAAGGCCATATTCACGGCCTGGGGCATGGTCAAAACCCGGGGGACGCCATTGATAACAGCCGAAGCATCCGGGGAATTTGCGGCGGGAGGGGCAGCCTGGCACGAAAACGTAAGCAAAAGAATAAAGAGAACCACCTGCGCGCCTGTTATTATCCAGGGCCTGCATTTATCATCAATCATCTATACCACTCCTTCTCTTTTACTTTTGATGGACTCGCAGTTAACATGCTTGTCTTGAAACGAAAAGTCCACCACTTTTTACTGATTGGCAGGAACCGCTGTGTGGCAAGTGCGGCAAGCCTCCTTCAATATTATTGTTATTATTGTTATATATGTTACTCGCAAAGGTATAACAAACACCCGGCCGGAATGTCAATTCAAATGCCCCCTGGAATCGGCCCGAACGTAAGCGCTCCACAAACCACACTTTAGCATACGATCATGCACCCTGAGCCGCTTAAGGTACCGGGCGAAAAGTATTTAATTATTTCATTAAACGGTTAACATGTCAACTGAAATCAGCATGACTCAGCAAAAAACGTCTAATCCAGCCAGATTGCGGGAACGGACAGACAACTATTCAGCCCTGTTGATGAGATTTGAAATTTTAGCCATATCAGGTTAAAGAATTTATAACTAACTCCCCACTGTTTCAATGAATAACCAGGGGTAACCGAAATAACGCCAAAGGAGATAAACTGATCACCATGAGCGAACAGATCCCCGCCGACATTAAAAAAGATTTAGACAAGGCGCGTATCCTGCACCAGCGGGCAGCGGCCGATTACGCGAAATGCCTGGAGTTTAATAAAACCATGTCAAGCGTCCTGGCAAGACTGGAAGATGCCCGCTGTTTCAGAACCGCCGACAAGGTTATGACAATCCTCCTCAATTGTAATCCCAAAGAGGGGACACACTGTGACAATGCCACATTTGTGAGCGAAAAAATGAAAAAATTCGAGTAACTATACCAGCGAACAGCGATATTAATTCATTGACGCTAAGGGCTAAAAATCGTAAGATGGAAAATTTACATTTTTACATTTGCTGGACTCGTAGCTAACATGCTTGTCATGAAACGGAAAGTCCATCACATTTTATATTTATCTACATCACAGGGCTATAATTATGCTTAAGTTTTTACGTCGCAAGGCGCAATCTCCAACCTTACAGATTACCATCCTGATTATCATTGTCGTCTTTGTCTTCTGGGGGGTCGGCCGCCAGAACAACGGCAGCCGAAGCGCCGTAGCCACTGTTAACGGCCATACCATTGAGTATCAGGAATACCAGAAGGAATATAATCAGACAATGAGCCGTCTCCGGGAACGCTTAGGCGGTAAAATCCCCAAGGGGCTGCTTGATTCTCTCGACATCAAGCATCAGGTTATAAACAGGCTCATCCAGCGCACCCTCATGCGCCAGGGAGCCAGAGACGCGGGACTCAGGGTCAGTGATACCGAATTACAGCAGGCCATTGACAAGATGCCGGTTTTTCAGAAAAACGGCACCTTTAATCTGACACTTTATAATAACGTCCTTAGCGCCTCCCGGCTTAATGTCTCCAAATTTGAGGCCGGCATGCGTTACGATCTGCTGGCCGACAAAGTTAAGACGCAAATATCGCATTTTGCCGAGGTATCGCCCGCCGAACTCAAAATTCTGTTTAATTACAATTACACCTCCTTCAAGTTTTCCTACGCCGCCTTTAAGGCCCTTAACTTCAGTGACCGGGTAAAAGTCAGCCCGGAAAAACTCCAGAAGTTTTATAACAAACATAAAGAAAAATACTTCAGCGCTCCCCAGCGCCAGATCAAATATCTGCTGTTCTCAACCGCCGCTCAAAAGAGCAGACCGCTGTCCGCCGACGAGATAAAAACTTATTATCAAAACAACATCGCCCGCTTCACCACTCCGGAACGGCGTGACGCCAGTCATATCCTGATTCTGAGCAAGAGCTCCGACTCCCCGCAGCAGATCGCCGCCGAACGTAAAAAAATTAAGGCAATTTTAGCCCAGGCCAGGGCGGGTAAAGATTTCGCCACGCTGGCTAAAAAATATTCCCAGGACAATCTGGCCGGCCGGGGCGGTGATTTAGGATTCTTCAGCCGCGGTCAGATGGTAAAGCCCTTTGAAAAGGCGGCATTCAGCCTGAAAGTCGGCCAGATCAGCGGGGTGGTCAAAACCCGGTTCGGCTTTCATATTATTAAATTAAACAAAATTGAACCCGCCAGAACCAGGCCTTTAAAGGAAGTCAAAAAACAGATCATCGCCGCCATCTCGCATGAAATGAATCAGAACCTGGCCTTCAAAGCAGCCAGCAAGGCCTATGAACAGATTATTCTGGCCGGCAGTCTCGATAAATATAAAATCAAAACTCCCTCCGCCGCTATTGAAGAGACGGGGTTTTTCACCAGGCGCAATCCGCCGCCGGCACTCAAAGCTCTGCCCGCCGTTGTCAATAAATCCTTCGCCCTCAATAAAGGTGAGTTAAGCTCCATTATTGACACAGGCGCGGGCTATGCCATTATTTATGTTGAGGATGCCAAAGTTCCGGCCCAGGAGGATTTTAAAACCGTCAGGGATCAGGTAAAACAGGATTTTATTGCTCAGGAATCAGTCAAGCTGGCCCGGAAAGCGGCGGATAAAATGCTGGCCGCCCTGCGTAAAAAAGGCAAAATGGCTGAACTGGCAGCCAGGGCGGGAGTCGAGGTTCAGACCACGCCCTATATCACCAGAGCGGATTCCAGTGCCGCCCGGCTGCCGGCCCCGGTGATCAAGGCAGGATTGCGCCTCTCCGCCGCGGCCCCTCTGCCTAAAAATCTGATAACCGTTGGCCGGACCTTTTATGTTCTGGAATTCAAGGAAAGCAAGGCCCCGGATAAAACTCTGTTCGCCCGGAAAGAGGCCGGCTTAAAGAACCAGGTTCGCAATGAAAAGAGCAATGAACTACTCACCGCCTGGATTGAATATCTGCAGAAAAAGGCCGAAATCAAGATCAACGAAAAATTATTATAGGCCTCTGCACTCAGGACTTTCCCCGACCCCACAGAGGGTCTTCGCCAAAACGGGACAGCCACCAGTCCTCATCATCCAGGGGCTGGCTGTCTTCATTACAGACCAGGGGGAAACGATAACCGGCACAATACTTCAGCAGAATCTCGTAGGCTGAGTTTATATCAGCCATGGCTGGAACATCCTGGCCTTCAGCGGCACCGGCCAGATGATCAGGATGGCAGCATTTACTCATGCGCCTGTAGGCGGCCTTAATTTCCTCAAGAGTGGCCGCCTCTCCTAATTGCAGCAGATCACGGGCCGCGATAATTTTCTGCCATCCCTTACTTCTCATCACATCAGGCAACCGCGCGGGCTACCTGCCCCCCACTCTGTTTTCCTCATGCCGCAGCAGCCGCTTAATATTTTCGGCATGCTTAAGCCAGATCAGCAGGCTGACAAAGAGCGCCAGACCGACGTTAACGGCAGACTTGCCGCTGAAACTGATAATAACGGGCATCAGGGCCGCGGCACTTAACGAGCCCAAAGAGACATACCCCCAGACCCTGACCACCACCACAAAAAGCAGGAGGCAGGCCAAAACGGCGAGGGGCTGAATATAAAAGAAAATTCCCAGGGCGGTGGCCACCCCCTTGCCGCCTTTAAAGCGGAGATAAAGGGGATATATATGCCCAAGAAAAGCGGCCGCTCCCACCAGGGCAATCCACAGATCCGCCTCCTGATGGCGGTCAAGGATGACGGCGGCGGCCAGCATGGGCAGCAGCCCCTTGCCGGCATCAGCCAGCAGGGTCAGGAGCCCCAGCTTCCTGCCGAGCAGCCGGTTAACATTGGTGGCCCCGATATTACCACTGCCCGCCTGCCGGACATCCACCCCGAGACATTTGCCCAGCACCAGCCCAAAGGGGATAGAACCAATGAGGTAGGCGGCCGTTACTAATATTATATTTAACATACACACTCCAAAAATTAAGGTAACTGGTCACTATTCAGCTGTATCCCCGTCAATATAGCCATTCTGAAATATCCTGGCCCGCCACAATCCCAGCCGGGCCAGACGAAAAGAGACTGCCGTCCACAGACAGCCCAGCCCGTATTTAATACTGCGCGGCAGATTAATGGACGAGGCCTCGGCAAAATAGCGGGTTGGGCAGCTGACCTCGGCAATCACCAGCTTCCGCCAGGCAATCTGGGCCAGCACCTGATTGTCAAAAACAAAATCATCGGAATTATGTTCTAAATCCAGCCCGGCTAACAGGGTTGCGGAAAAGGCCCGATAGCCGGTATGATACTCCGATAATTTAATACCAAGCAAAAGATTTTCGCCCATGGTCAGGAGGCGGTTGGCGATATATTTCCACAGAGGCATGCCGCCCTCAAGGGCGTATCCTCCCAGAATTCTGGTGCCCAGCACACATTGATATAGACCGTTGCCAATCATCGAGGCCATGGCCGGAATCAGCTTGGGGGTATATTGATAATCAGGATGCACCATGATTATTATATCCCCGCCCTCCTCCAGAGCCAGACGATAGCATGATTTCTGATTAGCCCCGTAACCCCGGTTTTCGGGGTGGACATAGAGCCTGGTTCCGGGAAGATCAGCGGCAATGGCCGCCGTCTCATCACCACTGGCATCATCAACCACAATCACCAGATCAACCACCTCCTGAGCCATAACCTCCTCATAGGTACGGCGCAGGGTCTCGGCCGCGTTATAGGCCGGCATCACCACTATAACTTTTTTATCCTTATACAACGGGCTGTTTCCTCATCAAAGTACACCATTATCTGCTGCCCATGCCAATCTCGCTAATCCGGCGGCATTCCTCTTTAATCCCGGCCATAATGCCATTATCCGCGAAGCTGTATGGACGACCGGAACCAGCGACAATAAAATGATCCAGCAGGACAATGCCGACAAAGGAAAGGGCTAAAAATAAATTCCTGGTCAGAGAGCGGTCCGCGGCCGAAGGCGCGGAGTTACCCGACGGATGATTATGGGCGATAATCAAAGCGGCCGCGTGCCGGGTCAGGGACTTCTTGATTATTTCCCTGGGATATATGGTGTTGCTGGTCAGGGTACCTTCCGCGACAATCTCAGTGTCAATAATCCCATGATTAGCATCGAGGTAGATCACGGTAAGCCGTTCAATCCGCAGATCGCGCATGGAATGAATCAGATAATCGGCGACCTCTGAAGAAGATTTTACATACCGCCGGCCCCGCAGCCGCTGGCTTAAATAACGACGGGCGAGACCGTGGACAAAGTGAATGGCCAGGGAGTTTTTAGGCCCGACCCCCGGCACCTTCTGTAACTCAGCCGCCGGGGCCTCCAGGACCTGCGCCAGGGTGCCGAAACGGGCCAGCAGCGCCCGGGCCGAATCCTTGCAGTTGCCGCGCGGGGTACCAAAATTCAGAAGCATCTCCAGGGTCTCATCGTCACTGAAGGCCTCAACTCCCTGCGAGCGCAGTTTTTCCCGCAGCCGCTGCCGGTGCCCGGCCCCCTTTTTCTGCCATTCATCCTTATCCACGGCACAAATCCCCAGGGTTAATCCCCGTCCAGGGCCTGCTGAAACAGTTTATTGGCAAGCTGCGGATTAGCGCGGCCCTTGGTTTTCTTCATTAACTGCCCCACGAAAAACCCCATCACCTTACCCTTACCGGCCTTGAACTGCTCCACCTGCCTGGGATTAGCGGCAATAATCTCGGCCACCGCGGCCGTTAAATCACCCTCATCACTCATCTGAATCAGGTTCTTTTCCTTGACAATGGCCTCAGCCTCCCGGCCGGATTCCATCATCTCGGCCATGACCGTTTTGGCGATCTTACCACTTATTTTACCCGCCTCAACCATGCCCAGCAGACTGGCCAGATTAACGGGCGTAACCGGGCAGGAGGCAATTGCCGCCGCCTCTTCGCCCTTAAATTCCCGCATCATTTCCGTCATTATCCAGTTGCTCAGTTTCTTGGCTCTGGGATAATCACGCAGGGCGGCCTCAAAATAATCAGCTAATTCCCGGGCCGAGGTCATAATCCCGGCGTCGTACTCCGGCAGGCCTAACTCACTGATAAACCGTGCTTTACGCTCATCTGGCAATTCCGGCAGCGATTTACGCGCCCGCTCCAGCCACTCATCATCAATCAGTACCGGCACGAGATCAGGGTCAGGGAAATAACGGTAATCATGGGCCTCCTCCTTGCCGCGCATGGGACTCGTCACATTACGATCCGGATCCCAGAGCAGGGTCTGCTGCACCACCTTGCCGCCCTCAAGAAGAATATCACGCTGACGACGTTCCTCATACTCCAGAGCCCGCTGCACATTACGAAAGGAGTTCATATTTTTAAGCTCGGTGCGGGTACCCAACTCCTCCCGCCCTTTGGGACGCAGGGAAATATTGGCATCACAACGGAAACTGCCTTCCTGCATATTACCGTCACAGATATCAAGATAACGCAGAATAGAGTGCAGTTTTTTCAGATAGGCGGCAGCCTGGGCCGGAGTCCTGATATCCGGCTCGCTGACAATCTCAATCAAGGGCACGGCGGCCCGGTTGAGATCAACATAGGATTCCGGCTCCCGCTCGCTGTGCACCAGTTTACCGGCATCCTCTTCCATATGAATTCTGGTCAGGCCGATACGCCGGGACTCGCCGTCCACCTCAATATCCACCCAGCCATGTTCGGCAATGGGCAGATCAAACTGCGAAACCTGATAGCCTTTGGGGAGATCAGGATAAAAATAATTCTTACGGGCAAACTCATTAAATTGATTAACCTCGCAATTGGTGGCACAGGCCATCTTCAAGGCATATTCCACCACCTGACGGTTCAACACCGGCAGCACCCCCGGCATCCCCAGACACACCGGACAGACATTGGTATTAGGTGCCGCCCCGAAGGTGGTGGGGCAGCCGCAGAAAATCTTGGTCTTAGTCTTGAGCTGCGCGTGAACCTCCAGCCCGATTACGGTTTCAAATTCCATCTTCTACCTCATTAAAAATGATAGACTCGTATTTAATTACTAACCTCTATCCTCCGGATTCCCGGCTATCCAGCCGCGCAGCCGCCCCAGCTCCTCCTCCCAGGCGGCGGATAAACGAACATTTAAATAAAGCCTGAACAGCTCGTCAAAGATATTCAAGGCCTCCTCATAAAGGCCTATTTTATCCAGAATCCGGCCTTCCACCGCGGCGGGATCATCCTGTTCAGCGGCCGTGTCCACTGTCTTGGGGGTCTTAACGCTTCTGAACTCAAAGCGGCCGGCCTTGACGGTCAGGTTCCACTCATAATCACCGCGGGCAAGCATTATCCGGGCCTGCTCCAGCTTTTTACCCATCCGCAGCCCGGTTCTGGCCTCCTTTAATTCGGCCTGCAGCCCCTGGCAGATTACCTTTTCAAAGGAATCACCGTCGCCATACTCCAGAAGCATATGCTTTTCGAAGACCACCAGAACATCGCCCATACCGGGCAGATCCACCGCCCCGCCCCGCTCTTCGCTCTTATACCAGAGCCAGGTCAGGAATTCCTGCCCTAAAAAATATTTTTCAGCTATTATATCAACTAAATCCATCGCCACCCCTTATATAAAAACTGCCGGACTCAATCCGGCTAATTTGTCCTCCTGCTCTGCCGAGAGAAGATGGCCGGCGGCAAGATAAGGCACTTCTAAAATCAGATGAACATCAAAGGTCTCCTTGAACAGATCCTCCAGGGCGGACTGAGCCTTGGAGTTGGTGGAGAAAAACAGCACCGTATTATTAGAGATATTCCAGCACAGATCATAAACCACCGGCGCCGGCACCGCCTTTTTCATCAGCATGATCTGCATATTCTCTTTGATTTCCAGGCGCTGCCCCCGGCTTAATTTGGGGAGCTGCCGTTCCTTCTTGAGCCGCTCTTCCTCCTTGAGACAGAATTTTTTCAGCACCGCGGCAGAGACCTTGCGCTCATCAATACGCATGGCAAGAACAATATAATCCCCCACCGTGTAAGGGGCGCGGGCAAATTCGGAATCAAACATACTCAGCACCGACACCCAGCCGATGGAATATTCATCATAGGTGTCATCAATATCACAGAAAGCCCGGCGGGCAATACGCTCCGCCGCGAAATCCCAGAAATTCGCCGCGATCTCACCCTCTACGGCGTAACGCACAAAGGAAGCAGAATTAGATAATAGTCCCATTTTAATCCTTACTGATTTTTTATAATGAAAACGGGCCCCATGAAGGGCAGCCCCGTATGGAAACGAGTGCCGGCAGAAAGGCCCTCTTAAACCTTAAGCATAGAACATAGCAGACCAGCCCCCGGCCTACAATATTTTTATGCGCCCGAAACCGCAAATACCATAAAACTTTACTTGACAGAAAAAAAGAGATATTGTAAATGTATTCAGCTTATGAGGCGGGGTCGTTAACTCAGTCGGTAGAGTATCTGCCTTTTAAGCAGAGAGTCGCGCGTTCGAGCCGCGCACGACCCACCACTTGTCCCCATCGTCTAGTCAGGTCCAGGACACCGGCCTTTCACGCCGACAACACGAGTTCGAATCTCGTTGGGGACGCCATAAAATTTAAAAAAGGGAATCAACTGTGTATAGTTGATTCCCTTTTTTTGTCTCTTGCGGTGCTTGAGCGGCCAAGCCCCGCCGCCTCAAGGGCTTATTTCAACACGCAGCAGTTCTTGCCGGTCTCCTTGGCCTCATAAAGATTGGCGTCGGCCCGCTTGATAAGATTCTCCCGATTATCACCAGCAACATATTCGGCCACCCCGAGGCTCAAGGTCTTCCGGACCTGCCCCTCACAAAACCTTTCAGCGGCCAGGCTTTTCCGAATCCGTTCAGCCACTATCAGTCCGCCCTGACCGGCGGTGGCCGGCAGAACAACCACAAATTCCTCACCCCCGTAACGGCAGGCCACATCATTATCACGCACAGACTGCTTGACAATTTCACCAAGACGGGCCAGCACTTTATCACCTTCGGCATGGCCGTAAGTATCATTATGAATTTTAAAATTATCAATATCCATCATAATCAGGGATAACGGCCCGCCATAGCGCACGGTACGATTCAACTCCGTCTGCAGAACCTGATTAAAATAGCGCTTATTGAAGAGGCCGGTCAATTCATCCACCGTGCTTAACTCCCGATAACGCCGCTCACTCTCTTTCAAGGCCTCTTCGGCCGCTACCTGCTGACTGATATCGGTTATATGTTCGACAATGCCGATCTGTTCGCCCACCAGGCCGCGCAGGGGGGTGGAGACTATATTATAATGAACAGCTCCGCCGTCGGCGTGCTCTTTAACAACATGCTCACTGAAATGATTCTGCCCCGGCCGTTTCAAGCAGTTTAACGGGCAGTTCTCCGTTTCACAGAGAGAGGAACGAAAAACATCATAGCACTTCATATTAACGGCAGAATCAACATCATCCTCCAGCAGCTCCAGAAAATTATCATTGTGCTTGATAATATTAAAGTCGTTATCAATAACCAGTATCCCCCCGGCCACAGTCCTGAATATCTGATTAATCTCCAGGTAACTCTTTTCCGACTCCATGGCCATCTCATTGGCCTGGGTAATGGTCGCCTCCAGCTGATCGTTAACATCCTCCAGTTCAGCCTTAATGCCGGCTACCTTATTGTCGCTCTCCTCCAGAGTCCGGAAATAGCTGACCCGCTGCCGGGCCGAAGTCAGCCAGGCCTGATAGAAGGGGATGGATATCGGCTTGGGCATATAAAAATCGGCTCCGGCAGACAGCACCCGCTCCATATGCTCGGGCTGATCATTACTGGTAACTACCAGCACACTGAGATATTTGCCAAGGGCGGAAGATTTAAGGCGCCGGCACAGTTCCAGACCGCTCATCCCGGGAAGGTTCCAGTCCAGGACAATAAGCCTGGGCTCCTCGGCCTGGAAATAATCCCAGGCCTCCTCGGCGCTGACTACTCCCTGAGTATCAAGGCCAAGCCCCTGAGCGCCGTTAAGCAACAGCTCCAGAGTTATTGCCTCGTCGTCAACGACAAGTAGTTTTTCTTTGATTTTATTCATAGTATTATGCAAATTTAACCGGGGAAATATAACAGGAACTGATATTTTGATCTTATAAAAATATAAATAATAAAGTCAAAGAAAAAATCTTTATCACCAGAGGCGTATTACAAGCCGGGATGCTCCGGGGTTGAGTTGCCCCTTAACATTTACAAAATAAATTCAAAAAAAACTTGACAAATATCTTAAAAAATTAGATATAATCTTTTCTGTTCCATGTTCTCATGGGATGCTTTACGGGGACAAGGTCTGAGGATACCGGAGAGATGGACTTTTCAGTATTTCAGACGTTGAGCGTACCGGTAAAGTTTAAACCGCGGCCGGGGTTGATAATACCTGATTGCGGTAGCCTTTACTGAGTGCGTAAACATTTTTTTAATTGGAAAAGGAGTAAGAGTTATGAAAAAAACATTAAGCACAGCAGCATTGAGCACTGTCCTGGTGCTGGGTATGGCCGCTTCCGCCTTCGCGACCCACGGCACCCAGCCGGATCAGACATCGGCAGTATCCGCCGCCGGTGCCGCTAAAATCACCCTTGACGGTTCCATCCGTGAACGCGGCCGGATGCAGAAGACTGACTCCGTCAAAGACACCCCAAATTCCAGCTTTTATGACGGCCGGATTCGTCTGGGGATTAAGGCCCATGCCGAGCACGTCACCGGTTATGTCCAGTTTGAATCTCAGGGAGACAGCACTGCGAACAACCCGCAGTCTGACACCTATACCTGGGGCGGACAGCAGCCGGGACTCTTCAACGGCGGCCAGAAGCATAATACCCTGGAAGTCCTGCAGGCCTGGATTGACTATCAGCCCTCCAACTGGGGCGTAAAGGTTGGTCATATGCCTCTGGCTCTTGGCAACAATCTATTCTTTGATCACACCGGTTACGGTGATGACGCGGTTATGGCCTATGGCACCTTCAGCGGCACCCATGTAGCTGGTATCCTGATCAAGGCCTATGACGGCAAAAAGGATCACACCAATGATCTTGACGCCTATGTTGCTTTGGCTACTCATCAGTTCAGTGACAACCTGGACGGCGGCATTAACTATACCTATGCTACTACCGGTACAGATGCTACATGGGCAGGAATGACTGCGGCCACGACCCCAGATGCAGGGTTTTCCGCCTCCGGCGCTCCCATCGGTTTTGAGCTGTCCAACGTCGGCATCAATGCCAATTACCGTCAGGACAAACTCTCCTTCTTGGCCGATGGCGAGTTCCAGTTCGGTCATATCTCTGACAATGGTACAGCAACCGTTGATGCCGAAGGCTGGGCCGTAAAACTGGGCGCCAATATGGATCTTGGCGCTGCCAAGGTTGGCCTGCTCTATGGTTATGGTTCCGGTGATGACAAGACAGGTTCCGCTAATCACTCTTTTGTCACCTTCCTGAGCGACACCAACTATGACACCATCCTCGCGGGCTATGAGGCCTATGTTCCGGGTACAAATTTCGGCGGTTTAGGTCAAGCTACTCACAGCGGTTTAAGCAACCTGTCTGAATATCAGATCAATGCCTCCACCAAGACTACCTGCCCCATTACCGGCAAACCTCTCGCCATCATGGCTTCCGCGACCTACCTGCGCTTAAATGAGGAAGGTGCTGCCGCGCTGGATACAGATTCAGCAGGTAACAATTATTTAGGTAACGACAAGACCGTAGGCACCGAGCTGGATGCCGTGGCCACCTGGACACTGGCTCCCGGCCTGATCTACAAGGTTGAAGCGGCCTATATGTTCACCGGCGATGCCTGGAACACAACCGCCAGCTCTGACCCGGACAACCTGTACTTCCTGCGTCATCGTCTGGAGTTCACCTTCTAATTTGAGTTAACAAAATCAAATTAGCCGGACGAAGGGGTAAACGTTTTAACAAAGAGTTCGTTTATTAATTGTTTGCTCCGCAAAACGGAAAAAGGCCTGTTCATTTTTTGAACAGGCCTTTTTTTATTGGGGACGTTATTGGGGGACGTCCATGATTTCATGCGTTTTAAGGCAGGTTTATTGGACTCTGCCAATATCAAAAGACAACAACCATTTTGGAAGGCGAATCTCAAAAACCTTGATTTATCTAACTTTGGTCTCTATAGTATTTGTAGTTCCCCTGCTTAAGCGGTCAGTTTTTTCGTGACAGTTGTCAGTCAAGAGCAATAATTTTTTAATCCACTCCAATAAGAAGAAAATAATTATGACCAGGGATACTGAAAAAAGCCCGAAGCAACTTCCGATCAACCAGGAAACACTTGATATAATTGTTGCCAATGTAATCCCCACCTCCAAATATTTCGAGGTGCGATTCGATCATCTCGAACAAAGAATTGACCGGATGCAGGATGACATTAAAGATTTACGGACAGATGTTGAAGGCGACATAAAAGATTTCCGAACAGATGTCGATAACCGCTTTAACGAATCCCGGACAGAAATGAATAGTCGTTTTGAACAGGCCGATAAACGATTAGATGAATTTAAAAATGATGTTAATTTACGCTTCGAACAAGTGGATAACCGCTTTGAACAAGTAGATAAACGCTTCGAGCAGATCATTGCCTCAATTGACCGCCTGACGGATAAACTGGAGAATCGAGATCAGGATCAACGCTCTTTTACCATGCGTATGTTCAGCATCTCTATTTTGATTTCTTTCTTCGGTGTGTTAGGCGTATTCTTAAAAATTTTCAAGGTTGTTTGAGCGTTTCAGCGGCACCCCGTCCACAAATAATGACCTGCGATATTCTGATTACCAACATCAAGCTCCTCTCCGCCGCTGGTGATAAAATCATCGAGAATGGATTTATCGCCACACGGGGAAAACATATTGAGCTTACAGGCTCCATGAGTACCCTGCCCGACCGGCTGGAGGCCGCAAAAACCATTGACGGCCGCGGGCAGTTAGTCATGCCCGGCCTGATTAATGGTCATTGCCATGCCGCCATGACCCTGTTCCGGGGGCTGGCCGATGACCTGCCGCTCATGACCTGGCTGCACGACCATATCTTCCCGGCCGAGGCGGCGAATGTAAACAGTGAGATGGTATATTGCTGTTCACAATTAGCCGCGGCCGAAATGATTCTCTCCGGCACCACCACCGTGGCCGACGGTTATTTTCTGGAAGAAACGGCGGCCAGGGCCTTTTCCGCCGCCGGTCTGCGGGCAATAGCCGCCCAGGGCATTATTGATTTTCCCGCTCCCGGTGTGCCTGACCCCTCTTTAAATATTGAGGCCGCCCGCCGCTATCTAAACAATTTACCGGTAAATGACCTGCTGATCCCCGCCCTTTTCTGCCACTCACCATATACCTGTTCTTCGACCACTCTCCAGGCCGCCATGGAGCTGGCGGCGGAACATAACTGCCGCCTGTTCATCCATGCCGCCGAGACCAGGGACGAGGTGCTTGAACACCAGAAGCTCCATCACCTGCGCCCCGTTGAGCATCTGCACAAACTTGGTTTTCTCTCCGAGAACACGGTCTGCGTTCACTGCGTCTGGCCCGACAGCGGAGAGATTGCCATGCTGGCCGACAGCGGCTGCGGCGTAATCACCTGCCCGGAGAGCAATATGAAGCTTGGCGCCGGCATTGCCCCCATCCCCGCCATGCTGGCCGCCGGGATTCAAACAGGCCTCGGCACCGATGGCTGCGCCAGCAATAATAACCTCAATATGTGGGGCGAGATGGATTCCCTGGCCAAAATTCACAAGGCCGTGAACCTGGACCCCACCATTCTGCCCGCCCCTGTCGTTCTTGATATGGCCACCAGAGGCGGAGCCGCCGCCCTGGGTCTTAACCTTGGCACCCTGCGGCCCGGCATGGCGGCGGACATGATAGTCATCGACCTCCAGCAGCCGCATCTCACCCCGTTTTACGGCCCTGATCTTCTGGTTTACGCGCTCAATGGGGCAGAGGTCAGACACAGTATCATCAACGGCAGGCTGGTCATGGAGAACCGCCAACTACTGAATATAGATATTAAGGCCGTCATGGCGGCCGTTAACCACCTTGCTGAACTACATGATCAAGCGCTGGGCAAAGGATATGATGGGCAGAATGATTTTGGGCAGAATGCCGGTATAAAAAAGCACTAACATAATAATAAAGCCGTAAGGCTCAATCCGGGCATAGGAAACCGCTGCTTTCTCAGGCAGCAGCCCCATGAGGATCTTACTGCCGTCCAGAGGCGGCAGGGGCAGAAGATTAAAGACCGCCAGTAGCAGATTAATCCAGATACTGGCGCCAAGCATCTTTATTAAAGGGCTGATAATAAAAAAGGGCCAGAATGATGAGGTGGCGAAAAGCAGTTTCACCATCAGAACGCTGACAATGGCCAGCACAAAATTGATCCCCGGCCCGGCCAGAGATACCCAGATCATATCCCGACGCGGATCCTTAAAATAACGAGGATCAACCGGCACCGGTTTGGCCCAGCCTATTTTGATCAGGATAAAGCAAATAACCCCGATTGGGTCCAGATGTTTAAGCGGATTAAGGGTCAGGCGGCCCATATTGGCCGCGGTTGGATCACCGAAAAGTCGGGCAACATAGCCATGGGCGTATTCATGGAGAGTGAGGGCGAAGAGTAACGGCGGCGCCAGAATTATTATTTCCTGCAGTATGGACATCATAGGCCGGTTTGTTGTTCCCGGAGAAATTTTTCTTCCTCAGCCCTGTTTTTCACCAGACCGTCTAAACGGGCGTTAAGCAGGGCGGTCAGGAGAGAGCCGATTTCAGGCCCCGGCCCGTATCCCATCTCTAAGAGATCATGACCGTTCAGAGAGGTTTTAACATCCCGAAGACGGGTAACATAGAGAGAAACGGCCTGTTCCGTACCTTTATCACCGGCCATTCCCATCAGATACAACAGGGCTTCGCCGCTTAATCCATAGAGAATACGATATATCTCACTGGCCCTGATTGGCTGACCAGCGGGCTTATGGCCCCGCAGCGGAGTGTTCTTACTCTTTCGCTTCCTTAACCTGGGGACGACCTTGCCGGCCAGTCCCTGGGCCGCGCGTTCAGCCGCCAGTTTATCGGCCATCAGGCGCTGCCGCTCACGATCCACCACCTCAAATTTTACGAAAAACTCCATAAGCTGAGTGGGCTTGAGGCGGGCTGTGAGAGCCAGAAGGAATACCCGCCATTCAGAACAGGGTCGATCCAGATAAAGCCGTTTATACCAGGCCAGAGCGCGATGCGTCTCGCGCATAATCTTTTTCAGACCCTGTTCGAGACGCAGGGCCGGATGTAGAAAGGGCAGAAGCTTAAACTGATTCAGGCGGTAAATGGCAGGCTGGGGATTTTCCTCTGCCAGGATCATCTGGAGTTCGTAAAAGAAACGCCCGCCGGAAAAACGGCCATACATATTCATCTTGATGGCGTTTTTCATCAGCTTGGCCGTTAATTTGCCGAGTTTAAAGCCCAGCCGCTGCTCAAAGCGGATGGCCCTGAATATACGGGTGGGATCTTCGACAAAACTTAAATTGTGCAGCACCCGTATCTGACCGTCACGGAGATCATTCTGGCAGTTGAAAAAATCGACAAGCAGCCCGAATTTATCCGGATTCAGGTGAATGGCCATGGCGTTAATGGTAAAATCGCGGCGGAAGAGATCAAGCTTCACCGAACTTAACTCCACCGTCGGCATGGCAGCCGGGTATTCATAATACTCAAGGCGGGCGGTGGCCACATCAATCTTGAAGCCGTCCCGCAGCTTAACCACGGCGGTATTAAATTTCTCATGCACCCTGGCCCGCCCCCCCAGCTCCTCAGCAAGGCGGCGGGCAAAGGCGATACCGTCCCCCTCAACCACGATATCAAGATCAAGATTAACACTCTTAATAAGAATATCACGCACAAAACCGCCCACGGCGTAGGCCCTATACTTACAGGCATGCGCCACCTCGCCGATGGTACAGAGAAGACGCATCATCTTCTTGGAAAGACTCGCCACCAGCAGGCTGTGAAGATTACGATTACGTTCCAGGGAGGGCTGCCCCCCCTGGTGGAGAGCGGCCGGAGAATGGGCGGGGTCTTTTATCAGAATATTTAACAGATCGGTACGGGTAATAACCCCGATGACCTTATCGGCCGCCACTACTGGAATAAAACGCTGCCGATGACCAATGATAACCTCCTGAATATCGGCCATGGTGGCGCTGGAGGGCAGGACAGCAAAATCCGTGGTCATATAATCATCCACCGGCTGTTCCCCAAGACCGTGGAAAATGGCCTTTTCCACCACCCGGCGGGAGATAAGGCCGCGCACCCGTTCCTTCGCGATAATCGGCAGCACGGTTATGCTGTAACGGGTCAATATCTCATGGGCCTGATTGATGGTTATGCCCGGCGGGGCGAAGATAACCGGGGCCGACATCAGATCAAGGGCCCGGCTCTCAGGCAGAACATATTTATGGAGGAGACGCACCAGTTTTTCTTCAGCCTCCACCATGGTCTGATCTTTAATCGTCGCCGAGGCGGCCGAGGCGTGGCCGCCGCCGCCAAACTCCTGGGCAATATTACCGACATTGACCTCCGCCATCCGGCTGCGGGCGATAAAATATATCCGGTCACCCATACGGGCCAGGGCGAAAATAACATTGATATTTTCCAGCACCATAAATTTCCGCACCAGGCGGGCAAATTCATCCACATAGGCCGGGGCGTTAACCTTGGCAACCACCATTTGAATTCCCCGGATTGTATAGGTTATGGCTCCGTTAATCATATCATTTAACAGGCCCAGCTCGGCGCTGGAAAGTTCCTGGGCGGTGAACTGACTTATCAGAGAGGTCCGGCCGCCCTCCTCCATGAGCCAGGCGGCGGCGGTGAGATCATCGGGGGTAGTGGAATCAAAGGTAAAGGAGCCGGTATCCTCATGAATGGCGATGAGCATGAGCCCGGCCTCCTCCGGGGTAATGGTAATCCCGCGGCGTTGGAAGATCTCAACAATAATCGTGGTAGTGGAACCCATCTCCTTTACCACCTCTAAATCACCATGCATATCGCCGGGAGCATCAGGGTGATGATCGTATAAATGGAGGCTGAGGCCCGGATTTGTCAGGCAGGCCGCCAGTTTGCCAATCCGGCCGGGCTGCCGGGTATCAACCACAATAAGCCTGCTCACCTTGGCAATGTCAATATTTTTAAGGCGTTGAAAGGGATATTGGCCCCATTGCTTAATATAATCACGGACATTCTTTTCCTGGGAACCGGGAAAGGCCATGAGCGCCCTGGGATAGAGACGGCGGACGGCAACCATGGCGGCCAGGGCATCAAAATCGGCGTGGAGATGAGTTGTGATTAATTCCATAACCAGCTGTTCAGGCGGCGGCAATGCGGGCCGGCGGCGGAAGATGAGGCCAGGCCAGCCCTTGAGCGGCCTGGGCCAGGGCCTGATTGGCCAGTGGATGGCCGCCATCCTTTTCTCCCCAGATAATATTCACCACATCCCCGGCCGTAAACTCGGCCGGCGGAGCCGCCGGAACATAAGAATCACCGTCTTCCACCCGGCGCAGCAGGCCACCCTCGGTAAGCAGAGCAAGAACCCGGGTAATCACTTTCTGCTCATGGCGGCTGTGCCGTTCACACAGCGAGGCAGTAGTGCTGAGCCTGCGAGCTGAGAAGTCGCTGAAAATATCGTCTAAGAGGTCAAAGGCCAGGGCCAGACGATTATAAGGAGTCAGGCGGGGCCGATGCCAGGCATAATCCTTAAACATCTGGCAGGCAAAGGCAAACTCAGCCCCGGACAGAAAGACAATCCAGGCAATATTCAGCCAGAGCAGGAAGAGCGGCAGGGTGGCGAAGGAGCCATAAATAGCATTATATTTAGCGACCCCGATCTGCAGGCGCACATAAACCGCCTGAATCATAAACCAGCTGACTCCGCCCATGACCCCGCCGATGAGGGCTGGAAACATGCCGACTCTGGCGTTGGGCAAAAAGCGGTAAAGGATGGAAAAGGTAACAACAACAATAAGTAAGGGCAGTAATTTAAAGATAAAGGCCGCCAGCCAGGCAATGGGCAGAACAATGGCAATCCGTTGAATAATATTCTGATTCTGAAGCATGGCCTCAGTGGCAAAACCAAGATTAACGCTTAAGGGCAGCAAAATCATCAAGGCCAGATAGTCCATGAGCTTACGACCGAAAGGCCGCCCCTGCCGAGCCTGCCAGATTACATTCATGGCCTGTTCAATGCGGCCCAAAACGCTTAACACGGCAAAGACCAGGCCAATAATACCAAAGGCACCCAGGGCGGCAAAATCCGTCCGATCGACATAATCAAAAATTTTGGCCACAGCGGTATGAAGATGACCGGCAATCTGCTGATCTTCAGCAGACGCGGCTGCCGGCAAAGCACCCCGGCCCGAACGCTTGTCGGTCACAGGTGCCTTGGTGCCGTCCTCCTGCTTTGCCGGGGCGGACTGAGACTCAAGCGGCCCTTCAATCTGATCGACAAAACGAAAGGCCGCCTGCCGCATCTGATCTCCAGCCCCCAGGCCCTTTAAAACCGCCGTTCCCAGAGCCAGAGTGGGTACCAGAGAAAGAACAATGGTAAAGGTCAGAGCGCTGGAGCGCATGGGAAGATTGTTATGCTGAAATTCACGCCAGAATATGGCAACAATCCGAAAAGCGGCCCCAAGAGCGCGGCGAGGCAAAGGGGCATCCGCCGCCGGCCGGGGCCAGAGATAACGCCAGATCCTCTCAAACAGAGAATCCCCGGCAGGGCTGTCTGTCGTTCCGAAACTCAAAATTAACGGGGCTTACGGGTTGACAATTGATTGTTTATCACCCAGTTCAACCAATCATATTGCTTATCCGAAAAATTTTTCCTTTTCTGCCTCAGAAAGGCGCGCAGAGCAGCGTCAGAGGTAAAAGAGACGGAATAAAAACCCTTGGAATATGCCCCGTGACCAAGCAGAGAGATCTTACCGTTGCTCTCAACCCCCACCATTAAATCATGGTTTTTAAAGGTCTTGGAATCACCAATTACCGAGACGGTGCCGTATTTTTCCACCTTGATATACTGATATGAGGCAATACCGATAATCACTAATAAAACCAAAGCGATGAGAGACATAACCCTGGTGGCGCGGCCATATATCTGGGGGTTAAAAATATCACGAACCGAAAAGGGAATATGCGAGCTGATGGCCTGGGAGATATCCTTTTCCCTGGCCAGCATGGGCTTGACCACCATGCCGGTATAGCCCTCAATATCCTTGATGGCATCATCGTCCGAGGGATCAACCATGGCCAGATTAAGGACATTATTACCGCCTTCAGTAATGGGCAGCACCGTGTATTTCCGGCAGAGATAACGGGGAATAACCCCCTTGACCTCGGGAGAAAACTCATCGTCAATCCTGATAATCGGTACATCCAGCTGGGCGGAGAGAATATCCATCAGCTGGTCGTCGCTGATCACCCCCATTTTGATAAGGATATAGCCCAACCGGCGGTTACCGCCCACCTGAATCCGTATCGCCTCATCAATATCCTCTATTTTGGCCAGTTTCCTGTGAACCAGTATTTCACCAAGGCGCATTTTTTTACCCATATTACTCCCCCCCGCAAAAGGCCATTTGCAGAATATCAGACTATTTAACGGCAATTATCTATTTTTCTAATTATATCACATAATATCGCCTGATTGTACAACAAAAAAGGAACTATCCAGCGGCACAATTTTATCAACAAGGTTGAGGGAACATGAAAACTACAGTAAGATAAAATTGATTTTTCAGGTTGTTTATACCACGAAATAAATGAGATACAGCCCATCCATACGAAAGGGCCTGTAAGGAGAAATAATAGTGGCAGACAAGCCGAAACGGGTTTTATTAGTTGACGACGAAGAGGTAATACGCGAGGTGTTATCCGCCATTCTGACCGCTAACGGCTACGAGGTGGAACTGGCGGCCAACGGCAAGACCGCCATGGCCAAAGTGGAGGAAGAGTTCTTCGATCATATCATCACCGACATTGACATGCCGGTGATGGACGGCCTGACCTTCATCAAAAAACTGCGGGAAAATGCCGTTGATTCCATTATTACCGTCATCTCCGGTCACGCCGAGCTTGAGAATGCCAGGGAGGCCTTTAAACTGGGGGCCAGCGATTTCATCGCCAAACCCTTTCAGTCCGATGATGAAATTCTCCTCACCCTCCAGCAGGCCGAGGAGAGGGCCCGGCTGCGCAAAGAGAATTACCGCCTGCAGAAAGAGCTGGAAGACAAATATATCTTTGCCAGCATTGTCGCCAAAAGCCGGAGCATGCGCCATATCTTCGCCACTATCCAGAAGATTGCCAATTACAAAACCACGGTATTAATCACCGGCGAATCCGGCACCGGCAAGGAGCTCATCGCCAGGGCCATCCACTACAACAGCATACGCCGTCACAAGGCCATTATTGACTTAAACTGCGGCGGCATCCCTGAAACCTTATTAGAGAGTGAATTATTCGGCCACGCCAAGGGGGCCTTCACTGATGCCCATCAGGAAAAGAAAGGCCTTTTTGAAGAGGCCGACGGCGGCACCCTGTTCCTGGATGAAATCGGTGATATGCCCAGTCCCTTACAGGTAAAATTGCTGCGCGCTCTCCAGGAAGAAACCATCCGCCCCCTGGGGCAGAGCCAGTCAATCAAGGTTGATGTGCGAATTATCGCCGCCACCTCCAGGAACCTGTCGGAGGAGGTCAGGGAGAACCGTTTCAGGGAGGATCTTTTCTATCGAATAAATGTCCTGACCATTGAGGTACCGGCCCTGCGCCAACGCCCGGAAGATATCCCCCTCCTGGTTGATTTCTTCCTTAAAAAATACAACCAGCGCCTGAGCCTGGACTTTAAGGGCGTGGAGGGGCCGTGTATGCAGAAGTTGATCAACTACCCCTGGCCGGGCAATGTCAGGGAGCTGGAAAATGTTATTGAACGCAGCATGGCCCTCGGCGACGGCGATATGCTGCGTGCCGACGGCCTGCCCGATGAGCTGCGCCGGCGGGGCTGTGGCACTACGCTTGCCAGCGGCAATTTCGACGGCTTTTCCATCAAAAAGAACCGGGCGGTCATGGAAAAGGCCCTGATTTCCAAAGCCCTGAAAGAGACCCATGACAACCGCACCAAGGCCGCCGCCCTCCTGGAGATAAGCATCCCGGCCCTTCTCTATAAGATTAAAGAATACGACCTTACTGATCTGCGGAACAAAGATTAATTGGTAAGCGCTCCATGAACACCACCCTGCACACGTTGACCGGCCGCAACAATATACAGGGGGTAGACTGCACCCGGTCGAACGTGCACTGTTACGTCCCTGACGTGGTATCGCTTTTATACGGCGATCGCTTACGTTACTTAATGTACCCCCGGTAAGGAGTTACCTTATGACTGATTTCAAACATCACGCTGATTACGATAATGACCGTTATTACCCTGACTACTGATTTCGGCTCCGGCAGCCATTACAGCGGCCAGATGAAGGGGGTAATCAGCAGCCGGGCGCCTCGGGCAACAGTTGTTGATCTCTGCCACACCATCCGCCGCCACGACATCGCCCAGGCCGCCATGATAATCGAATCATCCCGGCGTTTTTTCCCCGCCGCGACCATCCATATCGTGGTGATTGATCCGGGGGTGGGCGGAGAACGGCAGATTATTCTGCTGACAGTGGACGACCATTATTTTATCGCCCCGGATAACGGAGTTTTGAGCCGCCTGCCGCTTGCTCATCCTCAGGCCAAGTGTTTTATTGTCCAACGGCCGGACCTTTATATTAAGCCCCTGAGCCGCACCTTTCACGGCCGGGACATAATGGCCCCGGCGGCCGCTCATCTCGCCTCAGGCGGACGTCCCGCAGATTTAGGCCCGGAGATTTCACCCCGCCGGTTAATCACCCTGCCGCTGCCACCTGCCCCCGAATTCAAGGAAGGCAGACTGAGCGGCGTAATCCTGGATATTGATTTCTTCGGCAATATAACAACCAACATCAAGGCCGCTGATCTGGCACCCCTGTCAGGACCGCTGACCGCCCGCCTTAACAACCACAAGATAACTCTCATGGCAGAGAGCTATGAACAGGCGGCTCCCGGCGGAACGCTGCTCATTATCAACAGTTCAGACGCTCTGGAGATTGCCGTAAATCAGGGCCGGGCGGCAGATTTATTAGAGGCCGAAATCGGCATGCCGGTAATTATAGAGGCAGGCGGCGGAATATGAGCAAACCATATTACCAGGAATTAGAACTTTTACGGCAGGACTGGCGGGAAATTTCCCAGACTCCGGGTCTGCCGGCGGAACAGATCAGCGGCCTGACCTTAAACCCCGGCCTTAAACTGCGGCAGGTAAAATGGCGCGGCCTGCCCGCCCGGCTTAAAGATGAAAAAGCAGAGCCGGCCCCAGGGCGGGAATTCATCCTCACCTATTATGATCCGGCCGGCGGCCCGCTGCAGAAAACGGCTGATGATAATGATCTGCTGGCCATAAAGATCATGGCCGAAGGTCTCAGCCCCGCCGAAGCGGCCCGAGAGGGCGGAGTACCGGTAGGTACCGTTGACCGTCTGCTCCAGGCGGCGGTGGACAGCGGTCTCCTGCTCCGGCCGCCCCCGGCAATCCGGCGGCCGCCATCCTTCCCTCAGGGCCGGGGGATTGACCCCGGTTTCATGACTGCCCCGATCTTCACCCTGCAATGGCATATCACTCAAAGCTGCGATCTCCACTGCCGTCATTGTTATGACCGCAGTCCCCGGCCCGCCATGCCTTACGCCCAGGGCTTACGAATCTTAGATGACCTCCGGGAGTTCTGTCTCGAAAAAAACGTCCGGGGACAGGTCTCATTTACCGGCGGCAATCCCCTGCTCTATCCCCATTTTCTAAAATTATACCAGGCAGCGGTGGACAGAAACCTGCAGGTGGCAATCCTCGGTAATCCAGCCGACAGGGAGATAATAGAGAAAATCTGCGCCATCCAGATCCCCATTTTTTATCAAGTGAGCCTGGAGGGTTTAGCGGACCATAATGATTATATCAGGGGGCCGGGGCATTTCCAGCGCCTGATAAAATTTTTAGCCCTGCTGCGGGAGTTTAATATATATTCCGTGGTGATGCTGACCCTGACCAGGGCCAATATGGAGCAGGTTCTGCCCCTCGCTGAATTCCTGCGGAACCAGGCGGATGAATTTACCTATAACCGCCTGGCCATGGTGGGTGAAGGGGCCAGTCTCCAGTCGGTAAAGCCGGAGGACTACGAAGATTTCGCGGCCCGCTATCTGACCGCCTGCCGCCATAATAATATCCTGAGGCCCAAGGACAATCTCCAGAACATCATCCAGCACCGCGCCCGCCGTCCCCTTTTCGGCGGCTGCGCCGGTTACGGCTGCGGGGCGGCCTTTAATTTCTTTGCCGTCCTGCCTGACGGCGAAGCCCACGCCTGCCGCAAACTGCCATCATATATCGGCAACGCCTTTAAAGAAAAAATCAGCCATATATACAACGGCGAGTCAGCCCGCCGTTACCGGCAGGGCAGCGCGGCCTGCGCCCACTGCGATATTCGGCCGGTATGCGGCGGCTGTCTGGCGGTGACCCACGGTTTCGGCCTTAACATATTTACGGATAAAGACCCTTATTGCTTCCTCTAATTTTTCACTAAACGGCAGGCTACCCTTAACGACAACCGCCGGGAAAAATAAACCATCAGAGCCGCCAGCAGCCCGGCAGCGGCCACGAAGGACATAATCCAGTAGAAGACATCCACCCCGTAATTATCAGTCACATAACCACCGCTGGAAGTGGCAACGGAACCTAAGCCAAAGATGAGGAAAAAATTAACCCCAAAGCCCATGCCGTGTGAAGCCTTGCGGGTGTATTTGGCAATAAGATAATTCTGGGCCGGCTGCCAGGCATAATAGATAAGACTGAAAAGAGCGGCATAAACAATTAACGGGGTATTGGAGTTCTGACTGATAAAATAGAGCAGGGGGGCCACACAGAGAAAAATAAAGGCGGGGAACAGCTCCGGTTTTTTCAGTTTATCATTTATATAGCCCCCGAACCAGGCCCCGATAAGCCCCATGGAGAGAACGGCCGTAGTCAAATAACCAGCCATAACCACCGGATGATCGTTGTTGGTAATAAAATGAACCTCCTGACGGAACAGAGCCGGGAAAAAAGTGAGAGAGCCCCGGAAAATAAAGCCGGAAAGGGTACTCACCAGGAAAAGAACCAGGAGCGAGATCGGAATCAGCACGAAGCCGTCTCCCGCCCCGGCCTTTTCACCTTTAGCAGCCTTATGGCCCTTTGGCCGTTTAAAGGTCTGCCGGAAGGAAAAATCAACCTCCTCCGGAATCCTGGCTTTATAGAGGAACAGGGCAAAACCCAGACCAATAATCCCATAGATGATATAGGCCGAGCGCCAACTGTTAAAAAGCCATATGCAGGAGGCGGCGAAGAGCGGGGTCAGAAAAAGGCCCACATTGCCCATCACCCCGTGGATACCCAGGGCCTTGCCCTTATTGACCGTAACCCGGCGGGCGATGAGGGAGAGTCCGGCCGGATGGTGAATACTGGCAAACATACCAAGAAAGGCGTAAGAAAAAGCGAACCACATCAGCCCCTGCGACATCCCCACCAGCAGGGATGACAGGGCCATACCAATGACTCCCACGGTGAGTACCCGCTTGGAGCCGAAACGATCGGCCAGCCAGCCGGCCGGAAATGAACCCAGGCCATAGAGAAAATAACCAATATTGGCAATAATACCAATATCCATAAAGCTCATGGAATTTTCACCGGCAATAACCACCATCACCGCCGGAAAAATGGTCATAAAGCTGTGGGTAATAAAATGCGAGCAGCTGGCAAGAAGAACTACTTTATGTTCGTCGGTCATTTATTTGCCTTCCCGGTAACTATTCTGTGAGGGCTACAAAGTAGCATTAACTCGTAACCATAACTATTCAGATGTGCTCCAGTTTTGTTCGTTTCGTCCTCCGAGTCTGTACTTCCTGTACGTGAGGAGGGCGAAACGAACAAAAATGGGGTGCAGCTGAAAGTTATCTTTCCCAATCAATCTTGCGGCGCAGAAAGGGTTGATAAAAAACCTGGCCCAGTTCCTTGTCATCATGTTTATCAAATATTGATTCTTCAATCTTGCGGCGATCAATGGTACCGAACCAGTTATCGGGCGCCGCCACATCATAATCCTGCGCCTCGGCCACGGCAATATTATATTCACTGTTATCGTAGATATTATTATGGTCAATACGTACCTTACGGGTCTGATACAGATAAATCCCCTTTTTATTACCGGTAATTTCGTTATAGCTGATCTCCGCGTCGGCCTCCTCTTTGGGGAAGATACCGAAATATTTATTATTTTCAATGAGGTTATGGCTGATAAGAGCCTTCGAATTACGAAAACCGATACCACCCTTATTATCATAAATATGGTTATGAGTAATCTTCATATTGGAAATTTTGCCGTACCAGGGGACATTCTTGAGTTCTTCCGCCTTTTTAAAACTTATACCCACCCCGTTTTTGGCGATTTCATCATGGCTGATCACGGCCTCGCCCCCATGACTGTGTATTCCGTCATAGGCGAACATGATTTTACAGTACTCAATAATATTGCCCCGGCTGCCAAGGAGATTAACGGCCCCCCAGTCCTTGGGCCGGGCGTTGATGGCGGCCGAAGTAAAGACAATATTGCGTTCAGGAGTACCCCTGGCAATAATCCGGCCGCGGATAATGAGCTCCGCCTCCGGGAAATAGGGCGATTCAACCCCGAACATATTGGCCGGTGATTTTTCATCAATTCGTTTAAATTTAACCACCGTGCCGGGCTCAACAGTGAGGGTTATCCCCGGCGGCACATAGATGTCGCCATTAACAAGTACAATCCCCGACCAGGTGGTATTCTGCTTCAGAGTCTGCTTGTTAAAAGTAGTGGTCTTCTGATTCCCGGCACAGGCGGTCAGCAGAACCACAACCGTTAAATTAAGGATAACAGCGTATAATTTAGACATTTTTTCTTCCTCTCCAGAAAACGTAAGCGCCTCATAAACCCTAATCCAGCCCCAGCTGATATTCCGGGGCAATACCATATCCCCGCCGCCGGTTCAACAAACCAGCGGCAATAAGCAGGGCAATACCAAGCAGAACCGCGATCCGGGCGGCGGGCGGAGTTCCGGCCTGGGTACCGCCCAGCCCCCAGTTCTGCACCAGGGCGGCCCCCACCAGCATCCCCATGGTGGTAACCCCGGCGTCGGTATCACCCTGACCGGCGGCAACCATCTGACGCAGCGGGCAGCCGCGCACCAGCACCGCTCCCAGGCCGACCATGAACATGCCTAAAAATCCCCAGCCGAAGCTCTCGTTGGAACTGGGCTGGCCATGGAGGGCCAGATTAAACTGCCCGGTCAGCATACTGCTCACCGTGGCGAACATAAAAAACGACCCCAGACTGATGAGCAGACCGGTGGAACGGGGGCAGTTCATAATCTCCCGCGGCCCCCAGAGAAACAGCCGGGCGATACCGCCGGTAATACAGAACTGGGTATGCTGAGCCCAGGCCCCAAGAATCAAACCGAAAGCCAGCGACATCCAGAAGGGGGCACGCAGGGCGGCAGAACCCTTGACACTCATGGCGATAAAATCCGGCTTAAAGACGGCCAGTAATAAAAGGATAAAGAAAAATAACGGAGTGACATAACCACTGGCCCTGGTCGTTAAGTTTGGTTTCCCGAGTTGAAAACCATTTTCAACGAACTCCAGGCCGGCATAGATGCCGGCCACCAGTCCGACAGCTCCGGCAATGGCACCAATATCACCGGAGGCAAGGCGTAAAACCATCTTTACCGGACAACCGATAAAAACCGAACAACCGATAATAAGCAGAATCCCCACCAGAAAACGCAGCAGAGGTGAACTGCCGCCGGTGGGCACAAACTCACGCCGCCACAATGACCAGGCAAAGGCTCCTAAAACCAGTCCCAGGAGCTCCGGCCGCATATACTGCATACGGATATTATGCTGCAGCCCCATAGCTCCGGCTATATTCTCCAGGAAACAGGAGATACAGAGCCCGGTATTGGGGGGATTGCCGTAAAAAGACAGGAGCATGGCCCCGATACCGATAACAGCTCCCATCAAAATATAATCCCGATTCTTTAACAGTCCCGTCATAAACTCTATCCTCCGGCCGCGCTACCCGCAACCGCCGGCAATCTTACGCAGCATATAGTATAAAACCTGCTTATCCCCGGCCGCCTTCGCCGAACCGGCCTTTACCTCCCGCTCAATGAGGGTCTGAGCCTCGGCCACCGTATTTTTAATCTGCTCTCCACGGAACAAAGAGGTATTCCGGTCTAAGAAATCGGGGTTTAAATCTACCGCCTGCCGGTACTGACGCATGGCGGCAATGGGGCGCTGCAGGTGCAGCATAACATCACCCTTAAGCATATAGACCTCGCCTTCATAGGGATAATCCTTTTGCAGAAGATCGGTCAACTTCATGGCCCGGCGGGGATTTCCGGCGGCCAATAAATTTTTGACAGTTTTGATTTTTCCGGTTAGGTCAGGGTTACGCGCGGCCTGCGGTAAAGCCCGGCGGCCGCCCGACATCCTCCTGGGAGCGCTGCCATGATAGGAGAGAATCAGTACCAGGGCCCAGATCAATAATACTATTAGAGCGCCAGCGGATATTTTATCTAAACGGTCCATAACTGGTTTTCAAGCCGGTTTCTCACTTCTGCCCCGCACTCAGACGCAGATCAAAATTATGCCGGTCAGCCTTCAGGGTCAGCTCATCTTTAAAAGGAAAATCAGCTTTCGGCGGGAAGCCGGTGGCAGCCCCTATATAAAAATGGCCGGAGGGCAGAAAGAGGGAATAGCGGCCGCTTTTATCCGTCCAGGCCGACAGATAACGGGGAATCAGCTTAAATTTACGGCCCGGATCAGCAAGGGCATAGGCCAGGGCGGCCGGTTTACCATCCGGCCCCATAATCCGGCCGCTGATCTCCAGCAGATTCTTGTTTCGTTTACGGGCCTTAAGGGCCGCGTCCTTTAAACTCATAACCGTAAAATCGTACACCATATCCTCATCAGGGCCGGCATCTATTTCCACCGCCCCGCCGGAGTGTTTGTCGTGCAGACCCAGAGGGCCGAACTTCCGGCCGTCCTTACGCAATACCGCCACCGCCCAGTAGTGCCCCTGGGGCAGGGCCAGACTGTATTTGCCATCATCAGTAGTGCGGTTAGACATAAAGTCCGCCGGTTTCTTGACATTGGGCCCGAGATAGACCGCCACATCGGCCCCGGCTGCCGGCCTGCCGTTCACATCTGTTACCACACCGCTCATGACATAGGTTGGTGCGGCGGCGACCGGCGTCGTGAAAACCAGAATAAAAAATATAATAGAAAATATCTTAATCATAAAAACGTAAGCCCCTCATAAACCACACTCCCGCGTACGAGTGTCGTCGTACAGCTACATTCTGAGATGTTATAAAGTCAGCGGTACGACCATGATCGTATGCGGGCGTTTCAGAGACACCCTGCTGTGCTCACTTATAATCTGTTTTCTGCTTTTTCAGTTCAACCGGTTCGTAGATGACCCGGCCCAGCTCCGGATCCCGGCGACCGTCAAAAAATTTATCCGGTTTAGTCTTACCCTGCCACCAGTTATAACGGGCGTCCACGTCCTCAGCGTCAAAATCACCAACCCGGATATCATAACGCTGGTTATCAATAAAGTTATTGTGATGAATTTTTATCCCGCTCCCCTTTTTACGGACAAAAATAGCCATCTCATTATTTTTAAAGGTATTATTATGAATATACGCCGTCATTATCAAGGCCCGGAGACCAATATGATTACCTTCAAAAAGAGAGTTTTTAATCTCCACCGGCCCGCTGCGAAACCTGAAACCGCCGTAGGAATTCAGGAATCGGCAATGATTCATAAGCAAATTGGTAAAATGACAGTGGATGTCCCAGGAGGCATATTCAAAATCACAGAAATTAAAATAACTGCCCATGGCCCGGTCAAGCATAATTTCACCCCAGCTGTTCGGAGCCCTGCGGGTTACGGATGTAAAACAAATCCGGCCGTCAGGCCGCCCTTGACCCCTTATCTGACCGTAAATTTCCATACCAACTCCTTTGGCCAGCTGAATTGTGGTACCGGGGGCAATACTGAGAACGGCACCCTGCGGCACAGTCACCCCCCTCGTGAGACGAATCAGGCCATACCAGGAAAGATCAAGCGGTACCCCGGCCAGGGGCCAGGTAAAGACAAAGGGCGCAGAAGCCGCCGGTTTATAGCTCACCAACCCCAGAGAGGGATTATCATGTTTGTCAAAAACGGCCTGTTTCATATCAGCACCGCCCCACCAGTTGCCCGTCGCCCGCACATTACCGCTGCCGGTGAGCCCCAGGGCATACACCCCGTTGGCCACAATATTATTACCCTTTATCATACCAGTGAAAGAGCGGACGCCAATACCCCTTTCACCGTTGCCGGCCACTAAATTACCGCTGATCTCACCTCTGGTATCACGAATACTGATACCGTTCAGACCATTATTTAATATGGCGTTGGCACTTACCCTCAGGCTGTCGGTATTCCGTAATAACAGGCCGTTTTCCAGATTAGCGGCTAACAGATTATGGCTGAAGCGGCCAAAGACGGCGTTGGCCACCCGCAGACCGAAACGATTACCGGCCATGACGTTACGCTCAATTACCGCCTCGCCCTCCCGTATCCTGAGGCCGTCCCATTGGTTATCAGCAAAGATGTTGTTGCGGCCGGTGAGATTCTGACGAAAAAAGTTTACCCCGTTTATGTTGGCAAACACCTGATTATTATTAAAATAAACCTCGGAGTCCCTGGCCTGCACGGCACTCTTGTTGTGATAGAACTGACAATCCCTGATCTCCACAAGGGATTCCTGAAACTGCAGGCCGCGATAATTATGCTGGAGGATGCTGTTGGTTACCGCCACATTGGCGAAATGAAAATGCAGCCCCCGGTAGGCGTCCTCAATCTGGCAGAACTCAATGAGGTTCCGGCTGCGGTCGCTGCCGAGAATATTGATGGCATCCCAGTCACCCCGGTCCCTTTTCTTCTCCGCCGAGCGAAAGATAATAGGAGAGTGCGGCGTACCCTTGGCAATAAATTCGCCCTGAGCCAGGATACCGTTCTCGCCTATACCGTCACCATTGGTATCCCGTTTGGTAAACTCCACCACGGTACCGGGTATAATAATGAGCCTGGCTTTGGGCGCTATCCGCACCTGGCCCGTAATCCGTACCCTGTCCCTCCATATAGTGGTACCTTTTATGGTCTCATTTTTATAGACCCGGCGCAGGGGTAAATCAGCGGCCGGCATATAGACTCTGGGAGTAATCCTGACCGCGGGGGCAGCAAAACGCCATTCATTCCGCCTTCGATTATGATTGATCTTTGTTTGAGAGCGTTTGACCAGCGCCTTGTTAAAGATAGAAAGGCCATAGTCATTATCGGTTATCGCCGCCCTGGTCAGCTCTAAACTTGCCTGACCGCCGGAGGCTATGAGAGCGTAAATATTATTTCTCATGCTGAGATCAAAGGCCTGAGCCCGGCCCCGCAGAACATAGAGACCGTTCTGCGCCCCGTTCAGCCGGCAAAACCTAAGATCAACCGTCCCGCCATCAACAATTATGCCCGACCAGCGCTCACCGCCCGGCGGGCCGCCCTGCGTGAAGAGCACAGGCGCCGCCTTTGTTCCTTCCGCCCGCAGAGTACCGCGCACCAGAATTTCGGTGCGATGGGACAGAAATTCCGGCTTGATCTTGGTATCTTCCGCCGCCCAGACCCGAATCCTGGTGCCTGGTAGAATGGTCAGGACAAGACCGGCTGGAACCAGTATGTCCTCCTTGAGTTCCACCACCCCCCGCCAGACCTCATTGCTGCTGAGTACCCGGCCCGCGGCACCATGAGCGCTGAACATCCCGACAGAGAGAATGAACAGCGTCAACAGCCCCACCCGGAAGCCCGGACTATTTTTTACTCTTACCGCCATTTTGACGCATCTTGCGGGCCCGGGCCTGCTTCTCAAACCTGCTGCGGGTCGCCTCAGGGTCAGGAATCTTAAACATATTAATATTAATACCGGAGATAACCCCGCCATCTTTACCCCGCACGACAAGAGCCGTACCAGTACCACCGCGCACACCAACCCCGGCCCTTACACCCCCGGTTTTTAAATTTTCCTTCAGGGGCGAAGTCTTACCATATGTACCCACCAGTGAACCCGCCTGCGGTCGGCCGCCAAGCATAGATTTGCGGGCCATGAGGTAATAAGTTCCCGGCGGTACCTTAATAACAAATTTACCATCCTCGCCGCTGGGCGGGGCGATATACCGGGGACGGGGGGCGTTTAATTTATCCATTAAAAGAATCAACGCCCCGGCCACGGGTTTACCGTCCGGGCCCAATATCCGGCCTTTAATAGTCATAAATTTACTAAACTCCTTAAAGGCCCCCGGCTTCAAGCCCTCAACCCGTCCCGCCTCAGTCACTGCCCTGGACTTTACCTCCATAACCCGTAGCCGGCCCTTGTCATTTTTGATAAAATAAAATTTTTCACCTTTGCGGGGCGGCCCCGGAGCCTGACCGCGCTCCCGAATTAAGGCCCCCATATAATACCAGCCCGGAAGCAGCTTAACCGAGAATTTACCCTTGCCATCCGCCCTGGTCACCATATCAGGCACTCGCCTGGTACTGCCGGCCACCGGTGGCGGGCCGCCTTTTTTATTAAAAAAAGCGACAATAGCATTGGGCAGGACCTTACCATTTACATAGAGATGCCCCTCCAGAGTTCCCATGCCAGCGTTCATAAACCCCGGAGTACCAGCCCAGGTATGGGCGGAAAAAAGTAAAACACCTGCCACCAGAAACATTATAATTTTCTTCATCTGCCACCTCGTTGGATTAGATAATACGTTGAATGTCTATGCAGCTGGATAATAATCAGCGGCAGACGAAATATAATTCATCCGCCGAAGGCCATTGAAAAACAATATTATATCCTATATCCTATCAGCCTATATGTCAAAATCAATTAAGCGAACCAGCCCGTCCAGGGCCTTTTCTTGACAAGCCGGTAAATTAATTTTATGTAATAGAAGCAGTTAAATTGTCTAAACAACCGCCAACTGAAAAACATACCACAACAGAATAATGCCGGAAAACAAACTTCCTCCTTTTATTACGGGCCTGCTCCAACCGGCCGGCTACCCCCACGCCGCAGCCGATATAAAATTAATCCAGACCCATATCTCTTACGTCCTCCTGGCCGGAGATTTTGTTTATAAAATTAAAAAACCGGTGGATTTTGGATTTTTAAATTTCACCACCTTAGACAAACGCCGTCATTTCTGCGCCGAAGAGCTCCGCCTTAACCGCCGTTTATGCCCGGATATCTACCTCCAGACAATGACCATTAACGAAGAAAACGGCCTTTTTAATCTTCAGGGCCGGGGCCGGGTTGTTGAACACTGCCTGCAGATGCGCCGCATGCCTGAAGATAAAATGATGAGCCGGATCATTGAAGCCGGGGTCTTATCCGAGTCCATGCTGGATAATATTGTCGAGCTCCTGAGCGATTTTTATCAGCGGGCCGAAGGCGGGGAAAAGATCAATACCTTCGGTTCCGCCCAGGCCGTGGCCGTTAACGTCCTGGAAAATTTTGAGCAGACTGCGAACTTCATCGGCTGTCCATCATTAAGCCAGTTCCAGTTTGACACCATCAGCGCCTACGCCCGGAATTTTTTAGAGCACAAGGATAAATTCCAGCAACGTATTGCCGCCGGCAGGATACGTGACTGTCACGGCGACCTTTACTCCGCCAATATCTGCCTGGCAGACCAGACCTACATCTATGACTGCATTGAATTTAACGAGAGATTCCGTTATTGCGATGTGGCCAGCGATGTGGCCTTTCTATGTATGGATCTGGATTTCCACGGTTTAAACAGCCTGGCGGATTATTTCATCCAGGCCTTCATCGCAGAATCACATGACCAGGGACTGATGGATATGCTTAATTTTTATAAATGTTACCGGGCCTATGTCCGCGGCAAGATAGGCCTGTTCACCGCCCACGCCCCGGAGGTAGATGCCGTCACCAGGGATAAAAACTTCCAGCAGGCCGGTAAATATTTTCAACTTGCTGAGCGTTATGCCAAAGCCGGCTGAATTATTCGTCTTTATGGGGCTTATCGCCAGCGGTAAAAGCACCCTCGCCGCGGCCTGGGCCAGGCAGATCGGAGCCAGGTATTTCAACTCTGACCGTGAGCGTAAAGCTCTGGCCGGTCTCAGCCCCGCCACTGCCCGCGCAGAATCATTTCAGGCCGGAATTTACAGCCCGGAATTTTCGCGGCGCACCTATGAACGCCTGTATTTAATGGCCAGAGCAGGACTGGAGGCCAAGCAGGATGTGGTATTAGACGGCTCCTACACCGCGGAAAAAGAACGCCGGCGGCTGCGAGACCTGACGGCCGCCCTGGGAGTTGCAATAAAATTCATCCTCTGCCACTGTCCTGAAAATATTACCAGAGAACGTCTCGAACTCCGGGCCCAGGACCCTGAGGCTGTATCAGACGGCCGCTGGGAGATTTATCTACGCCAGAAAAAATATTTCAGCCGGCCCGCGGAGCTGAAGGCTCACGAATTAATCACCCTGAACACCAACGCCCCCGTGGATACCTTATTACAAAAAATAAAAATCGCGGCAGCCGTCAACTACGAGCAGAGCCGATAAAACCTGTCAGACGACCGGAGTTACCATGTATAAAAAAATGTATTTATTGCGCTTTACCAAAGATAATATCGACCAGCCCCTGATCTGTGATCTGGTCAAAAAGTACAACCTGGACTTTAATATCCTGCGAGCCGATATATTCATGCAGCAGGACGGGGTAATGATACTGGAGCTCTCCGGCCCCAGAAAAAATGTCCAGGCCGGGCTGAAATACCTGAAGAAGTACGAGGTCAAGGTGGAAACCATGGCCACGGTAATAAAGCGTGACGATGAAAAATGCTTCCAATGCGGAGCCTGCACCGGCCGCTGCTCCACCGGCGCTCTGTCAATCAAACGCCCGGAGATGGCGGTAATCTTTGATCCGGAAAAATGCACGGGCTGCGGCCTCTGCGTCCCGGTCTGCCCGGTACAGGCCATGAATATTTCTTTAGATAAGAGCGTGAGGTTAGACTATCAAAGAGTAGACTGCGGTGAACCGGCAAAAGAAGAAGCGACGGTTACAGAAATCAACTGACCAGCCCGCTGTCTCCCTTCACCCAGACCGGCAGGTTGTCGCGCAGACGGCGGAAACGGGGATCATTATCAATATCATTGCTCATTTTGCGGTTGGCAATCAGAATACCACCGGGCTGCAGTTGATCCTCAATAAAACGTTCAAAACGACGCTGGGTATTGCCCTCGTGAAAGGGACGGAAATAATAGATCACCTTGAATTTCCCGTAATCCTCATACTCCCAGATATCCGCCGAAATTACCCGCCTGGAATCGACAAGTTTGGCCGCCACTTTATAGGGGAATGGGTCCTTTTCAATTCCCCAGACCTCAAAATCCATCTGCTCGGCAAAGAGCAGTATATTACCGATACCACAGCCGATATCAAGGAACCGAACCGGTTCCGCCCCCGCTGTCAAGGGGCGCAGATAGTCCCGGGCTAATTTAACCTGAGCGTAAACCTGGCGCGGATCCATGGGCACAAAGGGATATTCGCTCTGGACGTCGTTCTGACTCAACCGCTGGGAATCCCTGGTAAAATAACCAATAAAGCGGCTGATAACCCCAAAGAGGACATCCCGCTCAAGATCAAATTCATTCATATCATTATTGCCATCAATCATAGCTGAAGAATTTAAATAATTTGCCCTCTTTTGACAAGACAATTCACCGCCTGCCCATGGAGTTAATCAACCCCCTCTCCGTAAGCGCCCCATGAACGCTTCCCCCTCTTCCGCTGAGACTGCAGGCATAAAAAAATGCCCTGAACCAAAAGGCCCAGAGCATTATCCTCAAAGTCACTTAAAAGCACTCCGAATGTTGAAACAGATCAGGAACTAAAAAAAATCCTGACAGGCAACATTCTTATTAATTGAGGTATAATCCGAATCAACTTATCCGGCATGTTTTGATTTTTCAGATGTTATATTTATTACAGGGTTACAACATTTTCGGCTGCGGGGCCCTTATTCCCTTCAACAACATCAAACTGCACACGTGCCCCCTCTTCAAGAGAACGATATCCTTCGGACTTGATTGCTGAATAATGTACAAAAACATCGGATCCATTGTCCTGCTCAATGAAACCAAACCCCTTAGACGCATTAAACCATTTCACAGTTCCTTCAGCCATCTTAAACTTACTCCTTCTAAAACCAGGGCTTCTAAATAAAGTCCCATTTAATAAAATTACCGATTATCATTCCACAACCGGCCGGGCGGCAACCAGTAAAGTACCTGATTACTACTCCAAAAGTCAACGGTACCATACACTTACAAAAAAGCAAGCCCTTTTATTAAAAAAATTTCCCGCTTAAAACACAGGTAACTACTCCTGCCAGTCCGGCCGCAAATGTAATTCCGTAAGTTGTTTTCTCGCCACGGCAGAGGGAGCTTCAGTCAACGGGCAGGTCGCCTTCTGGGTCTTAGGGAAGGCGATGACGTCACGGATTGATTCGCTGCCGGTCAAAATCATCATCAGCCGGTCAAGCCCGAAGGCGATACCACCATGGGGCGGAGCCCCCATTTCCAGGGCGCGGAGCAGAAAATCGAATTTATCTGCTGTCTCCTCCGGAGTTATACCCAGGGCAGTGAAGGCCCGATTCTGAATCTCCTGCTGATGGATACGGATACTGCCGCCGCCTATCTCAGTGCCATTCAAGACAATATCGTAGGCCCGGCTTCGCACCCGGCCTGGTTCCGATTCCAGGAATTCCAGATCCTCCTCATTGGGGGCGGTGAATGGATGATGAACTGCCGTATAGCGTTTCTCGTCATCATTATACTCTAAGAGAGGGAAATCAGTGACCCAGAGGAGATCAAAGGCATCATGATCAATTAAATCCAGCATCCGCCCCAGTTTAAGACGCAGTTCTGAGAGAGCATGATGAACCACCGAGGGGGAGTCGGCTACAAAAAATAAAATATCACCCGGTACAGCCTTAAGAGCGGCCGCCATGGCCGCCATTTCATCTTCAGTAAAAAATTTGGCAATGGGTGACTGCCAGGAGCCATCCTCTTTGACCTTAACCCAGGCCAGCCCCCTGGCCCCGAACTGAGCGGCATATTCGGTCAGATTGTCGATATTTTTCCGTGAAAGAACAGCGGCGCAACCCCTGGCGTTTATACTCTTTACCAGTCCCCCCTTTTTAACTACCGAGGCGAAGACCTTAAAGCCGCAGTCCCGCACGGTCTCGGTGAGATTCACCAGTTCCAGACCAAATCGGGTATCCGGTTTGTCAGTTCCATAACGCTCCATGGCCTCGGCATAGGTCATCCGTTTAAGAGGAACGCTGATTTCCCGGCCAACGGTGGCCTTAAACAACATACGCATCAGACCTTCGGCAATGGTATAAATGTCCTCCTCGTCAACAAAAGAAAGTTCCATATCAATCTGGGTAAATTCCGGCTGGCGATCAGCCCGCAGATCCTCATCCCGAAAACATTTAACAACCTGGTAATAGCGGTCAACTCCGGAGACCATCAAAAGTTGTTTAAATAGTTGCGGCGACTGCGGCAGGGCATAAAATTTCCCCGGATTAACCCGGCTGGAGACGAGATAATCCCTGGCCCCCTCCGGAGTGGAACGAGTCAGGACCGGGGTCTCAACCTCAAGAAAGTTGTTATCGTTCAGATAATTGCGCACGGCATGAGCCGCCTTGTGACGCATAATCAAATTATTAATCATCCCCGGCCGCCGCAGATCAAGATAGCGGTATTTAAGGCGCAGATTTTCAGAGACCTCCGTCTCCTCATCTAAGGGAAAGGGCGGGGTCGGAGAGGTGTTTAAAATCCGCAGCTCATCCACCATGACCTCAATAGTGCCGGTGGCTAATTTATCGTTGGTCATCCCATGGGGACGCAGACAGACCTTACCGCGCACGGCCAGCACCCATTCACTGCGCAAGTCATGGGCTTTGGCATGAACGGCAGCGCTATGCTCGGGATTAAACACCACCTGAGTAAGGCCGTGAAGATCGCGCAGATCAACAAATATTACTCCGCCATGATCCCGCCGCCGCAACACCCAGCCCATGAGAATTACCTCTTCGCCAGCATTTGTGTCCCGCAACTCGTTACAATAATGACTTCTCTTCATTCCCCCCATGGATTCCATCGGGTGTCTCCTGGATATGATGGCATCGAAAAAAGTCCGATCTACCGCGTTGTAGCGGTTCCACAAACGTTTCGCATACCATATGTACGCTCAACCCCTTGCAAAACCACCACGCCTGGTATATCAATTTTTACTTAGCCATCTCTTAGTTAGTGATGGACTTTTCGTTTCATGACAAGCATGTTAACCGCGAGTCCATCAGATATAGATATTACAAATATTTAAGTTACAATCTCAGCGGCCATGACTTTACTCCAGGCCGTGAGATCGGCAGATAATTCAATTTCGTGCTGCTCATGGTTCCCCATATCACGGAGCATTGCCCGGCCGGAACTTAATTCATCATCGCCCATAATGAGCGCGAACCGGCTGCCGCAGCGCGCCGCCTGTTTCATCTGACTTTTCAGGCTGCGGCCGGTGTAATCCATCACCACCCGCAGTCCCTGCAGACGCAGGGCATGCAGCATGGCAAAGGCGCGGCGCCCCGCCGCCGGCCCCAGAGCGGCAAGGAATATATCTATAATACTCCCGGATGCTTCACTGCCGCCATCGGCGGTTAAGAGAAGAACGAGGCGTTCCATCCCCAGGGCAAAGCCAATGCCGGGCAGAGCCGGGCCGCCCAGCTGGGCGATTAAACCATCATAGCGCCCACCCGCCCCCACCGCACTTTGGGCTCCAAGATCATGGGTAATCAGTTCAAAAGTGGTGCGGGTATAATAATCAAGCCCCCGCACCATAAAGGAGTTAACCTTGTAATCAATATTCAAATCCCGCAGACAGTCCTCAACAACCTGAAAATGAGCCGTGCAGTCCGGGCACAGGTAATTGAGAATAACAGGCGCGTTAACGTAATGGGCCTGACATTTCGCGTTTTTACAATCCAGAACCCGCAGGGGATTTTTCTGCTGCCGCCGTTCACAGTCGGGGCATAACTCTCCCCTGCTTCCAGCCAGAAATTCCAGCAGAGCTTTATTAAAGACGGGGCGGCACTTCGAGCAGCCCAGCGAATTAATTTCCAGACTGACCTTTAACCCCAGATCGACAAGCAGCATCCAGGCCATGGCCATAATCTCGGCATCCAGTTCCGGGCGGTCAACCCCAAGGGCTTCTACGCTCATTTGGTGGAACTGACGCAGACGCCCTTTCTGAGGCCGCTCATGACGAAACATGGGGCCCATGGTGTATAGCTTCTGCAACGGTCGTTCACTATACAGATTGTGTTCGATAAAAGAACGCAGCACCGAAGCCGTACCCTCCGGCCGCATGGTGAGCGATTCACCGTTGCGATCCGTAAAGGAATACATCTCTTTTTCAACAATATCGGTGGTCTCGCCGATGGAACGGGCAAAGAGCCCGGTCTTTTCCAGAATAGGAACCTTTATCTCGCGATAGCCGAAGCGCTGAAAAATATCTCGGGCCCGGCCTTCAATATGTTGCCAGAGAGCCGCTTCCTGGGGTAATATGTCTTTAAATCCCTTTAAGGCCTTAATGTGCATGTTTATCTCCCATTACATCCGCCTGCCCACGCCGCCGGGCAGGATCAAAAGAATGTGGGTTATTGGGTACTTACCAAAAACGAAGTAATCTATCGCAAAGCACCTGAAAAGTCAAGCGGCCGAACGGGCGGCTGGAGGATATTTTTTTGACGGAATTAACCCGGAACGAGTCGTTAGAGCCAATGTGGGAACAGCTTCGAGCGGATGGCTGTATAAACGGCCGTCAAGTCCTGATCCACAAATGTTTGGACTCCACGAACACCACCGCGCTGAACCTGGCCGCCGCGGGAATACCGGCGGGGACGGTGGTAGCGGCCGACAGCCAGAGCGCCGGTCGTGGCCGCCTGGGACGGAAATGGCAGTCTCCGCCGGGCCTGGGGCTCTATTTCTCCATCATTACCCGCCCCCGTCTCAGCCTGAATGACTTGACTAAAATCACCCTGACCGCCGGCCTCGCCCTGCGGACGGCAATTCTGGCCGTCTCTGCTTTAGAGACTGAGCTCAAATGGCCCAACGATATTCTATGGCAGGGTCGGAAAATGGCAGGTATTCTCACCGAGTGCGAAGCGCAATCAGCAAAAGGCCGGGCCACAATCATCGGCATCGGCTTAAATATTAACAGCGAACCAGATAATTTTCCGTCGGAGACAGGCCGGCGGATGGTATCTCTGCGGACAGCAACAAACCGCTCTTATGACCGCGGCCTGATTCTTACCGCCGTTACCGAAGCCGTGGAACGGGAGGTAAAACGTTTGGAGAATGGGGATTTCGCAGCAATACTAAGAGATTGGCGGCGCTGGGACGCCAGCTCCGGCAAACAGCTAACCTGGCTCAAGCCAGACGGCATGCCGGTATGCGGCATGTCCCTGGGGCCTGACGAGGATGGCGTATTGAGAATAAAAGACAGCACAGGCCTCATTCACCAGGTTATTTCCGGCGATTTACGATTGCAGGACGAAGGGAAGAAGTATTAAGGCAAGCGCTCCATAAACACCCTGAACCCCTTACATTCAGAGAGCTAAATGTAAGCAGTACGACCATGATCGTATGCGAGGGTGTAGTTTATGAGGCGCTTACGCATTAAGAAAGGAGCTTTGTGAGGCAAAAACCGACTGAAAGGCCGGTTCTTAAAAGATCAAATGACAACGATCTCTCTCGGCCCGATATTTATCGGCACGTTTCCGATCCTCGGTAAGATAATAAATAAAAAAAGCAATCAGGGGCCCGATAATGACGAAGAGAAAAAAATCCCAGAACATAGCGCACCTCCTTTCAAATAACAATACTTCGCTGAACAAAGAATGGCAAACTTTTTTTGGAACAATATGCAATATGTAGTATTGTCAAAGAGATAGTGATACATTATATTGTAGGGTGTTATTTACTACTCAAAACCACAAAAAACAGGATCAACACAATGTCAACACCAGAAATTATGATTGTTCTTGCCACTCGCAACCAGGGCAAAGTAAGAGAATTTCAGCAGATACTGAAGCCCTATGATATTGACCTGAAATCACTAAACGACTTCGGCCCCATCCCTGAGGCCGCCGAAGATGGCGCCACCTTTGACGATAACGCCTATCAAAAGGCCCTGCTCACCGCCAAGGCCCTGGGTCTGCCGGCCATTGCCGATGATTCCGGCCTGGTGGTCAAAGCCCTGAATGGCAGACCGGGGGTTCACTCGGCCCGCTACGCGGGAGAAAAGGCCAGTGACGCTGACAATATCGCCAGATTATTACAGGAGATGGAGGGGATTGATGAGCGGCAGGCCGCCTTTGAATGCGTGATTTCCATAGCCGTGCCCAGCGGCCCGGCCCTGACCTATGAGGGGAGATGTGAAGGCGAGATCAGCTTAGAGGTCAAAGGTGAGGGGGGATTTGGCTATGATCCCGTCTTTTACTATCCGCCCCTGAAACGTACCTTCGCCCAATGCTCGGCAGCGGAGAAAAACAAGGTCAGCCATCGGGGCAAAGCCCTGAATGAATTAGGCCGGGAATTCGACAAGGTGCTGACCTGGCTCAGGTCACGTCTGAGCGAGGCCAGGCCGCCCAAACCAGACCACAAACAGTTTATGGCTAATGACTGGTCGGGATAAACGCACTACGGATTTTCTGTGAGGCCGGCAGGGGGGAGATTCTTCATTTATGCTCTCAGAGAACTTGAACTCTGGCACCACCACCAATACCCTTAACACATAAGCGCTCCATGAACACACCCTGCTGCAGGCATACGATCGTAATCGTACCGCTATGCTCCGGGAGATTACAATGTCAAGAGGAATAGACTCTTAGTTAACAATCACGATGAGGGGAAAATGAACTGGAAAAATCTTTTTATCCCGGTGAAGAGCGTAACTGCCGACAAGGTCAGGGAACATATAAAAAATAATACCAGCGGTACTTACCAGCTTTTAGATGTCCGCCAGCCCAGGGAATACAGCGCCGGGCATCTCGCCGGAGCAGTTCTTATCCCCCTGAAGGAGTTACCCGGCCGTCTGACGGAACTTGACTCCTCCATACCTACCTTTGTTTATTGCGCCATCGGCGGCCGCAGCCGGGCCGCCGCTCAATTTCTCTCCGGGCAGGGATTTTCAACTGTTTTCAATATGAGCGGCGGCATAAAGGCCTGGGAAGGCAGGCAGGCAGAGGGGCCGGAGCATGACGGCATGAGGCTCTTTCACCCTGATATGAATTTTGCCGATGCCATATCTCTGGCTTATGCCATGGAAGACGGCCTGCAGATTTTTTACCAGCATTTAGCTCATGAAACTACTGACGCGCCGCGTAAAAAATTGTTCAAACTTCTGGCAGGCTTTGAAAGTCATCACAAAATAAGACTTCAAGAGGAATACCGTCGAGAGCGGGGGAAAGAGGCGGAACTCCGGACGGACAACACCGGAATTATGGAAGGGGGAATCAACATAGATAATTTTATCAAAAGACTGCCATCTCCCACCCAGTCATTAAGCGAAATTCTCGACCTGTCCATGGGCCTTGAGACCCAGGCCCTTGATCTATACAGCCGCATGGCCGCTAAAAGCAACGAGCCGGAAACCGCAAAATTTTTTCAACGAATAGCCGTCGAGGAACAAAATCATCTCGCTCTTCTTGCCGACGAGATGGATAATATGTAAACGCTCCATGAACACCGGCCTGATAACCAGTAACTGCCGGCGGGGATTATCCCCGAATCCATGATTGACAGTTGGCTTAATCCTTGCATAGAATCACAATGCATAATGTTTTTTTAAAAATAGTGATTAAATCTAACTGGATATTAAATGAAAATACCCGACAAGAAAACATCTTCATGCCCATATCTCTCCAACAACTCGGATTGCCTGATGATAACCGGAGGCCTGTATCTCCCTCTGCCGGAACAGATAAAAATGTTTTGTCAGAGCGCCTCCTTCCATCAATGCCACCAATACATAAGCGGTTGTGAAAAAATTTCCAACACTGCTCCGCTGATAGAGAGCGAAAAAATAAATCGGCGGCGTTATCGGCGAATCCCGGAGCATTTAAATCTAACATTATGCGACTGCTCCACTAATCACGAAAGCAAGCTGCGGGATATCCCGGCCAGCACCGTAGATATCGGCATGGGCGGCCTGATGTTCAAAAGCACTCAACGTATTGCGCCAGACACTGAGTTAATATTTGTCATGGATAACAACGAATTATTCAATTCAGGGCTGGATGGCCGGGGAATAGTACGCTGGTCAACCCCGGATACCAAAGACCCCGACTTCTTCCTCGCAGGCCTCTCTTTTTCCGACAACTCAAGCAAACAGGCAGTGGGGCGGAGCCTGTGGTCAAAGCATAATCATATATCATGACGATGACCCGAGAAGTCTGTTTTACCGCAGTACCCTAAATTCAGATTACACCCATATATCGGGTTCATATCCGCAAAATTCTTTACAGTCAATTTTCTCTCTCACTACCTGTTGTTCTTGCCTAACATATTGTTTTTTCTATCAAAAGATAATTATTCCGGTTTTTAGGTCTAATTTTTCCTTTTTACCGGAAAATTCAGGCCCAAAATAATGGAAAATATCTACAAGCCGCAGACATTATGATTTATATCAACTTAGACCATAATTTTTTTCATTATTTGCCTCAATCTGTAAAGATTCTCACTTTCTGTCTGAATTTTTAATGTTCAAGTACTTCCCGCAGTTTTTTTAAGATTTCCTGCGGAGAAGCCGGCTTGGGGACAAAACTTAAATTATTCTGCAGAATACCATTAGTGTGTATAATATCCTCACTGTAACCACTGGTAAATAATACTTTAACATTGGGGTGTCTCTGCAGAATCGCTTCATACACTTCTTTGCCGTTTTTCTTCGGCATGATGGTATCCAGAAAAAGAATATCAATTTTTCTTTCGTGTCGCTGAAATTGAGAAAGTGCCTCGTCACCATCAGCAGCCATGATGACCTGATAGCCGGCATGTTCCAGGACTCTCTTGACAAATTCCCGTACCGATTCATCATCTTCGGCCAGCAGTACTGTTTCGCTGCCGCCTGTTATGTCGTTTTTTACCTTTTTGCTCTCTATTAATTTATTGTTGATCCGTCCGATACGTGGCAGATAAATTTTAAAAATCGTTCCCTGACCAGCTTCACTATAAACATTAATATAACCATTGTGCTGCTTGACAGTACCGTACACCATGGCAAGACCAAGGCCCGTACCTTTGCCGATTTCTTTGGTGGTAAAAAAAGGTTCGAAAATCTTTTCCCTGGTTGTTTTATCTATTCCAACTCCGGTATCAGCCACTGTCACCATGGCGAATTCTCCCGGATTACCGTAACCATGCATATCTACATATTCATTATCAATTTCCACGACATCAGTTTCAATGGTCAGCTGCCCGCCTCCCGGCATAGCATCCCGCGCATTGGCCACAAGGTTCATGAGCACCTGCTCAATCTGACCGCTGTCGGCTAACACGTTTATTTCAATATCCCGCAAGATAAATTTCACCTCGATATTTTCACCGGCAAGCTGCGAAAAAAGCTTTTTCGCGTCATGAATAATTTGATTTATACCCACCGGCACAGGCTGAATCACCTGCTTGCGACTGAATGCCAGAAGGCTTCTGGTGAGTTTGGTAGCCTTAGCGGCAGCGACTGATATATTATTCAGAAAATCTATTAATGGGCTATCCATATCAACTTCACTTCGCATCACCTCTGCATAGCCAGAAATAATCGTCAGAATATTATTAAAGTCATGAGCTACCCCACCGGCCAACCGCCCGACGACTTCCATTTTCTGGGCGTGCTGGAGTTGCTCTTCAAGTTTCTTCTTTTCCGTCACATCATTAACAATTTCAATTACGGACTTTATCCCCCCGGTTTCATCTTTAATGGGGTAGGATTTTACTTCCACATAAACAGGATTGTTTTCCTCGTCATAATGGATATGCTGAGCCGAGCATGCCTCACCTGTTGCAAAAGAAACCTGACCAGGGCACTCTTCACCCGCAAGGAAACAAGGCTTGGACAACTGGTGCGAAACTTCATAGCAGTAAGCGCCACGAATATTCTCGTTCGTAACATTTACCTGCTCACAATATGCCCTGTTAGCGGTAACTATTCGATATTTGCTGTCAATAACGATCAGCCCTTCTCCGATACTTTCCAGTATCTCATTTACAAATCTTTCGGAACACTCACGCTCCCCTATCTCCAGCCATAGTTTTTCGTTGAAGACGGTCAGTTCAACAGTACGCTCACGCACCTGCTCCTCCAGATTTTGCCGGGCCTGCTCCAATTCCTTTTTTGTCTGCCGCAAAAAATGATTAAGCCTTCGACTATAAAGTATAGCGGCAACAAGAATTACCATTATAATTACAGCCGCGACAATCCACTCCCTGCACTGACGAAACATCTCGATATTCCCTGCTTGTCCGCCTTGCTGATTCAAGCGGGGGAGATCTTCTGCCCGGTTGGTATGGAGTAGTTGATTCTGAAACGTTGTCTGAATGGCCCGAGTGACGCCAGTGAAGGTTTGAGCATAAGAAAAACCAGGGAAAAAGTTGACCAGGAAGGTCATAAACAGGCATAGTTGTATAAGTGAAGCGGAGGATAAAGATTTTACAGCCATGCCTGCATAATCTGTCAGCTTCAGGCCTCTATCCTGGGATCTTTCTCTGCCGATCAACCGGAGACTGCTATAACCGAAGATGATATGTATTCGGCCATGTCTCCGACAACGGTTAAGCGCCGCACGTTTGCCTCTGACGATATAGGTGCTGCGAAAAGATTCTTTTTTTATCTTGTGAAATTTTTCATAATTGTTACCTATATTCTCTTTTTCAGTCATGACCCCCCCCCAAAAAAAAAGGCGCGATTTCCAATAGTGTCACACCCGAGGTACCGCCAAGCACCCGCCTACGAAACACTAATAGAAGCCGCGCCCAACTTGGGCGCGTTTCACCAGCATCGTCTCGTAGGCAGGAAATTGGCGGTTTTCGAGTGACACGACTACTGCATAAACGCAAAGTTATATATATTTTTTATGTTAGTTCTATTTTGCTACATATCGTGTCTTATTCCTCCCTGTTGAAGACGATAATTGTCATATCTACAGATATCTGTGCCATACTACAAGAAAACAGCGCTCCTAAATGACAGTAATTAAGAATTTAATAATTTTTTAAAATACTATGTAGCACAAAGGTGTGATGGTCAAGCCTTTATCCTTGAATGATTTTGTAATTTATTTGAAAGCTTTCCCACACAATTTTAATGAAATTGGCTCACAATTGAATACTTATTCATTAACGCCACATAATCAGTGGAATAATCGTAAGCGCCCCACGAACCACATTTTAGCATACGATCATGGTCGTACCGCTGACTTTATAACATCTCGACATATCAGCCATTGCCGCAAACGCCCCCAAAGGACATTTTGCAAAAGCACCAACATTATATTCGAAATACTCTTACCATTACAAGCTAACAAGGCCAGAAATATTGTCAATAATAAAGATTTGACCCCCCTCTTTCAGAGGCAGCAGCCTTCCGAGTTGTCATTTAACTCAACAAAAGAGCCTTATCCCCCACATAAATAGTTTTAACTCCGATGTATTCATTGCTGAGCGCCAACAACCTCTTGTTTTTATAACGCAATGCCAATACTGATGATTTCTGGTATTAAAATTGCTTCTCATAAGGTGGCCCCTCGTCGAAATGACAATAAAATGAAAGAGCTGGAGATTTACCATGAATAATAGATCCATTGTATTATTGTTATGCTTTCTACTGGTTGCGGTAAACTCCCCGGCCTCAGTAATTGACGCGCCGCACAATGAAACCAATAACATCCAGTGCGGTTCGTGCCATACATATTCCCTGTGGTGGCAATATTCACCCTCGGAACAAAATATTGTACCGGGACGTGCTGCCGTGATTAACACAGTTTGCATGCAATGTCATGATACCGGCGGCCCGGCCCCCCTGGCCCGCACCCATTCCGCAGCAATAACAGGTTCATCTACCTACCACAACGGCACCTGGGGTGTGGGCTGCACCACATGCCATAACCCTCATTTCCAGGATCAACTAAGCTGGACAGGCACAACACCTTCTCCTTTCCTGATTACCGGCACCATTAGCAGTGTTACCCCGAATTCTCCCCAGAACGGCCAGACTACGGTGACCTATTCCGCCGCTACCACTAATACTGATTGGCCGGCAGCAGGAGCAACCAGCAATGATCGCGACTGGGCCAATAAAAACAACACAGGACGCGGTCTGATTTTTGTTCATGATCAGCAGCAGACCGACAGCACCTTCAGCATAATTTCCGCCGGTACCTCTCAGATTGTTATCAACGGCATTCTCGCGGCCAGCACCATTGATTCCAGCATACCCGGAAACTCTGCCACCTGTAATACCTTTGGTTTGATCTACGGCCAATTAATCCGGCATAATATAGAGACCCCCTTCAGCGGCTCCAGGGACGTTAAATTTTTTGATCCAGATGGCGGATTTGTAAATACTGATGGCGAAGGAATCTGCCAGGTCTGCCATACCGAGACGCTGCATTATAGAAATGATGGCATAATGCCTGGTTCTGGAGATTCACACAGTGGCCGTGACGGCATGAACTGTACCATGTGTCATCACCATGACCAGGGTTTTAAAGGCACGGGCCATGATGCCGCCAGCTTTGGATGGTCAGGGATATGCAGCAAGTGCCATTCCGGGGTAAATATTGTAGCGGATGTACATAAGGGGCATTGTGCCGACTGCCATGTTGATCCAGCTCACAATAACTTTAACCGCAGAGTGGGGAACCCGCTCAACGGCATAGACGGTTCCGCCGTGGGAGCCGACCTGAGCAGCACCTGTCTGGATTGCCATAATCCAGCCGTCTACCCGACCCCGGCCATCCATCATGAATCATCCACCCATGAATATGCCGTTAATGGAGAATGCGTCCAATGCCACAAGGCAGATGTCGGGCAGACATCTGAGGCATCAGAAATATCCAGGGCAAACGGCAAACTCGAGATGCCTGAGAATCTGGCCTGTAATTTCTGCCATTTATATTTCCCCAATAATGGTTACAGCACCGATGCCAATGGCAAAGTAAAGATTTTCAGTTTTATTTTTGATCCTAATACAAATCCAGGCCAGGGCCTCACCAATATCAAGGCCTTAACCACTCACACAATCAGCAGGAACACCACAACTCCCATTTCAGATTATTCCGCCTGTTTTGCCTGTCATGGCCTCCATCGTTATACCGGCACTCAAGGCGAGGCCCCGAAGGTTATACCATTTCATGGCTTTGGCAAGCCTTTCGCCGGGGCCTATACAGGCTACGCGACCTTCAGAAATTATAACTATAATCCGGGGTTTAACAATCTGAACGCCTTGAGAAATTACGCGCAGCCAATTTATCCTGATCAGCCGGGGAATTACGAAACTTCCAGTTTTATGATACCCTGGGACAATTATGCCCCCGGCAAACCGGCGGTTCCGGTTATAATGCATAAACAATTTGGCGTGGATAAAACAATAGATGTACCGGTTGAAGTACCGCTGGTAAAGATTTCACTCCCCTGATTGATATTAATGTAAACGGTACGACCATGATCATATGCTAAAGTGCGGTTTGTGGAACGCTTACGATATAGCCGACCATCTGTAAAAAAAAACGGCGGGTTCTCTGTATAAAGAGAATCCGCCGTTCAGTGGACAAAAGACTGGTTTGTGACGATTTACATCATACCGCCCATTCCACCCATGCCGCCCATTCCACCAGGCATACCGCCCGGCATACCGGCACCGGCACCCTTGTCTTCTTCGGGCTTATCGGCAATCATGCACTCAGTAGTCAGCATCATACCGGAGATGCTTGCCGCGTTCTGCAGTGCGGTTCTGGTAACTTTGGCAGGATCAATAACCCCGGCCTTGATCAGGTCTTCAAACTCCTCACTGGCGGCGTTAAAGCCATTAGCGCCATCCAGGGTCTTAACCTTCTCAACGATTACAGAACCTTCACGACCGGCATTAGTAGCGATCTGCCGTACCGGTTCTTCCAGAGCCCGCAGAATAATCTTCTTGCCCAGGCTCTGAGACGGGCTTAGCTCCAAGGCCTCAAGAGATTCGAGACAACGGATGTAAGCAACACCGCCGCCGGCAACAATACCCTCTTCTACTGCGGCCCGGGTGGCGTTCAGGGCATCTTCAACCCTGGCTTTCTTCTCCTTCATCTCAACCTCTGTGGCAGCGCCGACATTAATTACCGCGACTCCGCCAATCAATTTGGCCAGACGCTCCTGAAGTTTCTCACGATCGTAATCAGAGGTGGAATCCTCAATCTGAGCCCGAATCTGCTTAACCCGGCCAGCCAGTTTATCCTTATCACCGGCACCATCAATGATAGTACTGTTGTCTTTATCTATGACAACGCGCTTGGCACTGCCAAGATCGTTAATCGTGATGTTCTCCAGTTTAATACCAAGGTCTTCAGTAATTACCTGGCCGCCGGTGAGAATAGCGATATCCTCCAGCATGGCCTTACGACGGTCACCAAAGCCAGGAGCCTTGATGGCGGCTATATTCAGCGTACCGCGCAATTTATTAACCACAAGAGTAGCCAGAGCCTCACCGTCAACATCCTCAGCGATAATACACAGAGGTTTACCCAGCTTGGCAACCTGCTCCAAAATGGGCAGTAAATCCTTCATGGAGCTGATCTTCTTCTCGTTGATGAGAATCAGGGGCTCTTCCATGTTAACTTCCATCTTGTCGGGATCAGTGACAAAATAAGGGGAGAGATAACCACGGTCAAACTGCATACCCTCAACAACATCGAGAGAGGTCTCCATGCTTTTGGCCTCTTCAACAGTAATAACACCTTCCTTGCCGACTTTATCCATGGCCTCAGCGATAATATTACCGATGGTGTCATCATTATTAGCGGAGATAGTGCCAACCTGGGCAATTTCCTTCTGCTCCTTGGTGGGTTTGGCAATCTTACTCAGCTCAGCAACAACAGTCGTGACACTCTTGTCGATACCACGCTTGATTTCCATGGGATTATTGCCGGCGGCTACCAGCTTAACACCTTCACGGAAAATGGCCTGAGCCAGCAAGGTAGCGGTAGTGGTACCGTCACCGGCGACGTCACTTGTCTTGGAGGCAACCTCCTTGACCATCTGAGCGCCCATGTTCTCGAATTTATCTTCCAGCTCAATTTCCTTGGCAACGCTTACTCCATCTTTCGTCATGGTGGGAGCACCGAAGGATTTGTCCAACAGAACATTGCGGCCTTTGGGACCTAAGGTTACCTTGACGGCATCGGCCAGGGCGTTTACTCCAGCGAGTAGGGACTCCCGGGCTTTAACACTGTATTTTATTTCTTTAGCCATTGTTATTCTCCTTAAACAATCAAATTGTTAATCAAAAATTATTTGCAACAGTTCAGGGCAGTTTATCCGCCCCGGTCAAACAGTTACAGTTATTCTATGATGCCCAGAATATCATCTTCACGCATGATGAGATAATCCACGCCGTCCACCTTTACATCAGTGCCGCCATATTTGCTGAACAAGACCTGATCCCCCTCTTTGACCTCAAGCGCCACTCTCTTGCCATCATCATTCATTTTACCATTACCAACGGCGATAACCTTGCCCTCAGCCGGTTTTTCCTTGGCGCTGTCGGGGATAATAATCCCGCCGGAAGTCTTTTCTTCCTGCTCCAGCCGCTGCACTAAAATACGATCGTTTAATGGACGAATTTTCATGATACTGCCTCCATTCATGTGTTAATGATTAATTTTATTAAATAGGTAATTATTGATGCATCAATCTTACATTTTGGCCATATTTTAAAATTATCCCGCTTTCATGGGTATCAGGGCCGAAAAGTACCACAGAGTACACCACTGCGCGGGATGGCCAAAACTATAGGGACGATTTTTTAAAAATCAAGGGAGGGGTATTTTTTTTTTGGGATGAGGTGAAAAACCTGCAAAAATAAAGACATGGACAGGCATTCTTCCTGTTCCAAAGCCATTATTTACAGCCTCGTCTGTACGGCGGGGCAATAAAATCAGATCTGTTTTTTCTTTTATCTTTCTTTTCATATTTTATATACTCTGGTATACGAAAACATCCCCAATACGGGCAGAATATGCTATTAACAGAGCCCAAATAATATTAAACGAGGTAACAGTATGGGAATTATTCAAGACTTGTTCGGCAAATCCCCCTTCGGGCCACTGGTTGAGCATTCCAAGAAGGTACATGAATGCGTGGAGATGATCTGGCCGCTTCTCGAAGCCCTGATTGATGAGGATTATCCAAAGATTCACGCCCTGCAGGATAAGGTTTCTAAACTGGAATTTGAGGCCGATAACATAAAACATTCCATCCGCAAACAGTTACCCCGCCGTTATTTCATGCCCGTTGACCGGGCCGATCTCGATGCCTTTCTTCACTGTCAGGACAAGATTGCCGATAAAGCGGAGGATTTCGCGGTTATTTTAATGATCAGAAAAACCAGACTCCATTCTTCTCTACATGAGAAATTTTTAACTTTCGTCAACCAGGTCTTTCAAGTTACCGCCACCCTGCTTACGGCAACGGTGGAATTACAGAGTCTGGCCGACACCTCCTTCGGCGGCGCCGAAGCCGATTTAGTGCTGCGTTACATAGAGGGCCTCGGAGAAGAAGAATGGAAGGCAGACCGTATGGCACGTAATCTCTCCATCGACATATACAATCTTGAGAATGAATTAGATCCCCTTACCATCATCTTTTACGAAAAAATGCTGCTGACCCTTGGTGACGTGGCCAATAAAGCGGAAAACGCCGGAGACATGCTGCGCAATATGATTGTAAAATAATTACAGAGGGAAGATAAAACAGGCAAGCGCTCCATGCCCCCTGCCACACGCATACAATCGTGGTCGTACCATTCGTTCATTTCAGAAGTTACAAAAACAGGAGTGTGGTTTATGGGGCGCTTACAGATAAGTTTCAATAAGGAAAAAGTATGGAAGAGAGTATAGTTCTGGGCATCACCGCCCTCATGGGCTTCTATATGGCCTGGAATATCGGGGCCAATGATGTTGCCAATTCCATGGCCGATGCCGTGGGCTCAAAATCTATAACGATCAAAAAGGCCATTATCGCCGCCGGAATATGTGAATTCGCCGGTGCCGTACTGGTAGGCTCTCATGTTACTGATACGGTACGCAAGGGGATTGTTGACCCCCAGGTTCTGGCCCACCTGCCGGGTATGGCCCCCCATGAGGCGGCGGCCATCTTCATCATTGGAATGGCCGGTGCCCTGCTGGCCGCCTCTATCTGGCTCAATGTCTCGTCCTGGGCAGGACTGCCGGTGTCAACCACCCATTCTATAGTGGGCGCGGTAGCCGGATTTGGTATTATCGCCGCCGGTTTCGGGGCCGTGAGCTGGGTGACGATGGGCAAGATCGTCGCCTCCTGGTTCATCTCGCCCATAATCGGTGGTATAATGGGATTCCTGATCTTTAATTTTATCAGCAAGGCTATTTTAGGTAATGCCAGACCAATTCGCGCGGCAGAGAAGATAACCCCGTTCATTGTCTTCTGTCTGGCCTTTATTGTGACTTTGGCTACTGTATACAAGGGGTTAAAGCATGTTATCCATAATGTAAGCTGGCTGACGGACAATAATACCATCCTGATAGCCTTTGGTATTTCTTCAGGCGCGGCGATATTCTCCAAGTTTTATCTCCACCGCACTTTTGCTGCTCACCGCGAAAAATCCATTGCCCAACAGTTGGAGCAGGTGGAGAAGACTTTCATGCCGCTGGTCGTCATCAGCTCCTGTTCGGTGGCTTTTGCCCATGGTTCCAATGATGTGGCCAACGCCGTCGGCCCTCTGTCGGCAGTAGTGAATATCCTCCAGACCGGTACCCTGTCAATGAAGGTCGGGGTACCATTCTGGATTATGGTGCTCGGAGGTATAGGTATTGTCATTGGCCTGGCGACCTACGGCTACCGTGTAATGGCAACAGTAGGAACCGACATTACCGAGATCACGCCCTCCAGGGGCGTAGCCGCCGATATTGCCACCACATTTACCGTCTTATCGTGCAGCCGCCTGGGTCTGCCTATTTCCACTACCCATACCCTGGTGGGGTCTATTATCGGCATCGGCCTGGCCCGGGGATTTGCCGGCATCGACCGTAATGTAACCAAGCGCATATTTGGAGCCTGGCTTATTACCGTCCCCGCCGCCGCCCTGGTCTCCATGCTTTTTTTTGTCACAGGACGCGCCTTGCTGCTGCATACCATTATGGGCCTTTTCTGATAAAACCGCTCATCATATAATTTTTTATGTTATTATCAGTAATTCTGTAATACTCATGGAGCGTTTACTATTCACCGAGGAATTAAAAGTTTATGAAATTTACAATTAATACGAAAAACACGAAAAGCAGCTGGCTGGCGTTTATCTTATTTTTCTTCCTCTGCGGGCCGCTGGCCGCCGCCCCGTTGCGGGTTGTTACCGTTATTCCGCCCCACGCTTCCATTGTCAAAAAGATCGGCGGGAGTTTCGTTAAAGTCTATTCCCTCATCAAGAGTGGTCAGAATCCCCATACCTTTACCCCCAGCCCCCGGCAGATCATGAAATTAGAGCAGGCGACGGCCCTCTTCATCAGCGGTCTGCCCTTTGAGAAGAGACTCGTTACCCAGATCAAGAGCCGTGATAAACAGCTGAAAATAATTAATCTTGATGCCGGCCTGACCCTGCGCCACGCGAAGGACGGTGATATTGATCCCCATGTCTGGATGTCCCCGCCTCTGCTTCGCCGTCAGGCGATAACCATCACCACCGCCTTATGCCGCCTTGATCCCGCCCACCGCCGGGAATACATGAGACGCCACCAGACTCTGGATCATCGTATTCAACAATTAGATACCCGGATCAAAACCCTGCTGCGTCCCTTTGCCGGCCGGACATTTTATGTCTTTCATCCCGCCTTTGCCTATTTTGGCGCCGCCTACGGTCTGCGCCAGCGGGCGGTAGAGGTCGGCGGCGGCAATCCCTCCCCCCGGCAACTGGGCCGCTTAATCAAACAGGCGAAAAAGGACGGCGTAAAAATCATCTTTACTCAGCCTGAATTCGACCAGCGCTCAGCAAGGGTGGTGGCAAGGGCAATTAACGGTACGGTTCTTCCCTTAGACCCCATGGCTCCCGATATCTTACAGAATTTCAAAAAAATTGCCCTGGCCCTGCAAAGCGCCTTAAAAAAATGACCACAACCCCAGACACAGAACCGGTAATTGAGATCAGCGGGCTTGATTTCTCCTACAATCCCCAGCAGCCCATCCTGAGCAAGGTAAATATCTCGGTGTCCCAGTTCACCTCCACCTGCATAGTGGGGCCCAACGGCGGTGGTAAATCAACCCTGGTTAAATTAATCCTTGGTCTTCTGCGTCCGGATCGGGGCCGGGTGTTGCTCCTTGGCGGGCCGCCGGAGATCACCCGTTCTCAGGTGGGATATGTGCCCCAATACGCCAAATTCGACCCTCTCTTTCCGGTAAGCGCCCTGGATGTCACCCTCATGGGCCGCCTGGACGGCCGGGCAAAACGCTATTGCCGGGAGGATTACCAGGCCGCTCACCAGGCCCTGACTGAGATGGATATGGACTCTCATGCTCAAAGCAGCTTCGCCGAGTTATCCGGCGGCCAGCAGCAGCGTGTACTCATCGCCCGTGCCCTTACCTCGGCCGTCAAGCTCCTGATCATGGACGAGCCCACCGCCAGTATTGACGCCCAGGTGGAAGGCAGTCTCATGGAAATTCTCCGCTGTTTAAGCCGGCGCATGGCAGTTGTCCTCGTTACCCATGATCTTGGCTTTACCTCTAAATTTTTCCAGTCGGTGATCTGTGTCCATGGGCAGGTTCATATTCATCCCACCAGCGAAATCACCGGCAAGATGATTCAGGATATGTACGGCAACGATTCCCAGATGATTCGTCACGACCATCGCTGCTCCACGGAGGGCCATACGCATGTCTGATTTTTTAGCCGCTGTTGCCAACAACCAGATGCCCTTCCTCCGTTACGCTCTCATCGCCGGGATTCTGGCCAGCATTACCTTCGGTATTGTGGGGACATATGTGGTGGTGCGGCGGATCACCTATATTGCCGGAGCCATCGCCCATTGCGTTCTCGGCGGTATAGGTATCGCTCTTTACGCCCAGAAGGTCTGGCACCTGGCCTGGCTTGATCCCATCTACGGAGCGCTTGTCGCCGCCCTTCTCGCCGCCCTGATTATCGGACTGGTGAGTATGTACACCAAGCAGCGGGAGGATACGGTAATTGGCGCTATCTGGGCCATCGGCATGGCGGTCGGTCTGTTGTTTATTGCCAAAACTCCGGGATACATCGACCCGATGAGCTATCTCTTCGGCAATATCCTTTTGGTCTCCAAAAATGACCTCTGGTTGATGATCCTGCTCGATATCGTGGTAGCTGCCGCCGTATGGCTGCTCTACCATAATTTTATGGCCGTATGCTTTGATGAAGAATACGCCCGCCTGCGGGGTCTTAACACCAGATTTTACTATCTCGTCCTCCTGATGATGATCGCCCTCGCCGTGGTTCTTCTGGTACGGGTGGTGGGTATCGTCATGGTGGTGGCCCTTCTTACCCTGCCCGCCGCCATTGCCGGCCATTTTGTTAACCGTCTCGGCCGGATGATGATACTGGCCAGCCTGCTCTGTATGATTTTTATCAGTGGCGGTCTGGCCTGGAGCTATAGTCTTGATCTGCCCAGCGGCCCGGTTATCATCGTCCTGGCCGGCGGAGCCTATCTAATAACCCTGTTAGTCAGCCGTCTCCGCCGCCGATAAAGTTTATGGAAAAAATAGAACTCGTCCAGGCTCGTCTCCGCCGTCGAAAACTTGATGCCATTCTGATTGGTCAGCCGGACAACCGCCTCTATCTGAGCGGCTTTAATGCCCCTGATTACGCCATCAACGAATCTTCGGGCTTCCTGCTCATTCCCCGCGCCGGGCAGCCGTTTTTACTTACCGACTCCCGCTACACCCTTCAGGCCCGGCAGGAGGCTGAAGGCTTTGAGATTCTGATCTACAAAGGCGGCCTTCTGCCCCTGCTCAATAAACTTCTCCCCCGGCTGACGATTAAGCGTCTCGCCTTTGAATCCCATTATATTCTCTATAACCAGGCGCAGCGCCTGATAAAATTATGTCGCAAATACCACATTGAGCTCCAGGGCTGTGAAAATTTTATCGAAAGGCTGCGGGTGGTGAAAAGCCAGCAGGAAATTGCCCTTATCCGTCAGTCAGTCTTACTGAATGAGGCGGTTTTTCAGGAGATATTACCCACTCTGCGGCCCCAGGATACCGAGATTGAAACGGCTGTGCGGCTTGAAAACGCCATGCGGGCGCATGGCGCGGAACGCCCCAGCTTTGAAACCATCGTTGCGGCCGGCCCCAATGGTGCCAAGCCGCATGCCATCCCCGGTCAACAACAGCTTGGCCAGGGGCTGCCGATTATTATCGACATGGGCCTGATCTTAAACGGCTACTGCTCAGATATGACCCGCAGCGTGATCCTGGGCACTCCGGAGGCCAGAACGGTGGAGATATTCCGTATCGTCAGGCAGGCGCAGCTCACCGGTATCAAGGCCTTACGGGCCGGGGTCAGCGGCCGGGATGTGGACAGAGCCGCCCGTTCCGTAATCAGTCAGGCCGGGTTTGGAGATAATTTCGGGCACAGCCTGGGGCACGGGGTGGGAATCGCCGTCCATGAGGAGCCCAGACTATCACCTGGCAGCCGTAAAAAAATGGCCGCCGGCATGGTGGTAACCGTTGAGCCCGGTATATATATAGCAGGCTGGGGCGGGGTACGCCTTGAAAACATGGCCCTGATAACGGAGTCCGGCTGCGAGATTTTTAATCAAGACCACACTTTTCTGGATATTTAGATTTTTTGGAATTATAATTAATTAATGGACTTATCGTTTCATGACAAACATGTTAGCTATGAGGCCATTTTTTACAGGATAAACGCTCCATAAACCACACCTTGACAATTTGCAACACCCCTAAAACTGTAGCGGTACAATCAGGCTCGTATGCGAAGGGTTCATGCACTCCCAGCCTGATAAAGACCCGGTTAACAACATAATGCGGATTAACGATACAATATGGCCTGTTATTCTGGCCCTCTTATTGATCTTTGTCGGCCCGCGCCAGGCAGCAGCCACCATCTACTCCTATACCGATGCCAACGGGGTTATTCATTTCACCAATGTTCCGGGCAATCCCCTCTACCGGCCGCGCGGCGGCCGCATGCCCCGCCCTATCAGCCGGGAATCCCGTTACGACAACAATATACAGGAGGCGGCCAGCTTCTTCAATCTTGACCCTCTGTTGATTAAGGCCGTTATAAAAAAGGAGTCTGATTTCAATCCCTATGCTGTTTCAGCCAGGGGGGCTGTGGGCCTCATGCAGTTAATGCCCGGCACAGCGCGAGAAATGAAGGTCAGCAACCCTTACAGTCCCAGAGAAAATATCTTCGGCGGCTGCCGTTACCTGAAAAAGTTATCCCGCCTGTTCAACGGCAACCTGGATCTTATCCTGGCCTCCTATAACGCCGGACCTGACCGGGTACTCTCCACCAGGACCATTCCCGATATCAGCGAGACCAAGCATTACATTCGCATGGTACGCCATTATTATCTTACTTACCAAAGAAACGTAAGCACTCAATAACCCCACACTCCCGCATACGATCATGATCGTATGCGAATATACGGGGTTTACCCTGCTGCTCTTACAGACAAATGGTTAAAAAACGACATCTTGCCAGACATCTACTAAACACGAAGGCAACAAAAAAGGCTTTATCCGCTATTGTCAGGATAAAGCCTTGGTTTTTTTGGTGCCGGAGCTCGGAATCGAACCGAGACGGGGTCGCCCCCGCGGGATTTTGAGTCCCGTGCGTCTACCAGTTTCACCACTCCGGCATTTATTAAGAAATATGAATATAGATGGGCCTATGGATTATGTCAAGATTTTTCAGGCAGGCACTCCATGAACGCCTCACATACGATCGTCGTCGTAGCGCTACATTCTGAGATGTTATAAAGTCAACGATACAACCATGATCGTATGCTAAAATGTGATTTATGAGGCGCTTACGTTTATTGAGCGCTTACCCAGCAATGGACATGCGCTGCATAAGGGCCTGGAACAATATTCCGGCTATTATAACGAAAAAAAGGAGCCATTCATTTCTGGACAAACAGACACCGTTTGAGGTATTCTCAACGGCATCAACGTTGAGCCTGATCGTACCGCTACAGTTTGGGGGTATTGCAAATATCAAGGGGTAGTTCGTTTATCGCTTACACAGTAACAGATCTCTTTATTTGTTTAAAGATATCGCATAGATAAAAATTTCACAGGCTCAAAATCAGTATTTTAAATTTAAGCCCGAGAGGGTCTCTGCTAAAAGTTTAGCTGATGAGATCGTTGTTTTTGCCAACGCGGAAGGTGGCGATGATAGCCGCCTGGTGTTTCCGGAATATCACTGGCAGAAGAATCGAAGTCCTGGAAAATTCGAGAAAATTTCATTGCGGTCAATTATGACTTTTGATCCCCGCCAGCTGGAGACTCTCGGTCAGGCGTTAAAGAATAATATTCTCTATTACGATCAGATTGAGGGTGCGTACGGTGTCCAGGGAAAAACTTTAGTTGGAAATAACTGGTTATTTTTCTTAGCAAAAAATAAAGAAGGAGGGGTAGGCATGCTGAAAAGATTATTACTGATAGTGTTGCTTGTTATGTCTTTGGCGGTTACAGCCTTTGCGGGTGTGAATATTAACACCGCCGACGAGAAAGAGCTTTCTTCGCTGCATGGCATTGGCCCGGCCAAAGCTGCCGCCATTATTGATTATCGTTCTGAACATGGCAAATTTGAAACTACCGATGATCTTGAGAAGGTTAAGGGCATCGGAGTCAAAACTTTGGAAAAACTGCGCGATCAGATAACTGTTGACGAAGAATAGCTCCCTGGAGCCCGGTTTGGAAAACGATGAAGGCTTACCTTGAATCGCAAAGAGGCGAAGCCAGTGATCGGTTCTCGTAAAAAGTCGGGATGGAGGAGTAACAATGGCTACACTTGGAACATTTATGAAGAACAAACACTTGATCAACCTGGTCTGCCCCATTCCACATTTAACCAGTGGATATTAATGGTGAAATTTTGGTCCAGCCCCCTCCCAAAGCGCTGCGAAACCGGACAACCAACTACGCAGCTAACATTTTTGACTAATGGCGAATTAAGGCCTTGAGATAATGAAAAGACTTCCAATTGGTATTCAGACTTTTTCTGAACTGGTTGACCCGGAAGAAAACTACGTCTATGTGGACAAGACAGAAGTTTTGCACACCTTGGCAACGGCAGGTAAATATTTCTTTCTCAGTCGCCCTCGCCGTTTCGGTAAGAGCGTTATGCTCAGCACCCTGTACGAACTGTTCCGCGGCAGACGCGAGTTGTTTAATGGACTGTATATTGAGGACAAATGGGACTGGAATAAAAAGCATCCGGTAATCCGCGTCAGTTTCGGCAGTGGTGATTTCAGCACGGAGAAGAAATTTGATGAAGCTATTCTTGATAATTTAGAGAGCAATATCCGGCGTCTTGATCTTTCCTGCAAGGATGCAGAGGGTAGGTCAAAAGGAGGCTGAACTCAAACAAGCAAATGGTTAAAAAAAGCGACATCTTGCTTGACATCGACCGGGAGTGCCAATGGATAACAGATGTTGTACGACCTGGGCCATGAGGGTTGATTTCCCGCAACGGCGCACCCCTTTTAAAACAATAACCTCTTTGGAGTTGAGCTGCCGCAGGCACTGGGCCAGGGCATCTCGCTGGATGCCGGCCTCTATGCCGCCGGTTGTCCAGAATCTATTGTAGGAAGAGAGTATTTTTAATAGGGTGGAAGTTTGCATGTTATATCGGCTTGCCTGATTGTTTTTACAATGATACAACCGGCATGTCGGTTGGTCAAGGATTTTGGTTGTACTTTGGGGTTGTAAATTAGCTCTTTGGCATGGTAACCTTAACTTGAACAAATCATCAGGAATATCAATCAGGGTAAATCTCAGGAGAAACTGTTACAAACAATATATCCCAATCGACGGTTGTATTATTTGGGGTTAGCTGTCGAGATCCAGCCATAAAGCCACAAAGGAGTAAGTAATTCCAAAACTTAAACAGTAAATATTTATCTTGCACTGAAAAGTAACAAAAGCCACCCAAACTGTAAATGTTTGTCATCGCCTTCCTGTGGAGTGATGCCGAATATTTACCTTAAACAATATGACCTGTAGCTGCTTTTCCCCAAACATTTTAGAAATCAAGCATTGCAAATTGTATTCACATGCGCTACCATAACAATATGGTCATCACGTTAGATACAAATACATTGCTTGCGGCATTGCTGAGTCAGAATGGTGCTTCGCATCTCATTTTAAGGCTGATCATTGAAGAAAAATTGCAATTAGCAATATCGACTCCCGTTCTTTTTGAGTACGAAGATGTGTTAAAGCGAAATGAAATACTGAAAAAAACTAATCTTTCACATATTGAGGTGGAAGATATCTTAGATTTGTTGATATTATTGGCAGAACAAAAATCCATTTATTATCGTTTACGTCCAAATCTTCTTGATGAAAATGACAATTTGTTTGTTGAATGTGCTTTTACCAGTAACAGTCAATACCTCGTAACTTCAAACACTAAGGACTTTCACTTTGGCAGGCTTAAAAGTCATCCATTCAAAGTGGTAACTCCTGGAGATTTTTATTATCTTTGGAGGCGTGATCATGAATAAAACACAAGTTGTTACTTTAAGGGTTCCTGTAGAATTAAAAATACGTTTGGCACACGAAGCCAAATCTCAAGGGGTATCTTTAAATAATCTTGCGAACTATTTTCTCACGACACAATTGAGTCAGATTGAAGCAATATCTGTTATAGATGCAAGGATATCAAAGAAAGATATCTCTACTCTAAAATCCACAGTAACCAAAATCCTAAATGCTATACCCCAAAAAAAGACAGTTCCTGAATGGGATGCTGTCAAAGCATAAATCAGCT
>JBMERE010000011.1:0-103859 GCA_048820955.1 Desulfobacterota bacterium M19 | reverse complement strand
TATTAGAGACAGTGGGCCAGAGCCCCCCGAGAAACTCTTAGAGGTATTGTCAAAATACATGGAGCCGGAGGAGACCGAATCTCAAGAGGCACTTACCGAATCCGAAGAAGGACTGGTGGCCCGGCTTCTGGCGCGGTTCACCCCGAAATTTATCAAAATTGCCGCGGGGGTCTACAGTTTAGGGACTGCGGCCCCTGAGCAGGATGAACATAGTTTAGAGCAACGGCAACTCAACAGCTTTTACATGGGACAATACCCGGTTACCAACGATATTTTTGAATTATTTATTAGAGAGACCGGCTATCGAACCGAGGCGGAAATCGCCGGATATAGCCAGGTGCATCGAGCCAGATGTGTTGTTACCACCAATCCCGCCACCGGACGACAGTCTATTTCCATCAGCAGAGGAGGCGGAGGCAGCCAGATTGAGGGAGCAGACTGGCGGCATCCGGAGGGCCGCGACTCATCAATAGTCAACCGAGGTAATCATCCGGTAGTGCAGGTCAGCCGCCATGACGCCATGGCCTTTGCCGCCTGGGCCGGAAAACGGCTGCCCAGTGAAGCAGAATGGGAGGCCGCCGCCAGGGGACTCAATTCCTGCCGGCCATTTCCCTGGGGCCGGAACTGGGCTCCGGAACAGGCCAATACCGCAGCCTCCTACATTGGCGGCACCACCGCAGTAGATGCCCATCCCGGCAATATAAGTCCCACAGGAATCCACGATTTATTAGGTAACGTCTATGAGTGGACTTCTCCCGCGGGCCAAAGCACCGGAGATAATATTAAGTACATCCTCAAGGGTGGCTGCTGGAACTCAAACCACATCATCAGCATCAGCCACCGCCTGACAGCGCGGAACAGCGCCTCCAATACAATAGGTTTTCGTTGTTTAGCGGAAAGTCAGGAACGCAAAACCTGATCCAGGTGGGCGGCATCAATATCAGCACTGATCTCCACTTTACCAATAGTAGTGGGAAGAACGAAAAACACCCGCCCTCCCACGGTTTTTTTATCAGAGAGCAAATAGCCCTTTAAGCGCTTGACCTCGGCTGCGGCAGGCACACTGACCGGCAAACCAAAATCACTTATCAGCCGAATTACCCGCTCGGCCTCAGCAGCTGCGAACCCCCCCCTGAGCACGGCCAGCCGGCAAACTGCCGCCATACCAATTGCCACTGCCGAGCCATGGGCCAGCTTAAAATCTGAATCAGCCTCCACGGCGTGACCTATCGTGTGGCCAAAATTCAGAATCCGACGCAGATCGGCCTCCCGTTCATCAGCCTCAACCACCGCGGCCTTGACAGCGCAGCATGACTCAACCAGTTTTTCAATGGCAGATCGTTCAAGATTCAAAATATCCAACCGCCGCTCTTCAAGAAAGTCAAAAAAATCACGGTCATAAATAACCCCGTATTTAATAACCTCAGCCAGACCGTTTAAAAGCTCCGGGGCCGGCAGAGTTTTCAAAACAGCACTGTCGATAAAAACTGCCCGCGGCTGATAGAAGGCCCCGATTAAATTTTTACCCTCGGGAATATCCACTCCGGTCTTGCCACCCACCGAGCTGTCCACCTGAGCCAGCAGGGAAGTGGGAACCTGCACAAAGGACACACCACGCATATAGGATGCCGCTAAAAAGCCGGTAAGGTCACCGGTCACCCCGCCTCCAAGAGCCAGTAAAGCATCGCTCCTGTCCATGCCGAGACGAGCCAGACGGCTGGCCAGCTGCCCCATAAGAGCCAGATTTTTGCTCTCCTCACCCGCCGGAAAGGTTAAGAGCTGAGGGCTGTATCCCGCCGCTCTGAGGCTTGCCAGCATATCATCGCCATATATCTCCGCCACATTGCTGTCGGCCACCACAAAATATCGTCTGGCAAAACCTGCCTCCTTGAGATAACGGCCAATATCAACCAATATATTCTGAGCAATCAGAATATCATAGGCCCTGTCGCCAAGACCAACCCGCAAGCTCTTCATCTCCATTCCTCAATCTAACAATCTCATATTCAAATTAAAAAAAAAGGGACGCCTCATTCCCAAAAGAACGAGACCCCCCTTTTCACAAAAAACAGTAAGGCAAAGATTACATGGCAGCTCCAGAAGCGGCACCCTGCATCTTAACCTCAACCTTTTCGGTGAGACCAGCATAATATTCACGCAGGATATCCAACACCTCTTCACGGCCAAAATGATCCGGAATTTCAGTACCTTCAGACAGAGCCTTACGCAATTTGGTACCGGAAAGAACAACCCGATCCTCTTTCTTGTGCGGACAGGTACGCAGAGAAGCCATACCGTCACACTTAAAGCAATAGAATGTCCAGTCGATCTTCAGGGGGGCGCAGAGCAGAGCTTTGCCCTCTTCGGCAGGATGAGGAATCTGCTCAAATATTTCCTGAGCCTCAAAGAGACCGTAAAAATCACCAACACCAGCGTGATCACGACCGATAATCATCTTATTGATCCCATAATTCTGGCGGAAGGTGGCATGCAGCAGGGCCTCACGAGGACCGGCATAACGCATATCCAGAGGATAACCGGCCTGTACAACATTATCATTAACGAAATAATTATCAACAAGACAATTGATAGCCTTAACCCGAACATCGGCGGGGATATCGCCAGGCTTCAGATTACCGATAAGAGAATGAATCATAACCCCGTCACAGACCTCAACTGCGATCTTACAGAGATACTCGTGGGAACGATGCATGGGATTACGAAGCTGAAGGGCGGCAACATCTTTCCAGCCGCGCTCTTCAAATATAGCCCTGGTTTCAGCCGGAGTCAGATAAACGCCCTTGTACTCGGCGGGATACTCACCCTCGGAAAGAACCTTAACCGTTCCAGCAAGATTAACGTCCTTCTGATTCATAACCATGATAACACCTGGATGATCATCAGGGGCAATCTTCCAGAAGTTATCTCCCTCTGATTCCTCGCCACAACCCTTAAATACTTTTTCACATTCCCACTTCTTGTCGGCCTCACTCATCTCAAACTTCTCGCTGACCTTCATGGTGGCATAGATGGTACCCTCATGCTCCAGCGCAATTTCGTCACCGGTATTAATAGCATCGGCATCAGCCTTGTCACAATCCAAAGTCACAGGAACCGGCCAGAAAGTGCCGTCAGCCATGGTGAAATTCTCGCAGACGCTCTTCCAGTCCGCCTTGGTCATGAAACCGTCAAGAGGGCTGAAACCGCCAATACCCATCATAATCAGGTCACCTTTGGCCCGGCTGCTGATCTGAATTTTCTTCAGGCCGGCGGCCTTGGTCTTCTCGGCCTCAAGCTCACTGCCATGTAACAGACAACATACCAAACCCTTGCCACCATGTGGCGCAACTAATTTTGTCATTTGCTTCTGTCTCCTTTGGATAAATTTATTAAACAAAACAGGACTATAATATAACCAAAAAATTTTGAACCCATTTCCGGGGTTTCACATCCATATATGAAAGAATGAACTTATTAACGCCATGATGAATTGTCAAGCAAAAAAAGGGCAGGGGCTCTTAAAAAAAGAATTAGACTAAAGGAAGGAGAGAAACAAGACGCAAAAATATTATTGCGATTCAGGATGAATCCTGTCAGCAGAGAATAAAAGTTTAAGAATAATTTATGAATAAAATCTTATCAGGCGTTTTTGTCAAAAAGCAACCCGGCCAGTTCATCAAGTTTCATACGTAATTCTATAACAGCCTTGGAAGGAATCTGCCTGACCACCTTATTGCTTCGCTTATCCCTGATCTGAACAACAATGGTACCATCGTCCGGCTGTTCATGCAGGCCAAGACTCAGATTACCGCCAATGTCATCTAAACGCTGCTGAGCCACATTTACTGAATTACGCAGTTCCGCCTTACTTATCTTCGCGGATTCGGCCCTGCCATCAGCCTGTTTACGCTCACCGTGCAGGGCCTTATCATCTAATGATCCGGCCTGCGATTCACCATTCTTATGTACCGGCTCCACCGTTGGTCTGGTTTTATCCTCACGTTCAACAACCGGAACTACAGGTACTCCATAAGCCTTGACATCGGCATTTATATTAACATCCATAGCCACCACCTCCATTTTGTTTTTTCAAGGATAAATTCGTCCATGAATTTACCCGCTGCCACTCAAGAATTCCGCCGGCCGCTGAGCAGTAAGATTACCATAACCGCGCAGGGCTGATCTTCCCCGGCGCAGACGTGGTAAACTCAAGGCCAGTTCCTTATGCCGCCGGCCGCCGAGAACGGCTATTTCAGCCGCCTGACTAAGGGCCAGCTCTATTAAGGCCTTTAGCTGTTCCCTGGCCGCGGGAATCATCATTCCAGGATCAATGGCACTAATCAAACGCTTTAAAATCGCCTGGAACCGGCTCATTTCCAGGGGCCAATCCAAAATAGACCCGTAGTCACGATCTTTCAGGGCCGCTATATAATCACGCTGACGGCCGATGAACTGCTCCAGAACCTCTACGACGGCCGTAACCTCTTCACCCCGCTCTGCCAATATAATCCTCCTCAACACGCTTTGGCGCATGAAATTTCAAATGGAAACAGAGAGGTTAGCCAGGGCGGCCTGACCATACCGGCTGCCGCCATAACCTCGACCGGCGGCTGTTTTCTCTCTGGCTGCCTGAGAATCCGGCGGGCATTGACTGTGATTTTCAACCTCACCGGCAGCACAACTTCCCTCCTTCTCCAGTCCCGCCTCCACCACGGCAGTCTCAACCCAAATATCCTTCAAACGGCTGACATAACGGCTTGTAGTCCGTATCACTTCAATGTCATTATTAATCGCGGCCTTTGGCAGCTCTGTCAAGATTGAGGAATACAGTCCCCGCAGGAACCCTGCCGCCTCAGCTTCATCGTCATCACGAATCGAGGCATACAGTTCAGTAACCAGAGCAATGGCCCGGCCAAGATTCTCACCCCGGCTCTTGGCATCATCCTTTAACATGGCATTTTCGGCAAAATCAAGATGTACCAACAACCGTTCATACATCAGTTGAATCAGCTTCACCGGATGAATCTTACTCAGAGCCTCAGTCTGCTGATAGGCATTACGCGCCTTATCGGTCTTCATATATTTCCCTCACATGTTTTATAGCACAAATTTCAAATCAACCGCATACTTCCCCTGACAGAAGACGGGGCCTGGTATCTACGAACTACTACTACTGCTGCTGCTTCCCGTCCCGCTCCAGCCCTGGCTCAGGCTGTTAAATTGACCGGTAAGAAAGCTCGACATATTTGACATTTGACTCATAAACTGATCCAGGGCGACAAACTGTTTAGTCATCTCAGCGTATTTTTTATCAAGACGAGTGTTATCTTCACTAATCTGATTTTTCAGGTCATCAATACGACTCTGAGCCGCCGTCTTTTCACCGGCCACCGCCCCCTTGTTGCCGGTCATGGTTCGCAGACGATCATTAACTTTATCAGCAAAACCGGTTATTCCCTTAGTCGAATCACCAAGGAAAAAAGACTTTATTTCATCGGGATCAGCATTTATGGCGGCAGTCAGAACCTTATCATCAATAGTTATAGAGCCATCGCGATTAAATGCCATTCCCAGATCAAACAGGCTTTTAATCTTTCCAGTACTGTCCGCCTTATTGCCGGAAGTCATCAAGCCCTCCAGCTCACTCGGCAGATCTCTCAAGGTAGTATCAGCCAGAATACCAAATTTTTTGGTTTTAGTATCATAAGCGCTCTTGGTACTCACCTCCTGCACCACGTCATTATACGCTGTTACGAGAGACTTGATATTATCTTTTAAGCCATCGGTATCACTGGCCACCGTCAAGGTGGCCGTAGCAGCACTTTTAAGGGTGAAAGAAACACCGGCAATAACATCATCAATACTATTACTCTGGCGCTGATAGGCAACACCGTCCACGGTAAACTGGGCGTCAAGAGAGTTTGCCGCCGTTTGAGAACTATCCTCAGCCAGAGGCGCGTCCGGTAATTGCTGAAGAATGCTGATTCGGTTATTCTCACCAGTATCGTTAGACTGCAACACCAGTTTATAGGGATTGGCAGGATCTAAACCGTCATTGACAATAGAGGCGGTAATCCCCGGATTATCTGTGGCATTATTGATATTGTCGACTAACTGGGTAAGAGTGGTGCCGCTGGTAACGGCCAGTGACATCTCGGTAGCCGGAACATTATTACCGAGCTGAACGGTTAAGGTGGTATCAGCAGAGGCAACACTGGTGTCCTTGCTGGCAAAACCACTGGTGGAGGTCCAAAGACTCTGTTTGGCGAGATTAGATACCACCAGCGTACTGGCCTTAACTGCTGTTCCCTCTACGACAGTGGCGCTGATTGCGCTGTCGTCAGAACTGGTAATGGTTCTACTTAGATAGGTACCGGAAAGGGAAAGAGTTAAGGCAGAGGACTTTAAGGTAATCAGCTTATTATTAACTACGGTAAATTCGTTAAGCTGAGTGTTAAGGCCGGTAATTTTATCACTTTTACGATCAATAACCTTCTGATCCACGGCCCGCAACTGATCCAGAATGCTCTGTAACTGCAACCCGGAGCCTATACCCAAGGTACTTATTGAACCAGCCATTATCTTTCTCCTGAAGAAGACCCCGGTATAAACAGAGAGCTTAAAAGAAATTTTAACTTCAGGTTACTTATCGGCTGGAGGCATAACGGACTTTAATATTTTTTCGCAACAAACAGGAAAAATCGCCCTAATCAGCAGAGGCCAGATAATCACGAATGGCCCGGGCAATGGTCTCTATGATTTCACGGAAGGCCCCCTCTTCACGTTCCAGCATAGTAACCCTGATGCCGTCCAGATCGGTGGCAAACGAGGTTAAGGGTACCGTACAGATTCCCGTGGAACCCAGAAGATAATAAACAAAACGCTTATCCAGGGAAACCCCGCATTGATTAACCAGCACCTCCACCTTATGGCGAACCTCCTCATTGGCAATGGGCAGAGTCTGCTCGTGATTGAGACGGCCGGGGGAAAAGGCGATACTCAGATAAAAGGCTCCGTTAGTGCGGTTAACCATGATACCATCCACTCTGTTGAGGCAGTCATAGGCAATATTGGAATAGCGCTCATAACGATCAATACGTTCCTGAAGATAGCCATGATATTCAGGATGCCTGAACAGCTCCGGCAGAACAAGCTGCGGCAGGGTTGTTGAACAGACCTCCAGCATCTTGGCATTCAACACCGAATTTATATATTTCTCAAATATCGGACTCTGGTGACCGTTATAAACCTCTATCCAGCCGCAGCGGCCGCCGGGCCAGGGCATCTCCTTGGAAAGACCGCGCATGGCAATAGCAGGCACCTCGCCGATAAGGTCGGATAACGGCAGGGTCTTGAAATCGTTATAGACGATATTCAGATACACCTCATCGCAAATGACAAATAGATCATACTTGCGGGCCAGTTCCACCATACCGCGCAAAATTTCTTCCGGATAGACCGCGCCCGTGGGATTATCCGGATTAATAATCAGAATGGCCACCACCGCCGGATTATATTTTATGCGTTTTTCCAGATCATCAAGATCAGGATACCACATATTATTCGGATCAAGACGATAGGTAACCGGCCGGTCTCCGGCATGAGCCGCCTCAGCCGAGGAATGAGTAGTATAACTCGGCGAGGGCATAACCACCCTCGCCGTACGTTTAAGCATGCCATAAATCTTGCTGATAGCATCGCCTAAACCATTAAAAAAAATTATATCATTCGGAGTAATCTGGGCGCCGCCCCGCTGGTTGGTAAGCTCCACCAGATACTCCCTCGTGGCCAGAACCCCCCGGGTTGGAGAATATCCGTAGGAGGCATCCTGTTGAGCCAGACCAGCGACAATATCCTTCATCCAGGCAGGAATAACCTCGCCCTTGGCCACTGGATCGCCGATATTTTCCCAGTGAACATCAATTCCCAGTTTTTGTAATTTCTCACCGACTGTAACAATATTACGAATCTCGTAGGTAAGCTCCCCAGCTCCAATATGGACTATATCTGTACGCATAACACCCCTCAAACGATTAAATTAATCGCCTGATTATGGTTTCAGCCCCGGACTTTGTCAAGGACTTTAAAGCAAAATTAGTAAGCGCCCCTGAAACGCTTACATACAAGGCTCATCGTACCGTTACATTCCGAGATGAAAGTCAGCGGCGACCATAATCGTACGCGAGACTGTGGTTTATGGAGCGCTTAGCAGAATTAAGGCAAGCGCCCCATAACACTCTTCACTTTATAACATCTCGGAATGTAAGCCAGGTGGGGAGAATCAGACGACACGGCCAAAGGAACCGGTGGCAGAACGAAGATACTGCCGAATGGCCTGCCTGGTGCGCTGCGACGTCAAAGGCCGCACGGCAGAAGAGTCAGAGGTCATAAGCGCCGCGCCGGCCGCCTGCAGAACAGGGGTCCGGCTGTTATCCCGGCCGGATTGAGCGCCTTTAACAGCAGCCGCGGCCGCCTCGCTTTCTTTTGCATTACGTTCAGCGGCAAGCTGCACTATTTTCCGGGAGGCGCTGGCAATACGGACAGTGGCCTGGGCCGCCACCAGTTGATCCTGCCCGGAGGGACTGGCCGGAGCCAGTGCCGCCCGCCGCACCGTCTCCATTTTAGAGATTGTCTCTTCTGGGGTTCTGCCGGGCGAAGTATCTATCTGCACCTCGCCGCCCACTGCATACTTCCGGCCGTCCGGACCGGTCTGATACTGGTACGAAGCCCCGCTTACAGCATAACCGCCCGCCGCCGCCAAATGAGCCAGCTCATGATCATGAACCTCCTGGTCCACCTTCTGCAGTTTGTCTATCAGTAATTTTTCGGAACTGCTTAACGGAGTGCCATTGGGCTTCTTAGGCCCGGCAGGGTTCTTTGAGGTACCATTCAGCCCTTTGTCCCTGCCCCCCTGCTCAGGAGCGGCGTCTTTGTCGACATTGGAGTTCGTCTGCTGTTCTGCCGCCCCGGAGGGCTGACGGGAATCACCACGGTCAGCTGAGCGCCTCAAGCCGCCGACAGCTGTCGCCCTGGTGTAGAGCGGTGGAAAGAAGGAGGAAGAGGAGGGAGTACTCCGGGTAAAAGAATCCCGCCCGGCATCGGGAGAAAAAGGGCCGTGAGAATTATTTACTCTGGCACGGTCTGCGGACTGGCCGACCGCCGGAACCGTAAGTCCGGCAAGCAGGGAATTAATATTCATGATTAACTCCGAACAACGTTATTGCAGATAAAAAACCACTACGTCATTTTTGTTATCGGCATCCTGCCCTGAAACTTTAATCTTTTTTAAATATTTTTAACACAAATCATGAAAAGCGCTCATCACAGACAGTTCGTTTGCCCATGGGCAGAAAACGACGTTCAACCGGCCCCACATAAAGCTGCCGCGGCCGGCCTATCCGCCAGTTATCATCATCCCACATCTCCTTCCATTGAGCTATCCAGCCCGGCAGACGTCCCAGAGCAAACATCACAGTAAACATATCATCGGGAATACCAATGGCCTTATAAATTATACCGCTGTAAAAATCCACATTGGGATAGAGATTGCGCTCAAGAAAATAGTCGTCATTTAGCGCCACCTCTTCAATTTCCTTGGCAATATCGAGTAGAGGATCATGGCAGTTCAGGGTAGTCAGCACCTCATCACATACTTTTTTTATAATCCGGCTCCGGGGGTCATGGGTCTTGTAAACCCTATGCCCAAAGCCCACCAGCCGGAAGGGGTCATTACGATCCTTGGCCTTCTCAATATATTTCTTATAATTCCCACCTTCCAGATGTATACGCTCCAGCATCTGCATTACAGCCTGATTGGCCCCGCCGTGCAGAGGCCCCCACAGGGCGCTGATCCCGGCGGATATAGAGGCATAAAGATTCACATGGGCACTGCCCACGAGACGAACGGTGGAGGTGGAACAGTTCTGCTCATGATCGGCATGCAGAATAAGCAGTTTATCCAGGGCGTTGACAATTACCGGATTAACCTCATAGGGGGCCACTGGCGAGTCGAACATCATATTCAGGAAATTGGCGCAGTACGAATAATCATGGCGCGGATAAACCAGAGGCTGACCCATTGATTTTTTATACGAGAAGGCGGCAATGGTACGAACCTTGGACAGCAGACGGGCCGCCATTTTATCTATTTTCTCCATGGGATTATTAATCATCTCCGGATAAAACACCGACAGGGCGTTAACGATGGAAGAGAGAATAGACATGGGTGGAGAGTCAGGCGGGAAACGATCAAAGAAATGAATCATATCCTCATGCATAAGAGAATACTTGTTCATCAGAACTTTAAAATGGGCCAACTCACCCTCCGTCGGCAGACAACCGTTAATCAGCAGATAAGCCACCTCCACGAACTGACAGTTATCCGCCAGATCAGCAATGGAATAACCGCGATAATTAAGAACACCCTTTTCTCCGTCAAGATAGGTAATAGCGCTGGCGCATGATCCGGTATTCATGTAACCATAATCCAGAGTAACACAGCCGGTACGCTTCCTTAAGGTGCTGATATCAATAACCCGCTCCCCTTTGCTGCCCTCCAGAACCGGAAATTCGTAGACCTGCCCGTTAATCTTCAGTTCCGCTTTTTCGTTCTGTATTTCATATTTTTTTAAATCCATATTACACCTTGGTTTTTTAATTCAAAGTCAAGAGAGACAACTCTCCACTTGCGATACTCCCGACAATCAGTTAAATGTTTAATCAGTTTCCGGCGGGAAAGGGTTTGAATAAATATGCTGATATATGCCGTAAAACCTGGCCGCGCCATATTATTACGATTATAACTCAGAAAAGCGCAGACTTCCGACCTGCCTCAATTGCACTTGCGCAAACTTACAAACTTACTATACAAATCACTTTTTTTCAATGTCCCGCTCAACCACCCTGAATCACAGAATAAAAAAGTTTAAAACAGAGGTTACAATCTATCCTGTTTCCTGCGAAAAGCTGAGCAGGGGGCGTTCTGATCTTGAATGGTTAGACTCTGTCCTGGCAGGCGGAGCCCGTATCGTCCAGCTCCGCGACAAAGAAACAGATGACCGCCGTCTCTACGACAAGGCCCGAATATTCAGGGAAAAAACCCTGGCGGCCGGAGCCTTGCTGATCATTGACAACCGGCTGGATATTGCTCTGGCTGTGGCGGCCGACGGCGTACATCTCGGCAACTCCGATCTGCCGGCCGCCGAGGCCCGCCGCCTGGCACCGGAGTTAATCATAGGGGTCTCCGCCAACACCAGGGAACAGGCGGCATCCGCCCACGCACGCGGGGCTTCATATTTCAATATTGGCCCGATATTTCCCACCAGCACCAAGGAAGGGCTGAGTACCTTTTTAGGGCCGCAGGCCATCCCTGAATATTCTGCCCTTTCCCCCCTGCCATTTACAGTTATGGGCGGCATAAAATTTAAGCATATCGCAGAGCTTAAGGCCCTGGGCGCTCAACGAATTGCCGTAGTAACCGCCCTCACCACGGCAGATAATATAACCTCTGAGACCAGAAAATGGCAGCAGGAATTAGGGTAATAGAATGAATTTAACAGACACAAAACAGGCAATCCAGCTGCTCATGGAATATGCGGTTAACGATGAAGATATTACTGCGGCCCGCGAGTTAGTGGAACGTCATAAAAACGACCGTATCGCGTTAAATGTCTTCCATGAATTCTACAGCTTTTTGCCGGAAGCCAAAAACGATGCCATCAAGTTTCTTAAACTCCTGACCGACAAAGAAGGCGGCTTTCTGTTAGCTGCCGGAACCAATAATAATATTTTCTGCTACTTTGCCACCATTGAGGGGGCTGAATTCTTAGGTCCCCTCAATGAAGGGATATGGGATAAAGAGGTGCTGGACTTTTTTGGCCTCAGTCACGAAGAATCAGTCGAAAAATTCAAAAATTTAAAGGAATTCCCTTTTTACATCCCGGCCCACATGGATCTCAAACGCTGCCCGGTATGCTCAACCAATCATGGAGAACTGCACCGCTTAGGCTGTCCGGTGGAAATCTGTCCCTGGTGCGGGGGCCAGCTCACAAAATGTCACTGCCGCTTTCAGAAAACCGGCCGCGAGCAGCTTACCAACGAGGCGCATCTGCGGCTCTTCAAAGAAAAATTAGAGAGTAAAGGGCGCCTGCCCTTCAACGCCACAGAACAGAGCCTCACCCTGGGTTAGCTCTCTCTGACCAGAATACCAAAAATTCCAGTAGGTTGAACTGTATTAAAGGTAAGCGCTCCATAAACCACACTCTTGACATTATAACATCTCGGAATGTAAGGGCTTCAGGGGCGCCCTGATGTGCGCATTTAAGTCCCCCGATAATACCCCTGTATATTGGGGGACTTAAATGCGTGCAACAGGGTGTTCATGGGGCGCTTACTATTAAAGTTCAACCTGCTGGAATGCAGCGCTCAATCATTTGCTACCTTTCATATCCTGCATATACTTAAAGAACGGTGAATCAGAAGAAATCACCAGACTGGTATTCTTACCCATAGTCTTTTCATAACTCTGCAACGTTTTGCTGAAGGCATAAAACTCCGGATCACGGTTATAAGCCGCGGCATAAATAGTAACCGCCTGAGCATCCGCCCGGCCTTTAATCTCTTCAGCCTGCTCAGTCGCGGCCGAAGTTACAGTCTTTAACTCCTTTCCTACCCGGCCCAGAATTTCCGCCTTCTGCCCTTCACCGAGAGAACGTTTTTCCGCCGCAATCCTCTTTCGTTCCGAGATCATCCGTTCATAGACCTTCTTCCGTACCGATTCAATATAATTAACCCGTTTAAACATGACATCAACCACATCAATGCCATACTTGGGGGTAGCCTTGGAGACAATATCCCGGATACGCTTCTCCATACCATCACGCCCCATAATAATTTTGGGACCCGGCTTGCCGTCCGGCCCGAGGTGATCCTTGGGATTCCAGTCTGAACTTCTGATGATTTCCACCAGATCGTGTTTATTAACCACATCCCGCACCGTTGAACCGATAATATCATCTAAGACGCCCTGCGCCCGGCTCTCGTTATTTACGGCCTGTAAAAAAGTCAAAGCGTTCGATATCCGCCAGCGAGCCGAGACATCCACATAAACAAAAGTCTTATCCTTGGTGGGGATCTGGTTGGGATCACCATCCCAGATTAACAGTCGTTTATCAAAATACTGGACATCCTGAATAAAGGGGGTCTTGAAATGCAAGCCGGCCTTTACTATCGGCTGACCAACCGGAGCGCCAAACTGGGTTACCACCGCCTGGCGTCCTTCGGGCAGGACAAAAAAGCCGTCCCAGGCCGTGGCAATCAGCCCCAGGACAACAATAACCACAACCATTTTTATAATCTTATTCACCGCTTAATTCCTCCGGGTTAGCTGCTATATTTTCTAACGTCATAATCATTTACCTCCGGCCCGAAGTCCGGAAGCCAAAGGGCCGCGCCCGATGTTCATAAAGGGCAAAAGAGAGCGCTGATCCTTGTCAAGCACATATATTGCCCCGACCTTAGGAAGAATATTCTGCATGGTCTCCAGGTACATCCGCCTCCGGGTAACCTGACGAGCCAGTTTATATTGTTTCAAAATATCCGTAAAGCGAACCGCCTCGCCCCTGGCTAAGTTAATGCGCTGAACAGCATAGCCCCTGGCCTCTTCCACTATTTTTTTGGCCTCACCCTTGGCCCTGGGAATAACTTTATTGTAAATAGCCTCAGCCTCATTAACCAAACGCTTCATATCCTGATCCGCCTCGTTGACCTCATTAAAGGCCGGTTTTACAGCATCAGGCGGATTGACATCCTGCAGCTTCACAGTGACTATTTTGATTCCGCTCTGGTAATAATCCATAATTTTCTGCAATTCTATTTCAGTTGATGATTCAATAATCTCCCGATTGGTAAGGGCGTAATCAAAATCCTGATTACCCACTACCCGGCGGATGGCCCGTTCTGAGACATCCCGCACCGCCTGGGAAACATTACGAACATTAAACAGGAACCGAACCGGATCGCGAACCTTGTACTGAACGATCCAGGACATATTAATAACATTCTTATCCCCGGTGAGCATCAACGATTCGGTTTGATAACCGCGCTTCTCAAAAATCGTTTTCTGTCCCGGCAGCCGGGTACGAAAACCAAATTCCTGCTTACGAATCGTCTTTACATCCACCTTATAGAGATCATCGATGAGGGGAATTTTAAAATTCAGACCGGAATCAGTAGTTTTATAATATTTACCGAGACGGAGAATTACACCCTTCTCTCCCGGATTAATGGTATAAAAGGAAGAGGAAACCAGATTAAAGAGGATAAGCACCCCTACTACCAGCAATATTTTACCAACCCCAAGGCCTAAGCCACTGCCACCGCTGGAGCCGGAGCCGGAGCCGCCATTGGTGTCATCAGGTGGTTTATTACCCCGATTCTGACCACCCTCAAAGCTGTCTTTAATCTTCTTTAAAAGAGCGGCAAGAAGATCTTCCGGCGAAGACGGCCGTTTACGGCCCCATTGCGGTTGCTGATTATCCATTATAAATTTCCTTTTTCTACCTGTAACTTTTTAGCTGCACCCATAATTCGTCAAGGTACTGTCACATATTTAAGCTATATTTTCAACTTGTTTATTAACCTGCCGCTAAAATGTCAGTAAGCGCCCCTGATAATACACCCCGTATATTAAGGGCGTTAAGCGCGTGCAGCAGGGTGTTCGTGGAACATCCACAAATCTTACGGCCAGGCCAGATACCAGGCTCCAGTCACAATGAGCAGAGCACACATACCCCAGAGACTCTGCCAGCCAGACCAGGAGAGGGCCGATGACCGGTTCCTGACGACCCGGCACAGTATACCCGCCGGGACACCAAGCGCCAGACCCCAGGCGTGGGCCCCGACATCCGTGTGCCTGCCGCCCATGCCCAGCATAGCAAGCAGAGCGAGACCAGCCCCTAAAGGCCCCAGAGCGGCCTTCAGCCCTCGATCCCAATTAGTTATCCGCATACCTGCCATGGCTCCGATCATCGCGAAAACCGAGGTGGAAAACCCCAGAGACTGGTAATAATCGGCCTGCAGCAGGGTATTGCATAGATTGGCCGCGGCCCCGACAACCACCGCCAGCAGACAGGCCGCGCCACCTCCAGTTTCCTGGGCCAGATAATACATAACCAGAGCCCCGATAACTACATTGCCAAGAAGATGATTAAAGTCGGCGTGCAGGGTCAGGCCGGTCACTAACCGCCACCACTCTCCATGATTAAGAATAGCCTGTCGATTCACATCCCCGGCCCGGCTCAAGGCACCGCCCCAGGGGCCGGTGAAGGCATAGAAAATGGATAGAGCGGCGGCGCTTAAAACAGGCAGAGGGCCGGTTTTAAGCGCCGGAGAATATATTTCCGACGGCGGCCAGACGGCATTTTCAACCTCAAAGGACGCCAGTTCATACTCCGCCTCCAGTACCTTTGATTCCGGACACCAAAGCTCCCATTCCATTTCACCACGGCGCAGACGATGGTCAATATCCACCGCCTGGAGTACCAGAGACCAAAGCTCCACCTCCGGCCCGGAGCCTGTTCTTATCTGGTGCCAAGGCTCTGCCATATCCAGAATCCTGTCCACAAAAGTGGTTGATGGGCAAAATAAATCAGCAGTGAATGGCGGCCGCAGGCCGCTAACATTCTGATTAAACGCTTAGGCGGCATCGGGGAGGAGGGTTTAGTGGTAATAAAACCGCCAAGAGAAATACCAACGAGCATAATCCCGAACCAGGGCACCAGGGGGGTATAATCAACGCTGGCAAAACCGGGATATTGAACGCCCAGCCAGAGCAGCCAACCGGAAGCGGCCCGCAGATTTCCCACAAATGGGGCGGCGGCTAAAATTAACAACCCGGCCGGCAGGGCGAAACGCCGGTGTTTAAGAAATGGATAACTTAGAATAATTCCACAGCCAATGAGATGCAGAATACCAAAAACCACATATTGCCGTCCCACTACCAGCCGGGTAGCAATGGTAATCAACATTCCGAGGGCAAAAATACCCGCCCCCCGGCGCAGATACTTCTTAAACCCCTGCCGCCTGGCCGTTGGCCTGGCGTAGCTGAGACTTAGAGAGACCCCGGCCAGGAAGACAAAAAGCCCGGCCGTGGAACGGGCCAGCCAGGCGGGAAATCCCGAGGCAGGATTCAGAACAGCGGTAAAATAAAACAGATCAAAGAGGAAATTGGAGACCAGCATCATCAGAACCGCCAGCCCCCGCAGACAGTCAAGCTGCCACAGCCGTCTAATCAATTAATCCCGGCTCCTCCTCTGATGACTTAAGCCGCAAAGCAATTTCATCAGCCTTGCCGGCCTCGCCCATCCCCTCATAAACCAGACGTAATTCTTCCAATACCCTTTGGTGATCCGAGACCCGTTCCAAAATTTCCAGGCAGCACTTTTCGGCCTCCGGGTAATTACCCTGGGCGCGATAAAGACGGGACATACCAAGCAGGGCGTAAAGATCAAACCCCACCTTAAGGCTGCGCGTATAATGCTCCATGGAGCTGTCAATACGATTGAGACTCAGCAGAGCATCACCAACCCTGGTCAGCAGATCCTGATTATTGGGTTCATTCTCCAATATTTTCGACCACCAGTAAACGGCCTTATCCAGATCAGCCATGCCCCGGTGACAATCTCCCAGGCCGTAAAGGGCAAAGCTGTTCCAGGATTCAAGACGAGCGGCCTTTTCATAGTATTGACTGGCCTCCTCGTACTGCCGGCGGCGGCGGTATATATTACCAACCATGGTCAAGACCGCCACATACGAGTCATCCATGGCTAACAGTTTATCGAAATACTCCAGGGCCTTATCATCAACTTCCGCCTTGTAATAAAGACTGCCTAAGCCTAAAAGAGCGTATTTATCCTTATCGTTCACCGAGAGAGCGCTGAGATAGAAGGCCTCAGCCTTATCGAAATTACCCGTTTTATTAAAAGACTCGGCAAGGCGAACCATAACATAGATATCGTTCTTATTGCATTCAAGATAACGCATCCAGTATGGTATGGCCCGCTTATGCTGCAGGATGCCCCGATAGGCATCCCCAATACCGCGCAGGGCGAAGACGTTTACCGAATCAAACTCCAGCACCTGTTCGTAATACTTTATGGCCTGATCAAATTTCTTCAACTCCCGGCAGGTATCGGCCAGCCCCACCAGAATATAGGCGTTTTTAACATCAAGCTCCAGGGCCTGCAGAAAAGAACGCTCCGCCTCGTGATAGCGGTGTTTGCGCAGATAATTCCGCCCCTGCTTGGAGAGGCGCAGCACCTCCTTTTTAGCGGTATGCCCATCCTTTTTAGGCACGACAGGTTCCAGGCCGTACTCCTTTTCCGCCCATCTGCGGTAACTGTCCCCCACCCTTTCAGCAGCCACCGTAATCCACTGCGGCACCTCATAGGGATGATTATCCACAATCCAGGCCTCCAGCTTTTCCGTCCTCTCGGCCATGAATTTGATACTGAGACGATACTCTTCAGAATTCTCCTCCCTGCCTTGCCAGAGGTAATAGCTGCTCACCGGCCCTTCGACCTGCACACAGACCGCCAGACGGGATTTAATAAGCTCAGCCGCCATTTTCCGGGCTTCAGCCAAAGTTGATAATGTAGTCCAGGCGATATTCATTTTTTTACCTTTTTCATCAATATTAAATGTCAGGCAGAACTATTACAGACCTGACATGTTTGCTTGGTGCCGCAGTCAACTACAAATTCATCATATTTAAAACCGAACCCTCATCCGCGTTCCTGAACCTCAGGAATCAATACAGCCCCCTCAGGTAAATCCGGCCCCGGCGGTACAGGCATAGCAATGATCGCCAACGGCAATAAGCTCCCCCGCCTCCGGCAGCCTTCGCAAATCGTTGATATGCCGCCGCACACCGCCCATGGGAATATCCGCGGCCTGATTAAAATCACAGTCATACAAAAAGCCGTCCCAGGCCACCGAAATCAGACTCCGGCACATAACCCCGGACAGGGCATCCCGGTTAAAGGCCCCGGCCAGACGAAGCAGATAATCATCATAATTTCCCCGCCTTTTCAGCCAGTCCCGGAAACGCCCCAGGGGGACATTGGCAAAGGAAAACAAATGATTAAAGGATATACCCCATTTACGGCCCAGAACCTCCCGGAACCGCCGTTCCTGAGCCTGCTGACCGCTGGGAACAAAGGCCCCGGCGGGATTAGAGACTAAGTTCAGCTCCAGACCGCTCCCCTCACACCCATAACCCATATTATTCAGCAGACGAAGAACCTCCAGGGAGCGGGCAAACACCCCTTCCCCCCTCTGCGCCTCGGTCTGGGCCTCATTTAACGCTGGGAAGGAAGCGACAATAACTACCTTACAGGTACGGCAAAGAGATAAAATTTCCTTACGGCGGCGGCCGGACACCGCCACCAGATTAGAACGTAAGATAAGACGTGCGGCAAGAGGTGCCAGGCCGGTCAGAAGCTCCAGAATATGGGGATTCATTTCCGGAGCACCGCCGGTGACATCAACAGCGGCAAAGGACAGACGCCGGGCGCCGGCAATGACTGCCGCCACCGTCTCCCCATCCATAATCTCCTTCCGCCCCGGTCCGGCACTCAGGTGACAATGACGGCAGGATAGATTACAGAGCCGCCCGGTATTAATCTGCAGGGTACGAGTTTCTCCCCGCCGCAGGCCGGAAGTATTCTCCTCCAGGGTCTGAGCAAAAGGCTTAAATATCGGCAAATTCACACCCGGAGACCTGGTTCCAGCGTCCTGCCCCAGTTTCCTATTTCCTGCTTCCAGCGTCCTGCCCCCAGTTTCCTGATTCCTGATTCCTGATTCCTGATTCACATCGATAATTTATCGGCACGCGCCCGCATCTGCACTCCATGCACCAGAGAAGCCCCGCCCCTGATGGCGGCCGCCACATGCACGGCCTCAGTCATCTCCGCCTTGTTGGAGCCCTTCTCAAGACAGGCCTGAGTATAGGCGTCAATACAATATGGACATTGCAGGGCGTGAGCCACCGCCAGAGCCATTAAGGCCTTTTCCCTCTCCGAAAGGGCTCCGTCGGCAAAAACAGCGCCGTAATAATCAAAAAACTTTTTCGCCAGCTCCGGGGCCTCTTCACCAATCTCAGAGAATCTGGGTAAATCACAGGGTTGATAATAAGATTCCATCTTGACCTTTTGTTTTTAAAAATTAATCAGCTCCACATCAAAGACCAATGTCGCGTCAGGCGGAATAACCCGTCCGGCCCCCCTGGAACCGTAGGCTAACTGCGGCGGGATGATAAGGATACGTTTTTCACCCTTCCGCATCCCTGAAAAGGCCTCATCCCAGCCCTTGATTACCCGGTGCATCCCCACGGGGAATCTAAAGGGCCGTCCCCGGTCTACAGAGCTGTCAAACTTGGTGCCGTCCAGTAAACGGCCGGTATAATTGACGGTGAGCATGGTACCCGGTTTTGGCGTGTCGCCGTGGCCTTTTTTAATAACCACATACTTTAACCCCGAAGGCGTAGTGACCGCCCCCGGCCATTTCCGGGCAATAATCCTGGCCACCGCCTGCGCTTTTTTCTCTTTTGCCTTTAAAATTTTGTTATCGGCCCGGGCCAATAATTTATCAAAGGCCTGCTGGTCACATTTAAAGGCCCTGGCCGCGGCCCCCCGGCGCACTATTTTAATTTGTTTGATCTTGTCACCCTGACGGATGGCGTTAACCACATCCTGTCCCTCAACCACCCGCCCGAAAATGGTATGTTTACCATTGAGCCAGGGGGTAGCGGCCCTGGTAATAAAAAACTGACTGCCGTTGGTATCCGGCCCGGCATTAGCCATGGCCAGAACTCCGGGGCCGTCAAAACGCAGAGATGAATTAAATTCATCGGGGAATTTATAACCAGGGCCGCCCCGGCCGTTACCCTGGGGATCACCGCCCTGAATCATAAAACCTGCAATTACCCGATGAAAGATAAGTCCATTATAAAATGGTACCCCCTTCCCCCGGTCGGAATCCTTGCTACCCTGAGCCAGACCGACGAAATTGGCCACAGTTAAAGGCGTCTTTTTAAAATAGAGCCGCAAAAAAATATCACCCTTGGAAGTCGTCATCCGGGCATAAAGACCATCAGCCCGACTGCCGGCAGGGGCCGCCGCGGCAGATAAACCGGCAGTAAGCATTATCAATCCCGCGACCATCAGCATCTGTAGAAATTTCATAACTCCTCCTGAAAATAAATAATAACATCGGGTAACCATTCAACGTGGGGCAGCACCAAGGCAAAACATTGACGAGTCTATACTATTTATCACATAACTCCATCAAGACCAACGGCTTTTAGAGCTCAACCCCGAATAACACGAAAAAGCGCCGCAGCCGCCCAAATGATTTTCCATTCCTTCCGGCAGCAATGGCAAATTATAACTATCCGTAATTAAAGCATAAAAAAAAATTATTCCGGATACGCGGACAATTTTCCGGATTCAAAGAAGGATTAACGGAATTTCGACAATAATCAGCAGCAGCAAAGAACACCAGCACCTGATACACCAGACATTCTTTTATGCTTTCCTGTTTTTTTATCTATAAATTACCAGCAGTTAGCAGCAAGCACCAGCATTGGAGCAAAAAAAACATATACACTGGCACACATCCTGCTTGTTAACTTTGACATAATAATCTTAATAATCATCCTTTTAAAAAAGGAAATAAAAAAAACAAAGGAGAAAGACATGAAAAAGACGTTATTAAAGAGTTTAGCCCTTGCCGCGGTTGGCTCGTTGTTTGTGGCTGGCAGCGCCATGGCACTGCCTACACTAACATTAACTAATGGAACCGATAGTATTACTATTAATGATTCTGCGGACTCAACGGGTACATCAGGGGATGGAGCAGTATATTATGCTGGATACCTTGGTTCCACGGATGTCACTTTTGCCGGAGCCAGCAGCTATCCTGCAATTGGCAGCGCTGATTTTCCTAAGTTGCATTTGGGCGCCGGGATCCTGTCAGGAAATGATAAAATTACTTTTACTCTGACTGATAGTTGGTCTACTTTATCTCCTTCTATTACTGGCTGGATAACCGAATTCGGTGGGGCTGGCTCTGGCACTGTTTCTTTAAACGCAACTTTAAATGGAACACCTATTGCTGACTTTTCTAACTTTGGAACTGAGCAGATATCTTCATACGTTCCATCCGCAGGAAGCTATGATTTTGTATTGACTGGAACAATTCAAGGTGCTGGTACATCTTTTGATTCCAATGTTGCCCCAGTTCCCGAACCAGCCACCATGCTGCTTCTTGGTACTGGACTTGTCGGTATTGCCGGCCTGCGCCGCAGGAAGGCAAAAAAAGCCTGAAAACAGCTTATCTGTTTTTAGCTTAGGCCCCAAAAAGGCCCGAATCGTACGAATGATTCGGGCCTTTTTTGGGGGCCGTGAGATAGGGGATGTCCATGTTTTTATGCGATTCCTGAGATGGACTTTTTATGGTCCATCAGCAAAAAGAAAAGCATGAAATCATGCCCCCACCTCCCCTTCCGTATTCTAATCATCAAAATCACCCGCCGGGCTCTCGTTAACCACCAGCTCCGCGGCCCTGGCCCTTATTTTGTCTTCCGTCCAATCCTGAGGGTCAGCAATACGCTGGCTTTTACTCCCCGGATCGTAAGAACCGGCCTTTAATATCTCCGCTATGGCCAGAGGAGCGCTGTCCCCGGCATTAAAGACCTCTGTCAATAAAGTATAGACAAAATCCTCTACCCGCTGCACCATGCGCTCCCGCACCTCCCGCGGCTGACCCATGAGCCTGGGTTCAAAGGGCAGATTCAGCTTTTTAAAATTGCCGCCCTTCCAACCCTGTTTCTCAGCGTAGGCCAGCATATCCTCCCACACTTCTTCCTTCACCCCTTCGCCCTTAAGCTTAATGAAATTCCCGTCAGCGTCAAGAATGGCGTTACCATAGTCATTGACCTCCAGACCCCAGGAGACCATTTGCAGGGCGGTGGCCACGTTGGCCTTGGTGGTATGGGTACGAGCGGCAATCTCAAGCAGACGCTGAGTGGAATTACCCGATGTTCCATGCTGGGCGCCGGAGACTTTGAAGGGCTCAAGATGCCGGTGAATTTCGGCGGTTAAATCCACCTGAATCCCATCTCCGGCCGCTTCAAGACCGTGGGTGGTGCCGTTATTTAGGGCAATCCAGTCGGCAAAGATACCGTGGGCGTTTAAGCCCTCAATCAAGAACCTGGCATCATCGACGGTGGAAAGCCCCTGGGCGCCTTTTATCTCCCCCACCTCGGTCTCCAGCCCGGCCCAGGACGGTATATATTTATTCAGGGCGATATTGGCCAGCAGATTTTCATCATCAGTCATATGCGAGGCGTCAATAGCAATGGAGGTTATACCGGCCTCAAAGAGGGTGGGAATTTCCTCCCTGGCAAAGGCCACGTCCTCCGGCTTTTTAATGCCGTAGTGATCGGCATGCACCGCCACCGGCACCGTAATCCCCAATTCATTACAGGCGGCATCAATCTGGCGGGCCATATTCCAGTAATTGGTGGCGCAATAGGCATTGGCCCCGCCTTCGGAGCGGGCAATCTCTATTATGACACAGGCATTGGCCCGCTGCGCGGCCCGCAGCACCCCGCGAATGACAAAATTGTTGCGGCCGTTGGCGGCAATGGTCATAGCCCGCCCTTTGGCGGTCATGGCCCGGTCAATTACCTTGCCGCTCACCAGCAGAGCCCTGGAGTTCGGAAATAATTTAACAATATTGGGCGGTCTGCCCACCGCCAGCGCCTTATCAAAATCAGACATAATTTTCTCCTTATTTATTGAGCCTTATACGTTTCTCACGCAGAAGCGCAGGAACAAAATAATTTAATTAACGCTTACCCGAAGCTGAACAGTTACCAAAATTTTACTGAAAATCCATTTTAAAGCAATAAATATCATCTTCAAGATGCTGGGTGACCTTAAAACCTGATTTATTAAAGATACTCTGCATCTTGCGGTTATCCCGCAGCACCTCGGCGGTGAAGCCGGCAATACCGCTCTGCCGGGCAATAACCACCAGCCGCCTGAAAAGCAGCAGGCCGATTCCCCGCCCCTGCCATTCATCACGCACCACAAAGGCCACCTCGGCCCGGTTGGAGGACTCATCCAGAAAATAACGGCCCACCCCCACTATATCCTCACCATGGGCCTCCGGCGTGGTGGCGACAATGGTAACATTCTTCCGATGATCCACATAGACAAAATCCAGAATCTGCCGGGTGCCGAACTGCTTGCTGTGAGTCATATAACGGTAATAAAGGGTTTCCTGACTCAGGGCATAAACCAGATTCTTGATACCCTGCTCATCGGTGGGTCTGACGGGCCGCAGGGTAATCTGTACCCCGTCATCAAGGCAGACCACCTTCTGCTTACGGGCGGGCGTAACCACAAAACCGCCCTCCACATCGGCATGCTCCCGGCGGATAAGATTAGTCTCAATGGCCTCTTTGAACAGGCGTTCCCTGACATCAGGATGAGCGATACTGATCAGGGCCAGAACCCTGTCCTGCACCGTCTTACCGTGCAGATAGGCCACCCCGTATTCAGTGACCACATAATGAACGTCACCCCTGGTGATGCCCACCCCGGCTCCGGGGCTTAAACGGCAGACAATGCGGGAGGCGCCGTTCTCATCAAGAGCGGATATGGCAATAATGGGCTTGCCCCCTTTGGAGCGGGCCGCCCCCCGGTTAAAATCCACCTGACCGCCAATCCCCGAATAAAACTTACCGCCGCTGGAATCGGTGCAGACCTGGCCGGTGAGATCCACCTCCATACCGCTGTTAATGGAAACCATCTTATCGTTGCGGCTGATAACGTAAGGATCATTAACATAATCAGAGGGCCGGAACGAGAAGAGGGGGTTCGCATCCACCAGATCATAGAGCCGCCTGGTTCCCATACAGAAAGAGGCCACTATCCGGCCCCGGTCAATATTCTTGCGGCGGCCGGAAACCGCCCCGGATTTAACCAGATCGATGATGGAATCGGTGAGCATCTCGGTATGAATGCCAAGATCACGTTTGTCCTTCAAAAAGTTCATCACCGCCGGCGGAATACGGCCGATACCGGGGATACGCCCCATGCCAAACTGAATAGTGGAACCATCCTCGATGAGGGCGGCGATGTGGCGGGCGATGGTCTCCGTGGCCTGGTGCACCGCCAGCGAGGCCCGCTCCAGAAGCGGGGTATCAACCGGCACCAGAATATCGAGATCATTAATATCGAGCAGGGTATCACCCATGGTATAAGGCATACGCTCATTAACCATGGCGATAACGAGAGAGGCATTCTCGGCCGCGCTCTTGACTATATCAACAGAAATACCCATACTGACCCGGCCATGAATATCCGGCGGCGTTACCTGAATAAGAGCGGTATCAATGGGCAGCTGACCTGATTTAAAGAGAGCGGGCAGCTCCGAGAGAATAACCGGGGTATAGTCACCCAGCCCCCGCTGAATCTGCCCCCGGACATTATGGCCGATAAAAAAACTGTTAACCCGGAAACATTCGGCCAGCTCCGGGGCGGCATAGGCGGCAGAACCCTTGGTGAGCCAGTGAATAATCTCTAAGTCGATGAGTTCATCAGCCCGCCTGGTAAGGGCCTGAACCAGGGCCTCCGGCTCGGCGCAGCCGGTACCGATGAATATCCGCTGACCGGGGCCGACATGAGATACGGCCTCCTCGACAGACTCCACCATGGCGCTGTAACGCCGCTGCCAGTCAGCATCAAATTCTATCGGCTGTTTTGAGTTCATAAATTATTCGCCGCCTTGTTCAGAGAACAGGTCATTCAACGATTTTTCGTAACTGTTCATGGAGCACTTACCTGTTTTTTCAAGGGTAAGCGACAAACGAACCACACCTTGACATTTGCAACACCCCCAAACTGTAAGCGATCGTCGTATAAAAGCGATACCACTCAGGGACGCCGCCATGTGCACGTTGACCGGGTGCAATCATACCCCCTGTATATTGCGGCCGGTCAACGTGTGCAGGGTGGTGTTCATGGAGCGCTTACCTGTTTTTTCAAGGTAATGCCGGCGTTTATAACCATCGGCTCGGAACATGATTCGTTAATCATCAGGGGATTAATTTCCAGATCGCTGATCTCGGGGAAATCCGTCGCCAATTGACTTATTTTCTGCAAAACACGGGCGACAGCGGCAAAATCCAGCCCCTTCCGACTCCGGCCGTTCAGGATACTCTGATAGGATTTAGTGCTGGTCAGCATCTGCATGGCCTCATCAAAGGTAATGGGAGCCAGATAAAAGGCCACGTCCTTTAAGACCTCCATGAAGACACCGCCCAGACCGAACATCAGCAGAGGCCCAAACTGAGGGTCACGATGCATACCGACAATAATTTCCAGGCCGGGCTCCTGCATCTTCTCAACATAAACCCCGACCTGCCGCGCTTCGGGAACCTGCTGCCGCACCCGGAGCAGCAACAGGTCACAGGCATCAAGCACCTCCTGGCGGTTGCTTAAGCCCAAACGCAGCCCGCCGCATTCCTCTTTGTGGATAATATCCGGCGAACTGATTTTCAAGGCCACCGGATAACCTAAACGTCTGGCCGCTTCCACCGCCTCATCGGCATTCAGGGTCAGACAGCCCTCCGGGATCTGAAAGTCATAGGCCCGCAGAATATCCTTGGCCCGGCCCTCGGCAATAACAAACCGGCCGGCCCGCAGACGGCGGGCTATAATCCGCTCCACCCGGCGGCGGTTCACCGGGAAACGGGTAACCACGCGCGCCGGACGCTGCCGCCAGGCCTGATAATCACACATAGCCGCCATCACACTCACCGCCTGTTCGGAGGAATTATAGGCCGGGATGCCTCCCTGCCGCAGAAGGCGGCTGATCTCTTTTTTATGACCGCCTAAAAAAGAAACAAGAAGCGGTTTGTCTCCTCTGGCTGCCCCAACAACCGCCAGGGCAGTCTCCCGGGGCTTATCATTACCTCTATCCGCCATAATAACAAGCAGGGCGTCAACATTAGACGAAGCCAGAGCCGTCTTAATGGCGATTTCGTAACGCTCCGGCCCCGCGTCCGCCAGCAGATCAAGGGGATTATAAACAGTGGCGGCAGCCGGCAGCCCGGCCTCTAACTCCAAGGCCCGCGAAGCTTCTATATAGGCGGGCCGCAGCCCGGCCCGGACAAGAGAATCCACGGCCATTATACCCGGTCCGCCGGCATTGGTAATTACCAGCACCCGGCGGCCCGCCGGCAGAGGCTGCAGGGAGAAGGCAAGGGTATAATCCAGAAAAGCGCTGAAACTTTCCGCCCGAATAATTCCGGCCCGCTTAAAAGCCGCCCCATAGGCGGTATCATCGCTTATCAGTTCACCACTATGCGCGGCAGCGGCCCGGCGCCCGGCCTGGGTTACAGCCGATTTAAGAATAATAACCGGCTTTTTATTCGAGGCCCCCTCGGCCGCCTTGACGAAATCATCACCAGAGGCAATATTCTCCAGATAGGCGGCAATAAGTTTGCTGTCCTCATCACGCCCCAGAGCCCGCAGCATGTCCACCTCGGTTAATTGAGCTTTATTGCCGAGACTGACCACCTTGGCGACCCCTAAGCCGCTGGCCGCCATACCTTCCAGGAAGGCGGCGCAGATGGCGCTGGACTGCGACAGCATAGAAATTCCACCCTCCCCGGGCATGGCCGCCCCGTGAAGAATATTCAGCCGATGCCCGGTATTGATCAATCCCAGGCAGTTAGGCCCCAGAAGACTGATCTGCCGCAGTGTACAGATCTCGGCAATTTTTTCTTCCAGCTCGGCACCCCTGGCATCGACCTCCTTAAAACCTGTAGAATTTACAATAAGGGCGCGGGCTCCGGCGGCAATGGAATCATGCACCGCCTGTAAAACCTGGGGCTGAGAAACAATAATTACAGAGAGATCTATTTTATCCCGGACCTGGCGCAGACTGCTGAAACACGGCAGACCCATAATCTCCCCGGCGCGGGGATTAACCGGTACAATCTTACCGGCAAAGCCGCCCTCCATGAGATTACGAAGTATAACATTGCCAAACTTACCGGGTCGCCGCGAGGCTCCGACAACCGCAATGGCTTGAGGAGTGAATAAAGCCGTGAGCATAAGCTAAGCGCCCTGATTTTCCATGGTAAAACCGGCCTCCTCCAAGGCCCGATGTACCGCGTGCAGGTTAAAGGTGTTGACCCGGACATAGATCACGGGCCGGCCCACGGCTTTACTCCTTCTGGTGATCCGGCTGAAGTGAATATCATGTTCCTCCAGAGCCCGGACAAGACGGCTCAGGGGCCGGGGCCGGCCGTCCTCATGAACGCAGACAAGAGCGGAGCCTCTTTCCCCCAGTCCGAAGAGCTGCCGATAGGCCTGCAGAAGATCACGGGTGGAGAATATCCCCTCCAACCGTCCGCTGTCACTTAATACCGGCAGTGCCCCTACCTTTTTATGGTCAAGCAGCAGCAGAGCGTCATCAAGAGTAGAAAGCAGAGTCAGAGTGACAATATTCCGGCTCATAATCCGACTGAGCGGCATCCCGGCCACCTCAAGCTGTTCCGGAGTCAGGGCCTGAGGTGCCACTAAAATCGAGGGGCAGGCAGAGCGTAAATCCCGGTCGGTTACCATCCCCAGCAGCCGGGATTCCTCATCAACAATGGGCAGATGGCGGCAATTATGCTCCGCTAAAAGTTCAGATGCCCTGGCAATAGTAGTCTCCGGTCCGGCAGCACATGGGTTCACTGTCATATATTTCTTAATATACATTTCTGCCCCTCCCCGCCGTTTTTTTTATTTTTTATTATATTTTTTATTATATGCCAGACCGGCAAGATAAGCCTCAACACTCAGTGCCAGAACCGGAGGATTATAGCCGCCTTCCAGAATACTCAATACCCGGCTGCCGCAGAACTGCCCGGCCCATTTCCTTATCCAGCCGCCAAGGCGGCTGTAGAGAATAGTGGAATAATCCAGCCCCGACATATCATCCTGCCCATGGGCGTCAAATCCGGCGGCGATAATTAAGGCCTCGGGCCGGAACTTTTCCAGAACCGGGCCTATTTTGTCCCTCATCACCTCTAAGACCATGTCATCTCCGGCCCCCGGCGGCAGCGGGATGTTCAAGGTAGTGCCCTTGCCGCCGTTAAATCCCCGCTCCTCGGCATAACCACTGCCGGGGAAGCTGTAGGTGGGGTGCTCATGAATACTGGCATAAAAGACAGAGCCTGAAGTTTCAAAGGCGGCCTGGATACCATTACCGTGGTGGGCGTCAAAATCCAGAATAAATATCCGCTTCCGGCCGTAAGCCTGCCGCCAGTAATCAGCGGCTATGGCAACATTATTCAAAAAGCAGAAACCCAGAGCCATGGCCCGTTCAGCATGATGGCCCGGCGGCCTGACCGGGCAGAATACAAGTTCTGCTTCCCCATCCTCCAGCAGATCAACTCCGGCCGGCCCGGCTCCTGCCGCCATAACAGCGCTGTCAAAGGAATCAAAACATATCTGGTTGTCCCGATGACCAAACCAGGTCTGCCCGGCTAACACCGCCTCCTCAAAACGAAAAAGATAATTCTCGTCATGGACGGCAATGAGCCGCTCCCGCGCCGCCGGCCGCGGTACAACCCATTTGAGACAGGCAGCGAGAGGCCCGGAATTCAACCGTTCTCTGACAGCCCGCACCCGCTCCGGGGTCTCGGGGTACTCACCGCCGCCGGTATCATGATTATCATAAGCCGGACTGTCAATTATGATAATATTCTGAAATTCTGATGCCATTATTATAGCCCGGTAAAACTGATTTTTCCTTATTGAAAGCGGCGGCCGGCACCGGGGCCGTTAAAGATCAATAATTACCCGCCGATAATCTTTCAGAATCCGCAGACAGGCAGTTAGCCGCCTGGTACCTTTTACATTATCTTTCTGCTCATAATACATCACCCCTAACTCCAGAGAATCAATTACCTTATCAACCATGATTTTAGCGGAGGCCGGGCGCCTGCCCGCCAGAGAATCTACAAAATCCTCCGCGTCAATTATATTATTGATTTTCATTCCGTTATCACCAATATTTTTCTGCGTCCGCGAGCTGAATTATGACAAAAAAAAAATCAAGTTCCCAGTCAGATTATCCGAAAAGAGCAATAAGGCAAAGCGATAAAATGTCAAAAGGAGAAAATCATGCGTGTAAATACCAGCCACCCGCCTCTTTCCCCGCCGCCGGCTTCCTCAGGCGGGACATCTTTCAGCCGTCTGCTGGCCAGCAGGCAGGAGGCTGTAATAAATATTACTACCGATGAGGGAGACAGGATAAGTATCAGCACCACCCTTGCCAGCCGCCGTCAGACAGAGGCGCGGGGGAATAATAACGGCCTGGAACTATTGACCACTAAGCTTTCCGGCAGCCGGCAGAGCATACAGGTTCAAGGCGACCTGAACCCCACAGAGCTTGCCGATCTCGGACGATTACTGGATGATTTAAGCTCCATTGCCAATGATTTTTTCAAGGGTGATACGAAGAAGGCGGTATCCGAAGCCATGAACCTTGGCGATATGGGTTCCCTGAACCGGGTAGAGGCCTCCTTCACTAACACCACGACTGCAGCCTCCCGCCTGACTTATCACCCCGTGCCGGGCCAGACGGCAGGCTTCAGCAACCTGCTTACCGGACATAAAACAGAAACCGGCCGGGATCAATCAGGTACCTCACTCTCCGATATTTTACAGGCCCAATGGCAGCAATTTACGAAATATCTTGACGAACAGGCAGCGGCCGCCACTTCTGAGAACAACAGAGGCAGTCATAAGTCTCTCCCTGAACCGGATATAAATACAAGCACTAAAGGATACCATGACAGATCAGCAGATCCAGGTGAAACCATGATGACCAGAGCCAGGAAAATGATAAACCGCCTGCCCCGCCTGACCCCTCTGGTTCCGGCCGTGGGTGATCTGGCCATCAACAAAGCGGCGGCCGGACATGACAACGATTTTGTTCCTCCAGCCTTAATAAGAAATATGCGTCATAATTTTCATGATGCCTTTCGGAGCTGGATGCTGTAGAATTTCCCCATGTGGAAATCCAAGGACATTTATTATATTTCAGACAGCACCGGCATTCTGGCCATCAACCTGGGCCAGGCCCTGCTCTGCCAGTTTCCGGAAGTAAATTTTCTTGAAGAGAAATTCCCCTTTATAAACACCACGGCCGCGGCCCGCAGCACCCTGAATTACATCCTTAAACAGTCCGGCGGCCGGCGGCCGCTGATCTTCAGCACCCTGGTTGATCCCGAGATCCGGCAGATTTTCGATCACCCGCAGGTAGAACTTTTCGATGTCTGCGCGGTGTTTTTAAACCGCCTGGAAGACTGTCTCGAAGCTAAAGCCATCCTGATGCCCGGTTTCGCCCGTCAGGCCGATAACGTCAGTATGGCCCGCCGGGCCGAGGCCATCAATTACTGCCTGAGCCATGACGACGGCACCAAATTAGACGAATACGACGAAGCCGAAGTCATTCTCTTAGGGGTATCCAGGGCCGGCAAGACCCCGGTGAGCGTCTATCTCGCCACCCAGATGGGACTCAAATCCGCCAATTACCCCCTCACCAATTCCGATCTGGACAGCTACAGCCTGCCCGATGCCATCCGCCGCAACCGCAAACATGCGGTGGGTCTCACCACCAACCCGGAACTTCTGCAAAGCATGCGCCAGAAGCGTTACCCGGACAGCAAATACGCCAGCCGGGCCTGCTGCCGCCAGGAGCTGCAACAGGCCCAGCAGATTTTCATGAAATACAATCTTCCCACCATTAATACCGCCGGTAAATCCATTGAGGAATTAGCGGCCCAGATCTCCCAGGAAATCGGACTCTACCGTAAGTCCAGCACCCTGTAAGCCTGTTCCGGCTTTCCACAAGTATTAGATCCCCAAATATTTATATTTTTGGAAAGTTTTCCGGAAACCAGGATGTTTTTTCCGGGGTTAGAGTACTTTCCGGTTTCACGGACAAAGGTACAACTCAGTCACACTAAAGATAACCACCTGATCTTAATAGCTATTCAACCAACAACATCTCCTGATATTTTTTGGCATATATATTGCTTAAACTTACTCAATTAACAGTAAGCAGGCAGGTAAAACAGAGTCCGGGCCTTTTTCAGGCTCTGCCCCTGAAAGCCGCGAAACAGGCAAACAGACAGGGATATCAGTAATGAAAAAGAATTACAAAACAATATTAACAGTATTATTTTTCGTCGGCATATCAAGCCCCGTTCAGGCAACTCCGTACACGGGAGCAGATATAGAGCTCCACGGAACCGACTTTTCCAGCATTTCCGGCGGAACAACTTGCGACATCTCGCAACATTCTTATTGCTGGGGAGCAGAAGACAACACCATTTATACCAACTGGGGTAACCTGTGGGTAAAATACAGCGCTCATCTGACCCCGGGCAACTGGAATATCGGCCTCAACGCCGTCAATTATGGCGATACACTCGGCCCCTCCGGCTGGTACACCTTTTTCAATATCTCATCAAACTTGCTATTCCCATCTGACGACAAGACCAGTGCTCTGTTACATATCCCTGCCAGCGCAACCGAGATCAATTACGCCTTCTTTAACCTGGACATAGCAACTGCTGGCGACTACACAGTCACATATTCCTGGACAAACGACAAATATAAGTCAACGGAACAAGACGCCAATATTAAAATTGTCAGCGCCTTTTTCGACAATACCGCAACGAGTACGCCGGTTCCGGAACCGGCATCCATACTATTGTTCTCTACAGGTTTAGCAGGTCTTGCCGCCTTAAAAAGAAACAAAAGAAAACGGAAAGCGGCGTAGTAAGTTCTATACGCCAGAAGATCACAGAGGCCCCTTCAGGCGCTTATCCGTTCCCCCGACCAGTAAAAATTATTCCACGCTGAATTTCCGCCACTCCGTTCCATTTCCCTCTGTTTCATCATTAGCCGCCCAGAAAGTTAGGCTGCCCTAATATTTTTATTGACACGCCCATTATCTTATCTTATTTTATCGTAACCACTGCCAGAGACGGGCGGCAGGATACCACAATGCAGTAACGCACCCCCCATAGGAGAAAGTACATAAATGTCTAAAATATTAATGCGCCAGATGGCCAGGAATCAAAGCGGCACCATCGTTGCCGTCAAAGTAGGCGGGGAGCTGGGCCGCCGGATAAGGGAAATGGGTATCGTACCGGGTACCGTAATCACCGTGCAGGGCAGGGCACCCCTGAACGACCCGGTTGCCCTGCGGGTAATGGGCGGCACCCTGACCCTGCGTAATAACGAAGCCGACCATATTGAAATTGAGGTAGAAGATTAGATGAGCGCTGAATACAAAATCGCCCTGGCCGGCAACCCCAATGCCGGTAAAACCACCCTCTTCAACGCTATTACCGGCGCCCGCCAGCATGTGGGTAATTACCCTGGGGTTACGGTAGAAAAAAAAGAAGGGATATATGAATGTGACGGCAAAAGACTGAAGATAGTTGACCTGCCCGGCACTTACTCTCTGGCGGCCTATTCCGTTGAGGAAATAGTGGCCCGTAATTTCCTGCTCCAGGAACGCCCGCGGGTGGTGATTAACATTGTCGATGCCGCCAATCTGGAACGTAATCTTTATCTTTCCACTCAGTTATTTGAAATCGGGGTACCGGTAATCATCGCCCTTAATATGATGGACGTGGCGAGGGAACGGGGGATTGCCATTGACTGCCGGAAGTTAAGCGGCCTGCTCAATCTACCGGTAGTGCCCATTGTCGCCCGCAAGGGTGAGGGCATCGACGAATTAATGAAACAGACCGCTCAATTAGCGGCCCAGGAGCATGAGTGGCGGCCGGCAAACATCTCCTACGGTGAAGATATGGACGAAATCATCCTGTCCATGGAAAAAAAGATCAAGGCCGCCGCCTTTCTCACCGACCTCTACCATCCCCGCTGGACCGCCCTGAAATTATTAGAGGCGGATTCCCAGCTCAGAGAGGCCGGAATACGGGCCAATAAAGGCTTATACGAGGAATTGGCCGCCAAGGTGGAAAAAATCAGCGGCCACACCATGCGTACCCTGGAGACTACCCCGGAGGCAGTTATTGCTGATTATCGCTACGGTTATATCAAATCCATCCTCATGCAGGGGGTAATTTCCCATCAATACGACATAAACCGCCTTTACACCTCCGACAAAATAGACAAGATTCTGACCCAGCGTTTCATCGGCCCCCTTATTATGATAGCAGTCCTCTTCGGCCTCTATCAGTTCACCTTCGGCCTCAGCGCCCTGCCCATGGCCTGGGTGGCTGATTTCTTCGACCTTATGGCCCGGGGAGTAAACCATCTAATGGCCGACGGCCCCCTGAAGTCACTGCTGATCTCCGGCATCATCGCCGGGGTGGGCGGGGTTTTGAGTTTTGTGCCCCTGATCATGCTCATGTTCATGGGCCTGGCCTTCCTTGAGGACTCGGGCTATCTGGCCCGGGTAGCATTTATGCTGGATCGGATTTTTCGGATTTTCGGCCTGCATGGCAATTCGGTAATGGCCTATATAGTCTCCGGCGGCATTGCCGGCGGCTGCGCAGTCCCCGGAGTTATGGCCACCCGCACCCTGCGTTCCCCCCGTGAACGGATGGCCACCCTGCTCACCGCCCCTTTTATGAACTGCGGAGCCAAGCTGCCGATTCTGGCCCTCTTGATCGGCACCTTTTTCGCCAAATATCAGGCCGGATTCATGCTTTTCCTGACCCTCCTGGCCTGGGTGACCGCTCTCCTCACGGCCAAATTCCTCCGTCTCACCATCCTTAAAGGAGATTCCACCCCCTTTATCATGGAAATGCCGCCCTACCGTTTCCCCACCTTTAAAGGCCTGATGATCCATACCTGGGAAAAAACCTGGCATTATATCCAGAAAGCCGGTACCGTAATTCTGGGTATATCCATCCTCATGTGGGTAATCATGTCTTACCCCGCTCTTCCGGCCCAGCAACAACAGGCCTTAAATCAGGAACGTCAGGAAATTATCCAGACCACAAGCTCCGGCAGCGCCGAACAGCGCCGGGAACTTCTCTCCCGCCTTGACCGCAAAGAAGCGGAGCTCAAGCTTAAAAACTCCGTAGCTGGTTATCTCGGCCGGGGCCTGGAACACGTAAGCCGGCTGGCCGGCTTCAACTGGCGGACCAATATCGCCCTCATCGGCGGAGTAGCGGCCAAAGAGGTAATTGTCTCCACCCTGGCCACAGCCTATTCCATGGGGGACAAGGCAGGCAGCGACAAAAGCTCTCTGGCCCGGACTCTTACCAGATCACCGGGCTGGACACCGGTAGTCTCCCTGTCTCTCATCGTTTTTGTCATGTTTTATTCCCCCTGTTTTATCACTGTAGTCTGCATCAGTAAAGAGGCTGGTTCATGGCGCTGGGGGGCCTTTTCCATCCTCTTTAACACCGCCCTGGCCTTTGTCATGGCCGTAATAATCTATCAAGTCGGCACATTAATGGGTTTTGGAGGATAAAATGGACGGACTGAGTGCCAGCCAGGAGGATTATCTTGAGGTAATATTCCATCTCAGCCGTAATAAGCGGCAGGCCAGAGCCAAGGATATTGCCCAGGCCTTAAAGGTGAGCAGAGCCTCGGTGACAGAGGCCCTGCGGGGATTAAGCAAGAGAAAACTGATTAATTACGCCCCCTACGAGGCCATCAGCCTGACCGCCAGAGGGCAGCGGGCGGCCCTTGACGTGGTACAGCGCCACCAGGCCCTGAAGAATTTTTTTATCAGAATTCTGGCCGTTGATGAAGACTTGGCCGACCGGAGCGCCTGCCGGGTGGAACATGCCGCCCCGCCGGAAATAATTAAGCGGCTTACCGCTCTCGGTCTGTTTCTGGAAAGCAGAGAGGAAAAGCTCCTGGCGGAGTTCATTAAGAGCCTGTAGGGGGCGCCCCCGTGCCTGTCCGGATGTCACCCAGCCGAAACGGTGCAATACAAATTTGTGAAAATAACATAAATATGGCTGTTTAAGATCAGCGTTTAAAAATTGAACGTCCAGGTAAGCGCAGACTCCGACACTGAACATTCAACACCGAACATTCAACATCGAACACCGAATAAAAAAAACAGCGAATACAGTTGTGCTTACGGAGATCTAACAATATTTTGTTGGCTTACCATATAAGTAGTTTTTGTTGTTGATTCATAATTCGGTGTTGAATGTTCGGTGTTCGGTGTTATGTGGCGCGGCTGAAGTTACCAAACTTACCCCTTGCTCTGAAAGGCCTGACATTGCAGGCCGGAGTTAGCAAAAACCACCCTGGAAGGCATCTGCCTGGATTTAAAGTTCATGGCCCGGCAGCCGTAGGGCAGAGCCGGCTCATAGGTGATATAAAAAAAACGGCAGGCTATACATAACACCTTTGGCGCCTTACCCTTTGGACCTGAGACCTCAGCTGAACCAGGCATCTACAGTCAGCCTTCCGGTTTATCAGTAGACACCACGATATTCCGCCCCCCGGCCTTGGCGGCGTACAGACGTTTATCAGCGACAAAAATCAGCTGCTCCGTGGTCAGCTTTTCCCTGCTTATCTGCGAGGCCGCGGCCACCCCTATGGAAATGGTAACCGGTATCACCCGACCTTTATATTCAAAAACTGTTTGTTCAACATTCCGGCGTAAACGCTCGGCAAAACGTTGGCCAAGCTCCAGATCACCAACCGTAAATCCGTAAAATTCCTCCCCGCCATAACGTCCTATCTCATCATGCTTGCGAGTTGTCGCCTTCATAACCTCAGCCATATTGGCCAGAACATAATCACCAGCCTGATGACCGTAATTATCATTGACCTGCTTGAAATTATCAACATCAATCATCACCAGCACAAAATCATTTATATTCCCGCGCTGGAGATTGCCGATATTAATCTCCAGAATCCGATCCAGAATAGAGCGCTTGGGCAGCCGGGTTAATTCATCGATATAACCAATCTTTTCAAAAAGGTCTTTCAGTTCCATTTCCTTGGTTACGTCGGAAAGAAGCCCCACCGAAATACAAACCCCATCGTCGGGGAATGCCTCCATATGGGCCTGATCCTTGAGCCATACAGACTCTTCACCCTTCAGAACATGATAAACGGCATCCACCGCCCCCTTCTTTTTAACCTCGTCCCGCAGACCGCGCCAGAAACCGGCCAACTCGTCACGGGTAATAATTTCTTCCTCCACCTTCTCTTCCACCTTTACATAACGATATTGACGACGGTCGATAATGGAACGGCGAAAGACCTCCGCCACCTCGGCACAGGAGCATTTAAGCAACTCACAGAAACCCTTGCCCACATGCTCATACCAGATCACCCGGCCGTCATCACGCCAGGCCGATATATAGGGAATAACAGGCACACTGGCTGATTCCAGAGTCCGCAGGGAAACTATATTGTCTTTAACCCTCTGCACCAGAGCGTTGGAATAGCCCCCCAGTAGAATACGGCCAACATAATCAGGGCCGGTAAAATCACCATCTTTCATTTTATTCACCGTCCCCTGACCCCTGTTTCCAGAATGACCGTTACCCCGGCTCCCGGACGCTGTCTCAGGAAGGAAGTTATATTATCATAAAAAAGACCGGTAAAGGCGGTCATGCCCTTGATGGTATCATAGAAAAACAGGTTAAGCCGACCATCCTGCTGCCTGCCAACCCCGGCGAAATAAAATATAACCCGATCTGCCGGTTTTAAGAGAGCACCGATCCGGCGCATGGCATTCAGGAACTCGGCCCGGTTGGCATGTTTACCAGTAAGCACCATGCTTTTGGTTATGGCACATCTACCGGCCACTGCCTTTTGAAGAGCGGGTATATCATCTAAAACAAAGGGCTGAGCCGGAAAGTCATCATGATATTTATCAAGGCCCACGGCGAGGAGATAGGTAGTACCTGCCGCCGAACAAATCCCGAAATCATCCCCGCTCATGGTGGTTTTGGCCTTAACCGCGCCCATGGAGATATTGGCCACAGCCGCGGTCATATAGGCCCGCAGCTCATGGGCCATAATAATATTATCCTTGTTCCAGTCCGCGTCACCATGCAGGGCGTTAACCATGGCGTAGGCCAGAATACCGTGCCCCAGGCCATTATTATCCCCGCTCCGGCCGCTGGCACTAATCTCCAGCAGGGGCGCCAGGGAGCTGTTCCCAGATGATGACTCCGGCTTTACAGCTATACTATTCCCGGCTGTAACAGCCTCGTTCCCGCCTACGTTTTGATCGACCTTAACCACCGAAGCAGCGACAGAATTTTCTTCCCCAGCGCCGCCAGTCTTTACGGTCGTCTCCGGGGTGTTAACCTTGCCGGTTTCCTGATTCGGCAAAGTTTTATTAACGGCCTCTCCTTCTGTGACCGCACCGTTGTTCACAACCTTGTTTTCTGCAGAAACCACTGGAGACACCGCCGCCGACTCTGGTTTAAGGCCACCGGCAGCGGCGGTATTTTCTCCCTTCCCGGCCGACGACGGGGGCAGCACTATTTCCACCGCCGCCGAGCTGACCGCGCCATCATTATCAGAGACGGTGAGCAGCACCTTATAGGTACCAAGAGAGGCGAACACATGCCTGGGTTCCAGGATGCCGGCCGTTGCCCCATCACCAAAATCCCACTCAACAAAATAGGGCGCGGTGCCGCCGGTTATCTTCGCCTGAAATTTAACCTCATAGGGCGCTGTCGGAGCAATCTGGTCGGTAACCGAGACCGCCAGGTTATTAACCTTTTTCGGCGCCGCGTTGCGGACACAAAGCACATAATAACTATTATCCTTACTATAGGCGTAAGCATTACCATAAAAGAAATTTACATATTTAGCGGTATTGGGATTTGCCCCCTCAGTGGCCGACCAGTAATAAGAAGGCTTTACCCGCAAAGCCGGATCAACGGTGGGTGAATTAGCCGGCTCCAGAAGCCCGGTGAGCAGAGAAATCTCCGGCAGACGCCAGTCTTTATGACCGGCCAAATCCAGATTTTTACAATATTTCACGGCAGCCGGCCACGATCTCTCCTTACCGTCATCCGCCTGCTGCCACATCACCCGCTGCTGATTATCGGTGACGGTTCCATCTCCGTTATCAACATAAACCGCCGCCTGTGAGACAGCCGCCATACCAGCCAGAACAAGACAGAACAACAACCATATTGTTAACTTTTTATAGATCACCGTTTCCTCCTTACAAATAAGATTGTAAAGGTTATTGAGGAACAAATCCTAAGACTCAAAAGTATAACTGTTCAGGTCTCAAGAAATATCTCATACGACAGACGATTTTTACTGAAATGATTAAGCACATTTTTTAATTGCTGCAAATTATCAACACTGAACTGTATCTCCCACACCGAGCGGCTGTCCCTTTTAACGGCCAGAGCGCCTATGTTATGAATAACCATCTCGGCCGGAGCCACCCCTAAAATCATAAGCATCCGATTGCGATTAACCTCGAGGGGTATAAACAGAGTCTGTTCCTTGGAGACCCTGGTCTTTTTGAGCTGCCAGCGCACCTCCACCACATCCTCCCGCTGCAGGGCAAGAGATTTGAACCGCCGGCAGTCATTGTGGTGAATTGAAAGGCCGCGTTCACTCAGCAGACCGTAAAGCCCCTTATCGGTGGGCAGCGGGGCGCAGCAGCGGGACATCTTGATACAGGCCGGATCAAGATTATCCAGGAAAATATGATTAAAGGCCCCGGTGGGCGGCTCTAAAATCGTCCGCCCCTCAAAGGCCAGAGATATAACGGCCGCCACCACGACCTGCAGACGCAGCTGCCCCATACCCAGCCGCTGGCATAATTCTCCAAAAGTTGATAATTCAAAATGGGTAAGCACCCTGGCCATACCAGCCGTATCCTTAAGCTCCACAGGCAGACCATAGCGCTTCAATTCCTGGCGCAGTAATGAGCCGCCAATGGTACGGGCCAGACGCTGCCGCCGATGGCGGAATGTCCGGGCTAACATGGATCTGGCCTTGGGGGTCTGGCAGAGCTGCTGCATGGCCGGTTCAAACTCCACCGGTTCCTTATCGGTAATAATCCGCACCCGGTCACCATCCCGTAAGACATGTTCCGGGCCGACCCGCTCACTGCCCACCACCGCCGATACACAGCGCAGCCCCACCTCCGAATGAACCTTAAAGGCAAAATCCAGCACCAGACTGTGACTCGGCAGGCATATACGCTCCCCTTTGGGGGTAAAGGTGTATATCTCTTTTTTACCGCTGGCCGTTATGACCTCGGCGCAGGATATCCCCTCACTGCCGCCCAGAGCGTTAAATAACTCCTGGATATCCTGCTCAAAGGCGGAATGATCCCGGCGGTGCTGGCGCCACATATTAACAATGCCGATCCGGCCCGCTTCGTACATCTCACTGGTGCGGAATTTAAAGAGATAGGTCTGGCCCTTGACATTAGCCCTGGCGTGCAGGCTTTGATAACTCGTGGGTTTGGGATTGGCAATAAAATCACGGATAGTGCGGGGAATGGGCGGGAAGCTCTGATTAACAATACCCATGGTACGGTAGCAGGTCTGAACATCTTCAACAGAAATAATGATCTCCACCGGGGTCTCAACCTCCTTCATCAAAACCCTGGCTTCAGGATCAAAATAGGCGGACAAGCCCTTAACCACCACGTAGACCTCCGCGGTAATCCAGGACTCGTCAAGTACCTTACAGATTTTCTCGCGAATCTCTGTTTCCTCAACTTCTTTAGCGATCTTCTTTATTTTCGCCTCCAGCTTCTGGCTCTGGCGGGGATATTTATATTTAATTGCCAGATCATAAAGCTCCCGTTTAAGACCAAAAAAACCGATTACATGGGCTAAGGGGGCATAAATATTAATGGTTTCCTCGGCAATCTTCTGCTTTTTATGCCGGGGCATGGAATCCAGAGTGCGCATATTATGCAGACGGTCAGCTAATTTGACCAGAATCACCTCAAAGCGGGAGGCGGCCCCGGAAAATAATTTTCGATGCACCATACGGTAAAAGGACTGCCGGTCACCACTGAAATCAGTAACTTTAGTACAGCCGTCAACAATGAGCGCCACATTACGGCCGAAAAGAGCACCTACTTTTTCCATGGTCACCGCCTCAACATCCTCCACCGTATCATGGAGAATGGCGGCAGCCAGGGTGTCAGGGTCATCCATGCCGAATTCTTCAACAATAATCCGGGCCACCCGGCAGGGATGGCTGACATATATCTCCCCGGATTTACGCATCTGGCCCTGATGGGCGTCCACCGCGAAGCTCAGGGCCTTCCAGAAGGACTTGGCCGGGCCGTCCTGGCCGCCAAGATAGCCCTCCATAACCCTTATATATTCAGCAATGTCAAATTTAGCTTCCCTGCTCATCTTCATATATCGTGCCCCGCTGACTCCCGTATCCGCTCAATCAGCGAGGTGGTTGAACACCCCGCCACCAGGGGAATGTTTATCACCTCTCCGCCCCAGTCAACAACCTCTTTTCCCCCGACAATACTGCTCAGAGGCCAGTCCGCGCCCTTGACCAGAATTTGAGGCCGTAATAATTTTATCAGGGACAGAGGGGTATCCTCATTAAATATTGTCACATAATCCACACAGCCCAGAGCGGCCAGTACCCGGGCCCGGCTGCTCTCGTCATTTACCGGGCGCTCCGGGCCTTTAATCGCCCGCACCGAGGCATCGCTGTTCAATCCCACCACAAGACAATCACCCTGCCGGCGGGCCTCTTCAAGATAGGTTACATGACCGGGGTGGAGGATATCAAAACAGCCATTGGTGAAAACCAGACGCCGTCCGGCCGCCCGCAGACCTTTAAATTTATCGCTTAGCTCAGAGGCTGGATAAATTTTATTCTGATCGTCGAAACGATGAGGTGAGGGAGCCGCCGTATTAAAATCAGCCCGCAGTCTCTGCAGCTGCCCCGCGTCTAAATCAATGGCCGCGGCTTCTTCTCCGGCCCCGGCCTCAATGAGTACTGTGCCGTCGGGAGCGATAACCATGGAATGGCCGCCAAACTCAACATCCCCCTGCCGGCCGCAACAATTGCCGGCCGCCACAAAGACCTGATTTTCAATGGCCCTGGCCCGCAGCAGGGCGCGCCAATGCTCAAGACGGCAGGCGGGCCATTGAGCGGCAACCACAAAAAGTCCGGCTCCCAGCCCGGCCTGGGACGCGGCAAGTTCCGGAAAGCGCAGATCATAGCAGATCAAGGCCGCTAACAGCCCCTGAGGAGTACGAACCGGAAGAGGATTATTGCCCGGCCGGAAATAACTATCCTCGGCCGTGGGCCCAAAGAGCTGCTGTTTGCGGTATTGACCGCAGACTCCGGCCGCGCCGCAGACGAACAAGGTATTATAAAGCCCCTCTTCCGCCTCCATAAACGATCCCGCCAACAGAATGTCATAATCGGCCGCCAGGCACTGCGTTTCTTTGAGAAGCTCTGGAGTCAATGCCGCCATTTCATCAACTCTGTCACAGGCAAAGCCGGTGGCCCACAACTCCGGCAAAACAACAATAGTACCGGCATGAGGCCGCAGACGGGCAAGCAGCCGCCGCACCGTTTGAATATTCGTCTCCCAGCCGCCTGACTTGACATCAAATTGCAGAAAAGCGGCCGCGGCCGGAATTTTAATTAGTTCTTGGGTAAATGTCATTTTTTGTTTAAATTACTATTTTTATTTTTTACTCCAACAATGACAAAAAGACAAAATTTTTTATTCTAAAATCGCCGGCAGGCGGCTTGATTATAATCACAAGGGCCGGCACCGGCCCTTTCCGGAGACCTAAATGAAAGAAAGTACTATACATTTCCTACCCGAAGATATCAAGATAAAGGCTGTAAAGGGAGATAACCTCTTAGACACGGCAGCCAGGGCCGGAATCTATATTAACGCCTTCTGCGGCGGCAACGGAGTTTGCGGCAAATGCAAGGTAAGAATTATCGAAGGCAGCGCTCCCACCATCCAGGCCAGCCCCCTCAGCGCGGCGGAAAAGGCCTCCGGTCTGCAGTTAGCCTGTAACTCCACCATCGACGGCGACCTCACGGTGATAATTCCCAAAACCAAGGGCGACGGCACAAGCATCAAACGGCGGCCCAAGACTACCAGGGCCATTTCAGCCCATAATCTTGACTCCCTGGTGGGGCAATGGGATATCGACCCGCCGGTGGAAAAACGCTTTCTGCGTCTTGATCCCCCCAGCACCGAGGATAACGTCCCGGATCTCCAACGCCTCATGCGGGCCATCAGGAAAGGCTGCTACGACTGCGAAGAACCCACCTACGATCATCCGGCCCTGCTCCAGGAGCTGCCCTTCATCCTCCGCCAGGCCAACTGGGAGGTTACGGTTATCATGCTGCGCGGCAAACGAGCTGAAGAGCCCGACCGTATCATTGCCGTGGAGCCAGGCGATACCACCGGCCAGTTTTACGGCATCGCCTTAGACATCGGCACCACTACTCTCGGTGCTATCCTTTTAGACCTCAATAATGGCGAAATTCTGGCCGAGGCCTCGTGCTATAACAGCCAGATCAGTCATGGTGAGGATGTTATCTCCAGAATTATATACGCCCAGCGGCCCGGCGGCCTGCAAACCCTGCAGGCCAAGGTAGTAGAGTCCATTAACAAGATAATCGCCACCGTCTGCGCGAAAAAAGATATCGCGGCCCGTGATATCACCTATATTATGGCGGCCGGCAACACCGTGATGTCCCACCTCCTGCTGGGCCTGAACCCCAAATTCATCCGGGAAGCCCCCTATGTCCCCACCTGTAATCAGATGCCCCTGACCAGAGCCAACGCCCTGGGAATAGACGCCCACCCCTCAGTGCGTCTATTCCTCTACCCTTCGATAGCCAGCTATGTGGGCGGCGATATAACCTCCGGGGTTCACGCCTGTCGGATGCACAAGAGCGAGGCCCTCACCCTCTTTATCGACATCGGCACCAACGGCGAGATTGTCGTGGGCAACAGCGACTGGATGATCTGCGCCGCCTGTTCAGCGGGGCCGGCCTTTGAGGGCGGCGGGATAAGACACGGCATGCGGGCCTCGGCCGGGGCCATTGAGAACTTCCACATTGATCCCGACACCCTGGATCCCATGATTATCACTATTGAGCACAGTAAGCCCTGCGGCATCTGCGGCTCAGGGCTTATAAGCATTGTGGCCGAACTGCTTTCCGCCGGGGTCATTGACCAGCAGGGCAAGTTCAACCGCCACCTCAACCACCCCCGTATTCGTGAGGGAATTGACAATTACGAGTATGTCCTGGCCTGGTCCACCGACACCCTCACCGGCGAAGATCTGGTCATAACCGAAGTGGACATTGATAACCTTATTCGCGCTAAAGGGGCAATGTTTGCGGGTTATATCAGTCTGCTTGAATCAGTGGGCATGGGATTTGAAGATCTTGAACGAATTATTTTAGCCGGTAATTTCGGGGCATATATAGACCTGGAGCGGGCCATCACCATCGGCCTTCTGCCTGATATCAAACGGGAACGCTTTTATTATCTTGGCAATGCCTCGTTGATGGGAGCCCGAATCAGTCTCACCGATCACAAACGTTTTCGGGAGAGGGGAATGGTCAGCAGCATAATGACCAACATGGAGTTGAGCGAAAATCCCCAGTTTATGAACCATTATATGGCTTCTCTCTTTCTGCCCCATACCAATATGGCTTTTTTCCCCTCCGTGGCAGAGGATAGAAAACAAGGGGCAGCGAGCAGAAAACGGCAGGAAGAGGGCTGATGACAACAGACAAATATATCTCTGAATCCCATCCTCTGTCTCCGGCCTCCTGAATCATTATGCCCGCCATAATCCCGGACATCTCGGTATGCGCCGTCTTCAACCGCCGCCCCCAGACCGCGGCACCCATGCTGCGTTCAATAGAGGAAGATGCCGATCCGGTGGCCGTGGAAATTTTTTTAGCCAATATCGGCACCGAGAACGATGATGAATTACTGCTTGAGTTTCCCCGTTTAAAACTCTTTTCGCTGCCCGGCTGCCGGGAGAACGAGGCCCATAAACAGATAATTGAACTGGCAGCGGGACGTTATATCCTGCTTATGGCCGCCGACGCGGTTATCCACCCCGGCAGCCTGCTGCCTCTGGTAAATTTCATGGATGACAATCCAGACACGGGCCTGGCTTCTCCACGGGTCTTAAATGCCTACGGCAGGCCGGAAGCAGTTGCCCGGCTCTTCCCCCGTGGGCTTTCCAGCCTGGGACTATGCCTGGGGCTGCCCCTCTCCCGGCGGCTTCCGGCCCCCAATCCTGACCATAACACCGAGGTGGACTGGCTGTGGAGCGGAGCGCTCATCATCAGACCGCAGTTAATCGAGGATATCGGCCTGCCGCGCCGCCGGCTCTCCCCATTATCACTCATGCTTTATGCCCGTCGGGCTCAAAAGGAGGGCTGGCATATCTTTTACGTCCATGAGGCCGCGGTTATCCATCCCAATCCCCTCTATTACGCCCGTTAAATTATACAAAGGTATTATTTGTATCGGGGGGGCTTAAGTGCGTACAGCAGGGTGTTCATGGGGCGCTTACTGTTATCACGAGCCTTTTCAAGTAACAGCCAGTTTACAGCCAAGAGCTTTAGTTACCTTGCTTATTGTTGTAAATTTAGGGCTTCCTTTTTCACTCAATGATTTGTAAAGACTTGCTCTTGTAACACCTGCCTTTTTAGCTATTTCTGTCATTCCCGCTGCTCTGGCCGCAGTGTTTAATGCGTGGATAAAATCTGACTCATCACCAGTAGCTGCCACTTCTTGTAAAAAAGCACGGATCTCCTCTTGGGTTGTGAGATGCTCAGCGATGTCAAAAGTTTTTGTTTCAAATGTCATAATTTTCTTCCTCCATATCAACCAGGAGTTCACTGGCTTTAACTATATCTTCTTTCTGGCTGTCTTTGTCACCACCAACAAGCAAAATAACAACACTATTATTCTTGACTGTATAGTAAATTCGCAACCCTGCACCAAAGAAGAACCTCAGTTCGGACAGCCTGTTATTGAGTGGCTTAAAATCTCCAAAATTTCCATTTTCAACTCGGCTAAAACGAGCCAGAACTCTTACTTTTACTGATTTGTCTTTTAATTTACCAAACCACTTATCAAACTGTTTAGTACTCTCAATAATATATTTCATAAAAGATATTGTATCCAGCAAGATACAACTTGTCAAGGAACACAGATGGGTAAATGTGTTCGGTGTTCGTATAAGGTTCAAACCGAAACTGAAAATCTAACTGCCAGAAAACATGTTAAATTTTACAGAACGGCGTACTAATCCCCGGTTCATTGAGCCACAGCCTGTTTTAAAAAAATGACCGGGGGCTGAAAAACTTTGACAATTGGGCTGAATAACGATAAATATGTTAATTTATGTTTTTACAGCTTCGTAAACCATCCCGAAATTCGGGTTTAATAAGTTTCAAACCATTAACGTGCAAACGAGGAGGATTAAATGACTCAGATCAAACCCATTGCTGAAAGCATCAATATCATGGGCAACCGCAGCGGCAACGCCATGAAGGCCCGTGAAGCCGGCCCCGTTCAAGAGATGGCCAAAGAAGAGAGCGCCGCCGGCGCTGGTTTTTTAGACCTTAATATCGGCCCGGCCCGCAAGGACGGCGTTGAGCTGATGCCCTGGGTCGTGGAGACCGTGCAGGCGGTAACCGACACCCCCCTTTGTCTTGACACCACCAATACCGATGCCATGGCCGCCGGCTTCAAGGTAGTTAAAAACAAGAGCGGCGCCCTGATGAACTCCATCTCCGCCCAGCCGGAACGGATGGAAAAACTGATCCCGGTAGCCGCCGAGATGGGCTGCAACGTAGTGGCCCTGCTCTGGGGCCCGGATGGTATGCCGCGGGACTCCAATGAACGGGCCGCCATGGCCGTTGACCTGATGATGGCTCTGGCCGAGGCCGGAATTCCCACCGAGAAGATGTTTTTCGACCCCATCGCCACCCCCATTACCCTCGGGGTGGATCAAATCCGTTCCGGCCTGGAATTCATGAGCATGGTACAGGATATTGCCCCCGGCGCCAGTTCCACCATCGGTCTTTCCAATGTCTCCAACGGGGTTGCCGAACATCTGCGTAAATATCTTGACCGCACCTACCTTATTATGCTGATGCAGAACGGCCTGCAGACCGCCATCGTCAACTCCTATGATCCCGAGTTAATGGCCATTGCCACCGGCAAGCGCCAGAATCTCGTTGATCTGGTCTTTGGCATGATGGACGGCAACGATCCTGACCCCTCCAAGTTGGATGAGGTCGAATTACAGCATTACAAAACATATAACGTCCTGGTTGGTAAATCGGTATTCTCCGAGTCCTGGCTTGAGCTGTAAGCCCTCGCCTGCGGCAGCAGGAAGCTTCGTAGACGAATGCCCGAGGTGATAGCGTCCCTTGGGCATTCTTGTTTTTATCCGGTAAGCGCTCCATGAACATTTTTCCGTGACGAAATATCATGGCTGATCTCAGAACCCATCACCTGATCTACGGCACCATGACCGACTATCTCACCGGTGACAGCATTGTCGATACCGATGACGAACGTTACCGGCAGGGAATAGCCCGTTTTATGGTGGAGGAAAAAGGTTATGCCAGGGAAGAACTCATCCCGCGCCTGCGGCTTGAAACTCTGTTTAATAAAAATTTTGTAACCTCTACCATTGACCTGACGGTTTGCCTTTTAGACCGTTATGTCATGATAGTACGTTACGGGCCGGGCTCACTGGTAACCCGTGAACGCCCGGCCGTCGCCGCCGCCAGGGTGTTAAATCCTGATTACCAGATTCCCTACGCGGTGGTAACCAATGGTGAAGACGCTGAATTTCTGGCAGTTAACAACGCTAAAGTCCTGGCCCGGGGCATGGACAAAATACCAAGCCGGGAGCAGGCATCAGACCTCCTTAAGGAGGCGGTATTTTCACCGCCTCCCACGACAAAACGCCGCGAGCAGGAGCTTAGAATCTTAAACGTCTTTGATCAGGAAATATGCTGTACCGGCGGCCCCTGCGCCATACCAAACGCCCCGGAAGGCTGAACCAATGATGGACTTTTCGTTTCATGACAACTACAACGCCATCAACAATAACTACCCGAATTAGCAAAGATTCTGGAGAATACCACCATGACTACACAAGAAACAAACTGGACTAAATCAAGCTGGCAAAGTCTTTCTGCCCTTCAGCAGCCTAACTGGCCCAATGAGGAAAAGCTAAAAAGCTCCCTGGAGACCATCAGCAAATTACCGCCCCTGGTTTTTGCCGGTGAGATCAGAACCCTGAAGAATCTGTTAGGCGAGGCGGCCCAGGGCCGGGCCTTTCTCCTCCAGGGGGGAGACTGCTCCGAGGATTTCGACAACTGCACCGCCCCCGGCATCCGGGAAACCCTGAAGGTTATCCTGCAGATGGCCGTGGTCTTGAGTTACGCCGGCGGCAAACCGGTCATCAAGGTAGGCCGTATCGCCGGGCAGTACGCCAAGCCCCGTTCCGCTGACACCGAGATGGTAAACGGGGTTGAACTTCCCAGTTACCGGGGCGATATGGTCAACAGCCCGGAGCCTCTTGCCGAGGCCAGAACCCCCGATCCAGGGCGGATGGTCAAGGGTTATCATTTAGCCGCCGCCACCCTGAATATCCTGCGGGCCTTCACCAAGGGCGGCTACGCGGCCTTAAACCGAGTCACCGCCTGGAATAATGAATTTGTCAAGACCTCCCCCATGGGCCGCTCCTACGAACGCCTGGCCAAGCAAATCGACCAGGCGCTGCATTTCATGGAGGTTATCGGTCTGGATGTCGATAATCCCGTTATCAAACAGGCAGAATTCTTCACCTCTCACGAGGCCCTGCTTTTAGGTTACGAAGAGGCCCTGACCCGGCAGGACTCCACCACCGGGCTCTGGTATGACTGCAGCGCCCATATGCTGTGGATCGGCGACCGTACCCGGCAGTTAGACGGTGCCCATGTGGAATTTTTAAGCGGAGTTTTAAATCCCCTTGGCATGAAGGTCGGGCCCAACCATGATTTAGACGAGATCAAACGTATAATTGATAAGCTGAACCCGGATAACGAACCGGGCCGAATGACCCTGATTACCCGTTTCGGAGCTGAAAAAATAGAAAAATTCCTACCGCCCCTGCTTCGGGGCCTGAAAAAGGAGGGATACAATCTGGTCTGGAGCTGCGACCCCATGCACGGCAACACCTACACGGCCGAGACCAAACATAAGACCAGAAATTTCAACGACATCCTCCACGAAATCCAATGTTTCTTTGAAATTCACTGGGCCGAAGGCACCGTTCCCGGCGGCATCCATTTTGAATTAACCGGTGATAACGTAACGGAATGTATGGGCGGCGGCCGTAACATCATGGCCCGGAACCTCCAGGAAAACTATTGCACCAACTGTGATCCGCGCTTAAACGCCGAGCAGAGCCTGGAGATTGCCTTTCAGGTGGCGGAGATGATAAGGAGCTGACAAAATACCGCCCTGGTTCTCAGGGCAAGACACAGGGGGCATAATTTTTTTCACGGCAGTCGACGAAAATCATTCTGCTCCCGAATTACCGCCGCTTACCGGGAAGCCGGTAATGCCGGCGGCAATGGTTTAAGCAACATCTCAGCCAGACTCATTTTAAGACGCGGCAGACTGCCCGCCGCCCCGGTAAATTCCCTCTCAAGGAGCAGCATGCGCTGAAAGAACAGGGTACGATCCATGGCCGGGGCGTTGTCCCGCCCCCCGGTAATTTCCTGGCAGCGAAAACAGCCGGGAAATGAACGGCGTTGACCGTTGGGGAACCGCATCGTGGCCGGTACACCGTGTAAGCGGCAGATTAACATGCGATGGGTATATAAACCACAACGGCCCTCATCATTCAAGGGGCACATAATCTCCGGCCGCTCACCTCTCGCCAGAGCCTGCCCCGCCTGCCGGGCATACTCCTCGGCCCGCTTCAGACAGGCATCACGCCGTTCATCCGGCAGCGCATCAAACCCCTGACGCAGATAGGCCCACTCGATATAGGTATGATGACGGAAATAACTGTTACAGCAGTTATCCGGGCAGCCCTGGCAGGAGAAATCAAGTAAACGAGCGGTCGTCTCATAGGCCGTTTCCATCTCCTCAAAAAGAGCGGCTAATTTATCCATAGGCTGCAGCATGACAAAATCCTCCCATCAGTAAGCGCTCCACGACCCCCCTGAAACGCTTAATCGAGATGTTATAAAGTTAAGAGTGTGGTTTGTGGAACGCTTACTCCCATAAAAATCAGCTGTACAGCTGATAATAGTTTTTCCGGCAATTATAGCACGAATCGTGAGTCGCGGCAGAAAAAACCTAAGCGACAAACGAGCCACGCCCTTTTTCCGGAACAACGGACAACACGGTTCGCCGTTCCGGAAACGCCAGACCCAAGGCCTTCCTGTACTGATTTTCCTTGTTAATTTCACGTAGGCATTTTTGCCTGATTTTCCCTTAAGTGACGGGGTGTTGCCTAAATGTTCCCAATACCGGCTGACACGACATTTATGTTTTTTTTGCAAATGGCATGTTTATTGCTTCAAGAAGTATTACATAATACAATAACATGGAACTCTCACCAGAACCCCCTGTAACCCTGTAATATTCCCATGACATTTCGTATTGACTTTTTTCACTTATACGAATAATGAAAACGGGGATGGGAATTCCTTTGAGTACTAATTTTTTTTTAAATTTATAGGGAACTGGAGAGTTAAACATGAAAAAAGTAAAGCGGGGAGAAGTTATTTTACGGGGTTGCAAAAAGGTCTATATTGCCTTGGCGGTCTGCCTGACGATAACAACCGCGGCGCAGACGGCCGGGGCAGCAGAAACCAAGCCGGTTGATTCAGCCCAGCAGCAGTTTTTAGAGGCCATGAAAAAACGCGCTGCAGACAAGCTCTATGACGCGGCGGCTGATTTTCATAACATCCTCACCAATCACCCCCTGTTGCAGCGGGCCCGGCTGGAATTAGCGGTAACTTATTACCGCCTGTATGATTACGATAAGGCCCGGAAATTAGCCCGGAAGGTGCTTGATGATCCCAAAACTCCGCCCAACGTGCGGGTAACAGTTCTCGCCTTTATGGCCCAGATCAACCAGGATGCCAAGGGCATGAAGCCGGGGCATACCTGGAAGCCGTCGGTTGCCCTCGGCTGGATGCATGACACCAATATCAATGTCGGGCCGAGCTCTAATGTGGTTAATATCGGCGGCGCCCTGCTCCAGGTAAGTCCTGGGTCTCAGCCTCTGAGCGATCAAGCCACGATTCTTTCGGCAAATCTCGCTCATCGCTATGAGACCGGCAAGACAGTACGCTTCGGCCAGAAAAACGCCAATTTCCTGTGGCAGGACAACCTCAGCCTCTACCGGCGCGACTATTACAGTGAAAACGCCTATGACCTTGATGTAGTCAGTTTCAGTACCGGCCCGGCCTTTGTCGCAATAAAGGACTGGCGGGCCAATCTGGCGGCCCAGGTCAGTTATCTCCGGCTTGGCAACCGGGATCTGGCCTGGTTCTCCTCCCTGCTGCCAAGCTACACCAAACAGTTTGCCAACGGAGCCTATCAATTAAGCCTGGATGGTGATTATACCGTCAGAATCTATAAACGGGATATAGATAAAGGCCGGAACAGCAACTACCTTTCAGGGCAGTTGTCCATCGGCCGAACCTTTGTGAGAGCCAGGGTGGGACTGCTGGCCGGGGTGCGCCTGTTCAGGGAAACCGCGGATAAAACCATATACAGTGATACCGGCCGGGACTTCTATGCCAGTATCAGCTGGCGGCCCTGGACAAACGGCGCACTATACGGCCGGATAAATGATACGCATTACAGCTATGAAGGCAAAGAAGCCCTGTTCAACCGGGCCCGCCAGGAAAGAACACGTAAATACACCCTGGGAGTAAGTCACACCTTTAAATATAAATGGCTGAAAAACTGGGCCTTGAGCGGTAATTATATCCGTACCGAAAATAATTCAAATATTGATCTGTATGAATACACCAGAGAACAGACCTCGGTCACATTGAGCAGAACCTTCTAACGTATGCGAGAGTGTGGCTTGTGGAGCGCTTACCCTTCTAACAGCAGCGGGCCGGGTGTCTCTGGTGCAAAAATAGAAAAGAGGAGAGTATGGCGATGAAAAAAATGAAATATTCAAAAATTGCGTTGACCACGATAATCAGCGTAGCCCTGCTCCAGGGCAGCACGGCCCTGGCCAAGAAAAAAGGCGATCTGTCGGTTTACGAATGGGGCCCATGGGCCGTGATGGCAAGACCGGCGGCCGGCCCGCAGTTTGTCGCCTATACTCCGCCACCGAGTCAATATACCTATCATCCGCATCATCCGGTACCGCCGCCGGAACCGCCTGTTCCGCTGGTTCCGCAACATGCTGGCTGGGCAACGTATTCATGGGATAATTCCTATGTTGAGTCTAATCCGCACTACGGGCGGATTCTGGCTCTCTATACTGAATCCATTGTTCCTCATTCATATACAGGTGATTTGTCTGTGGATTATTTAGAGAAGTCTTTCCAGCCGACTCGGACAGTTTCTTACCATGTTGGCCCTCCTGTTTTGGCCGATCAGAACAACTATCCGTTGGCAGATTCGTTGTCGATGCCGGGTGTATTACTTGATCCCGACCAGCACCATCCGTATGACCCTGACGGAACATTTGCATATCTGGAAAACAATTTCCCGTTACCTGATGTCGTCAGCGCTACTCCTATATATGCCTATAAGGAAGGGGAACAGATAGAGGACGGTTCGGGAAAGACGCACACGCAGTGGAGTAGAATGACCGGTTACATTCTAAAATACAAGCCCTGGAATCTGGATATGGTCGTGGGTGCCTGGGGAAATGCTATTAAGCATAAAATCGCTGGAATAATACCCAACGGTTCTACTGGAACAGATTACGAGTACTTCGTCTATGGAACTACAACCAGCCAGGCCGCCATAGATAGTTTACAAGCGGGCAAAGTTACGGCTAATTATACGGGTTTAACTATGGCCAACCGAACTCCGGTGACGATGACCATTGATTTTGGTAACAATAAATGGTCTGGAAGTTGGAATAAGGGCAGAGATGGCAATATTACAATATCCAAGCCGGACAGTCTTGGGGTTCGTCATATCAGCGGTAATATGGGCTTTAATGCCGGTGGAACATTGTCCGGCCCCAACTTGATCACCACATCAATTACTACTGGTTCTGGCCAAATCGTGCAGAACAAGAGTGTAGTTACAAACGCGGTATTCGGCAACCAGGCTCAGATGGTTGGCGGCGGGTATCAGATAGCCAAAACCTATCAAAACGATAGCAGCAAGGTTACGGCGACTCAGTCTGATATTACCATTGCGATTAATAACCGTCTGGCGCCACAACCATAACCCAAAGAAACGTTTCTGGTGTTATATAAACAGGTCTGGGGCTAACTTCTTTTCGTTATCTCAGACCTGTCTGCGTTTATTCGTTCTACTTTCCCGGCCGGGAAGACCAGTCAATCCCGTTTTCAGCCACATTACCGAGAGCGGCTATGACCCGGCGATCATATTTTTTGTTCCTCACAGTTCTGTAATTCCTTTAAGGCCTCCTCCATGGTCATCTTCTGCCGGCAGGTTCCGGGGCTGATCATGGCCACAAAGGCGTTGGCCACCGTTCAAGGACGCTCAGCCATTGGGACAGTTACCTTTCCTCCGGCATATTTGTCAACCCCCAAAGAAATTTTTCGATTTTACCCGAATGATGAAATATCCATGGAAGTCATTCGGGTAATGTCTCATTCCTATGATTATCGCTGGTGCAGCAAAATAAGGGGTGGTGTATATGGCGGGATTTTAGAAGGCATGATGTTTTTGCAGGGGAACTGCCGTTATGTGTTGCAACCATAGACGTCCGCAGTCCATAAAAAAGGCAGGGTCAATTAAAACTGACCCTGCCTTTTTTATGTTCTTTTGACTATGGAGCGGTTAAGCGTTTTTCTTCCTGCGCCGCATGGTACCAGCTATACCGGCCAGTCCAGTGCCAAAGAGTAGCATAGTGGCAGGTTCCGGAACTGGATTTATGTCACCAGTTGTTTTATCTGTATCGGCAACAAAATAAAATGTTGTGCCTCCAGAGTTATTGTAAGCGCTAAAGTCAATAGAAAGATAGCGATATAAATCACCTACCGACTGCTGGCCAGACAGGGCGACCTGGCCCGAATATGTGGCACTTATTGTCCAAGGAGTAGTAGCAGCGGACCATGCAATAGCCCTGCCAGATAATGAACCTGGCGTGCTTACTGCTGGATCGCCAGAAGCAACAACGTCAAACACTGTCCTGCCCGGCCCGGCATCAATGGTCAGGTTACTGATGGTGCTTGGGCCTTTATAAGTCCAAGCGTTATTGTATGTGTCTCCGGTTTCGGATAATGACCAGTTTGCGCCTGTAGCATTCCCAGAAGTGGTACCAGTACCGGCACTCGCCCATGTTTGTGCATCCTTGCTGCCATCATTAAAAGTAGCGGTAACCAACATGCCGTCCATGGTCGACCCGTTGGCAGCATAAGAGCTAATCCCGGACGTTACATTAGTAGTTCCATTTACATAGCTCACAGAAAGGGCATAAGCCGAGCCGGCAAAAATAATAAATCCCAGCCCTGTGGCCAAACCTGTTAAAAGTATTTTTTTCACTTTATCCTCCTTTTTATTTGTATGAGGAACTCAGGGAAAAACCATCATGCTGCCGCGCAGTATAATATGCCCGAGAACGTTGTATATATAATTAATTACGATTCGTATCTTGAACAATGTCTCTTAGCCGTAAATAATGCAAGTGGCGTGCCGGAACTTTTTGCGCCATTCACAAAACAGTATTTCTATGTTATTACAACAAGATAACCCTTTGGCGCCCAGGATAAACAGAGGGGGGCAGTTACAGGTAAATTACGCCTGTCCGGAAAACAGATTCGTTATCCCGGAAAAAGCAAAGAAATCCGGTGAAATCCGGAGACACAATACCATTTGTTCTCAAACATTCAACACCGAACAGCGAATAAAGGAGGCTATGGGACAGGCGAATAGTCCTTTTTCTTTTGTTCCCGGTCTTCCCCAACGGTTGACAGCCATGATATTTACGAGTACCATGTAAATATCATGGATAAAAGGAGATATCTTGCCCCTAAAATTGATAAGTTACTGACTATGTTCCCTGTAGTTGCGCTTATTGGTTCCCGGCAGTGTGGTAAATCCACACTTGTAAAACAGTTACGGCCAGACTGGAAATATTATGACCTCGAAAGTCCGGATGACTACCAGTTGATCAGCTCTGACCCCGTTACGTTTTTTGCAATGGAAACAGGCGGGGTGATTTTAGATGAGGCACAGCAATTTCCCGAAATTTTTGCGATTCTCAGAGGGGTTATTGACAACGATCGAAAAAAGAAAGGGCGTTTTTTACTTACAGGTTCCAGTTCTCCTGACATTGTCAAGGGGATTACGGAAAGTCTGGCGGGTAGAATCGCAACAGTTGAGATGTGGCCATTCAAACAGGGGGAGTTCTACGAAAAAGACTTTCCGTATCTTTATAAGATGATGACTGAGGAGACTATTCAACCAAAAGATTTTTTACAATTGCAGCCACTGCTGAGCATTGATCAGACAATGAACGTCTGGTTCAAAGGTGGTTTCCCCGAACCACTCATTGAGAGTGAACAAAACAAAGAATTTTATAAGCAGTGGGTGGATAATTATATTACAAATTATCTCGGCAGAGATATTCGAGGCCTGTTCCCCAAGCTGAATATTCATAATTTCAGACGGTTTCTTATCCTTTTGGCGCAATTTTCAGGTCACCAGTTAAATATGAGTGATATGGCTCGGGCGCTTGAAATAAGTGTATCGACGGTTAAAGACTATCTTGACATTATCCATCAGACATTTATATGGAGAAATCTGCAGCCCTACACCGGGAATTTGCTGAAAAAAGTTCAAAAAGCAAAAAAAGGTTTCTTTAGGGATCAGGGTTTGTTGCATCATTTCATGAGGATTAAAGACGTAAAGCAGTTGCGTCTTCACCCCGTTGCCGGCTTTTCCTTTGAAAGCTTTGTCATCGAGGAGGTTATTCGCGGGTTCCAGGCAACCATGGCCACTCAACTGGATTTCACATATTACCGAACGATAGATAAATCCGAAATTGATCTTGTTATAGAGGGTGATTTTGGAATTGTTCCAGTTGAGATAAAATTAAATTCCATGGTAAAACGAAAATCACTTCGTGGTCTGCAAAATTTTATCGATGACATGAAGGCGGGCTATGGGATTGTCATCAACACGGGTAAACGAGTTGAACTCCTGACTGACAAAATTATTCAAATTCCTGTGCAGTATATATAGTAAATCCGGAGACACAATACTATTTGTTCCAATAAACGGTATTATCTCCCCGTAGTTACCGGATTTAGGATTTACAATTGAGGAGGTACAATGGCTCATACAACAATGACGGTTAGATTGAGCGGCACGCTGGGTGATGTTGTGGCGGCAAAGTTACACCTACACCTTGGAGAAGCGGGGGAAAGCGAAGGCAGATGACTATACTGAAGTCATGTTAGATTCTTTCGGCAAGATAGATACACATGAAGTGTTTTCCCGGCCAATAGCTGCTGAACGCCCATGCTAAGCGGCGTGTTTTTTACGTCCGCTTTAGCTAATTGTTAGAAGCAGTTTTTTCTAAGCGCTCTGCCAACCAAACTTTTATAATAGATTGACGTGTAACACCCAGGTGCTTTGCTTCTTTATCCAGTGAAGTAACCATCCAGGCTGGAAAATCGACATTAACTCGCTTTTGTTCTTGATTAGGTCTTCTTGCTTTTGATAAATCAAAAGCGTCTAGAATGTCTTCTTTGTTATCATCAAATTTTTTATCTAGTATTTTAGCTTTCATAGAAATTTACCTCGTCAATTCTTGAGCGACGAACAGATATAACGCGAATATTTTTACCGCGATATGTGATTATTGCGGACCAGTGCTTGTGATTGATGGTACCTATTACTAAAAATCTTATTTCAGTAGTTGCTTTCTTGGATGGGAGTTCGAGCATGCCAGGGTCATCCCATAGTAATTGGGCTACATCAAAATCGATGCCATGCTTGGCAAGATTTTGTTTGCTTTTATTCTCATCATATTCAAAAGTCAGCATGGTATAGAATATATACCTATATTATACTTTCTGCAATGATTTTTGTGGCTTCTAACTTGGTATTGACGGCCTTTTCTTCCGGAATCAAAGACACTTTATATATTGGAAATTTCTGCCTAATCGCATTGTTGACATTGTAACCATTCTACATAAACGGATGCATCAGATTGATCATTTTAAGCATGACTTTTTAAATCCGTAAATCCGGGGACATAATAGTATTTCTTCTATGGCCGGTCGAGCCAATGGTATTGTATCCCCGGATTCCCGGATTTGGTACCCGGATTTCTGTTGGGGTCTTGTAAAACAGGGGCGTATATGCTACAATTGTCAGCAGGGATTTCGCTGATTTTTTCCAATTTTTTCGCCTTGAGGTGGTCAGCGGTTGTTTTTGTTCGTCTTTCACGTTAAACACCATCAGACCTCTTACTTGTAAGCACTACACGAACACCTGCTGCACGCATACGATCATAATCGTACCGCTGCATTCCGGGATGTTATAGGCCAATAGTGTGGTTTATTAAGCGCTTATCTATTGTCTTGTTGTTTTTACGATATTAGCACAGCAAGAATTAAGGCGGGAACAATCATCTTCTTCATGGCTCAATACCAGTATATCACTAAAAAAACTTTTTTACGCGAACATCGTAGATGACAAATAAACCGGAAACGATTGCCTGTTTCAAGGCCTATGACATTCGGGGCCGGGTGCCGGAAGAGCTTGATGAGGATCTGGCCTACTGGATCGGGCAGGCCTGGGCGGCCCGCTTTAAACCCCGGCGCCTGGCGGTGGGCCACGATATCCGCCTCTCCGGGCCGGCCTTGAGCCGGGCTCTGACCAGGGGGTTGATGACGGCGGGCGTTGATATCCTGGATATTGGTCTCTGCGGCACCGAGGAGATATATTTCGCCGCCGCCAACCTTGAGGTGGACGGCGGAGCTATTATTACCGCCAGTCATAATCCGGCCGATTATAACGGCATGAAGATGGTACGTAAGGGCGCACGGCCAATAAGCGGCGACAGCGGCCTGCGGGACATTGAGCGCCTCACCGCCGCCCGAAAACCGCTCAAGGCGGCCCGGCCCGGCAGCTGTAAAACTGTTAATCCCCGGCCGGATTATATTAAACATCTCTTAAGCTATATTAATCCATCAGATCTGCGCCCCCTGACCATAGTCGCCAATTGCGGCAACGGCTGTGCCGGGCCGATTCTGGATCTCCTGGAAAAGCATCTGCCCCTTAAAATCATCAAACTCCAGCACCAGCCAGACGGTCATTTCCCCAACGGGGTTCCCAACCCCCTGCTGCCGGAAAACCGGGCCGCCACCGCCGAGGCGGTTATCCGCCGGCAGGCCGATCTGGGCTTAGCCTGGGACGGCGACTGCGACCGCTGTTTTTTCTTTGATGAGCGGGGCCGCTTTATCGAAGGTTATTATATAGTAGGGCTCCTGGCCCAGGCCGTCCTGAGCAAACATCCGGGGGAAAAAATAATTCACGACCCCCGCCTGACCTGGAATACCATGGAACTGGTGCGGCAGGCCGGCGGACAGGCCGTTATGAGCAAAACCGGCCACGCCTTTATCAAGGAACGGATGCGGCAGGAAGACGCAGTTTACGGCGGCGAGATGTCGGCCCATCATTATTTCCGCGATTTCGCCTATTGCGATTCCGGTATGATCCCCTGGCTGCTGATCTGCGAGTTGATAAGCCATAGCGGCCGCTCCCTCTCCAGCCTCATAGCCCCGCGCCTCAAGGCTTTTCCGGTGAGCGGCGAGATAAACTCCAGAATTGATGATCCGGAGGCGGCAATCGCCAGAGTAAAAAAACACTTTGCCGCCGGCGGCCGCCTGGATTACACCGATGGCCTGAGTATCGAATTTACCGACTATCGCTTTAACATCAGGAAATCAAATACCGAGCCGGTACTGCGGCTTAATGTTGAATCACGCCATAATAAAGATTTGCTGCGGGAAAAAACCGCGGCACTCTTACAAGAAATAAGACAAGTGAAAGGAGAACCTATGCAGGCAGAAAAAATCACCATCAATGGCAATGGCACCTTAAATGTCCCGAATCAGCCGATTATCCCCTTTATAGAAGGTGACGGCATCGGCCCTGACATCTGGGCCGCCGCCAGTAAGGTGCTGGATGCCGCGGTAGCCAAAGCTTACCAGGGGGAACGCCGGATAAGCTGGCTGGAGACCTTTGCCGGTGACAAGGCCCATGACAAAACCGGCGAATGGATGCCCGCCGCCACCTTCGATACTATCCGCGAATATATCGTCGCCATCAAGGGGCCGCTGACCACCCCGGTGGGCGAGGGAATCCGCAGCCTGAATGTTACCCTGCGCCAGGAACTTGATCTGTACGCCTGCGTCCGGCCGGTGCGCTATTTCCAGGGGGTGGTCAGCCCGGTGAAGGAACCGGAGAAGGTCAATATGATCATCTTTCGGGAGAATACCGAGGATGTTTACTCGGGAATCGAATGGAAAAACGATAGCGAAGAGGCCAAAAAATTGATTGATTTCGTGGCCACCCTGGGCAAAAAAATCCGCCCCGAATCCGGCATCGGTATCAAGCCCATCAGTCCCTTCTGCACCAAACGACTGGTTCGCAAGGCCATTGAATACGCCATCAAGCATAACAAACCCAATGTTACCCTGGTGCATAAGGGTAATATAATGAAGTTTACCGAGGGCGCCTTCCGCAACTGGGGCTATGAGCTGGCCAGAGACGAGTTCCCCGAACAATGTATTACCGAGCAGGAACTCTGGGATAAATATGACGGCAAACGCCCGGCAGGCAAGATAGTTATTCAAGACCGCATAGCCGATGCCATGTTCCAGCAGATCCTCCTGCGGCCGGCGGAGTACAGCGTTCTGGCCCTGCCCAACCTCACCGGTGATTTCATCTCCGATGCCCTGGCGGCTCAGGTCGGCGGTCTGGGCCTGGCACCGGGAGCCAATATCAGTGACCATATTGCCCTCTTTGAGGCCACCCACGGTACAGCTCCCAAATATGCCGGATTAGACAAGGTCAACCCCGGTTCACTGCTCCTCTCCGGGGTCATGATGCTGGAATACTTAGGCTGGCAGGAGGCCGGAGACCTCATCCAGAAGGCCCTGGAGACCACGATCTCTAAAAAAACCGTAACCTATGACCTGGCCCGTCTCATGACCGGAGCCCATGAACTCAAATGTTCCGAGTTCGCCCAGGCCATTATCGATAATATGTGAGCCTCCCGACCCGGTTATCAAGTCTCGGCGCCGCCCTTTTAGACGTCCTGTTCCCGGCCCGCTGCCTGCTCTGCAGCGAGCAGTTAAAGCCGGGGACAGATATTTTATTCTGCCCCGCCTGCGGCGGCCGACTCACCATAATTCAGCCGCCGCTCTGCTCCTGCTGCGGCCGCCTGCTGCCTGATTCAACGGGAAATCATCTCTGCGGGGCCTGTCTGCGGCAGCGGCCGGCTTTCAGCAGGGCCAGGGCTTTGTTCATCTATGACAAATTCAGCGCTCCCCTGATCCATGATTTTAAATACCGGGGCCGGACAACGGGCCAGCGCACCTTCGGCGCTCTGCTGCGGCGCTCCCCGGTAAGGCGGGAACTGCATATCCCTGATCTGATTATTCCAGTTCCCCTCCACCGTAAGCGCCTGCGCCAGCGGGGGTTTAATCAGGCCCTGACTCTGGCCCGCTCCCTTTTCCCCCGCAATAAGCAGATCATAAGAGGCGATCTGCTTGTCCGCCAACGCTGGACAACCCCCCAGGCCAGTTTAAACGGCCGCGAACGGCGTAGAAACCTGCGAAACGCCTTTATGGTGGCCGGTTCAGCACCAGTTAAAGGCAAAAATATACTTCTCATTGATGATGTTTTTACCACCGGCTCCACCCTCAATGAATGCGCCGCCGTCCTGCTCAAGAGCGGCGCCCATGACATCCAGGCCTTGACTTTAGCGAGGGTATTTGAGTAAACTGTAAAAAACCAACCAGAAAAATCGTAATTGCTCACAAAGTGAAACCAGCCGGCAGCTCACGAATCCGCCCCTGAAGCGCTCGCATACTATCGTCGTCGTACCGCTACATTTCGAGATGTTATAAAGTCAGCGGTACGACCATGATCGTACGCTAAAGTGTGGTTTGTGGAGCGCTTACGTAAAATCCAATACAAAGGGTAGAAGAAGATGTTCAATACCGTCATTATTCTGATTCTCTTAATTTTTCCTCCCGCATTCGCCCAGGCAAAATGTATCTCCGGAAACTGCCGGAACGGCAGCGGCACCTTCTCTTATTTCGGCGGCATGAAGTACAGTGGACAATTCAAGAACGGCAAGCCCAATGGCCAGGGAACCAAAACCTACGCCGACGGCACTACCTACACGGGCAGTTTCAAGGATGGCAAGTTCTCCGGCCAGGGCAAAAAGACATACCCGGACGGGGCCGTCTACACGGGCGAATTCAGGGATGGCCGTTTCTTTGGCAAGGGTAAATACACCGAGGCCAACGGGGCTGTCTATGAAGGCGAATTCGCCTACGGCCGCTTCAACGGCACCGGCACCTATACCTATCCATCCGGAGCCAGATACCATGGCACGTTTATTAACGATAAATTCACCGGCCAGGGAACATTGACCTATCCCGACGGCTCCACCTATAAAGGCAACTGGGTAAACAACCTGCCCAGCGGCATCGGCATCGCCAGAAAACCGGATGGTTCCACCTATAAAGGCAGCTGGTGGGCCGGGAAATTTGACGGCCGGGGAATTTTAACCCTGGCCGACGGCACCAGGAAAGAGGGCCTGTGGAAGGAAGGTAAATTAACCAAATCCCAGAAATCAGTCACGGTCAATAAAGAATCCCTGGGCGGCAGCGGCTGGAAATATTAGTCCACAATTATCCCCATCAGCTTGAGATATTTTATGACCCATAAGATCCTTGTAGTCGATAATAACCCGGTAATCCTGAAATTAATGACCAACTTCCTGATAAAGGGAGGCCACCGGGTAAAAACCGCTGAAGATGGATTGGCAGCCCTGGAGGTTATTAAATCCTTCCAGCCGGAAATTATTTTTGTCGATCTGATCATGCCCCGCATACCGGGTGAAAAACTCTGCAAAATTCTGCGGCAGAAAAAAGAACTGCGGCAGACAGTCATAATTATCCTGTCTGCCGCAGCAGTGGAGCAGAAGATTAATTTTAAGGAGTTCGGCGCCGATGCCTGTATCGCCAAAGGCCCGTTTAAGGAGATAGAACGTCATATCCAGCTGATCTTCAAGAAATTGGCCGAAGGCGGCCTGCCCGCTCTCGGCAATAATATCATCGGCACGGACAAGGTTTACAAGCGGATTGTCACCAGCGAGCTGTTGTCCAGCCGCCGTCATTTCTGGACTACCCTCAATAACATGGCCGAGGGTTTTATTGAATTAACCGAGGACGGCCGTATTGTCTATATAAACCAGGTGGCAGCAGAGATTATAGGCCAGCCGGAAGAAGAACTGCTTGCCAGCGACTTTTTAGATATATTCGACCAGAAACAAAAAACTGAGATGAGTGAGCTTCTGGTCAATATAAGTTCAGAGGCGGTCACCATTGGCGAGCATGAAATCTTTAAATTTCAGAACCGTTACCTGACCATAACCCTGGTGGCCCTCAATGATGAGGATGAAGACAAATCAATCATTGTTATTATCCATGATATAACCAGGCGTAAAGAGGCGGAGTTTGAACTGCAGAGATATCAAGAGAATCTGGAGCTGATAATAGAGCGGCGCACCGCCGAATTAAAAGAGAGAAACCGTGAACTCCAGGATGAGATTGAAGAACGGCGCCGAATCGCCCGGGAAAAAGAAATTTTAGAGGCAGAATTACGCCAGACACATAAAATGGAGGCCATCGGTACCATGGCCGCCGGCATCGCCCATGACTTCAACAACCTGCTGACCTCTATTTTCGGCTATACCGAACTCCTGAGCCTGCCGTCAAATATTCCGGCCGAATCTCTCCCTCTCCTCCAGAATATTATTAAAGCCGCCAGCCGGGCCCGGGAATTAATAACTCTTATACAAACCTTCAGCAAACCGGAAAAGCAGGAATTCAGCGAGGTCAGGCTGCCGATAATTATTGCCGAGACCTTAAGTCTTCTACGGCCGTCCATTCCCCGGCATATCAAATTGACAACCGACATCAAGCCCTGCCGGCCCATTATGGGGAGCGCGGTCCAAATTCAACAGGTACTGCTGAATATTTGCACCAATGCCATCCATGCCATGCAGGAAGGGGGCGGCATCCTGAGTATTAAACTCGGAATACCACATCCCGCTGACCGGAAAGGTAAAACAGAGCTTATCGAACTTGAAATAAGCGACACTGGTCTCGGCATCAGCAAAGAAAACCTGGAAAAGATATTTGATCCATATTTCACCACCCATATCGGAGGTGAAGGCACAGGTCTCGGCCTCTCAGTAGTACATGGTATTATCCGTCATCACGGCGGCAGCATAACGGTTAACAGCACCGAAGGTCAGGGGACAACCTTTACAGTTTCCCTGCCGGCCTCACCCTCATAGTTGAAAACTCCTCAAATAATAATTAAAATAAACAGGGTTCCAACGTAAACGCTTTATAGAGCGCTTACGTTCCAACTGAAGTACTACTCTACACAGTTACCTTTATTATCAGCATGCAGCTTAAGGATTCAGGTCATACAAAGTAATACAAAAAACATTGACAAAACATATTTTCCATACTATTTTCGTTGCTTGAGTAAATGAATGGCGATTCATTTTTCATTTATCCGCTCAAACAGTGGCATAACAGTTGCCCTGCATAGCGGGCTCCCCCTTGCCTTTTTAACCAAACACTGGTCATAAGGTATATCATGTCAAGCCAGCATCCATTCTTTTTCCTCTCAGCCGCTTTCACCTATCCGGAGCAAGTGAACATCCAGCCTCTCTTTGAAGTGCTTGATTCTCTAAGCGCCGATTTAGGAATAGAGTTTAACCACCAGGACACGGAGAACAATATTTCCCTGACCGATCTCCAGGCCGAATACGTTCGCCTGTTTATCAACTCCCCTGCCGGTATCCAGGCTCCTCCCTATGCCTCAATTTATATCGGCAACCGGGGTATACTCCTCCAGCAGGGCCACGATGAAGCCATGAGTTTCTACCAGGCGGCCGGCCTGGAAACAATAGAATCAACTGAATGCGAGGATCACATCGCCTTTGAACTTGCCTTTATCGGTCATCTTATTGAAGATAACCGTCTGGATTTGCTGCGTGAATTTATCCACGAGCATGTCATTAAATGGTACCCGGAATTTTTCCAGCGGCTGCAATCGGCGCAGCCCGGCCCTTTTTACAAAATTCTGGGTCAGGTAACCGGCTTATGCCTCAAACATATTTTGATAGAGGAGAAAGCAGATGATGAATAGAAGACGTTTTTTAAAGATGTCCGCCGCCACAGCCATGGCCATGGCTGCCTTTTCTCTGGACGGGCTGCCGCCCAAAGGCGGACTGTTCCGAACCAGCCGGGCGCTGGCCAGCCCTAATTACGGCCCCGTGAACGGCAGTATGGGAGCGCAGGAAACCACCTCGGTATGCGAGATGTGTTTCTGGCGCTGTCCCATTGTCGCCAAGGTCAGAAACGGCAAACTGATAAAAATTGAGGGGAACCCGAAGAGCCCGGTCAACGGCCAGCGGGTGTGCGCCCGCGGCAATTCCGGCATCCAGCTGCTTTATGATCCCGACCGGATTAAATACCCCCTGAAACGGGTCGGGGCCCGCGGCGAGGGTAAATGGGCCAAAATTTCCTGGGACGAAGCCCTGGAAGAGATTGCCCATAACATGAATAAGGTCAAGAAGAAATACGGCCCCCACGCCCTGGCCTATTTTGATCACGGCGCCTCAGCCGAGAATCTCCGGGAGGTGTTCATGGCCATGGGTACCGAAAATTACACCAGTGAACCGGCATTTTTCCAATGCGTCGGCCCGGCGGCCCTGGCCTATCTCGAAACAGTGGGCTATATCGCCACCGGCACGAGACAATATAATGACATGCCCAACGCCAAAGCCATGCTGCTGGTCGGCTCCCATATCGGGGAAAATGTGCATGTTTCGCATGTCCGTGAATTCATTGAAGGGCTGTCGGCAGGTTCTAAGCTCGTTGTGGTTGATCCCCGCTTTTCAGTGGCCGCCGGCAAAGCGGATATCCATCTGGCCATCAGGCCCGGCACCGATACCGCCCTGCTCCTGGCCTGGATTAATTACGTCATCCAGAATAATCTCTACCACAAGGAATTTGTGGCCAATACCTGCCAGGGATTCGCCGATCTGAAGAAAGAGGTCAAGGGTTATTCCCTGGAATGGGCTGCTGAAATCTGCGATTTAAAAATCGCCGACATGAAGGCGGCAATAGAAATGCTGGCAAAAGTCAGTCCCCATGTCATGATCCATCCCGGCCGTCATTCCACCTGGTACGGTAAAGGTGATGTGGGCCGCCATCAGTCCTATGCCATTCTCAGCGCCCTTTTCGGTGCCGTTGGTGTTCCGGGCGGCCTTTATTTCCCGACCCCGGTCAAGGTCGGCCATATCGAATGCGTTGAAAAAAAATCCAAAACAGTTGCTCCGATCGATGTCTCCCTGAAAGAGGACTCCGACTACCCGTTTTCAGCCACCTTCGGCACTGTAACCGCGGATATAATCAAGGCTATCAATACCGGCAAGCCGTACCCGATAAGACTCTTAGGGGTCAACGGGGTCAATATTATGCAGACCATCCCTGACCCCTATGAGACCATGAAGGCCATTAAAAAGCTCGATTTCATCTTCTGTGAGGAAATGATGGCCGGTGAGACTGCCATCTGGTCGGATATAATCCTGCCCGATGCCGTTTATCTTGAACGCTACGACGGGGTTTACGCCTATGAGGGACTCACCCCGTATATTACAGTACGGCAGCCGGTTCTGCCTCCCATGTACGAGGCCAAACCGCCCTACTGGATTGCTAAAAATCTGGCCAGACACCTCAAGATTGACGGCTTTCCCCTGCCGGATGCCAAAGCCCTGGTTAATCATGACCTGGAGGCGGTCAACCTGTCAATTGACAAACTCAACAAACAGGGCGGCATCATTTCCCTGCCGGCTGACCCCTACCGAACTCCAAAAAGCCTGAAGATTGCCACTGACTCCGGTAAAATAAAATTGTCGGTGACCGCTTTTGAGGATGAAGACCTTGATCCCATTCCCAAATTCCAACCGGCATTAGCGCCGCCCAAGGGCTATGCCCGGCTGATTTACGGCCGCTGTCCGGTTCATACCTTCTCACGCACCATGAATAATCTCTGGCTCAATCATGAGGTACCAGAAAATAAACTCTGGCTCAATGACGAAATCGCCAGACGGCTGAAAATCAAAAATGATGAAACCGTGGTTCTGGAAAACCAGAGCGGTAAACGCTCCAACCCCATCAAGGTTCTGGTCACCCCTGGAATCAGACCCGATGCCGTCTACATGACCCATGGTTTCGGCAGTAAATCGCCACATCTCAGCCGGGCCTACGGTAAAGGAGCGGCCGATGGTTATATGATGACCAATACCGTGGAAGACCCCTTCATGGGAGCCACCAGTAAACGAACTAATTTCGTCAGGCTAATCAAGAATAAGAGCATTCTGAATATCCCGGAGATCATACCGGTACCCGCCGCAATTCCCAGATTCAAGCTCAGGAAGTTGGCCGCTGACCGGGGACGGCAAAAAGTCGGCGCCAAGCACCAATATGCCTCCGCCGGTGATTTTTCCATCAAAGAACGTAGAGGAGGTGAATGATGAGACAATATGCCATGATCATAGACCTGAAACGCTGTGTCGGCTGCCATGCCTGTGCCTTAGCCTGCCGGGCCGAGTGGGATATTCCGGCCCAGGACGGCTACCGCCGCAACTGGGTTAAAAATTTAGGTCCGGCCAAAACCAGCCACGGCTTGTCCTTTACCGCTTACCCGGGACTATGCAACCATTGCGACAAACCGGCCTGTGTGCCGGTCTGCCCGGCTGACCAGATAAAGAAGACCTTTACCGAACCGAAAACCGGCAAGACCATGACCATGACAGTAGCCGCCACCTGGAAAAATCCCTTTGACGGTACGGTACAAATCGACAAAACCCGCTGCCTGGGCTGCGGGGCCTGTGCCGATGCCTGCCCCTACGGAGCCCGTTATGTGAATACCAATATCGCCAACAAGGATTTAGACGGTGACGGCATTGCCGATAAGTGTACCTTCTGCAAGCCCAGAGTTGAGGCCGGTCTGCGGCCGGCCTGTGTTCAGACCTGCATTGCCGATGCCCGTATTTTCGGCCGGCTGGATGAGCCGAAGATTGCTGATTATATCAAAAAGGGAGCGATACGGCTGGAATCAGCCAAGGTGCAGACAGGACCAAATGTCTATTATTACGGCCAGCCCAAGGATCTGGAGCTTCTGGCCAAAACATCGACCCCGCAGGAAATGCCATGATCTAACAGTGGCGGACAGAGGATAAGCCCCGAATCATGGTGAATCAGTATTTTCAAAGCTGGCAAGCGGGCTTATCCTCTTGACTGACTTTATAAGCGTTGGTACCCGCGCCGTAAGACTGTTCAGATTAATCAAGGTCTGCGGCCCCAGAATACCATCGGCTTTTAATCCCCTCTGACGCTGAAAGTCCTTAACCCTGGCCAGGAGCTTGCCCGTCAGCACGGCCGGCACTTTAGACGAGCTGTCCGGCTGACCGCTGACGGCGGCAAGGCGGGTACCAAGCCACGACAACCAGGGCGCGCCATGACCTGGTAACAGCGCCCCACTGTAAGCGGGTGGTGTGCGCCATAACACAATATAGGTACCCGTCCAGTATTTCTCAAGCTCTTCAACCCTCACCACTTCCTGCCTGCCGCCCACCGACAGGGTAGCGCTGTCACCGGCAATGGCCGAAAGAGCGGCATAATATTCCCCGCCCGCCTCGTCAATAAAACGGAGAACCGCCGGGCGGTTAAGACGCCGCAGACCACCCCAGTTTCCCTGCCGATATAGACAATCGGCGCCCTCGGCCCTGGCCTGATTACAGGCCACCGGGTAACGGCCGGGATCATAATTCAACCCCCATTGTTTAAAAAGAGCCCGAAAGGCCAGAATCTTACTTTTCGCCCGTGACTTTGCCGCCGGCCAACGCAGAGGAACTGTCTCCGCCCGCGGCCGCCCGCCGCCAGCGGCCGGTCCGGCAGCCCGGCTGATTAGGGGCAGGATGGATTTTTTGCTCTTCTTCACCGCCTTAACAAGGTCTCCGGCAGCCGAATGCGAGGCAAGACATTCAGGAGCCGGGGCAGGAGGAGGGCGGAAAGATCTGGAAACGGAAGCGGGAAGAAAGCGCTTTAATAAAGGTCTGAAATCCGCCCCGGACAGACCGGGAAAAGCACCATAATGGAAGCCGGCCAGAACCGTAATCAGCAGCACGGCAGCCAGGGCCCAGGGACGCCAGACAGCGGCATCCCCAAAACGCCGCCGGCCGTCATTCAGCAACTCTCCGGCCGCCCGCCCGACAATGGCCCGATTGACCTTGGTATCGCCCTTGCTGTAGGCCCCAAGCAGGGAACGGTCACAGAGCAAATTAATCAGTCTCGGCACCCCGCCGCTGAAAGCAAAAACCCGGCTCAAGGCAGCCGAAGTAAATAATCGCCGTCTGCTGCCGGCCACCGCGAGACGATGATTAACATAGGCACAGGTATCACTTTTGGAAAGAGGGCCAAGATGATAACGGGCGGTGATTCTCTGCTGCATCTGGCGCAGCTCGGGACGCAACAATTTATCGCGTAATTCCGGTTGGCCAAGCATGATAATGAGCAATAATTTCTGCTCATTGGTCTCCAGATTGGTTAACAGGCGAATTTGCTCCAGAAGATCATGGCTCAGATTCTGGGCCTCGTCAATAATCAATACCGGTTTACAGCCTTCAGCATGGGCCTTAAGAAGATATTCGTTGATCAAATCCACCAGCAGCTTACCGCTGGCCCCCTCCGGCGGACAGGCGATACCGAATTCTTCACAGATAGAGACCAGAAGCTCCAGAGTTGAAAGACGGGGATTAATTATATAGGCTACCCTGGCACTTTCCGGCATCTGCTCCAGCAGGCAGCGGCAGATGGTCGTCTTACCGGTACCCACCTCGCCGGTGAGAAGCACGAAACCGGCATCACTTCTGATCCCATATAATAAATGGGCCAGAGCCTCCCGATGCCGTTCGCTCATATAAAGAAAAGCGGGATCAGGAGCAATAGAAAAAGGTTTTTGCCGGAGGCCGAAATAATTCCTATACATGATTTATCATTTGACTGCAAATTGTGTAGTGTACTTCCCCTTATCGGCCTAAAATAGCAGATTATCCAGGAAAAAAATACAACTAATCCGCCAGGCCGCCCTTGTCAGGCAATCAGGCGGCGCCGGAGAAGAAGGGCCGCCAGCCAGGAAACCGCAAGGGTCAAAACCATGAACAGGGCCAGGTGCAGGGGCCAGAGGCCGCTGGGGCGCCCGTAGCAGAACATACGGGCCATATTGACAATGGGAGTCAGGGGGATAAATTGCAGGACAGCTCTGGTGGCGGGCGGCAGATCATTTAAGGAAAAAAATATGCCGGAAAAGAGAAAGAGGGGAGTAATAACGAGAGAAATAAAATAATTAAAAAATTCATAACTGCCAGCCAGAGCGGTCATTATCAAGCCCAGGGCGGCAAAAAAAATCCCGGCGATAAAAAGAATGGGCAGCAGAGCCAAAGCCCAGATTGAGGGCCAGAATCCGAAGAGCGGCATAGCGGCAAGCATTATGGCCCCGGCCAGCAGCCCCTTCAAGGCTCCCCAGATAATCTCTCCCCCGGCCAGTTCCGCCGGGCTTATGGGAGTCATGAGGATGCCCTCAAAGGTACTCTGGGTACCAAGACGGGTAAAGGAGCCATAGGTGGTCTCAAAGGCCGAACTGTACATGACCGCCGAGGCGGCAAGCCCCGGTGCGATAAACTGCAGATATGAATAACCGGCAATTGGATGAATTTCCCGCCCCAGGCCAAAGCCGAAAGCTAATAGAAAAAGAAAGGGCTGCCCTAAATTACCCACCAGGCTGGAGAGCATGAACTTACGCCAGACCCTTAAATTTCTTTGAACAACACGCAGTGTCCCCATGCCCGTTATCATTCTATCCACAATTCACGAATCCCTTAACAGACGGCCGGTTAACTGAATAAAAAGATCCTCAAGGTTTGCCGGCCGCCTTAACCAGCGGGAGGCCTCACGAACCCTGGCCTCCAGAAGCGGACAATCCTGGCTGGTATAGATGAATAAACCGTCCGTCACCCTCTCCGACCGGGCCGCGCAGGAAGCGGCCATAGCGGATAAAGACGCGGCCTCGTTCTCATCACAGATAATCTCAAAGACATCGGTGCCCACCAGTTCAGTTACCATCTGCCCCGGCTCACCCTGAGCGACAATCCGGCCCTGATCCATAATCAGCACCCGGTCAGCGAGACGGGCCACTTCATCCATGTAATGGCTGGTTAAGAGCATGGTCAGACCGTTATCACGCAGAGCCTTCAGACGCTGCCAGATGAGATAACGGGCCTGGGGGTCAAGGCCCACCGTCGGCTCATCAAGAATGAGAAGCTCCGGCTCATGCACCAGGGCTCTGGCCAGCAGCAGGCGGCGGCGCTGACCGCCGGAGAGATGCTGAATGACCTCATCCCGGCGATTATCCAGGGCAAAAAATTTTAAAAGCTCCATGGAGCGCGCCCGAGCCCGCGCCGAATTAAGATTATAATAACCGGCATAGGTCAGAAGATTCTCTAAAACCGTAAGATCGGGATCAAGATTGTCATTCTGCGGTACCACCCCCAGCCGGGATTTAATCGCCCGCAGATCATGCGGAATTTGCAGATCAAAAACCCGCAGCTCACCGCTGTTTTTGATCACCAGCCCCAGAATCATCTGAATAGTAGTGGTCTTGCCGGCTCCGTTAGGGCCCAGGAAGCCAAAGCACTCCCCCCGCCTGATCGTCAGATCAAGACCCTTAACCGCCTGACGACCGCCATAGGACTTGGTCAGGCCGCGGGCGCTGAGAATAATCTGTTTAGTTTGTCGCTTACGCACAACCTCTTGCATCTAAAAGACAATGAAAGTTTCTATTTAATATATCCTGCATACCTTTTTAACAGTATGTCTTCGATATTTTGCCTGGAGTCTAAAACAGATAAGACATAAACAAATGAATCTTGAATTCTATACATAATTCTCCATGGTGAGATAATCATTTCTCTGTACTGAGTTATGCCTTGTTCGTATAACTCCGGCACTATACGGCAACGTTCAGGGGAAAAATGTAACTCAGAAACTTGCTTTTTAATTTTCTTAAGAATTTTCAATGCATTACCAGGACTATTTTGTGCGATGTATTCGATAATTTTTAATAAATCATTTTCTGCGGTCTTTGCCCAGATAACTTCATATTGTTTTCTCATTTTGCTTTTATTGTTTTCTCAATATTTGCAAAAACATCTTCCTGGGCTGTTGTATTACCCGTTTTTATGTCGTTTTCTCCCTGCGAAAGTAATTTGAAAATACCTATAGCATTTCTCATATTTTCGTAACTTGCCGGATCTTGTAATACCGCTTTAGGCTCACCGTTTTGTGTTATTATTATGGGACGACGAGTTTCATTAACTTGTTTCAATGCATCTGCTGTTTTGCTTTTAAGATAAGTAATTGGTCTTATATCGTTTGTAATATTCACTGGTGTACCTCCTGTCTTAATATAGTACCATATAAAGTTGGGACATCAATTGTGAATTTTCCAGGGTAATAAATTTGCTGATAATTTTCGGCCGAACCGCCCCATAAACTACATTTAACAATCATTTCTTAGCCGACAGCGGGATAACCGTTTTCGTCGTGCAGGACGAACCGGAACAGCCGCATCCTCCTTCCTGGTGGCCATGACCGCCAATCCCCCGCAATTTACGCCGCAGAATCCGCGTAATCGGTTTTATGGAAATCGCGATCAGAAAGACAGCGGCACCAAATTCCACGGGCTGAGGGATAATCTGCGCCGCCTTGCCGACTACCGCACTGGCAGAAATCCCGCTCACGCTGTACACCGCGTCAAGGATCAGCCCGCACAGCACACTCACCACGGCAATAGCCGCCAGATACCTTACCGTGGCCCATTTACCAAGCAGACCGGTGAGTACCGACAACGAAGCCATATTGGTGGCCGGCCCCACCAGAAGAAAGACCAGCGCCGCGCCGGGGCTGACCCCTTTTAAGATCAAGGCCGCGGCGATGGGAGTCGAAGCGGTGGCACAAATATAAAGGGGAATGCCCACGGCCAGCATGAGCAGCATAGAGGAAAGACCGCCGCCGAGATAGGCGCTGATCAAATTATCCGGCACCAGGGTGGTAATCAACCCGGCTAACAGGATGCCGGCGAAGAACCAGCCGGCCAATTCTCCCCAGAGATCACCAACCGCATACTTGAGTCCCGCTCCAATTTTTTGCAAAAGGCTGTGATGCCGGCGATGCTCGGCGGGATCACAGTCAATCCCATCACAGCAGTTGTCCACCGGACAGGAGGCGGCACCCGGTATCACCAGCCCCGGCTTCGGCGGATTGAAAAAATTCTCCAGAAGACCGGCGGCAAAGGCCGAGCAGAAGGCGGCTATCGGCCGGGCCACGGTCATAATCGGATCGAGCAGGGCATAGGTTATGGCAATGGAATCCACCCCGGACTCCGGAGTAGAGATCAGAAAGGCGGTGGTAGCCCCGTTGTTAGCCCCCTGTTTTTTGAGAGAGGCCGCCGCCGGAAGCACACCGCATGAGCATAAGGGAATGGGAATACCGAACAAAGCCGCTTTGAACACCGAACGATAGCGCCCGCTGCCCAGATGCCTGACCACATATTCCGTTGAAAGAAACATCTTAAGAAGTCCGCCGACGGCAATCCCGAAAAGAATATAAACTGCAGCTTCAAGAAGCAGAATCCAGGAAGCGGAAAGCACCTCAATGGTAAAAGAAAAAATCTGTTGCATCACTCCCTCACATGAATTAAGGCCAGGTTAACCAGCTCACTGACATGATGATCATCGAGCCGATAATAAAGAACCGCACCCTCCCGCCTGTTGGCCACCAGGTGGAGTTGACGCAAAAAACGCAGTTGATGACTGACGGCCGACTCACTCACCTCAAGATAAGCGGCCAGGTCGCAGACGCACATCTCTCCCCTCTCCAGAGCCCGGACAATCTTCAGGCGCGTAGGATCTGCCATGGCCTTAAATAGTTGGGCCACATCTTCGGTTTCCCGTGCCGCCAGGGCTGTGGTTTTCGCCTGTTCCACCCGTTCTTCATGAATGACCCGGCATTGACAAATCTCCGAATTATTTACCGACATATCTTGTTTATATTTATTTTTTTAAATTATCATCTGAGCATATATTCATATATACACCGCCCCGCGCCGCTGGTCAATAAAAAAAACGTAACAGCTCATCAGAGACGCTGATGGTTGTATTGCCCCCATATCTATCGTAAGAGTTCACCCGAAGACCGGTTGAGCCACCGTGTCTGTATCGTAAATTTAGAAATTTACGTTTATGATGAACTTTTCGTTTTATGCCAGGCATGTTAACTATGAGTCCATCAAGTCTTAAACAATTGTAAGCGCTCCACAAACCACACTCTTTACTTTATAACATCTCGTAACGTAAGGGGTTCAGGGGCGCTTACAAACAATTACCAGGGAGATAAACGATGAGTCCACTCGTCCTTAAACAACTGAAAAGCCCAAAAGTGCTGGCCATTTCAGGGTTGATTATCCTGATTAGCGGCTTACATTTATTTTTATCACCCGGCTACGAAAAAAGCCATATCGTGGCACGAGAGCTATACTTTATACCTATCATCCTGAGCGCCTTCTGGTTTGGTCTCCGTGGAGCGGTTATTACCGCCCTGGCAATTACCGCCTTCTACCTCTCCTTTGCGGCCCTGCGTTGGAATGGATTTCATCCCGATGATCTTGACCGCTTGTTAGAGATAGGATTATTTAATATTGTGGCCGTTACCATGGGTTTTTTAGAGGATAAGCAAAAAGCCCAGGCGAAAGAAAAATTAGAATCAATAAAAGCCCTGACCGCGACGGTGGCTCATGAAATGAACAGTCCGCTTTTCGTGGCACTTGGCAACCTGGAGCTACTCCAGGATGATTTTGCTCCTGATTCCGAGATATATCAGGAATTACAAGGCATAAAAAGCAATTTAAAAAAACTGAAAACCATGATAAAGAAAATATCCCGGCTCAAAGAAGTTGTTACCAAAGACTACGATGGTACTTCCAGGATCGTTGATCTTGAAAAATCAGCGGTTAAATGATTTCCGACCCGTTTTTAGATCAACCCCAAAATGACCATATCAGGGGAAATATAATATTGTTTCAATCTCCTTAACAATCAAATCCTTTTATTTTTCTGCGCCGCCACCAAATTTTACATGGTTTTCAAAACGGATTTTCGTTACAATCCAGCGGATAAAATAGATCCAGATAAACAATAATTTTTAAAAGGCAGGTAAAATGATTATTACACCAGTTACGGCCTCCAGCACCGAGGGGCAGAACATAATAAAAGGATTAAAAGACCGCTACCAGAGCGCCGATGACAAACGCCGGCAGATAGTAAGCGCCATAATCGCTGAAGTCAGAACCCGTGGCGATGAAGCCCTTTTAGAATACACCAATAAATTTGACGCCCCCCATCTTGATCTGGAACATCTGCGGGTAAGCGCGGCGGAGATAGAGGCGGCGGAATCCGCGGTTAAACCGAATTTAAAGGCCGCTATCAATAAGGCCATTGACCGGGTGCGGGACTTTCATGAACACGAAAAACAGGAATCATGGCTCGTCACCCGTGACGACGGGGCCATCACCGGCCGTCTGGTTCATCCGGTAGACTCGGCCGGACTTTACGTCCCCGGCGGCCAGGGCGGCAAAACACCTCTGGTCTCATCAGTACTCATGAACGGTATTCCGGCAGTAATCGCCGGCGTAAAACGCCTGGTGATGCTGACCCCGCCCTCCGCTGACGGCGGCATCAATCCGGCCCTGACCTATGCCGCTTCTCAGATCGGTATCAGGGAAATATATAAGGCCGGCAGCGCCTGGGGCATTGCCGCCCTGGCCTATGGCACCGCCAGTATCGCCCCGGTGGATGTGGTGGTGGGACCAGGTAATCAATTCGTTACCGAGGCCAAAAAGCAGGTGGCCGGCCGGGTGCGGATAGATATGATTGCCGGCCCCAGCGAGGTACTGATCGTGGCGGATAAATCGGCAAATCCCACCTATATCGCCGCCGATATGCTGGCCCAGGCCGAACATGACCCCCTGGCTCTGGCCATACTCATCACCACCAGTCCGGAACTCAGCCGGCAGGTAAATGAAGAACTGGCAGCCTTACTGCCCCGTCTGAACCGGGAGAAGATTGCCCGCCAGTCCCTGAATGAACGCGGAACAATTCTCCAGGCCGCTACTCTTGAGGAGGCCCTGGAATTAGCCAATATTCTGGCCGCCGAACATCTGGAATTGATGATCGAAGAGCCTTTTCAATGGCTGCCGAAAATACGTCATGCCGGAGCCATATTTTTAGGTTCCAACGCCCCGGAAGCCGTGGGCGACTATTTAGCCGGACCCAATCATGTCCTGCCCACCATGGGCACAGCCCGTTATTCATCTTCCCTTGGAGTGGAGACCTTTCTCAAAAAAAGCAGCCTGATCTCTTACTCACGCCAGGCCCTGCTCAATGACGGTGAATATATTATGGCCATTGCCAACCTTGAAGGCCTCTCGGCCCACGCCCTGTCCGTGGATGTACGGTTGAAAAATGGCTGAAGGCGGCAGACTTGACTTTACAGCGGCCCTGAAAAACGGCCTCAAGGCCCTGAATATCCCGGCCCCGGAACCAGCAGCTCTTGCCAGCCTCCAGCGTTATTTTATTGAATTGGAGAAATGGGGCCGCAAGATTAATCTGGTGGCCAGAGCGGCCCCGGAACAGATTATCGAAAATCATTTTTTAGACTCCCTCACCCTCCTGCCCCTGATTGTCGGCCAGAAAGCACACAGTCTGTTAGATGTGGGGAGCGGCGCCGGATTCCCCGGTCTGGCCCTTAAGATCGCCTGCCCGGCACTTACTACGGTAACTCTGGTGGAACCACGCCAAAAACGGGTTTCCTTTCTACGCCATGTTATCCGCTGCCTGCGCCTCGATAACATAAAAATAATAGAAGAACGCCTGCGGGAAGAGAAAGAGGCATGGCCGGCTTACGGCCGACCCGACATCATCACCTGCCGGGCTTTGACCGCCATCGGCCCTTTCCTGAATATGATAACCAACTGTCCGCCGCACAGTACCATTATCTGTATGAAGGGCCCCAGACTGGAAAAAGAATTAAAGGACTGGCGGCACGAAGACCCGGCCAGTTCTTTTAAACATACCAGAACCTTATACTTTACCATGCCCGGCAATAAGGCGGAACGGGCCCTGGCGGTCTTCACTAAAAGCCCAAGCGCCGCATAAGCCACACTCTCGCATACGATCATAATCGTACCGCTGACGTAACTTCTCCAAAACTGGAGGTAAAGCCCGTTCTATTCATGACATAGATTTTTGCGAAACTCTTTTATAAGCGGAAGGCCGTAACCTCTGGCGCACATACCAAGCAAATGGGATGCCAGGTGAAGGACTTTGACCCACGGCAAGATAAGAAATCTGGAATTGTATGTGAGAAGATGGCGATTTTGATGATTTGGATTTATTATCGGCATCCATCTCTGGTTCGGCGTTGAAGACGAAGGTAATCGCTATAAGATGTATGAAAGGGTAGCAGTGAAGAGAGTATTATTGGTGAGAAGGAGGTTGTTGTGGGAGTTGAGCTCCATGCCATACCGAAACAATCCAAACTGTATCGTCTTTCACCCGATAAAAAAATCTGTAGGGGGTAACAATAACCTCTCGATAGGGGAGATCAGGAAATTCAGGAATAGGGCGGCCAGATTCAGGGTGGTCAATGAGCCGAGAAAGAGTTTTTTCTGTTTTTTTGCGAAATGAAGTCGCAGCAGAAGGTTTATCGCGCCGAATGTATGCTATAGCTTGCAAAAATTGATTACGTGCTGTTGGGGTAAATGAAATTTTCATTTTTTTAATCTGCCAGCATTTCGTTGGCTTCAGCAAGAACTGATTCTATGTCATAACCAATGCCAGCTTCTATTTCCTTTTCTCCACGAGCAAGCAAACGTAATATCTCCATTTCTTGTTGGTTGTATTCATATTCCTGCATGCTCATCATTACGGCGGCCGCCCGTCCTCTTTGGGTAATAAAAAGTGGGACGGTTGAAGATGATAGTTGTTTTACGATACCACTAGCATTTTGGCGCAAATCGGAAATAGGAATTATTTGTGGTGTTTTCTGCATTGTATTGCCCTCCTAAAGGTATTCTTAATTGTACATTTATTTGCACATGGAGGCAAGCAAAATAAGAATAACTTAGAGGTTGTCAATCAAAAGTTACCCGCTGATTTTATAACATCTCGGTATGCGAGGGGTTCACTGCCCTGCTGTGCACACTTACCCCCCCCCCCCCCGTGCCTTACATGGTTAAAATTCATTTACCTTTATCAGTCTTTTCAGCGGGCAGCAGAGGCGATAAAATCCGAAAGGGCAGGGTCAGAGTATCAATGACAAATTCCATGGCTGCCTTACCAACGGCCCCAGGCGGCAGAGCCGTGACCTCCGGGTCGGCAAGCGGCCCCTTCACCGCCACCGGAAAGGTCAGGATTGAGCCCTTCTTGCCCCCCAGAGCCCGACCCACAAGAGGGATACTGGTAACCACTGAATCAATCATCTTTAAGGGGGCGACAAAGAAGGTTAGATCGACCCGGCGTGTAGGAAGGATTATGGTTCCCCGGCCCGAAAGGTTAACACCTTTACCCTTTAATACCAGGCGTTTCAGCGTCACCACATTATTCTTGATGCTGGTTTTAATATCCATTTTATTATACTCCAGCCCCTCATGCCCGCTGGTTGATTTATTATCCCAGGTCAACAGATCGGTAAAATTAATTACCGTAAATATACGGGACAATAAATCCATTCTGCGAATCAGACCGTGAGCTGATTGAAGATTGATATGCCCCCCGCTCCAGTTTCCAGGTATACCCTTCAGTTCAGCGTCCAGCGAAAAAGGGCCTTCAATGAGGCTCTGCTTAACCCCTAAACAGGGCAAAGTTTTATCAAACTTAAAAACCTGGCCAGGAGAGTCAATCTTAAAGACACTATCCATGGGCCGCGTGATATCCCAGCGGCCGGACATATCCATCCCGCAGATAGAGGCGGAATCTAAATCCACCACAGTAGACCGGCTTTTGAAGTTGATTCGCCCCCGCACAGGAGACCAGGTATATATATGGGGTTTACTGTTATTATCATGGGCAGCAGGCTTCTTTTGATATAAAAAACTGCCAAGGGCAAAATCAAGCCCGCCGCTCAGGTTGGGCGGGATAATATGTTCCCTGATCTTCGTTTTACCTGCCGAGACCTCCGGGCTCAGACGTTTCTTAATAATATTCAGAGCCTGGCCAAGATTATGCCAGGCCAGTTTTTTAGCGGTAACAGCCATATTGAGTTTATAATTACTGCCGTTTGTGGTCAAAAAGCCATGACCGCGCAAGGTATCAGCACCCAGTTTAATTTCAACCCCTTTAATCTTCATTCGTCGGTTATCGCCGGCAATATATATCTGTTTAACGGTCAGCGGCATACTCTCATCCTTATCCTCAAGGCTGACATCCGCAAAGCTCATCGCCCCGTTAAAGGCCGCCGACAGCCCGTTACTATGCTGAGCAAGCATATTAAAGGAGCCGCTGACAGTGCCGCGGTCAAAAAAATTCCAGGCCAGAAAATCGTTCAGCGTCTGCAGCCTTAATTTACCATGCCAGGTAAGAACTGAACGGGCGGGAGTACGCCATTTATTATAGGTCAACCTCCCCTGCCGGAGACCATCAGCCATCTTAAAGGTCATCAACAGGGCCTTCGGGTTATCAATAATATCCAGATCCAGCTCCGGAGCCACCCCCGCCCCCTGAGACCCGGCCAGTACCCGGCCCTTAATCCTGAAATCATCCCAGGCGGCATCGTTATTGATGAGACTGAGCCCCTTTAATCGACAAGGCAGACGGGGAAAGAAACGGGGCGGAATCCAATCCAGACCTTTAAGCCACGGGCCAAGACGACGGGACACCTGTCCGTTAAGCGTGGTTGTACCCTGCCAGTTCCGAAGATGATGATGACGATAGTTACCATCAAGATATATCTTCTCGCCGGCGACTTTGAAAATACCGCTGACCGCGGCACCATGGTCAGTGAGCTTCCCGTCTAAGGCCGAACTCACCAATTCCGGCAGATGACGGGCAGTTAAATGAAAATTACCCACCGAACCCCTGGCTGTATACTGCCAGGCCGACGGCCGCGTGACCGGCCCCTTCAAGCTCCCCTCCCGCAAGCGCAATGTCCCGGAGACGGAAGATATATCGGCAGCAAGTACCTGCTTTAAAAAATTACGTTTACCCCCTGTATCAAGATAGCTGTTCTGCCAGAGATCGGCAAGATCGACCTCAGCCCGCAGAGAGTTAATATTCAGCACCGGCTCCCTGCCGCCGCCCCAGGAGACAAAGCCGCCGCTCTCCTTTATGTCATGCGGCCCCAATATACAGCTGAGCCCCTCCCAGCTTACCCGTTTCGGGGCAATCTCAAGCTGTCCGCCTTGAATCTTAAAGGGCCAGGGAAGCCGGTCATAACGGCCGGAGGCCCGCATATTTTTAACCACTACTCTGGTTTGCAGATTGTCAAGATCATCACCAAGGCGCAATGTCCCCTGAGCACGGCCCCTGATATCTTTAAAATGGGCTAATTCATCCTGAAAGGGGCGGTTATGAACCACGGTCTTTAATATTCTGCTCAAATCACTAAGATCCGCGTCTATATCCAGGACAAGTTTGAAGGCCTTGTCTTCTTCGGGCAGATCAAGAATAAGATTACCGTTTTTACCCCGGCTGCCGCCAATGGCGGCCGTCAGCCCCTTACCGGCTAACTGACCGTTAATAATAGTGATGGGCCCGCTGGCCCAGTCAAGATGCAGGTTGATATCCGGAATAAAGATGGGAGCCCGATCCACATCCACCGCAACAGTCATCTTGTTAATATGTTTGAAATCAGATAACGGGCCGTTAAAGGTATAGCGGGCCGATCTGGCATGACCGCCCTCCACTATTTTACAGACTTTGGCCGCGACCTCATTTTTACCAAACCGGGCCAGAATAATGCGGCGGATGGCCGCAAGATCAAGATTCCTGCCTTTGAGATCAATCTGCCATATTCCCTTACGCCGATAGATACTACCGCCAAGTTCCAAAGCAGGATCACCCAGCACCAGCTTATCAATATCAACGAAATAATCGTCACCCTTACGGGTAATCTTCAAATTATTCAGGCGGCGCAGCTTGCATAAAAAACCCGGAACGGGCAGCGTACAGGGGGCATCTACCGCAATTCCAGCCTGCCAGTCATGGCTGCCCATGACCTCGGCATGCAGACGCAGAGGGATATCGGTGGCAGTTAAAGAGCCAGCCCCGTACAGACGGGAAAAACAGGCTGCCAGGTTAAAATTTTCTACCCCCAGATCAAGACTTAAATATCTTTTATTCAAATCAACACGGGCCTGAATATTAACCTCAGAGGCAAAGGATGCGGCCGCGTCCAAAGAAATTTTCAGACGCTGCTCATGGGAGATAACACGCAGGCGCAGTTTATTGAAACTCAAGCGGCGCAGGGTTATTTCAGGAGTCAGTTTACCGGCAGGCAGCAGCAGTCGGCCGTTCTTAACCGTTAATTTAAGATTCGGCAGCACCGGCCGCTTCTCATGAAAGGCGAAGCGCTTGATGATAAGCTTCGGGTTAATGAAAGTTACCCGCCCCAGACTGAGCTGCCGGTTAAATATAACCCGCCAGTCGGGATAGATCAGCACCTCCGGCACCCGCAGGGCGTAAATATCATTCTCCGACGTCAGATTTTCGACACGCAGGGCGGGGACAGGCAGCCAGCGCCAGTCAATATTCCCAATCCCGGCATTACTACCTAACAATACGGTGAGTTGAGCGTTAATCCGCTGTTTAACACCACTATATTTAAGGAGAAGAGGAGAAAGCAGAATGCCGCAGAAGATAACTACGGCGACAGTAAGAAATACAAGATGTTTTTTCATAGCCGACAAGGCATAATTCAGGTGCCGGAATCTAAGCGCACTCCGGCCTTACAGACAACTTTAGACTGACTGGTCCAGACGACAGTTCCGAGAGCCGCCGGCAGACCTTTGGGAAACCTGATTATCTGCCCCAGCTCCAGGGGCTGATCAGAGATCAGGCAGACACCGCCATCGCTTAAATTAATCAGTTTAACCCGCAGGGGGACACCAGCCCCAACCGCCGAATCAAGAATAATATCCAGCCATAAATCTACGCAGGCCCGCCGTTCTTCCCTGCGCCTTTCCTTAGCTCCCCGCTGCTCACCCACCATTATGTCCCCTTTAAAAACTCTAACGTCCCTGTTGCAGAATAAAACTATAGCACAATTTCAACAAGAGCAAAAGAGATGACCGGAACTGAAAATATTATCCTTATTGGCCATGATATGTTATTTTACTGCCATATTGATAGATTTTCACTAATTCTCAGACCCATGCTCAAAATAACCCCGAACCTCAATATACCGTTATCAGAACTGTCCTTTACCTTTTCACGCAGCAGCGGCCCGGGCGGCCAGCACGTCAACAAGGTAAACAGCCGGGTAACCCTGTGGTTTAATATCCAGCAGTCGCCAAGTCTCAGTGAGACGCAAAAAAACACACTCAGCCAGAAACTGACGGGCCGCATAAACCGGCATGGCCGATTATGGCTGGTCAGTGACAGACACCGCGCGCAAATGGCCAACCGTCAGGATGTGCTGCTGAAATTTTGTGATTTACTGCGTGAGGGATTAAAGACCAAACCCCGGCGCAAAAAAACCAGGGTCACCAGAGCCGCGCGAGAACACCGTCTGAAGCTCAAAAAGAATCGGAGCCGCCTGAAGATAAAACGTCGACAGCCGGGACCAGGAGACTAACCTTTTTGAAGGATCTGCAGCCGGCCTGTTTCCACACTGCGGTTCAGGCTCAGATCGCCCGGCGCCAGGCCTTGCTCTTCGGCAGCAGCAGACGGAGTGGTAATTTTAAGAACAGATACAGAATACGAACAAAATGACGAAGACCGCCAAAGCGTTCTCCGAGATGCTCCGTGCATTTGCAACGCTCACAGCAGAGCGCGGCATCAGATGATTCCTCCATCCATTCCCAGGAGGATCTGATAATTACCGGCATCAACTGCCGGACGCACGGCCGGCAAAGCCACAATGATTTATTTTCTGTTCGCCATCTCTGCATATATTATAATCTCCACGTAAGCGATCCATGAACACCACTCTTGATGGACTCGCAGTCAAGTAAGCGCCCCATGAATGCCCTGAAGCCCTTACATTCCGAGATGTTATAATAATCAAGAGTGTGGTTTATGGAGCGTTTACCAGTCAACATGCTTGCCGGACTCATAAAAAGTCCAGCAATAGTTACTGTTTTTTTTATATTTATCGGCTATGTTAGATTTTTCTTAAATTCTACCCAATAACCAATGCCAATAGATTTAACGCAATTTACCACCATTGGCCGGATATTACTCTATTTTCTGGCCGCCATGGGCGGAATTACCGCCATCTCAGGACTCTTCAACGCCTGCCGGACAAAAGAGCGGACGTACAACCTTAACCGTTACCTGCTGCTCGCCATAAACACAGTCTTCGCGGCCGGGTTCCTGCTCATCGCCTGGCTCCACCTCCGCATCTATCAGCAGATGCCCCTGCGCCTGCCCCTTGATCTGGCTCCCTGGCTCAATGAACAGCTGAAAATCATAAACAGTCAGGCGGCCTACGCTTTTGCTTTTTACGATCCGGCCCATCCACCGCGTTATATTATTCCACTCTGGATAGAAAACGAGAAATATTATTTCTGGTTCATGGCTTACGCCTTTATGGCCTACCGGGCCTGGCGGCAAACCGACAACCACCGCCTGCGCGGAATACTGCAACTCTTTCTCGGTATTCAGACTACCCTGCTTCTGCTGGCCGCCGACCCCTTTACCAGTCCTCTCGCCAGATTCTTCCAGGAGATCGCTCCCTGGTTCAGCACTCAGCTCCCCGCCATGAGCCGTCTAAGCCTGTTCATGAAGCTCTATCCGCGAATGACCTTCTATTATAACGCCAGCTATATGTGGCTGCACCCGCCGCTGCTCTTTATCTCCTATGCCTGTATAACCATAACCTTTATCACCTCACTGTTCATGCTGGTTAAACGCCAGCCGGCTATTGAATCCCTGGGTTATGATTTCGCCAAGCTGGGTTACTTTCTGCTTACCCTGGGAATGCTCCTCGGTTATCCCTGGGCCCTGGAGGCCTGGGGGCCGAACTGGTGGTGGGACCCCAAAATATGCAGTTCAATAATGATGTGGGCCGTCTACAGTACCTATCTTCACACCAGGCTCTACGCCAATAAACAGGGCATGTGGTATTTTACCGCCGGCTTAGGCATTCTGTGTTTTGCGGCCATGATCTTCACCTTTCTCACCTCCTTTTATTTTCCGGGGGCACATACCTTCTGACAAGCCATGAAAAAAGCATCCTATGATTTTTATCTGATTATAGCCACCGCCGCCGTTTTAGGCGCCATCTCGGCCATCTGCATCTATGGCATGTTTTATTTTAAATTCGCCGAACTCCAGCATATGCCCGCTGCCGCCAAGGCCCTCTATATGACCCGCATGAACCGCTTAATAAGCCCTTTTATCATCGCCCTCATCCTCCTCCTTGGCATTTGCGTTCCCAAGCGCCTGCTGGCCGCCAGACGACTCACCCTGTTTGCCGCCCTGCTGGCCCTCGTGGTGATTGTTATTTCCTCTATCTATGGGGTAGTCACGGCCCTGAAGGTCAGCCTCATTATTACCCTGGCCCTGCAGTTTGTGGTTCTTATTCTGGCGGCAGGCGGCAGCCACCGACTGAACTTCAACCATAAATCCTACTGGCTGCGGGTGGGCTCTTCACTCATGCATCTCGGCATCATTCTTTTTATCCTTGATCTCTTTTTTTATAAACATCATGCCCTGCACCTGATTTTATTCTGGGTCACCACCATCAGCACAGTGAGCGGCATGCTGGCCTGTTTTTATTCTCAAGCCCTGCTCAAATTTTTCCGGGGGAAAGGAGAACATTATGCCCCTTAAAAAAAAGAATCTCCTCAAAATTGTCCTGCCGCTCCTGATTCTAACCACCGGGATAATAATTTTTAAGTTCATGGCCGCCCGCCGCCACAGCCCGGCTAAAAAACCGCCCGCCATCCACCGGGCCCTAATCAAAATAATTAAATTAAAGAGGGAAAACCGCCGGGTGCTGATCCGCGAGACTGGTACCATTACCTTCCGCCGCCAAGTCACCATCAGCCCGCAGGTCAGCGGCCGGGTAGTCTATACCGCCCCCAATTTTTTAGCCGGATATTATTTTAAGCAAAACGCCGTTCTCATCCGTTTAGAGGACTCTGACTATAAATTAGCCATTCGCCGGGCTCAGGCCCAGACGGCAAAAATGGAGTATGAACTGACCGCCACAGAATCCAGGGCCAGGGTAGCACGCTTTGAGTGGCAGCGCAGACATAAAGGCCGTTCTTTAACGGCTGACTCCCTGGCCCTTTACGGCCCGCAATTAAAAAATGCCCGGGCCGCTCTGATTTCGGCCCGGGCCGCTCTCAGACAAGCCGAAATCAATCTGCGCCGTACCATCATCACCGCCCCCTTTAACTGCCGGATACAAAACGAACAGGCGGCAGTCGGTCAATATCTCCAGGCCGGCAGCAAAGCGGCCACCCTCATTGGTACGGATTACGCCGAGGCCGTGGTTCCCGTCCCCCTGACGGATTTAGCCTGGCTGCGGCTGCCGAAACGCTGGGCGCAGAGAAAACGGGGCTCCAGGGCCGAGATCAGGATCAAGGACGGCAGCCGCTTCGTCTCCTGGCCCGGCCGCCTGGTTCGCTCTCTGAGTTCGGTGGAGCAAACCGGCAGCATGCCGCGCCTGATTGTGGAAATCCCAGACCCTTTTAACCTGCTCTCCCCCCAGGCTAACCGCCCCGCCCTGGACATGGGCATGTTTGTCGATATTATATTCCAGGGCAGGACGGCGGTCGGGGTCTATCCCATACCAGTTGCGGCTCTGCGTGATAACAACACCGTCTGGATCATGGACAGGGAGAATAAATTACGCGTAACCCCGGTAAAAATAAGCCGCCGCAACCGTAATGAAGTGCTGGTCAGCCAGGGGCTGAAAGAAAATGAACGTCTGATTATCTCCAATCTGGCCAGGGCCGTTGATGGTATGCCCCTGCGCCTTGAAAAGAATAAGCGGTTATGAACGGGGCGATTAAATGGATGGCCGAAAACCACGTCTCGGCCAATTTATTAATGCTCTTATTTTTGATCGGCGGCCTGCTGATGGGCCGCGGTATCAAACAGGAGGTCTTTCCGGAGGTCAATCTTGACCGGGTAGCGGTTACGGTGGTCTATCCCGGCGCCAGCCCGGAAGAGGTGGAGGACGGGGTCATCCTGCCCATCGAGGACGCGGTAAGCGGGGTAAAGGGTATTAAAGAGCTGCGGGCCAGAGCCCTGGAAGGCAGGGCCACGGTTACGGCGATCCTGGAGACCGATGCCAACCCGGATCTGGTCATGCTTGATATAAAAAATGAAGTTGACCGCATCACCACCCTGCCCAGGGATGCCGAACAGCCGATAGTTGCCAAAACACTTAACCGCCGCGAGGTCCTGTCTCTCGTGGTGTATGGCAGGATACCGGAGAAGGCCCTGCGCCAATGGGCGGACAGTATTCGTAATGAACTCCTTACCAGACCCGATATCACCCAGACCGAATTAAGCGGTGTCCGGCCCTATGAAATTTCCATCGAGATTCCAGAGGACAACCTCCGGCGCTACGGGCTGACCCTGGATCAGGTCGCTGATCGTATCCGCCAGGCCTCCATTGACCTTGCCGGCGGCTCCATAAAAGCCGCCGGCGGTGAAATCCTGATCCGCACCAAGGGAAAGCGCTACCACGGGGCAGGTTACGGCAATATCATTATTATAGCCGACAAGAACGGTACCGCCATCAGGGTCAAAGACATCGGCGTGGTCAAAGACGGCTTTGCTGAGACCGATGAATTCGCCCGTTTTGACGGCATGCCGGCGATAATGATCGGAATTTATCGGGTGGGCAGCCAGAAACCCACGGGAATCGCCAGAACCGTAAATGATTTTGTAAAGCAGAAAGCGCCAACCCTGCCGCCCGGCCTGCATATCGCCACCTGGAATGATACCTCAAGACTTTTTAACAGCCGCCTCCGCCTCCTGCTCAGAAACGCCGCCTACGGTCTCTTTCTGGTTTTCTTTGTCCTGAGTCTCTTCCTGCAGATCCGCCTGGCCCTCTGGGTTATGCTGGGAATTCCGGTTTCTTTTTTAGGGGCACTGCTTATTATGCCCAGCCTCTCCATCTCCATCAACATGATTTCCCTCTTCGCCTTTATCATGGCTCTGGGGATAGTGGTGGATGATGCCATCGTTATTGGAGAGAATATTTACGAACACCGGCAGGCGGGCAAGAACTATCTTCAGGCCTCCATAGACGGCACCCGTGAAGTGGCCATACCGGTGGTTTTCTCCGTTCTGACCTCAGTAGCGGCTTTTTTACCCTTGATTTTTCTGACAGGTATTATGGGTAAATTTATCCGCCAGATCCCCATGGTGGTTATTACCATTCTCATGGTTTCCCTTACTGAATCCATCTTCGTGCTGCCCGCCCACCTGTCCATGGGGGGAGACCGTGACAACGGGCCGCCCAATATCATGGAACGCGGCCGCCGGCGTTTCAGCCACTGGCTAAATTCTTTTATCAACGGTTCCTACCGTCATTTTCTGAGATTATGCGTTGACTTCCGTTACGCCTCTCTCGCCGCCGCCCTTGTCGTGCTCCTCCTGACCGTGGGGCTGGTCAAGGGCGGCATCATCAAGTTCACATTTATGCCGGTGGTGGACGGTGACAAGGTGACGGCCAGCCTGGTGATGCCGCACGGCTCTCTTGTGGGGCAGACGGCGGCGGTGGAAAAAATGCTGGTCCGCAAGGCCAGGGAGGTTATCAGAGAGGTGGACAGCAGGCGTTCGGGGCAGGTTTCCGTGCTGCGCCATATATTCGCCGTGGTGGGCGGAACCATCGCCAAGGGCGGCCCCATAGGCCAGGCCTCCTCCACGGCCAGCTATCTCTCCGAGGTGGCCCTCCTCCTCCAGCCCAGCGATTTGCGGAAAATCCCCGCCGAAGAAATTACCAGACGCTGGCGCCGTAAGGTGGGCCAGGTACCGGGGATTGAATCATTGACCTTCAGCTCCAATCTCATGCATATGGGCGCCAATGTGGATGTGCAGCTTACCCATAACAATTTCGCGGTTCTGGCCCTGGCCGCCGCCAGAGTCAAAAAATTTCTACATCGTTATCCCGGTTTAAGCGGCATAGCCGACTCCTATCCGCCGGGGAAAAAAGAATTTAAATTCAAGCTGACCAAAGAAGCCCGCACCCTTGGCATCACCGAAGAGGATCTGGGCCGCCAGTTACGGGCCGCCTTCTACGGGGCCGAAGCCCTGCGCCTGCAGCGGGGCCGCAACGAAGTAAAGGTCATGGTCCGCTACCCCCGCGAGGCCCGCCGCCACTTATCTGATTTAAACAATATGCGGATCAGAACCCCCCGGGGCGGCGAAATACCCTTGAGCCGGGCCGCCATTGTTACCGAGGGCCGGGGATACTCGCAGATCAACCGTACCGACCGCCAGCGGGTAATTGATATCACCGCCAATGTTGATACCAAAAAGGCCAACACCGCCGAAATCTTAAAGGATCTCAAAACCACAATCCTGCAGCGGCTGGTCAACGATTACCCCGGTCTCCACTACACCCTCCAGGGTGAGGCGCGGGAGAGGCGGGATTCAATGCGCAGCATGATGAGAGATTTCATCCTGGCCCTGCTCATGATCTACGCCCTGCTGGCCATCCCCTTTAAAAGCTACAGCCAGCCCCTGCTGATCATGACTGCCATTCCCTTCGGCATTGTGGGAGCGGTGCTGGGTCACTGGCTCATGGGCTTCAGTTTAAGCATGCTCAGTATATTCGGGATAGTAGCCCTCTCCGGGGTGGTAGTAAACGACTCACTGCTCCTTGTGGATCAAATAAACCGGGAACAGGCGGCTGGCAGGGATATTATAACAGCAGTACTTGCCTCCGGCTGCCGGCGCTTCCGCCCCATCGTCCTGACCTCGGTTACCACCTTTTTCGGCCTGGTACCCATACTGCTGGAGACCAGCGTCCAGGCCCAGTTTCTGATCCCCATGGCCATCAGCCTGGCATTCGGTATCATGTTTTCCACCGTTATCACCCTGCTTCTGGTTCCGGTTCTCTATGTTGTTTTGAATGATCTGCTGCCGGAGCGGCGTCTGCGTGAGGAGAATTACAAATGACAGAATGGGAAGAAGAAATCAAGCTGCGCTGCCGCGCCTGCGGCGGCCGGGCAGAGTTACGGGGCCGCTGACATCATGCCTCTGTAGTCTGCCTGGAGTGCGGACAGGAATTACCGGCAGCCGAATACAGTGATAAAATAGAAGAATGGCAGGAAAAGATCTGCGCGGCCCTTGCCTGCCATAAACAATAATAGGTAAGCCCCCCATGAGCACCCTGTTGCACGCATACGATCGTCGTCGTACCGCTACATTTCAAGATGTTATAAAGTCAGCGGTACGACCATGATCGCATGCTAAAGTGTGGTTTGCGGGGCGCTTACGAATTTTGCGCTTCTGTGTCTGCTTAAAAGAAGAGTCTCTTTACATAAATCAGGTCAGATGCTGATACATGGTCACAATTATAGCCACAATCAGGATTGTTCCGGTGCTGACCACAAAGAGGCCAAAGGTGAAAGCCAGTTTTTTAAGCCAGGGTTCCGGGGCCTTATCGGTAAGCAGTTTTTCCAGAGTGCCGTCCGCCTTTAATTGTTCATATTCCCTTGGCCGCTCCTCTTTAAGCTCTTCCAGGGATATGGAGCCGACAAAGATAACCGGATCCATGGGGAATTTTTTCAACCGCATATGGGTATTATAAAAATGAATGGTAAAGATAAAACCCGCCGCCAGCAGGGCTTCGTCACTATGGATTATAGTGGCAATATTAAGCCACCAGCCGGGAATAATCCGGCCCAGCTGCACCGGGAACCATAAAGCCAGCCCTGAACCGCCAATGACCGCGATACCCCAGAAAACAGCGAGAAAATCAAATTTTTCCCAATAGGTCCAATGACCGTATCTGGGCCGTTCACCGCCGAAGAACCATCTGAAAGAGCCGCCTATTTCCCGCAGATCATTAATCCCCGGCATCAAGCCCTCAGGGTCAAACATAAACCTCCAGAAGCCCTTGCCGGATTCCCGCCACTTATTACGAATAAGAATCAAGGTCAGGAAAAAATAGAAGAAGGTAATCAAAGCGCAGAAACGATGCAGGGCGCCCAGCACCACAAAGCCGCCCGCCATCTGCGAAATCCATTGCGCCCAGGGCTCCATGGCAAATTTCAGGGCCATACCGGTTATAGCGAGAGTCAGAAAACTCAAGATAACCAAAAGATGAATCAATCTCTGGAAAACGGAAAAGCGCTGTAAATAAAGTTTTTTCTCAGCCATCTCACACCTCCTCAATTCCCTTATTGAATTAATGCCCTTTTACGTCATTTATATTTAACTAAATGAATAACCCGGTTATACAGAGAACGGCCGAGCCACAACAGGGTATGAATACCAAAGAATGAAAAAGTGCCGACCAACAGCCCGGTCATGGCCAGGAAGGTATAATAGAGATAAGGATATTTACCTTTCTGGTGGTAGTCGGCATGGGGGAGGTATTCGACAAACCCCGCGTTGGCCTTGGGATGGCACTTAGAACAGGTTTTGACGAGATTGGCCTTGTTGATGGTGGAATCAGGCGAAGAGGCAGGCAGGATATAATGCGAGCCATGACAGTCGGAGCATTTGGCAGTGGCCGTCCCGCCCCGGAGCAGGGAGGCCCGGCCATGATAAGTCTCTAAATAGGTTTTGCTTTCTTCCTCATGACAGTTGCCGCATTCAGAGGCAATAATCGCCCTGAACCCAGCCCCCTTCGGCCTTTTTATGGTATGCGAGGTATGGCAGTCAGTACAGACCGGCAGCCTTTTCTTGGTCTTGGTCACCAAAGAACTATGTACCGACTTCTTAAACTTCTGGACAATACCGACGTGACACTTGCCGCAGGTACTAAGGATATTTTTACGATTAACGCTGGAAAGGGGATCGTCCTCGCCCCGGATGTTATGGGCGGTATGGCAGTCGCTGCACACGGCTGTAACCAGCAGACCGTCCACGAACAGACCCCGTCCGTGAATGGACATGGAGTAATTCTCAACAATATTATGCTGGCTCAGCCGGTAGCCCTCAGCCTTGGTCATCTTGGAACCTTCACGATGACACTTGCCGCAGGTATAGGGAATATTCAGCTTATAAACGGATGAACGTTTATCGGTGGGCGGGAAAATAGCATGCCGGGTATGACAGTCAGAACATCTTGGAGCCAGCATATCCCCATGCTGCCGGAACTCTGAATGGGAACTCTTCTCATATACCGCCGCGATCTTATCGTGGCAGTTGGCGCACTTGACCGGCCCCAGCACCGGATGTTCATCACCATCGACATCGGCGTCTTCATGGCAGGACAAACAGCCGTTTTCAGCATGTACAGTCTGTTTAAAGAGATCAAAATCCACATAAAGACTGATCTTTTTGCCATTTTTGACTACGGAAAAATCCTTATCGCCATGACAGTCGGCACAGTCATCATTGGTCAAGGCGTAAAGCTGCGGGCATATAAACAACATCAAGGCCAGCCAGCTCAACAGGATTATCCCGATTCGTGCTTCAAACAGGAAAGGTCTCTTCGGTCTCTTCATCTGCGCACCCCCGCCGCGGTTAAATTCCACGCCATATTGGCAACAGCAACCCCTGAACCTCTGTAATGCAGCATCAATCAATGGCATAAGAGTATAAAAAAACAGTACTCTTAAGTATATTAGAAGGTCTTTTACAAGATAAGGCAAGTAAAAAATGAATATTTCTTCATTTTTTACTTGCCTTGTACGACAATGTAATATACGCCTTTTATCAGGCAGTTATGAGTACGCAGAGAAAGAAGCCGAGTGCTGTTGCCTTTAGATCCGGGGGCAGAAACTGCATAAAACCGCCAATGCAGCAGGGCTGTATTGAAGTAAGAATTTTACTGTTTAAAATCGACAGGAGAAGAAATACAAAACATTATTGACAGGCAACTCTTCAGCCTCGAAGTTTATTTTTAAGCCGATAGAATTTCTGAATTATCTTCCAGGCCCGGGTGGATTGAATGTGGTTTAATGAATCAGATAATTCGGCAATCAGCCGCTGCTGACGATCAACATTTTCCCGCAGGCGGACGTTATCACGCTCTTTATGCCTCATTTCCAGCTCCTGCCGGCGGGCCTCTCCACTTATACGCTCAATAACAGCATCCCGCTCATGGAGCATATCCCAGCAGTCGGCAATGTTCTGATTCTTCTCAACTATTTCGTCCTGCAGCTCCAGAATGCGATTAATCTTCTGCTGATAGCGGCTGCCGCTGTCAAAAATCACACTTCCCAGTTTGGCGGTATCAGGAATTGCCTGACGACCGCAGAGGGCGATTATGTATTTGCCGGCCGGAGGTGTATGCTCAGACTGCCATACCCGGCAGGACTCAGCCTTATTATCCGTCAGAATAAAGCTCAGCTCCTGAAACTGATCCAGCAGGCGGATATTAGGAAAAAACCGCCCCAGAAAGGCCTCAAATTCCGGGCGATAGAACTCTTTTACATGAAATTCATTCTTATAATCCGTCAGTTCCGAGTAAATATGGCGGTCGGGGGTTGAGATAAGCAGAAAGCCGTCCGGGGTCAGAACCCGTAAGACCTCCCGCATAAATTCATCATGCAAAGGGGCCGGAACATGCTCAATGGTTTCAAAAGAGATAACCGCCTCAAAACTACGCGGCGCAAAGGGCAGATCACCAACAGAGGCTTGCAGAAAGCCCAGGTTGGCGGCCTTATAACGCTCACGGGCAAAGGATACCGCCTCGCAATCAATATCCGCCCCGCAGACCCGGGCCGCCCGTTCCGCCAGAAGCGCCGAACCGTAACCAGCCCCCGAGGCTATATCCAGCACCCTCCGGCCCGCCACAATTTCCCGGGCCGCGAGATACCTTTGCCAATGCTCCAGCTCAATTTCAGCCTCAAGCCCGCGGCCTGGAATAAATCTTTCTCCGGTAAAATCCATAGATTACCTGTAAGACACCGATAGACGCCGCCCCGTCTGCTCCGCGTAATATCGTAAGCGTTTCAAAATGTTATAATGTCAGCGGTACGACCATGATCGTATGCGAGAGTGCAGTTTATGGGGCGCTTACAAATATCCACCGAGACACAGGACGAAAACTTGTTTATACATTAATTTAAGAGTTCATGTTATAAATGATATATTTCAGATCAGCGTCCAGATCAATAACCCCCAATTTTAACGTATCATAATAGGAACCGTGGGACTAATCAAAAAAATATTCGACATATTTTACCATTCAAAACCGATGTTATCAGTTCGCAGGGCTGCCGCCAGGCGTATTGACAAACGATTAGCCCCCCTCCAGGCCCAACAGGTTTCACTTTTCAACCGATTATCCGCTGATTTAAACAAGTTTCATAATCAATTAGACGAGCGTATTGTCCGGGCTATAGAAATCGGGCAGCTCTCGGACTGGCGCCTTAAAATTATCGGCGAACGGCAAGAATTCAGCGCTCATATCAACTGCTTAAACAGCCTGTTGCCGGATTTTGAACGGGTTATGGATCTCCTTTTCGCCGGAGAGGAAAATTATCAACCAGCCAATAATTCGCTTATCCTGTTAGATCTCATCCGGGGATATATGTATGAGGGCGGTATCTGGCAGTTACGGCAGGAGATTAATGACTTTTTAACCAACAGGACATATACACCAGCTCCCGCTCAACCCCTCCCCCCTGAAACGGATAACCCCTTAAAAATTCTGGTGATCAGCGGCCTGTTCCCCTCCATTGAGCACGGCGGCGGTCTGCGTCTTTTTGATATTCTGCGGGGCCTGTCCGTTGAGCATGACATTGACCTCTACTCTGTTTACAGTGAAGATACAGACAGTCACTCTTTAGCCCTGTTAAAAGGACATCTGCAAGATATCAGGCTTATTGAAAACGAACAGATCACCAATCTCGCGGCAAGCCGTAATGATCTAAAAAAATGGCTGAAAGATATTGGCAAAAACAAGCAGTATTACGATATTATCCAGCTTGAATATCCGCATACTGTTTATCTTACTAACTTCATGAAACAATACGGCAAAAAGGTGGGGTTCACCTTCATGGAGTGCCAGACCAAGAGCAATATCATCAAGATTCAGGAGATGATTAAAAACAACGACCTGACCGAGATGCCGCATTTCACCAAGGGCCTATGGGAATATGCCGTAGCGGAAAAATTCGCCCTCCAAAACGCTGATTTTCTTATCGCCGTAACCCCGGAAGATGCCGATTTTCTGCAACGTCTGTATCCCAGAAAACCCAGTATCATTCCAACCTGCCTGTCACAATTAGAACTTATTGACAAATTAGACACAAGCGGCACCAAGCCTGAACCTGGCCGCGTCGCTTTTTTAGGCTATTTCGGCCATTACCCCAACATTGACGGCATAAAATGGTATTTATCAAAGATTCACCCTATAATAAAAAGCCAGGTTCCGGACTATGAATTCCTCATCATTGGCGCGGGAGACACCAGACCGCTGCAGGCACTGACCGCCCATGATGAGAGCGTTAAATTTACCGGCCGGGTCGATAATATCATTCCATACCTTCAAAGCGCCTCCGTCTGTATCCTGCCTCTGATAACCGGGGCGGGAATCAGAGGGAAGCTGAATCAATATTCAATTGCCGGCCGGCCATCGGTCTCCACCACCATCGGCAACAAGGGCCTTAACTATGAACACGGCCGCTCAGTAATGATTGCCGACAAGGCGTCCGCCTTTGCGGCTGACGTTATTGAACTCCTGGTCAACCAGGACAAAAACCAGGCCCTGGCGGAACAGGCCAGAGCCCACGCCGAAAAGCACTTCTCCTGGGATAAACATCTTAATTCCCTGGTGGACATTTATCGTGGCCTCCTTCTTAAAGATTAAGACTAATGCTCTGGGCCGATTTAGTCAAAAGGTACATTAAACGCCGCATCATATTGCCCATAATCTGGGTTCTAAGATTAAATAAAAGCCGCAGCTTTACTATCGTCTTAAATGTAATTCTTAATATACTGCCCCTTTCAGAGACCACCAGAGTTAGGTTGAAAAATGATTTTCTGTATCATGAACAAAATTCCCCATTGAGCGCCAAAGCCAGGATTATGGAAGGAATCCCTCCTGTTCCCTTAATAAAAATAAAGGGGACATTAAAAAAATTTGCCCAGGGCATAAGGTTTCAGCACCACGATTCACCATTAGTTTCTATAATCATCCCGGTCTATAATCAGATAGAATATACCCTGTGCTGCCTGAAATCCATTGCCGTCCAGCCGCAGGAAATCACCTATGAGGTAATAGTGGTTGACGATTGTTCGTCCGACCGCACCCCGGAACTGCTCAAAAAAATCTCCGGCCTAATCCTGATTCGCAACTCCAGAAACCTTAATTTCTTAAAAAGTGCCAATCATGGGGCATCCAAGGCACGAGGACGTTTTATCTTTTTTTTAAATAATGATACCCAGGTACTTGGCAAATGGCTGCAACCCATGGTTGAAATCTTTAAAAAACATAAAGATACCGGAATGGTAGGAGCCAAGATTGTTTATCCGTCTGGCCATCTTCAGGAGGCAGGCAACCGTATTGGCCTGCACGGAAACTCAGTGATGATCGGCTTAAACGATGATCCATCAGCCCCGCGCTATAATTATCTCCGCGAGGTGGATTATTGCTCTGGGGTTGCCATCATGGTCGAAACCAGGTTATTCAATGAATTAAACGGATTTGATGAACTTTACGCCCCCTGTTATTATGAAGATGCCGACCTGGCCTATCGGATAAGAAAGACGAACCGTAAAATATTTTATCAACCGGCAGCGCTAATCTGCCATCATCTAAGTGTATCCACCAACGACCCAAACGATACCAAGATAAAAAATATCCGCAAAAACCGCCAAAAATTTCTGCGCCGCTGGAAAAATGAGCTTATTGAGGCCCATAAGGTACGTCTCATCGCCTTTTATCTCCCCCAATTCCATACTATTACGGAAAACGATAAATGGTGGGGCCGGGGATTTACCGAGTGGACAAATGTCAAAAAGGCGAAGCCCAACTTTAAAGATCATTGCCAGCCCAAAGAACCAGATGAGAAGTTGGGTTATTATGACCTGCGGGACGATAAAGTGCGGGCTAAACAGATAGAACTGGCCAGAAAATACGGCATAAGCGCCTTTTGTTATTATTATTACTGGTTTAACGGCAAAAAGCTCCTGGAGACTCCATTGGAGATGTTGACGACTAATAAATCATTAGATTTCCCCTTCTGTATATGCTGGGCCAACGAGGACTGGACCAGAACCTGGGATGGCGAGAGTGCTCATATTCTGATGAAGCAGGAATATTCTACCCAATCCTGTAAAAAATTTATCGCAGACATCTTCCCACTTTTTGCGGACAAACGCTATGTACGGATTAACGGCCGCCCCATCCTGCTCTTATATCGGGCCCAGAAACTGGATTACCGTACGGCTCTGGAAATTTGGCGCGGCTACTGCCGGGAGCAGGGTGAAGATGTCTATATTATCAGCGTGGACAGCTTTGGCGAAGCCAGCCATTACAACCATAACCACTTGGGATTTGATGCCATAGTAGAATTCCCGCCCCACGCCTTTGCCTGCCAGTACGAAGGAGATATACGATTACTAAATGATAATTTCAACGGCCAGTTATATGATTATAAATTGACCAGCCGAAACTTTATAAACAGGGAGCTGCCCTCCGGAAAATTTTTCCGCTGCGCCATGCCCTCCTGGGACAATACAGCAAGACGACAAGACAATTCCCACATCTTTGTTAACTCATCGCCGGAAAATTACCGGGAGTGGCTTACTGAAAATATCGAATATACCCGTAATTTTTTTACCGGCGAAGAAAAACTCACCTTTATTAATGCCTGGAATGAATGGGGGGAAGGAAATTACATAGAGCCGGATACTATACATAAATTTGACTACTTAAAGGCAACTTTAGACTCCGGCCGCTGTGCGTAGCAATTTATTTTCGAGTAAGGCGAATCAAATGTTAAAGTTTCTCAAGAAAAATTTTACAATAAATAGTCCGAACAACACTGCCTGCAACCTTATCGGCCATTTATACGCCCCATCCGGTAGAGGAGAAGATGTGCGTACAGCGGCCTTGGCCGCCGAATCTGCCGGCTTCCCATTCACTCTCATAAATACCTTTGGTGATTACGGCAAAGAAGGCAGGGGATTAGCAGGGGACTCAACATTACGAAGATATATAGGTACAAAAAATCCATACGACATAAACATTTTTTTCATTAATGCCGATGAGATGCACAATGCGTACAATCATCTGGGAAAGGATTTTTATACCGGCAAATACAATATAGGCTGCTGGGCCTGGGAATTACACAATTTCCCCGCTCCATGGGCGTCCTCACTTGATATAGTCGATGAAATCTGGGCACCTTCCAGATTTATTCAAGAGGCAATCTCTCAACGCACGGATAAGCCGGTAATCTACATGCCGCTGGCAGTGGATTATAACCTCAAAGATCCTCTGCCAGGAGAACGTTTCAATATCCCGGCAGACAAGTTTGTATTTTTAACTTTTTTTGATTTTACCTCCTTTTTACAGAGGAAAAACCCCTTTGCCGTAATTAAGGCCTTTAACCAGCTCTCCGCCGCCCTGCCCCCAAAAAATAATTTAATCCTGGTTATAAAACTAAACAACTGGGAACATAACCATAAACATTTCAATGCCTTTATGAGGATGGTGGCGAGAAATAAGCAGATTGTGATTATCAAAGAGATACTTGAGGATATGGAAATGAAGTCCCTCATTGCCAGATGTGACTGTCTCGTTTCTCTACATCGCTCCGAGGGTTTCGGCCGCGGCCCGGCAGAAGCCATGTCACTTGGCAAGCCTGTTGTGGTTACCGGCTACTCAGGTAATATGGATTACTGCAATGAGGCAAACGCATTTATAGTTGATTACCGGTTAATCAGGGTAAAGCCTGGAGAATATCCCCATGCTGACGGCCAGAAATGGGCCGACGCCGACATAAGTCATGCGGTACAATGCATGCGAGACGTAATTTTTGATCCGGCCTTAGCAAGACAAAAGGCCAGAATGGGAAAAGAATATATCAACAAATTCCACAGCCCTCACTATATAGGCCAGCGCTATCAGAGACGGCTGCAGAAATTAAGCTGATTCCCCCGCAAACCATAATACCAAATTTGATGGCATTGTAAAAAAACAACTATATTCTTGATGGACTCGTAGTTAACATGCTTGTCATGAAACGAAAATTCCATCATTCTTAACACTTGCCGCTTTATAGTCTTCCAAACAGCCACAAAAGGAGCGAAATATGAGTATGGTTCGTGAAGGCGTCCAGTTTATTTATGAAATTTACGAGCGCCGCGGCCAGATATATGATCTGACAAGAAGAGATTTCATGAATCGCTATATTGGTTCCATGTTAGGCCTGCTCTGGGCCTTTCTTGAACCGCTGGCCATGATGTTGATTATGTGGGGCGTATTTTCTCTCGGCCTGAAGGTAAGGCCAAGCGGCAATGTACCATTTATCGCTTACCTGTTCACCGGTATGAGTGCCTATAATTTTTTCGCGGAAAGTGCCGGAGCCAGTTCAAATGTTATCCGGGCCTATGATTTCCTGGTGAAAAAAGTGAAATTCCGCATCGCCATTCTGCCCATTATCAAGATTCTCTCCGCCCTCATAATCCACATAATTTTTCTTTTTATCGTCATGGGTGTTATCTGGGCCAGCGGTATTAAACCGGATATTTACTGGCTGCAGTCTTTGTATTATCTCATTGCCATGTTAGCCATGCTGTTAGGCTTAGGGTGGCTGCTCTCCGCCCTGGGTGTTTTTGTCCGGGATATCGCCAATGTCATTGGCATCTTACTCACCTTCGGCTTCTGGCTTACCCCGATATTCTGGAATCAAAACATGCTGCCCGCTGCCTACCGAAAATACCTGTGCATAAATCCCATGTTCTACATCGTTCAGGGCTACCGCGACAGTTTTCTCTATCACATACCGTTTTGGGAACATCCAATAAACACCGCCTATTACTGGGCATTCACCATTACTCTGCTGTTAGCGGGTATCGTAACTTTCAAGAAACTCCGGCCTCATTTTGCCGATGTCCTGTAATTCACCATGCAATTTTTTAAAGCCATCGTCAACCTGCCTGAAACTCTGAAAAACGAGCATGACGGATTCAAGGCCTTCTGGAAAAATATCAGAAAAATATACCGGGTAGAAGGATTGGCCGGGCTGACGCGGGCCGTTTTCAGAACCTTTAGAACCATCAAAAGAAATATTAATCCTGACCGGGATACCGATAATGATAGTGGTATCATTGACAAATTAGCCGATTTCAAAATAAATTTTCCTCCAAAAGATGCCGGCCGCCAGCAGTATTTCCAGCAGCTTTTTCGCCAGACCCGGCAAGAACAAGACGAAAGTGTACCAATATCCACTTATTGTCTGGAGTTAGAGCAGGACGACCCCAGAATAATCGCCTTCTATCTCCCCCAGTTCCATCCATTCCCGGAGAATGATTCATGGTGGGGCAAGGGTTTTACCGAGTGGACCAATGTCTCCAAAGCGGTGCCCCAATTCATCGGACACTATCAGCCCCGCCTGCCGGGAGAACTTGGATTTTACGATCTGCGCCTTAAAGAGGTTCAGGAACGTCAAATACAATTAGCTCAACAATATGGCATTTACGGCTTTTGCTACCACCATTACTGGTTTAACGGTCGGCGGCTTATGGAAAAGCCGGCCGAGCGCGCCATAAATGGGGGGATGCGCTTCCCATTCTGCCTGTGCTGGGCAAATGAAAACTGGACGAGACGCTGGGATGGCGCGGAACATAAAGTACTCATCTCCCAGGAACACTCCCCGGAGGATGATCTTGCCTTTATTGAGGATATAATCCCCGCCCTGAGCAACGAATATTATATTCGAGTTGACGGTAAACCGCTTCTTATTGTCTACCGGGTTAATCTGCTCCCGGATGCCGCCGCGACGGCACAGCGCTGGCGGCAATACTGCCGGAAAAGAGGACTTGGTGAAATCTATCTGATGGCCGCCCAGGCTCATGGCATTACTGATCCCAGACAATACGGCTTTGATGCCGCGGTTGAATTCCCACCCCATAAATCCTATGCCCCTGGGCTGAATAATGTCGTGGATATAGTCAATCCCCATTTTAAAGGAAGGATATTCGATTACAGTTATCTCGCGGAAGCATCAGCGGCTATACGCGAAGAGGATTATTCATTATACCGCACCGTTATACCATCATGGGACAATGAAGCACGGCGGCCCGGCAGGGGGCATATTTACCACCGGGCCAGGCCCGCCTTATACCAGAAATGGCTGACAAATGCCTGCCGTCATGCCAGAAATTTGCCGGCAAACAAGGAGAATTACCTGTTTGTAAACGCCTGGAACGAATGGGCCGAAGGGGCTTACATAGAGCCGGACAGAAGATATGGTTACGCCTGCCTGCAGGCCACCGCAAACGCTATATTAACCACCCGGACCCTGGCGGAGCAAGAACCGCTTGTTTCAGTAGTCATCCCAGCCTGTAACCATGAACAGTATATCTATGAGGCCCTGCTATCCGTTGTCAGTCAGACCTATAACAACTTTGAAATAATCATTATAAATGATGGCTCCACCGATAATACAGCAGGTGAAATAAGGCGTTTTATTAAAGACCATCCCCGCGTAACCATCAATTTTATCAATCAACAACAAAACGTGGGTACCCAGCGCGCAATCAGCAACGCCCTGCTCAAGGCAAAAGGCACATTTATTGCCCTTCTAAACTCGGATGACACCTATGAGCCTGAACGTCTTGCGGAAATGATCTCGGCCATGCGGAAAAACAACAGCTGTTTCGCCTTTAGTAATATAACTTTTATTCAGGAAGAGCAGGAATTGAAGGAAGCAGAATCTGCAGCAGACGATTATATCAAAAAGATACAAACAAAGCTGGAAGGGCTGAAGAATCAACGAAATATAATTTACGCCCTGCTTGATTTTAATGTGGCCGTCAGCAGCGGTAATTTCATATTCGGACGCTGGATTTATGACCGGCTCCAGGGCTTTTCCAACCTGGATCTGGTACATGACTGGGATTTTATTCTTGAAGCGACATTTTTAACCAAACCGGTTTTTGTCGATATGAAGCTCTATAAATACAGAATCCACTGCGGAAACACCTATAAAAAATTAAAGGATCAGGCTGTCATGGAAACAGAGGCGGTTCTATCAAAATTCCTGGCAAAATATAAAACCAATTTCACCCTTTTTGAGACACAGTTTGACCAGGAGGAATTTAATCGGTTTATTAACAACAGAGGCTACAATAAATACTTATAAAATTAACCGCTTGCGCCGCCAAGCAGATTTTTGCCATCGATGATCAGCTAAGAAATAAGGGCTTACAACAAGCTTAATTTAATCGTAGTTTAATCAAAACTTAACCCATCCAAAACCCTAACATTTTACACTATTCCAAAGCCACGGCACCTCCCTTAGTTACATCTCCAGCGCTGCGCAACAGAATACCCCACTAATGTAAGCGCTCCATGAACACGCTGGTTTATTAATACGAACCTGACCTAATTCAAGAATTATGGGCTATTCAGCGAGGGCTGAAAATTACCAATATAATAAATAAAAACCAGGAGCAGTGATAGCATAATGAAATATTTATGGAGCATATACCTCCTTATTATCCTGTCATCATCAGCCTGCACTACATTCCGACAGATAAATTTTGACGCAATACGTCTAAGTAGTTATAGCCAGCCTCTATACTCACCGGAAAACACAGGTAGTAACTCGACCAGACTGCTGGTAGATCGTCCGGGGTATCAACTGGTGATAAAGCAGAAACATTTTTATCTATTTCAAAATGCCGCATCTCGAGCAGCTTTTATGACCTCAGGCAAACTCCCCGCGCAATCAGATTTTTATGATTGCGCGGTTGGCCCCTTAGGAACAATGAAAATGGTCAACAAAGCATCAGTCACGAAGGAAACGACAGCATCCAAATTACTGGCAACCTTTAAATCCATGCCGTTACTTCTGTTCCGCAAAAGTAACGATTTTTTTGTCTGGCGCTATCAGAAAATTCTTTATGTAATTGGCAAATATAAAAGTAATTTACAATTCGAACAATATTACAGCCTGCCATATAACGAAAGCCGCTTCGACATGGGGCCAAATGGCGAGATGGTAATGTTTGAAATAGACAATAAAGATCGCAGGTTAGAAGAACGACTGATTGCGCAGTTCAAGGAATTAGCCTGGCCGTTGGAATCCAACGGCAAAAACTATTTTGTCTGGAAATATCGGAGTCGTATCTATCTTATTGGTGACATGAAAACAAACCACCTTTTTGCTAAAAATCGTTTTATCATTTATTCAAAGGAAAATCTGGACATGCCACATTATTCAATCAGGCCGGGAATGCCGAGCTCCCGCATTTACCTGAACGCGGGACATCGTGGAGAAATGCTGGTGGTCGAAAGAAACCCCCAACGACCAAAAATGACTGGGCGGCTGCTTAAAAAATACTTGGGGAATAAACCGGCCAAAGGACTACTTTTTTAATTAAAAAATTAGAATAACTATTTAGCTGTCACCGACACCCTGAAAGTGCAGGATTATGGCCGGTTGAAAATGTAGTTCTATCTTCTTAATCTTCTTCTAAATTATTTCTAAAAACCCTTCTTCCCTCTTCTTCATTTTTCTTTTCTCCCCTTAAGATAATTTCTAAATATTAGCGCAAAGTACCGATGTTTTGTCATGGGAGGAATGGTCTATGGCAAAACGAATCAGACGACGTAAGTGCCGGAATTGCGGAGAATTATATCATCCGGATCACCGAAATAGAAAGAAGCAAAGATATTGTTCCAAAGCTGATTGTCGGGCGGCAAGTAAAAGAGCCAGCAATCTCAAATGGCGGCAAAAAGAGGAGAACCGCGACTATTTTTCAGGGCCAGATCAGGTGGCAAGAGTTCAGAAGTGGCGAAAGCTCAAGCCGGGGTATAGCGCCGGGGGGCCGAAAAAGCAAAAAACGTTACAAGATCACTCAACCTCTGAAAGCCCCGCCACTAAAGACAATAAGGGTGATTTAAAAAGAATATCGTTACAAGATTACTTAAGTCAGCAATCCCCCGTCCTTATTGGGCTAATCGCCAAGTTAACTGAAAATACGTTACAAGATGACATAGCAAATGCCATTACCAATATGAGAGAATTGGGCTGGGATATTCTCAATAATGTTGTTGAGGATAACAAAAAATCAATTCATTATAATGGAGGAAGCTATGACAACAAAAGAGCCCATCGACCGGCAGCGAATTCGCAAGGTGCCGGCTAAATTCAGTTGGGTGGATCATCGCCTGGTTCGTGACCGCCATATCGAGTATTGCAGTCACTCTGCCGACGCCCTTTATCTTTTCCTGGTAACCGTCTCAGATGGCCAGGGCCTCAGCTATTATTCGGACGCATCCCTGATGCAACGGCTTTCCATGGATCATGCCGCACTGCTGTCATCCAGACAAAATCTAATTCGCTTAGGTCTTGTAGCCTACAAAAATCCATTGCACCAAGTTCTGGCTCTTGATGTGCCGCTTCCGTCAACATCACCAACAGCCGGGCCGTTATCCATGGCGAAGATATTACAGCAAATCGCAGGAGGTGCCGGATGATTGACTATGATCTCTTTTGTAAAATACGATTACTGCACCAGCAAGACGGCCTTTCTGCCAGTCAGATTGGCAAGAAACTTATTATCGATCCCCGAACTATCGCTAAATGGCTTGAGCAGGAGAAATATACTCTTAGGAAGACAGCTCGTAAGGCCTATAAGCTTGAATCTTTCAAGACAGATATTGTCGCCATGTTGGAACGTCACCCATATACGGCCAAACAGATATTCCAGCGCATAAAAGAAGAGTTGGGTTATGACGGCAGCTATTCCACGGTTAAAAAGTATGTTCGAAAGGTACGCCCCAAGAGATCTCCAGCCTATTTGAAGCTTTCCTTCTCCCCCGGTGAATGCGCCCAGGTCGATTGGGGGTCGTTCGGCTCAGTAAATGTTGGGGAGACCCGGCGGCGCTTGAGTTTCTTTGTCATGGTGCTGTGCTATAGCCGTATGATGTATGTCGAATTTACGGTTTCCCAAACCATGGAACATTTTCTTTCCTGCCATCAAAATGCCTTTCACTATTTTGGTTGTTGTCCCTCCCGAATAATGGTGGACAACCTTAAATCAGCAGTATTGCGGCGTATTGTCGGCCAAGCGCCTGTCTTCAACCCTAAATATCTCGATTTTGCCAAACATTATGGTTTCAAGATAACCGCCTGTAATGTCAGGAAAGGTAATGAAAAAGGTCGGGTCGAGAGCGGTGTTGGTTATGTGAAGAAGAACCTTCTAAATGGCTGGGAGATTAGTGACTTTAAGGTTGTAGGGCCAAACTGTCGCCAATGGCTGGATTCCATTGCTAATATTCGTATCCATGGCGAAACCAGAAAAAAGCCGACGGAACTTTTTATTGAGGAAAAACCTCATTTAAAACCGTTGCCGGAGAACCTGTACGATGTGGCAAACATCTGTCAGGTGAGGGCTTCATCGCAATTCAGAGTTACCGTGGATACTAATCGTTATTCGGTTCCTGCTGAGTACGCCGGCTCAGACATCACGCTGAAATCTTATCCAGACCGACTTTGCATGTATTATCAGAAAGAACTCATTGCCAGGCACAATAGAAGCTATGATCGCTATCAGGATTTTGAAAACCCTGACCATC
>JBMERE010000010.1:0-121432 GCA_048820955.1 Desulfobacterota bacterium M19 | reverse complement strand
TGTTTTCTCCTGATAGTGGTCTGTTTACACGGCTTTGATAAGAAATTACCAGATTTAATTGGTGCTGTTTGGTTGCGATAGAGGTGGTTGATGGGAGGTTGTTGGTAGGAGATGAAGGGGTAAATTGAATTCCTCTTTGAACCGTTGTTGTAAGAAAAGATCACCTTGTAATTATAGTGCCATTATTGTATTATAGGGGTGTTTTGTGTTGACCAATGGGATGCCCTTCAATGAAACGACAACAACTGCAATATCTACATAACTGGCTGAACAATAAAAGGCGAAAGCCGCTTGTTATTCGCGGAGCCCGCCAGGTTGGTAAGTCGACCCTGGTTGAATTGTTTGCTCAGCAGGAGCAGCAAGCCTTATGTAATGTCAATCTTGAACGTTATCCTGAATTGGCGTCTGTTTTTTCAGGTAAAGATCCAGAGCAGATCATTCAGCAAATTGAATTTCTTCCTAAAGTGAAAAGTTTTGGGGAGGATACTCTCCTGTTTCTTGATGAGATCCAGGCCGTCCCCGAGGCGATTCCCGCTCTGTGCTATTTTTATGAAGATAGGCCCGATCTGCCGGTTATCAGTGCTGGCTCATTATTGGAGTTTGCCCTGGCAGATCATAATTTTTCCATGCCTGTTGGGCGGGTTCAGTATTTACACATGGGCCCCATGACCTTTAGCGAGTTTCTGCTGGCCATGGATGAGGATGGGCTGCATGATTTCATTCAAGGATATGAATTCGGGCAGGAGATTGGTGAGGTTGTCCATCGGCGTTTGCTGGATTTGCTTAAGTCCTATTATTTCATTGGCGGGATGCCTGAGGCAGTCGCTGTTTTTGCAGACAGTCGTAGTTATAGAGCTGTCAGTGAGGTGCATACTTCCATTATTGAAACATATCGGGATGATTTCCCTAAATACGCCGGTTCCAGAAATCTAAACCGGATGCTGAATGTCTTTAATTTTGCCGCCCGAAATGTAGGGGTGAAGATTAAATACGCCAGTATTTCTCCCAGGGATCAGAGCGTTACCATAAAAAGGGACATAGAGCTGCTGGTCATGGCACGGGTAATCGGCAAGGTGATTCATAGTCATTGCTCTGGTTTGCCATTACAGGCTGACATTAAGGAAAGGGTTTTCAAATTACTCTTTCTTGATGTTGGTTTGATGAATGGTATTTGTGGCCTGGATTGGCTCAGTATCTCCCAGATGGATGAAATTAAACTCATTAATCAGGGAGCCATCGCTGAACAATTTATCGGTCAACATTTGCAGGCTCTGCTTGCCGATAAACCAAACAAGGAATTAAATTACTGGCTGCGTGAAGGTCGCACGGCCAATGCTGAACTTGATTTTGTGATTGGTCTTGGGGGGCAGATAATCCCCATTGAGATTAAATCAGGTGCGACTGGCTCTTTGAAATCTCTGCATCAGTTTATGGGAGCAAAACAGGCGCCACTGGCAATTCGTTTTGATATGAATTTACCCACTGTTCAGCAGGTTGATACTGTTGTTCAGTTAAAAAAAGAGCGTACACGGGTTAGGTATCCATTAATCTCTCTTCCACTTTATCTGGTTGAAAGATTAGAAGATATTGTGGCCGGGTTTAAAGGAAAAAAAGGGTAGTGTCCCCTTATTAAACCGAAACTGGCGGTTATCTTATTAAAGATGCTGATAATGACGTGACTTGATGAGAATTATGGTAACCGGAGCAAATGGTTTTGTGGGCAAGTCCTTGTGCGCATCTCTGCGGATGAGGGGTGGAGAAGTGCGCGCAACAATGCGTCATTCAGCCTCTTTTACTACTGACAAGGGGCTTGACCAAGTAGCTGTCGGTGATATTAATTCGGAAACGAGCTGGAATAAAGTTTTAGCCGAGGTCAATTGTGTGATACATCTGGCCGCCCGTGTGCATGTGATGGCTGATAAGGCTTGCGATCCTTTGGCTGAATTTCGGCGGGTTAATCGTGATGGTACTGTGCACCTGGCGGAGCAGGCTGCTCAAAATGGTGTTCGGCGGTTTATTTATCTTAGCAGTATCAAGGTGAATGGTGAAGAAACGCTGGATGAACCTTTTACGGCCGATGACAAGCCTGATCCCCTTGATCCGTACGGGATATCAAAGGCTGAGGCAGAGGAAGAGTTACTGGCATTGGCTGCTCGAACAGGCATGGAAATAGTGATTATCCGTCCCCCTCTGGTTTATGGGCCCAAGGTAAAGGCTAATTTCTTCAAGATGATGCAGGTGATTGCCAAAGGCATTCCTCTCCCCCTTGGGGCAATTCAGAATAAGCGCAGCCTGGTGTTTCTGGATAATCTGGTTGATTTGATTATTACCTGTATGGATCATCCGGCTGCCGCTAATCAGGTTTTCCTGGTCTCTGATGGTGAAGACCTGTCAACGCCAGAATTGTTAAAAAGATTAGGTTCTTCTTTAGGCAAACCTGCCCGTTTGCTTCCGGTTCCCCAAACCGTTCTTGAATTTAGTCTGAAGATACTTGGCAAGGGCGATATCGCTCAACGTCTATGTGGTTCCCTGCAGGTTGATATTAGTAAGGCAAGGGATCTTCTTGGTTGGCAGCCACCTGTCAGTGTTGATGAGGGGCTTCTGAGGACGGTTGAGGGGGAATATAATGTGTGAAAATATTTAATGTTGACAGAGCATTATTGTATCGATAAACAATCAATCAATTCAATTGATCTGAAATGTTTGTCCTTAGTAAAAAGTGTACCGCCTGTTTCCATGCAACAGGCGGCAATCCAAACATCATTGATGGGTATTTTACGACCTTTTTTTACAAGGTGAAGGTATATGAGGGCGTATTTTCTGGCAACATCTTTGTTTATATTAATTATTTTTATTTGTAACTGTTCAATAATGTAGTGTAATTTTTTTTCATTGTATTCCTGCATATTACCCTTCATGAAACCATAGGTTAATTCTGCAATGACAATAGCTGGTAAATATATTGTTTCACCTGAATTTGCAATAGTTTCGACAGTTTCTGGTATTCCTTCGGCATAATCACAATAAATGTTAGTGTCGAGAACGAGTTTCACTCCCAGTCACCTTTGTTGATTTGGTCGAACACCTGTAATGATTTTCTTATCTCTTCGGCTTCATCATGGCTCATCCAGCCGGAAAGGTCATGTATTAGCTGCCGCCTGTTTTTTGTTAGGCCAAGTTTTTCATCAACAGCCTCAAGAATAACAGCAGTTTTAGTTTTGCCTTCCTTTTCAGCATAATTTTGGAGTAAAAGTTCTTTTTGTGGAGGGATTCTCAGGCTAAGTGGCATGTGTGTCTCCTTATTGCCTTCGTGGTAGATCAAAAAAAATATTATTTGCGAGAACTGTATCTCATTTATCCAAAATGTATCGCATCCTGTTCCGTCTATCAAGGCGTTTTAGGGGAAATGCCATGTTCGTATTTAGCATTACCAGAAAGCTGTTTTGTTGGCAAAGCCTTGTGTTATGAATTAAATTCCAGTGGCAGATTGGGTCATGGCAGATTGGGGTCGAACCAAGCTAACCAACTGTTTGTTAAAATAAAATGTCCCCAGCATAGTCCTGTTTACCCTCTATATAGTCCTTTTCGCCCTTGAAAAGACCGTTTTAAGAAATACAACAGCAAAGACCTTTGCCACGATAAAATACAACATTCCTCTCCTAATCACCGTTGTTGTTCAGTAACAGGAGTATCATTAAGGGCAGATCTTTAACTCTTGACGTGAAATTCTTTAGAGAGGCCCCCAAAAGAATTCAAATCAGGCCTCATCAAAATACCCCTTTATGCCCCATTCCAGGCTTTTACCCTGCACTCCATAGGCCCCTTCAACCGGATCGTAGTAAAGTATATTATCCTTTACCGCCTGGCCCAGGAGATTGCGTAACCCCGTTAACTGCCGCCGATCAATAAGGCTTTTTTGATTAAACTTTGACAATAAATTGCGGCGATCGTCAATATCCTCGTAGTCAACCCAATCGGCTATCATTGCCACCTTCTCCCTTTTCATTTTGGCGACAATCTCTGCCAACGGCCGCTGAAAGAGCATCTGAAGAATATAATAAATCTCCCAGGTACTGCCGCCAACGGTATCCCAGATCATCTCAATCTGTTTGGCATCAAGACTGTATTCCTGTACCTTATTATATTTTTTTATATCACTGAGCCAGGTTACGACATCATCCTTCTCCAGATAATCCAACTTCATAAACTGGCTGGTCTTGCGCAGCTTGCTGTCCACATAGACCTGCTCGATGAAAAAGGCATCGGATGAGGCGATAATCACATGGCAGAGATGGCTCTCCTTGGTCATGGCCACAAAAAAATTCATCAACTCAACCATGAGCCTTTTCTGCTTATCCGGCATATAGAGGCCGTCTAATTTATGAAACTCATCAATTATGATAACCGGCTGGATATTTTTTTTCTGTAGACGCTGGAATTCCCGTTTCATTACCAGAAAGGGATCTTCCTGCCGTTTTTTAAGCATTTTTTCAGTAAAGGCATCCAGCTTGAAGAGGCCGAACAGACTGTATTGGCGTCTGGTTCCTGTTTTCAGGCCATTATCGTTCCTGGCGGACTTAAAGAAGGTATCAATGAAATCATCATAGGAGGTTAAAAAAACTTCCCGCAGATTGAGAAAGTTTATTTCATAGTCCCTTTCCTCTTTAATCTGCTCAAAAAGGCGGTACATCAGAGTGGTCTTGCCGGAGGACTTGGGGCCATGCAAAAAAAGAATGGAGTTCGCCGGGGTATAAAGATAATTCCGCAGCTCCTGCATCTCCTTTTGTCGATTGACAAAGGCTATCTGCATCTTCATATTGTTCATAATTTCTCCGTCGAAGTGTACTTGATGGCAAGCCACAATAAAATATGCCCTGGTTACAGTTCATTCCATACCGTTTCTTCAACATCCGCACTAAAAATACACTCTATTCCCGAGATTCAGCAACTAAAAAACATTTTCCGTCCTAAAAACAGGATAGCGACCAGAATAATTACCCCTAACAGCCGCTGCATGGCGCGCGGCGAAAAATGATTAGCCCCCAGAAAAGAACCGGTGTAGCCGCCCGCCGCCACCGCAATCAGCAGGGGTAAAAGAACGCTGAGAGACGGCACCGGCTGGTTGCTCAGGCGGGCGGCCAGGCCGACGGTGGAATTTACCCAGATGAAGAAGACGGCGCAGGCGGCGGCCTCCTTCTGACTGCCAAGGCCAAAGAGAACAATAAGCGGGATAAGATAAATACCACCACCCAGGCCCAGGGCACCGCTTATAAACCCAAGGCCGGAACCGATGAGCAGGGAAATAACCAGCGCCGCCCTCCTTCCCGGCCGCCTGGTCAGGGGCTGGAAGGAAGAAAAGCAGTAAATCCGCAGGGCGACGATGGCTAAAAAAACCATCAGCAGAATATCAAAGGTTCGGGCCGGCAGCCGTACTGTGCCGCCGATCCAGGCCAGAGGAATGGCAGAGACGAGAAAGGGCCAGATGAGCTGCGGCCTGACATGACGGCCCCGGAAAAAATTCCATGCCCCCAGAGTACTGACCATAATATTCATAGACAGGGCAACCGTGGGAATAGTCAAATAATCCACCCCGAAAATGGTTAACAGGGCAATATAAGAGGAACCACCGGCCAGCCCCACGGATGAGTAAAGAAAGGCCACGGCCCCAAACAAAATAGCCAGTATCCACGGTGCTATGAGTAAATGTTCCAAGGTTCAGACTCCAGAATTATTCGCCACACCATGCTGACCGGCAAGATTGACCTTATACAGGGGATCACCAATCAACACCATCTGCCACGACAAAAAGGGCAGACTGAGCATATACGATTCCGCCAGATCAAACCTGCCATCCGTCAGGAGATCAAAAAACATGGCCGGCGGCGGAAAGGCCTGGACATAAGGCTCATTAACCGGGCCAAGAGTAGCACAAATTCCCTTTTCCAGCATAACCTTGCACCAGACACGGCTGCCGGGCCTCTTTAATGTGGCACATTCGGCGCTGGCAATATGATAACCGACGGAACCAACCTGCCAGTCAAAGGCATTGATATATTTGCCGAGACTGTACCAGCCGCAGTATAAAGCGGCCGGCAAACGGGCCCCGGCCGGAAAAAGGGCGGAGCGGTCATCAAGCACCACGGGCATTTTATTCCTGAGCAGAGCGGCAGCCTGATGAATAGAATTATCATAGAGAGTATAGCCGGTCAATTTTGCTCCTGGCTCCGGCCGGGGCCAGCGGGCATCAAAAAAGGCCTTGCCGATGAGGCCTTTTTTCTCCGCCGTCAGAGCATCATTTATAATCCTTTTGACCACCTCCGGGCTGGGCCCGTCCAATCTGCTGACCATGAGCAGACGCGCTTTGACCAGACTGCTTTTCCGGCCCTGCCAGCCAAGATAAGCCGGATTGGGCAGCCAGCCCGCCAGCGGATAGTCCCCCTGACGCACCAGAGCTATTTCTGAATCCACCGCCGCCCTCTGATTAGTCTTCCGCAGTTCTTTAATTCTCCGGCTTATAATTTTGAGCTTGTCCTTATCCCCGCCCTGCCTTATCATATTGCTCTGGCGGCGAAGACGTTTAAGCGCCGACATATCCATAAATGACAATTTTGGCGCCTTGATTTTAAGCGGAAGACCAAACATCAACACCAGACATTTAATTGCACCATAACGTTTGTCGAGATAGTCACGAACAGGTTCAGCGATCTCACGCTCATAAGCAGAGCGGCTGATCTGCTCCCTGCGGGTAGTTTTTATAACAATGAGATTAGCCGCGGGAATACCTCGTTTTACCATATAGAAACGGGCCAGGCTCAGACTCTCCGCTACCCTTTGATTGGCTATTACAGCAACCTGGGAAGAGACTAATGCCGCGCCTGAGACCGATGCTGAAAGAATCCGCAAAAAAATAGAAAAAATAAAAAAAATAAACGGCAGGCGATATACTGGCATATTTTTCTCCGGATCAAAGGACTCGACAATAAACGCTACGACCATGATCATGTATGAAAGTATGATTTATTGAACGCATACTAAATATTCGGCTTGTGCTGAAAACGTAAGCGCTCCACAAACCACCCTGTAAATATCAACATAGCCCATGAACAACATAATTTCCCTCGTTATTTCCGGATTTATAGGCCTGGGGGCCGGCTGGTTCATCGCTAAAAAAAAACCTGATTATTGCCCGCCCTGACTTTTTATTTACGGAGCCCTGGGCGCAGGGTTCGTAAGTTTCTATTTATTAACCAAATTGTAGAGGTGATTCCATGAAATACCTGATCCACCCCATTGTTGTGGGAACCAAGGAATTTGACAAGGGAATGATGACCTACCAGTATGATTACGGCACTCCCTTTACCATTCCCATCTACACCTGGTATCTTGAAGGTGAGGACGGAGGCGCTAATATTCTGGTGGACACCGGCGAGCTGCATCCTATCCAGTCCGAGAGCCGGGCCGCGGCTATCGGCGGGCCGATCTACACCTTTGAAGACGGCTTAAAACGTTTTGATCTGCGGCCGGAAGATATCGACATCGTTATCCACACCCATCTACACAACGATCATTGTGAAAATGACTATAAGTGTTCCAAAGCTTCTTTTTATATCCACGAAAAGGAGCTGGAGATTATTGCCAATCCCCACCCTTTGGACTTTCGTTATTTAGAAGACTTCATCTTTGAGATTCGTGACGGGGGCCAGATTATTCCGCTTAAAGGTGATCAGGAGATTGTACCGGGGATTGAGGTTATCCATACCCCGGCCCATACAGCGGGCGGCATGTCGGTGGTAGTGGACACCCCCTCCGGCAAAGCCATTATCACCGGCTTCTGCTGTCTCCTGGAGAATTTCTTTCCACCAAAGAAAATAACTGCCATGGAAATGGAGGTTATCCCGCCCGGCACCCATGTCAACACCTACGAGGCCTATGATATTTTATGCCGGGTCAAGAAGGAAGCCGATATTATCATCCCCCTCCATGAACCGGAATTTGCCGCCCGGAAGACCATCGGCTAAGTGCCGTTTAAATGTAAACGCTCCATGAACATACTGCCGCGCGCATACGATCGTCGTCGTACCGCTGCATTCCGAGATATTATAACGTCAGCGGTACGACTATAATCGTATGCGAGAGGGTGTTTATAAGGCGCTTACGTTTAAATTACCCGTCTCCGTGAGCGAACGGGGCAATCTCCCTTCTTTACAAGAATCCAGATTCCAATTATGATTGTGGTATAATTTTTGTAGAAGTTTTCGCAACCATAAAATGGGAACTGCCTTATATGAAGTATACGAAACTGCTCTGTCTGCTCACGCTTCTCTGTCTGCTGCCACCCCTCACCGCCATCGCCGCCCCAGGCGGGCCGGAGCCAGGCCGGAAGCCGGTACAGATCGAAGCCGACCACATGCTCTCCACCCCCAAAGACAACTCGGTCTTCTTTTCCGGCCGGGTAGTAGCCAGACAGGGAATGATGACCATCAATGCCGATGAGTTGACGGTCTATTACAACTCCACCGAGAAGAAAAAGAAGATTAACGCCCAGGATACCAGGGATATTAAACAGATGCTGGCCAGGGGCCATGTCAAGATCAACCAGGACAACTGGGTTGCCACCGGCGATACGGCCAGATATTTTGCCGCTCAGCGTAAGCTAATAATTACCGGCCACACCAAGGTCTGGCAGAATGGCAATATGGTGAGTGGCGAGCGTTTTATCCTTTTTTTAGACAGCGGCAAAAGTATTGTTGAGCCGGGTACCGGAAAGGGTGAGCGGGTAAAGGCCTTTTTCTATCCCAGCCGGCAAGACAAAACAAAAAACCCTTAGCCGGAAAACGATATGGCCATTCTGGAAACAAAAAATATAGTCAAGCAGTATAAAAAGCGGCGGGTGGTGGATGGAATCAGCCTCCGGGTGGAGACCGGCAAGGTCGTCGGCCTTCTGGGGCCCAACGGGGCCGGCAAAACCACCACCTTTTATTCCATTGCCGGTTTTATCCAGCCCGACTCCGGCGCCGTTTTCCTCGACGGTGAGGACTTAACGGGCCTCCCTATTCATAAACGGGCCCGGCGTGGACTCTCTTATCTGGCGCAAGAGGCCTCGGTTTTCAAAAAATTAACAGTACGGGAAAATGTCCAGATTATCCTGGAAACTCTGGACTTGTCCAAAAGGGAGATTCTTAACCGTATCGTCCAGTTAATGAATGATCTCCGTATAACTCATCTGGCAGACAACCCGGCCTATTCCCTCTCCGGCGGCGAGAGGCGGCGGGTGGAAATCATGCGGGCTCTGGCCACCCGACCTGTATTTATACTATTAGACGAGCCATTTGCCGGCATTGACCCTCTCTCCATCGCCGATCTCCAGGGCATTATCTCTAATCTTCGTGACAAGGGCCTGGGCGTTTTAATTTCCGACCACAATGTCAGAGAAACCCTGACGGTCTGTGATTACGCTTATATCGTCAGTAACGGCAAAATCCTGACCCATGGCACTCCAGAGGAGATCATAAACTCCGAAGCCGCCAGAAAAATGTACCTTGGAGAAAATTTCACTATGTAAGCGGGAGGATTTTTTATATGATATTCCCATAATCTGCCAGTTCCTATTATTTTCAAAATTTCACGCATGGATAATTAAACGATGTCGTTACAATTAAGACAGCAGCTCAAATTAGCTCAGCAACTGGTGATGACCCCGCAGCTCCAGCAGGCCATCCGCCTTTTGCAGCTATCACGATTAGAGTTGTCCGACACCGTCCAGGAGGAAATTGAACAGAATCCGGTATTAGAGGAAGATACCAATAATCCAGACAACCTCCACGAGTCTCTGCAGGATCTCACCGCCGAGGGCCAGGAACCTGCCGCCGCCCCCGGCAATACCACCGATGAGGTCAACCTGGAAAGCCCCTCCGGTTTAAAGGAGATTAACTGGGAGGATTACGCCAATGAATACGAGGATAAATCGGCCTTTAAACCTCAAAATGATCCTGACCTCCCCTCCCGTTTTGATATCCTGACCAAAAAAACCAACCTCTCCGATCATTTACAATGGCAATTGAAGTTTAGCAATATTAACGCCCTGGAGGAGGAGGTGGGCAATTTCATCATCGGCAATCTGGATCAGGATGGTTTTCTCGGGGTCAGCGATGAGGAAATTGTTGCGGCCACTAAATCGTCGGCCCCGGTGGTACAAAAAATACTGGCTTTGGTGCAGGATATGGACCCCCCAGGAATCGCCGCCCGCAGCCTGCAGGAGAGCCTGCTCCTGCAGCTGGCTCACCTCAACCTCAGCACCTCGGTGGCCGGTGAGCTGGTGAGAAAATACCTGCCATTCTTAACCAACCGGGATTACGCCGCCATTGTCAAGGACTCCGGCTACCCGTTAAAGGAGGTCTTAGCAGCCCTGGAGGTAATCAAGGGCTTGAACCCCCATCCCGGCCGCACCTATTCCGACGAAGAACCCCGTTATATCATTCCCGATGTCTATGTCTATAAGATGGATGGCGAATATGTCATTGTCTTGAATGATGACGGTATGCCGCGCCTTAAAATCAGCAAATTTTACCAGGATATTCTCAAAGGCCATAAAGATCTCCCCGGTTTAGCCAAAGATACCAGAAACTATATTCAGGGTAAATTAAAGTCGGCAATGTGGCTCATCAAGAGCATTCAGCAACGCCAGCGTACTATTTATAACGTGGTGGAGAGTCTGCTTAAATTTCAACATGATTTTTTTGAAAAAGGGCCGGATTATATGCGGCCTCTCATCCTGAAAGATGTCGCTGATGATATAAATATGCACGAATCCACCATCAGCCGGGTGACCACCAATAAATACGTTCATACTCCGCAGGGGCTCTTTGAGTTAAAATACTTCTTTAATTCCGCCATTGCCAGAACCGGCGGCGAAGAGGCCCTGGCTTCAGAGAGTATCAAGGTCAAGATGAAACGGTTGATTCAGGCCGAAGACCCGCATAAGCCCTTGAGTGATATGGCCATTGTCAAGCTTCTGGCTCAGGAGAACAACATCAGGATCGCCCGTCGAACAGTGGCTAAATATCGTGAGAACATGGGCATATTGCCATCCAAGTACCGCCGGGCTCCCAAATTGAAATAATATGTCGGAAACATCCCCCCAGCTTATATTATTCACCGGTCTCTCCGGAGCCGGCAAGAGTACCGCCCTGCACGCTCTGGAAGATGCCGGTTTTTTCTGTATTGATAACTTCCCCGCCCTCCTGCTGTCCGATCTGGTGACCAAAATAATCCAGCCCGGCAAACGCCGCCTGGCCCTGGTTATGGATACCAGGGATGAGGAATTTTACAATAATTATCCCCGCGTAATCAGCGCACTGCGGAAAACAGTCCCCAACCTGCGGGTTATCTACCTTGAAGCGGCGGCGGAAATTCTCCTGCGGCGTTTCAGCGCCATGCGCCGTCTACATCCCACCGCCAGCGAATCCGTGCGGGACGGTATCGCCCTGGAGAAACGTCGTTTCACCGGCCTGCGGGATTTGGCGGATATTATTATTGATACCTCAAACCTTACCCCGCACCAACTGCGGGCCGTCCTCCTGAAGGAATACGAAGCCGTCCGGGAAACAGGCCTGAAGATCGACCTGTTGTCATTCGGCTTCAAACACGGCCTGCCCCCGGAGGCCGATCTGGTGCTTGATGTCCGTTTCCTGGCCAACCCCTATTTTGTGCCGGAATTAAAGGAAATGAACGGCCAGGAACAACCGGTGGCCGATTATGTCCTCCAGACCCCCGAAGCCGAAGAATTTCTGGCTCGTCTTCTACCCCTTTTTGAATTTCTCATTCCTTCTTATGCCAGGGAAGGCAAGACTTATCTCACTATTGCCATTGGCTGCACCGGCGGCCGCCACCGCTCGGTGGCCGTGGCTGAGTACCTGGCCCATCACCTTAATATCAGGGCGCTTACCGTCCGCCATCGCGATCTGCTGAAGCGCTGAGCCTCTCAGTGTCTATTTTAGCCTTTACATTTGTGGCATATGACATTAAATTAAATACTTAAATGCCGGTTGGCAAACCAATCAGCGTCCAGTGTTTATTATGCCGGATTCACAAATTACAGCTTGGGATTATGTATATGAAAGATGATATGAAAGACGAAGATGTTGAGCATGTGGCCGCCCTCTTAAAAACCATGTCACATCCTATCAGGATGCGGATATTATGCCTTCTGCAGGATAAAGAGATGACCGTTGGTGATCTCCGCGCCGAGGTAATGACATCCAACGCCAACGTCTCTCAGCATCTAACCATCCTTCGCAACAAGCAGATAATCGCCTCCCGGAAGGAAGCCAATTACATCTATAACAGAATAGCCGATAAGCGTATTTTAGAACTTATTTCCACCATGAAAAATTTATTCTGCCCGGCTGAATAATTACAACTGAGAACAAGGAGAAAGATATGGTAGTCAATGACTGGGTTCACTTCATCGCCGGAGCTTTTATCCTCATCAGCCTGGGGCTGGGTGTTTTTATTAATCCCAACTGGTTCTGGTTCACCGCTTTTGTAGGGGCCAACCTTATGCAGTTCGGGTTCAGCAAAGTCTGCCCTCTGGCAATGATCCTCAAAAAACTCGGGGTACCGGAAAGCCGGGAATGCAGGTAGAATATTGCAGCGATACGATCAGGCTCGTACGCGAGCGATCATCGTATAAAAACGATACCACTCAGGGACGTAACAGTGCACGTTGACCGGGTACAATCTACCCATGTATATTGCGGCCGGTCAACGTGTGCAGGGTGGTGTTTATGGATCGCTTACGTTTGAGAAGCAGCTTGCTTACTTGCTTAAATACTACGGCAAAGCCTGCCAAAACCACCGGGAATCGTCCCGGAGGCCCAGAAAACTGTCCCCTGTTTGAAGTCCATAAACCAATATCCGCCCGGAACTCTGGCATCAGCTAAGAAAATGAAGGGCTGGCTCCTGCCGAAGGCGGGGTGTAGATACAACCCTTTATTATTCTGTTTTCTCTCAAGAAGCGACCAGGCCTCCTCCATGGTCGGCAGCCGCCAGTCATGAAAGCCCGCCAGTCCCTGCTTGTTTGTCTCAGCAACATATTCTCTGATATGGCGGATAGAGGTTATGTCACACCCATAACGCTGCCACATCAGACCGGTTCTAAGATCAACGGCGGTATCTTTATCACCGTTATCAACGAGATAATTATCAAAACGGCCGGCCGGATTATATTTTTTATCGAAAAAGTTGTGGGTCTGAGCCAGAGCACTAATGGCATCATCGGCAAGCTTTTCCCCCACCCGCCGCAGAATAATCCGGTTCAGTTCAGGATAAGTACCATCATCGGGACTTAGAGGAGCACCCATATCTTCAGGCGTTTCATCCTCCTTAATGGTCGTTACCAGAGATTCATTATGACCGGCTCTCAAAATATTATCACAGAGCCAGTTCTTTAAACCATCATCAACGGCATAACATTTATCCAGCCCGGACTTACTGCCCTGGGCAGAGACGCAGCTTTTAATCAATTCAACCGGAGCCTTTATTTCAGCGAGGATTTTGGCGTGCTTAATACCTCGTTCCATGAGACAGAGCCGGGCCGGCTGCCGCCAGGTATCAACAAAGAAATAATAATAACGCTCCCGGTTATTACGAATCATCCGGGTTTTACTGCCCCAGCTTTCAAAAATGGTAAAGGAATTGGCAGGAGTAATCTCCCAGTCAATACTTGCCTGATCATTATTCTCCATGCCGAGTTGTGTGAAAATACCCATTTCTCTTCCCCCCTTTCTGCTGAAAATTAGTTAAGACCAAATATATTCTCTTTACTCATCGGTAATATTATTGTAAGGCCTTTTATCAAAAAAGTAAACGACTATAATAATTATTATCAACTACACGATCTTAACTTTATAACATCTCGCAATGTACACGTTGACCGGCGGCAAGGTGGTGCTCATGAATAGCTTACGGAATAATAGAAATTGCTATTTACACCATAATTGGTACAACGCTGAGGAGGGTAGCATTTATAAATTGCAGGGTGTTCCTGAAACGCTTACTTTTCGACAAAATGAGAATCAACAACCAGCCCTTAGCCGCCAACACCACGGTCAATAAAACTCAGACAAAAGCTGGCGCTGAGACCGGAGAACAGGCCGCCTCAAACACGGCAACGGCGAAACTTACCCCCGGCCGGGTGATAAGCGGCCGGGTAATTTCCCAGACCCCGGATGGCGGAGTCGTGATACAGACCGACTCCGGCATATTCAGTGCCCGCACCCTGACCCCACTGACCATGGGTCAGCTTACCTTTGAGGTATTACCCGATGGCCGGAGCTTAACCCCGCTTCCTGCGGACAAAAGTGTTTTATCCCTTCTGCGTTTAATACTGCCCCTGCTGAACAGGGCCGACAATCCATTGACCGCGGCCCTTAACCTGCCTGAGACTGAGAGTTATACTGTTGGCTCGGCCCCGGAGCCCCTGAAATTAACTGCCCAGACGGCCGTTATAAATCAGGGTAAAGCGGGATTAGCGGAATTCATCAAGACCAGCGTTCCATTCAAGAATATGCCGCCTGATATCCTGTTGCTTTCCAGGATTTTAGAGGCCCATGGCCAAATTAACAGCGCTCGGACAGAAGAATCATCTCAGCCCCATAAACCGGGCGCCCCCGATATGACGCCGTCCGGTCAGCCCATGAGGCAGTCACCCAATAATTTTTTACTGTTTCCCGTTTTTTTCCAGAGCAGCAATGGCTGGGGTGAATGGTTATTCTCATTTGAAGGCCAAAGCTCCAAAGACCGGGAGCAGGGAGGTGGTTACGGACTTTCGTTTTATCTGACCATGAGCCGTCTCGGTGATGTCCACCTTGACCTGCGCAGCGAGGGACGGAACCTGCGGGGTGTTTTCTCGCTCTCTGACAAAGGGGCTGCCGATTTCCTGCGAACCCGCCTGCCGGAACTGCAGGAAATTCTCACCCCTCTTTTTCAACAGACAAATCTGCAATGTGTGAGTAGAGAAACAAACCTCATGCGCCGTTTAAAGGATGATCTGGCAGACAAAACTAACTCCGGCAACAGGTCCATGGCTCTGTTAGACCTTAAAGTCTAATTTTGTAAATATTCGGATTGGCCTCAAAAGTAACAAAAACCACCGAAACCGTTGCCGAATATTTACCTAATTTTTTCGCCGCTTACCACGCAGAGCGGAAATAACCACACTCAACAGACCGGTGAGAACGGCGGACTGATATACCCGGTGCATAGCCCTGACAAAAGCCTCAGCATGAACTGGAGAATAATCACGCATATCCAGGCCATTGGTTAATTGACTGAAGACCTGAGAAAAGGCGATACTGGCCATACCAACCCCCATAATCATTCCCAGATTACGGCCGGTGGCCAGCAAAGCCGCCGCCTTACCGGTATTCTCCTTTTCTATCCACCTTAATACCGAGGCACTGTTAGGACTTAAAAAAATGGCCTGACCGCCGCCGATAAGAGTCAGGGGCAAAATAACCGCCAGCCAGCCGGTGGGTGAGACAAGGCTTAACATCCAAGCCCCGCAGCTGGCCGTAAACAGACCAATGGTACAGAGAACACGGGCACTGAAACGCCCGTATAACCAGCCGGCCAGGGGGGCCAGTCCCATAGCGGCCAGGGGAACAGACATCATAATCAAACCGATTTGTATCTTAGGCAGATCAAGCACCCGGTCAAGATAAAAGGGGGTAATAATCAAGACCGCGAAAAGCTGCATAAAAGAGAGCATGGCACAAAGCAGGGCGCTGGACATATAACGCCGGACAAGCAGGCCTGGAGCCAGGAGCGGCAGCGGACTGCTGGTCTCCAACCGAATAAAACCAAGCAAAACCAGGAGAACGGCGACGATTAAAATCGTCAGCACGGTAAAGGAGCAGGCGGGTGAGGCCGCATAGGTAACAGTAAGCGAGGCCGTAGTTAATAATATTATCCAGGCCAGAGCCGGAGGCCAGGCTAACAGCAGCCGGCCTTTGCCGGGCCGATGGCGGGGTAAATAACGCCGGGCCGCAAAAAAAAGCAGCAGGCCAATAGGGAAAGTCAGCATAAACATGGCCCGCCAGGAGGCAAACTGCAGAGCGAGACCTGCCACGAGAGGGCCGGTCATCAAGCCCAGAGAGACCGAAGTCCCGATAAGGCCCAGGGCCCGCCCCAACTCCAGCGGCGGAAAGGTCTCTTTAATAATCGCCGGGCCGGTGGACATCATCATGGCAGCCCCCAGCCCCTGTAATAAACGGGCCATTATCAGAAGATCAAAATCCGGTGACCAGGCGCAGGACAACGAGCCCAGGGCAAAAACCAGCAAGCCCATGGGATATACCAGACGCCGCCCCAGGCGGTCGGAGAGATTTCCCCAGATTAACAGGGTTGAACTTATAACAAGAAGGTAGATCAGGGAGACCCATTCCGTATCCTTCAGGGGGCTGCCGAAATCTTTCATAATCGCCGGCAGAGCCAGGTTAACCATGGAACTGTCCATGGTAGCCATAAAGACCCCGCCCGAGACTACGGCAAAAATTCGCCATTTATAAACGCATTTATCAGCGGTTAGCGGCTTTTGATTGACAGATTGAAGCATTCAGGTATAAATGGTATATTATTTTTTAATGGTTATATTATGATAATAGTAAAGGTTCGTTCTCGAACAGCACCTTCTGTTATAAACTAATTTAATGAGGAATATTATGAAATTTATCACTATAATAATCGCGGCTCTTATTCTGGGAATGTTCTCGGTCACTCCCCCGGCTCAGGCAACTACCAAGGTACCTGAATTTTCAGTTACAGCCTTGAACGGTTCCGCCAAAACTATTGATATAAAAGATTTTCGGGGCAAGGTGGTTCTGGTGGTTTTCTGGGCCACCTGGTGTCCCCCGTGTATGCAGGAGGTTCCTTCTTTAATCAGTCTGCAAAAAGAATTTGCCCCCAAAGGTTTTTCAGTTATCGGGCTGTCGGTAAACCAGGACGGCACCTCCGCCGTCAGCCGGGTTATCAGCCAGACCGGCATGAATTATCCCGTGGCCATAGCCACTGAGAAGATAACTCATGATTTTGGCGGTATCATTGGTATTCCCACCGCCTTTATTATAGACCGCGATGGTAATGTGGTAAAACGTTATACCGGCTGGACCAGTCACAAGGTTATCGCCCGTGATCTGAAACAGGTCTTAAAATAATTTAATTTTATCCAACTTTGCGGGACAATGGTTGATTTTTTATTGACATGTTTCCCTGTTATGTACTAATTTAATTTTGTTATTTTATTATTTTCTTGTGTAATTAATTATTTTAACAGCATGAAATTTATTCTTCCCCTTATTCTTTTATCTATCCTGTTTTCAGGAATACCTGCCCTTTCCGCCACGGTAAGCTGTGAAATACAGGAGGTACGGGGAGATGTTATTATTTTAAAAAATTGCAACGAGAAACGGGCTCAAGGTTTTAGAGCCGGTGACAGGGTCAAGGTAAAACTTCAAAAAACCAGAAGATAGATATAATTATTAGATTAGTAATTGTTTTCTTTGCGGGAATAATTATTATAAAGGTTATCAGCCTCATTTTTTAATCATTAACTAACTGAAAGGAGAGTAAAATGAACAAGAAAATTTTAGCATTGGTTCTGGCAATGGCATTCACCGCTACCTCCGCGGTTGTCGCTTATTCCTTCACCTGTGAGGTTTCCGCTGTCAACGGTTCCTCTGTAACCTTGAAATGCAGCGAGCATAATGCCAAGAAGCTGGAAGTAGGCAAAAAAGTCAAGGTAAGCCCCAAAAGAATGAGAAGAGCTGTGGAAGGCTGTTAATTAGTTGCCTTTCAAGCGTTTTACCGCTTAAAAAAGCTGTTCAATCCTTTTTGATTGGACAGCTTTTTTTGTTCATAGTCTGCCCCGGAAAGCTGAAAGTAAGCGCTCCATAAACCACACTCTTGACATTATAACATCTCGGAATGTAAGGGCTTCAGGGGCGCCCTGATGTGCGCATTTAAGTCCCCCGATAATACCCCTGTATATTGGGGGACTTAAATGCGTGCAGCAGGGTGTTCATGGGGCGCTTACCTGAAACTCCACGTTCCACACCCCAAAGTACAGGTATTTATAAAATGAAAATTGACCTGCCTGATAAAGAGGCAAAGATCTTACGTCGTATCCGCCGCAATTATAAAGTTGATTTTGCCCCTTTAAAAATCAGGGACATAAACTTACAGTTATTACAGGTGCAGGATCTGGAGGATATTCTCCAGGGCCGTGACCCCTTCGCCAATATAGCCGATTTCCCCTTCTGGATTAAACTCTGGGAGGCCGCCATAATTCTGGCCGAAGTCACGGTGTCCCTTAATCCGGCCCAGGCCGGACCCAGGCTGCTGGAGCTGGGCGCCGGGCTGGGCGCTCCGGGCCTGGCGGCCGCGGCCCGGGGGTTTGAGGTTACCTTGAGCGACTACGAAACAATAATCATGGATTTTCAGCGGGTAAGCGCCGCCGCCAGCCATGTGAAACCGGCCTTTGCCGCCCTGGACTGGACTAAACCAGCCCGGCTGGAGCCGTTTGACACTATAATCGGGGCAGAAATTCTTTTTCGGGAAGATCTCCTTGCCCCCCTGCTCAAAACCTTTAAAACATTACTGAAACCTGGCGGCTCAATTTATCTGGCTCATGATCTGCGGCGTCAGACCCTTTATAAGTTCCTGGCCAAGGCCGGAGACGACTATAAAATAATGACCAAAAAAATTGATCTGAACTCGGAGGAGGGAAAAACCACAGTCATGCTTAACTGTCTGCGGCTTAAATAACGTAAGCACCCCATAAATCACACTCTCGCAGACAACCATGATCGTATGCGATGGGTCCGGGGATGCCCTGCTGCGCGTACCCAAGTCCCCCGATAATACCCTTGTATATTGGGGAATTAAGTGCGTGCAGCAGGGCGTTCATGGAGTGCTTGCTTAACAACAAGGGGAACAGGAGAACATCATGCCGGTTTATGAATATGAACATGAGGGAGAAGGCTGCGCCCTGGGCAGAATTTTTGAACTGACCCAGTCTATGTACAGCGCCAGGTTCAGCAAATGCCCGCAATGCGGTGCCCCTGTCAAACGTCTTATCTCGCTCGTGGGCATCAGCACTCCCAAGGGCAACAGCGCCCTGAAAAATATGGGCTTCACCAAACTGGTTCGACGCGATAAAGGCGTCTATGAAAATGTTACCGCCACTGGTAATGAGGCAAAAATCTGGGATGCCGGCAAACCGGAAACCATGCCTGATTTAAGGGGAAAAATTCGTGATTGACTGGAACAAGATGTGGCAGGAGGCTAAACGCCGCAAAACCTGGCAGCGTAAAACATCCGAGGACTGGAATAAACGGGCGGCAGGTTTTGCCAGGCGTCATAAAAATTCGGTCTATGTTAAAGAATTTATTAAAAGACTGCCCCTTTCCCCCGCCATGAGCGTTCTCGATATGGGTTGCGGGCCCGGCACGCTCACCATTCCTCTCGCCCGCCAGGTCAAAGAGATAACAGCGGTTGATTTTTCATCCGGGATGCTGACAATTCTTGCTGAGCGGGCCGCCGGGGAAGGCCTCGATAATATAACCACCCGGCAGGGGGCCTGGGAGGATAACTGGCAGACCCTGGGCCTGGGGCAGTATGACCTGATAATAGCCTCCCGCTCCCTGGCCGTTGACGACTTAAAAGGCGCTCTTGACAAGCTGCGGCGGGCCGCCCGCGGCTGGGTATTTATTGGTGACCGGGTGGGTGGCGGCCCCTTTGATCCCGCCATGTTTGCCGCCATTGGCCGTCCCTTTCATCCGGGGCCGGATTACATCTATACCATTAACATTCTTTACCAAATGGGGATTCACGCCCGGCTTGATTTTATCGACCTGCCGCCCGGCCGCAGTTACAAAACAAAGGATGAGGCAATCAGCTCCTGGGCCTGGATGTTCCATGACTTAACAGCGGCAGAAAAGGACAAACTTAAACGCCATCTCACTGAACGTCTCATGATGAATGAAAGCGGACGCTGGGCTCTGCGGGATGAAATCTGCCCATCCTGGGCATTAATTTCCTGGCGGGAAAAAACACATAATCACGATTAAAAAAAGTAAGCGCTCCACAAACCACACTATCTACTATCTATCGCATACGAGCATGGTCGTATGTGATAGTGTGGTTGACTAAGCCTTACATTAAAAAAAATTAAATCATGCGAATCGTTATTATAGGCGCCGGAGCGGTTGGTTATCACCTGAGCGCCAAATTTTCCGACGAAGGACATGAAGTTGTCCTGATTGATCGGGAGGCGGCAAAACTAAGCCGCCTGGAACGGGAACTCAATGTTCTCCCGGTCTGCGGCAGCGGAGCCTCTATCAAGGTGCTGGAGGAGGCCGGCATTGAGCGTGCCGATCTCCTTGTGGCCGTAACCAATAGCGACGAAGTTAATCTCGTGGCCTGCATTATCTCCCGAAATTACAAGATCAAAACCCGTATTGCCAGGGTGCGCAATGAAGACTTTTATTCTCAGAATACCGCCTTAAACGAAAGGGCCCTGGGGATTGATCTCCTTATCAGCCCTGACCGGGCCATTGGTGATGAGATCCTGCGCCTTTCCACTCTCTCCGGGGCCTTTGAATCAGCGGAATTCGCCCATGGCCAGGTCATGCTTTTAGGCTATACAGTAGCGGCGGGGAACTCCAATATCGGCAGATCACTTCTGGAGCTGAAGGGCATAATGGGGGTTATTGTTGCTATTATCCGCCATGAAAAAACCATAATTCCCAGAGGCAGCGACATCATTCAGGCCGAGGATCGTATTTACATGGTAGCCCGCAAGAGCGATATGTCATCCACCAGCGGCCTGGTGCATCTCATGAGCCACGAACCGAAACAGGTATTCATCATTGGCGGCGGTGCCATTGGTTTCATGGTGGCCCGCCAGATGGAGCGGAAAAAGGTAAATGTCCGGTTGGTTGAGCAGGATACCGGGCGCTGCGAATTCCTGGCCGAAAATCTTAATAACACCACTGTATTAAATGTTGACGGCTTAGACGCCCACAGCCTGTTAGATGAAGGGCTGGATCAGGCCGATCTCGTCATCGCCGTCACCGACAGCGATGAAACCAATCTTTTAGCCAGCCTGCTGGCCAAACATCACGGAGCAGGTAAATGCATAACCCGCATCTCCCGCCCTGATTTTGTCCCCCTCTTGGCCAAATTAGGCATTGATGTGGCTCTGAGCCCGCGACAGGTAGCAGCCAATATGATTTTACGCTTTGTGCGCACCGGCGGTACCATTGTCTCCGCCGCTTCGCTGCTCGGCAGTGACGCCGAGGTAGTGGAATTAAGGGTACCCGACACCGATAAATTCAAACACGCCACCCTGCAGAGCTTAAACTTCCCCAAAGGCGCGGTATTAGGGGCCGTGGTGAGAAACAAAAAACATCGGGTAATAATCCCCATTGGTACAACCAGGCTGCGGCCCGGCGACAATCTGGTCATCTTCGCCCTCCGAGAGGCGGTACAGGAGGTCGCTGCTTTTTTCGCGCCCTGAAATTATGCGGACAGACGGCGTCTTAAATATTCTCGGCAAATTACTACTGCTCATCTCCCTCTTTATTCTGCTGCCCATACCGGTGAGCCTCATCTACAATGACGGCATGACCAGGGCCTTTCTGATCAGCGCCCTCATGGGCGGCCTCATGGGCGGGGTCTTGATAGCCCTCTTCCCGCCCAACCCGGAGTTAGGCTATCGGGACGGCTTCGCGGTAGCCACCTTCAGCTGGCTGGGGCTTGCCTTTCTTGGCGCCCTGCCCTTTTTTTTCAGCGGCAGAATTCCTTCTTTTGTTGACTGCTATTTTGAATCCATGTCCGGTTTTACCACCACCGGCTCCACCATTTTAAGCAATATGGAGATTCTGCCCAGGAGCATGCTCTTCTGGCGGGCTCTGACCCATTGGATCGGCGGAATGGGGATTATTGTTCTGTCTCTCGCCGTGCTGCCCCTTTTAGGGATTGGCGGCATGCAGCTCTTTCAGGCCGAGATGCCCGGCCCCACAAAAGACCGTCTGGCTCCCCGAATGCAGGATACGGCCCGTATCCTCTGGGGGGTATATGTCCTGATTACCTTTATAGAGATTATCCTCCTGATGGCAGGCGGCATGGATCTCTTTGATGCCGCCTGCCACGCCTTCGCCTCTCTCGCCACCGGTGGTTTCTCTACCTATACCGCCAGCGTCAGCGCCTTTAATTCCCCCTATATCGAGGCCGTTATAATCTTCTTCATGTTTGTGGCCGGAACCAATTTCACCCTCCATTATCACGCCCTCCACGGCCGCTGGCGGGCCTATTGGCAGAGTGAGGAATTCCGTTTCTACCTCACCCTGATAGTGGTATCCACCTTTATTATTGTCCTTGCCAATCAGGGCCGCGTATATCAATCATTGCTCACCAATATCCGGGACTCCCTCTTCCAGGTGGTGTCGATTATTACCACCACCGGTTTCGGCACGGCTGATTTTGATAAATGGCCGGCCCTCTGCAAGATCCTCCTGGTAGCCCTGATGTTTATCGGCGGCTGTGCCGGTTCCACCGGCGGCGGTATCAAGGTGGTACGGCTGCTCCTCTTTCTCAAATACGCCCGCCTCCAACTCCGCAAACTGGTACATCCCAATGAGGTGAACACCATTAAAATGGGTAATATCAAAGTGCCCCAGGAAGTCATGTTAGGGGTTTTAGGCTTTCTGGCGATTTATATTGTTTTCTGCGGCCTGGCCTGTGTGGCGGTTACCGCTCAAGGTGTGGATATGATCACCGGAGTAACGGCCGTTATCGCCACCCTTAACAACATCGGCCCCGGACTGAACGCGGTGGGGCCAGTCCAGAATTTTGGTACGCTGCCCGCCCTTGCCAAGGTAATCTTAATTATCTGCATGCTGGCCGGCCGCCTGGAACTTTATACGGTAGTGGTCTTATTGACCCCGGATTTCTGGAAGATGGCAAGAAGACCGAAATTACGAAAATTTAAACGATTATCATTAAACAAATGAATTATGAATACGATCTAATTGTGGTGGGTGCCGGTCATGCCGGCTGTGAGGCGGCCCTCGCTGCCGCCCGTATGGGCTGTAAAACCATGGTGGCAATTATCAACGCCGACGGCATCGGCGCCATGTCCTGCAACCCGGCCATAGGCGGCCTGGCCAAGGGACACCTCGTCAAAGAGATTGATGCTTTAGGCGGCGAAATGGCCAGAAATATTGATGCCACCGCGATTCAATTCCGACAGCTCAACACCCGTAAAGGCCCGGCAGTCTGGTCTTCCAGGGCCCAGGCTGACCGCCTCCTTTACCGCCTGCGGATGAAAAAAATTCTGGAGAACCAGCCCGGTCTGGAGATTCGGCAGACGGTAGTTGACGGTCTGCTCCTCAACAACAACCGCGTAGGCGGGGTGATCACCTCCCTAAGCGAAGAAATTACAGCCCGCAGTGTGGTCATTGTTACCGGCACCTTCATGAACGGACTCATCCATATCGGCTTGAAGAATTTCCCCGCCGGCCGTCTCGGAGACGCCCCCTCCCTGCGCCTGCCGGAACACCTGCGTGCGCTTGGTTTCAATATGGGCCGCATGAAAACCGGCACCACACCCCGCTTAGATGGCAAGAGCATTAATTTCAGCGAACTGACCCCCCAGTACAGCGATAATCCGCCCCACATGTTTTCCTTCACCAGCAGGGGCATCCCAGCCCTGCCCCAGCGCCCCTGCTATATTACCCATACCAACGAAGAGACTCACGCCATTATCCGCCGCGGCTTAAACCGCTCACCTATGTTCACCGGAATTATTGAGGGGGTTGGAGCCCGCTATTGCCCGTCTATTGAGGATAAAGTGGCCCGTTTTCCCGATAAGACACGGCACCAGATATTTCTTGAGCCGGAGGGCCTGGAGACGGTGGAAATCTATCCCAACGGTATCCCCACCAGCCTGCCTCTTGATGTCCAACGTGACATGCTGCACAGCATCAAGGGTCTGGAAGAGGTTAAAATAATCCGGCCCGGTTACGCCATTGAATACGATTATGTTGATCCCCTGGAACTGAAACCCTCTCTCGAAACCAAGCGCATTGACGGTCTTTTTTTAGCCGGACAGATCAACGGCACCTCAGGATACGAAGAAGCGGCGGCTCAGGGCCTCATGGCTGGTATCAATGCGGTGAAATACTGCCGGGCTGAGGCCCCCCTGATTCTGGATCGTTCCCAGGCCTACATCGGGGTCTTAATTGATGATCTGGTCACCCTGGGCACTAAGGAGCCTTACCGCCTGTTCACCTCAAGGGCGGAATACCGTCTTCTGCTGCGGGAAGATAACGCCGATCTGCGACTGCGGGATATCGGCCGCTCTCTGGGGCTGATTGCTGACGAGACCTACAGCGCTTTCTGCCGGAAGCGGGACGAGATAAGTGAAAATATGACCTGGCTGACCAGCAGCAGTCTAAAGCCGACACCAAAGGTAAACGAAGAACTGGCGGCCCATGGCAGCTCGGCATTGCGGGAACCGGCCCCCCTGATTGATCTCCTGCGACGGCCTGAGATCAGCCTTTCCCTCCTCGTCGAACTGAGCGGGGATAATCATGAAATAAGCCCCCAGGCTGCCCGTGAGCTTGAACTGCAGGTCAAATACCAGGGCTATATCCAGCGTCAGAATGAACAGGTGGCTAATTTCAGGAAATTTGAAAAGTCCCTGCTGCCCGCGGATCTGGATTATACCGCCTTTCATGGTTTATCCAACGAGGTCGTGGAAAAGCTCCAGGCCATAAGACCCCGCTCCCTGGGCCAGGCCTCCAGAATCTCCGGTATAACTCCGGCGGCCGTTGCCATTTTACAGGTTCACCTGAAACAACGAGGTCTGCTTTAAATGCGTGCAGCAGGGTGTTCATGGAGCGTTTACATATCCTTTAATAAAATGACTTGAGTACTTACTATTATGTCCTATTTAAAAATTATAAATGATGAAGATCTCAGCAGGATATTAAACAATACGCGGCGCGTCGCGGTGGTGGGAATGTCCCCCAAACCGAGCCGTCCCAGCAACCAGGTGGCCGCTTATCTCATGGCCGCCGGTTTTGAGGTAATCCCGGTAAATCCCGGTCAGACCGCAATTATGGGGCTTAAATGCTATCCTGACCTGGAGAGTATTCCCGGCCGGGTAGATATTGTTGACGTCTTCCGGCGAACCTCAGAGGTTCCGGCCATTGTTGACAGCACCCTCAAAATCAAGGCCCGGATCTTATGGTTGCAATTAGGAATAATCCACGCGGAGGCAGCCCTCCGGGCCCAGGCCGCCGGACTCATTGTGATTATGAATCGCTGCCTGAAGGTGGAACATCAACGCCTTAAGGATTCAGGCCTTCTCTAAAAGCAGACGGCGCAGAATATCCAGGCCGGTCTGGGCGGCAATGACCTGAATCTGGGCTCTGGTGCCGGAGAATTGATGGTGATAATGGCGGCATTCACCCCGATAATCACTGCCGAAATAGACAGTGCCCACCGGTTTTTCTTTACTGCCGCCATCCGGGCCGGCAATACCGGTCACCGCAAGCGCCACGTCGGCCCCGCTTAATTCCCGCATGCCACGGGCCATTTCACCGGCCGTCTCAGCACTCACCGCCCCGTGCCGCTCCAGGGTTCGCGGACTGACACGGAGAATATCCATCTTCATTTGATTACTGTAAGCGACAACCCCGCCGAGGAAATAGGCGGAGCTGCCGGGAACAGTGGTAATATTGTGGGCAATAAGGCCGCCGGTGCAGGATTCGGCCACCACTGCCGTATTTCCCTCACGACGCAGCAGGGCACCAACACATCCGGCCATGGTCTCATCATCAAAACCGTAAATATATTCACCAAGAGCCCGCTTTATGCGTTTGTCAAAAACCTGCAGAAGGGCCTCACTCTCAGCAGCACCGGCTCCCAGGGCAGTGAGGCTCAAATGCACCTCCGGAAATACGGGGTAATAGCCAATCCTGACCATGGAGTTGTCGCCCTCAAGGTGCCGCACCCGCTCGTTAACCTCGGTTTCCGGCAGCCCGAAGACCCGATACAGGCGCTGCCGCACCTGACGATGCTGCCGTCCAGGCCATTTGCGCAGCCGGGGCAGAACATAGTTCTTCAATAATTCCTGCATTTCGCGTGGCACACCAGGCAGAAAAAATATGGGCTTTTCTTCATGCACCAGAACATACCCGGCCATATTACCTTTGGGGTTCAAGGCCTCAGCCCCGGCCGGCAGCCAGGCCAGTTTTTCGAGATGAACCCCACTGGACGACGTTTTTCCCTGACAGCGGGAAGCTGAACCGCGTTTTATCTGAGCCAGTATTTCCGGATGAAAGGTAACCGGCCTCTCCAGCACCCTGGCCACGGCCTCAGTGGTAAGATCATCAGTCGTGGGGCCCAACCCCCCGGTAACAATTACAAAATCCGCCCGATTTAAGGCCTTTTTAAGGGCTGAGCCAATCAGTTCAGGCGAATCACCTATAGTGGCCATGGCCACTATTTCATGGCCCATGGCAAAGAGGTGATAGGCGGCAAAGTTACTGGTCTGATTCAAAATCCGCCCCGAGGTCAGCTCATCTCCAATGGCAATAATCTCTCCAATCATCTGTTAAGCCCTTTTTGGTATTCTCGCTTGTATTTTTTATACTTAAGGGCTCCATGAAGCCCTTACATTCCGAGATATTATAAAGTAAAGAGTGTGGTTTATGGGGCGCTTGTATTTTATACAGTATAAGGTTCCACTGTTTTCGTGCCTGTCAGATAATAACACCGAAAACATCCTCCCCCCGTACCTCACGCACCTCAACCTTAACCACGGTGTTGGCCACAGCGGCCGGAGCCTTGAAATAAATCGGCACATAGTTCTCGCTGAAACCCTTCATTAACTTAAATCTATTAGCGGCGTTTTCAGCCAGCACCCTGTGGACACAACCCAACTGCCGCCGATAAAAGTCAACCCGTTTTCCCCGGCCCAGAGCCCGCAGGCGGGCCGCCCGTTCCTGTTTTACGACGGCCGGAACCTGATCCGGCATCTCAGCGGCTGGAGTCCCGGGACGCCGGGAATATGGAAAAACATGCAGATAGGTAATGGGCAAATCAGCAATCAATTCACAGGTATGGTGAAACATATCCTCATCTTCACCGGGAAATCCCACCACCGTGTCCAGACCAATTGCCGCCTCCGGCATGAGACGTTGAATATTTTCCACCACATGCTGGAAATCTTCCACCGTGTAACGCCGCCGCATCCGGCGTAAAATAAGAGGATCGCCGCTCTGCAGGGGCAGATGAAAATGAGGCATAAATCGCCGGGAAGCCGCGAGGAACTCCAATAATTCATCGTCCAGTTCGCCGGGCTCAAGAGAGCTTATGCGATAACGCAGATCATGATCCACGGCCTCAAGCTCCCGCACCAGCTCGATAAAGGAAGAGGCAGGCCGGAAATCCCGGCCGTAATGACCTACATGAATGCCGGTGATAACCAGTTCCCGATACCCCTCTCCGGCAAACACCGCGGTCTGCCGGAGAACCTCGGGCAGCGGCAGACTGCGTACCCGTCCTCTGGTATAGGGCACAATGCAGTAGGTGCAGAAATTATTACAGCCGTCCTCTACCTTCAAATAGGCCCTGGCGCGGCCGGCAAAACGGCGTACCGGCAGGCGGCATATCTGACGCTGGAGAGCGATATCGGGCAGCGAATCAGAGTTCGGTCTCTCCTGGCCCAGGGCGATATCAACGAGGAGATGTTTCTGGTCATTACCCACCAGACAGACATTATCACCGGCAATCTCCCGCACCTTATCGGTCTCCACCTGGGTATAGCAGCCGGTGGCAACAATTCTGGCCTCCGGATTGGCGCGTCTGGCCCGGCGGATCATCTGCCGCGACTGAGCACCAGCCTTGCCGGTAACCGCGCAACTGTTGATTATGTAGACATCCGCGGCCTGGTTAAATGGTACTATTCGAGCCCCTGAGGCCTGCAATCGGCTGATAAAGGCGGCGGACTCATATTGATTAACCTTGCAGCCCAGGGTGGTAACGGCCACGGTTATCTGCTTTGATTTATTCATCCGCTCTCATTATCCGGCCGCTGCCGATCACCTCGTCATCCTGATATAACACCGCAAACTGCCCCGGGGTAACAGCCCGCTGCGCCTCATTAAATTCTACAGACAGGCCACCTGCCGCCGTCCTGACCACAGCCTCAGCCCCCTGGTGGCGATATCGTATCCGCACCAGAAACTCCGCCGGCAGTTCCGGAGTCCGGCCGGAAAGCCAGTTTACATCACCCACCATCAGCCGCCGCTGCCATAAATCATCGTCCTTACCAATTACCACCTCATTGGCGGCAGCATTAAGGGCCACGACATAATAGGGCGTCGCGTCCGGAATGCCAAGCCCCCGGCGCTGACCAATAGTATAATGCCTGATCCCCCGGTGCCGCCCCTTGCGCTCTCCATTCAGAGTGACAAAATCACCAGCCGCCGCCAGCGGCCGGCAGGCAGCAAAATACTCATTCAAACTGCGGCCGGCCATAAAACAGACATCCTGACTTTCCGCCCCATGACGGCCCTTGAGACCAAGCTCAGCAGCCATTTCATAAACCTCGCTTTTATTAATGGCCGCCAGGGGAAAGATGGCATGAACCAGCTGCGGCTGCCGCAGACGACAAAGGAAATAAGACTGATCCTTAGTAGTATCCGCCCCTTTCAAGAGCCGAACCGGGCCGTCATTATCACGGCACAGGCGGGCGTAATGACCGGTGGCAAGATAATCCATCCCCAGTCCCAGAGCGTAATCCAGCAGGCTGCCGAATTTAATATTTCGATTACAGACAGCGCAGGGATTAGGGGTAAGCCCCTGCTCATAGGTTCGCTGAAAATAATCCAGCACCTGTTTTTTAAATTCAAGGCTCAGATCAAGAACGGTAAAGGGAATCTCAAGAAAGTCGGCAATTGCCGCGGCCCGCCGGGCGGCTGAGCCGCCTTTATCACCATCCAGGCTCATAAAGACGCCATGCGTCTCAAAGCCGCGCCGCTTCAGAAGAGCGGCGGTGACCGAGGAGTCAACGCCGCCGCTCATGGCCGCCATGATTCTGGCCCGCGGTGAAATATTACGAAGGTCTAACAAGGCCGTTACCCCTGAACTCCAGCTTAGCTGTTTTTTTTATTCGGTGTTCGATGTTGAATGTTGAATGTTCGGTGTTCATTTCTTCTGCACTGTCACTTTTTTGTATTGCACCCACGCCATCAAACTTTAGTTGTAAGTATTCAGCCGGCATGCTAAATACTGATTATTCGATATCTGGCGGCAAATCTTTCAAGATCAAAATAATATACATATAATCCATGGAAAATTCATATAAATTTACAACCATTCACCAGAGACCGGCTTGTCGGCCTATAAAAAATTATGATGTCTGACAACACCGCCTCCCGGCCGCCGGAGCTTCTGGCCCCGGCCGGCAGTCTTGACAAATTAAAGATCGCCATTCATTACGGGGCCGATGCCGTATATATGGGCGGCGCGGCCTACAGCCTCAGGGCTCATGCCGTTCTGGAAATGGAGGAGATCGAGGCGGCGGTGCACTATGCTCATGAACGAGGGGTGCAGGTCTTTATAACAATAAACATAATGGCCCATAATCGTGACCTTCACAGCCTGCGGGATTATCTTCTCTGCCTGCGGAACCTACGGGTAGACGGCCTGATTATCGCCGATCCCGGCATCTTCGCCCTGGCCCGCAAATGGGTGCCGGAAATAAATATCCACATCAGCACTCAGGCCAATATCACCAACTCGGCCAGCGCCCTTTTCTGGCAGGAGCAGGGGGCTGGCCGGGTCAACCTGGCCCGGGAATTAACTCTGGCCGAGATTAAGGAAATAAAAAAAACAACAAATCTCAAAATAGAGGTCTTTGTCCACGGCGCTCTTTGTATTTCTTATTCCGGCCGCTGTTCATTGAGTCTGTACATGACAGGCCGGGATGCCAATCACGGCAATTGTGCCCACCCCTGCCGATACCGTTATATACTTGAGGAAGAAAAACGGCCGGGCCAGTATTTCCCGGTGGAGGAAGACAGCCGCGGCGCCTATATCTTCAACAGCCGTGATTTATGCCTCTTAAATCGTCTGCCGGAGCTGATGGCGGCAGGGGTAGACAGCATCAAGATTGAGGGCAGGATGAAGAGTGTCTATTACGTGGGGGCGGTGATTCGTCTCTATCGGGCAGCCCTGGACTATATCGCCGCGCAGCCGGAGACAACAGATCCATCCGCCATCACCCTGCCGACGGCCATGAGCGCGGAATTAGCCAAAATCGGCTCCCGGGGTTACACAGAGAATTTTTTTGACGGGCCGCCGGAACAGCGGGACATGCTTTACAACGGCATTAAATACGCCCAGACCCACGCCCCGGTGGGGTTGGTACGGCAGGTAAACGGCCGCGTATTGATTGAAGTTAAAAACCAGATAAATCCCGGCGACCTGATAGAATACCTGGAACCGGGATTTAAACAGCAGCAGACCAGAATTATCCGGATTAACAACGACAAAGGAGAGATCAAAAAGGCCAATCCCGGAAACATGGTGGAACTGCAGACCGAACCGCCCATTGTGAACTGGCAGGTGAACGGCCTCCTGCGCCGGAAACAACCGGGGAACGACACCGGCCAAAACAATTAAAGGGTTGCCGGAAAACCGACAACCCTTTAATTTATAAACATCACTGGTCGGGGCGAGAAGATTCGAACTTCCGACCTCCTGCTCCCAAGGCAGGCGCGCTAACCAGGCTGCGCTACGCCCCGACTCAAAGCTATAACTTACAAAGGCAGAGAATTATGTTAGATAGCATTATAAGACAATTTACACAAGTAAAATTTTGTCGGGCAACAGACCATTATTACCTAAAAAGATGTTGACGCCCTTGGGTTGAGTTGCTATATTGTGCCGATAATTTGATTACCTCTTGTGTTCCTCGGTAGCTCAGTTGGTAGAGCAGGTGGCTGTTAACCACCTTGTCGCTGGTTCGAGCCCGGCCCGGGGAGCCAGAATTATTCTCATCTTACAGATGTTCATATAGATTAACGCAAAAAGGCTGGAAGAGTAATTTTCTGGCCTTTTTTGCGTTTTTCGACTCCTTTTCTTAACCAGGACAGGCCCCTGCCAGTTTACAACACAACTTCGCGACCTGTTGCAGGTAACAAATATCCCTATGCGAACATATCTGGTTAATTACGCAACTGATAGATTTTTAAAAGCTCAAAAAAGGCTAAATAAATCTGCCCGTAAATTTGGCATTGACCACTGCCTGTCTTACACAGGCAAAGATATTCTACAAACAGAATTTTATCAAAAAAACCGAGGTATTCTGGAACAGGCACGTGGCGCGGGCTTCTGGCTCTGGAAGCCATATATAATCTTACAGGCTTTAGAACAGGCCAATGACGGGGACGTGATTATATATAGTGACAGCGGGGCTGAAATAATTGACAGCCTGCAGCCTTTGCTTGACCTCTGTGTCAGTCGTAACGGTCTTATTTTTTTCCAAGTCCCCTGTTATACCACAACCTTTGTCAATAAAAGCTGGACCAAGCGTGACTGCTTTATTTTGATGGAAGCGGATAATGAAGACTTCCACCAGGCCCGGCAGGTAGCTGGTTCACCAAGTCTGTTTATAAAAAATAAAGCTAATATTGATTTTGTGCGGCAATGGCTTCTTTATTGTGAGGATCCTCGGATTATTACCGATCAACCCAACACCTGTGGCAAAAAAAACTATCCGGAATTTTATGACCACCGCCATGATCAGTCAATATTGTCAATTCTGGTCAAAAGAAATGGCCTGGAAATTTTTAGAGATCCATCTCAGTTTGCCGCTCATCTTAAACTTAAACCATTTAGGATTAAGGGGGAATTACCTGAAGGAGTAAATTATTCGGACACCCCAACAGCAAATTCAAAATACGGAACCCTGTTTAACCTGCATCGTGAAAAAAATTTTTCTCTATCGTCAAAACTTAATTCTCTGTGGCAGAAAATGCCATCCCTACGTGTATCCGCGGATCAGGATTTAGAGGATAAACTCAAGACAGTAAGCATTACCATTGGCATCACAACCTTCGCTGACCGCTTTGATAAGTATTTTAAACCATTATTAAATCGTATAAACGAGTTCGAAAATAATACAGAGATTATTGTTGCCGTTAACGGTGAACATGACCAGGCATTTAACGAGGAATACAGACAGAAGATACTTACTTTCCTGGCTTCCCATCAAAATGTTTTTCCCATTATGTTTCCCGTATTCCGCGGGGTTTCAAAACTTTGGAATTCTATCATTATCCATGCCACCAACAATTATATCCTTATGCTTAATGATGATATAATGATTAATTCACCAACTTTTATTAAAGATGTAAAAAGGTACATCATTCTTAATAACTACCGTTCTTTTACGATTAATAAGTCCTGGTCCCATTTTTTGATCAGCCGTGCTGAAATTGACTATTTAGGGTATTTTGATGAGCGTTTGCTTGGTATTGGCGAAGAGGATGGAGATATCAGCTGGCGATATTTTCACGAATACCGCCGGCAATTAGCTGATTATAAGATCAAATATTTTGATAATTTCGCGGAAGAAACTGTCAGTAGTTACAAGCCGATAAATATTGAATGCCATTCTGGTACAAAATACAGTCGTTTTAATAGAAATTTTATTCAAAAGAAATATAAGAATGATCCATATGGTATTCCGGGTCTTTTTGGTCAACCAGTACGCTTAGCTGATCCTGGGCCTGAGCAATACCCTAATGAATGGTTCTATCATCAGAATAAGAACAAATTATAAATGAAGTTAGTCAGGATTATAAAAAACTGGACAGAGCCGGATATCAGGCGTCAAACTCCAGGAGGCCTCGGAGTATGGAGAAATATCTGTTTTACCGAAGAGCCTGTTCAAGAATGCGATTACCTGTTGTTTTTAAATAATCTAATGAAAACAGAAGTAAACGTCGTTTGCCCGGCGGCTAATATATGGGCTGTTATGCAGGAACCCTACCTGAGAGGGCACAGCGACTGGCTACTGGAAAAACATGATTTTTTTGCCAGGGTCTTTACTCATCATCCCGCTCCTGGCCCTAAGTATATAGTATCCCATCCCGCTCTGCCCTGGTATATCAATAAAACATACGACCAGCTTATTTCTATGCCCCCGGTTACGGTTAAAAAGATGAAAAAACTTTCATGGGTCGTGGGCAATGCCAACGACCTTCCCGGACATGCCAAAAGATACGCTCTGTTAAAAGCTGTTCAGGAAGACAGGACACTTGACATTGAACTTTTCGGCAGGGCAATACAGCCTATTGATGACAAATGGGACGCACTTGCCCCTTATCAGTATTCACTGGCAATTGAAAACAGTAGCAGTTCGGACTACTGGACCGAAAAAGTGGCTGATTGCTTTCTGGCCCGAACCATTCCGATTTATCACGGGTGCGTTAACTTAAGTGACTATTTCCCTAAAGAATCATTTATCTGGATAGACATCAAAGACCCCAGGGCATGCGTAAAAAAAATCAAAAAAATAATCTCCCAGGATGATCTGGCGAAACGCCTTCCCGCCCTGGAAAAAGCCAGAGAATTAGTGCTTGAGCATTATCAGCTGTTCCCTTTTATCGCGGACAAAATTGCCAGGGATAATTTACCGCAAAAAACCAAACAGTTATTTGTAATTCCTCCATATCAAAGAAGCCTGAAAGCAAAAATTAATCATCGGCTCTACAAACTCAAGAAAATAGCCCATATGCTTTAAGGGTGTCTTCAAATGGTTAGTGTTATCATTAGTTTCTATAAACGACTGTCTCACCTGAAAGTCTGTTTAGAATCACTGCGGTATTCTGCCGAATATTTTGATGAAGTGCTTATTGCTGATGACGGATCACCGGATTACACTGTTAATGAGTTAAAGCGGTTAATAACACGATTTGATTTTCCGATCCGTCATATATGGCAGAAAAAACAGGGGTTCAGGCTTGCAGCTTCAAGAAATAACGCAATTAGAGCTTCCAGAGGGGAGTATCTAATTTTTCTGGATTGTGACTTTGCTGTAATGCCTGATACCATAACGGCTCATATTAACAACGCTAAGCTGGGAAGATATATGGGGGGATTAGTTAAATATTTACCTGAAATGCCGACAAATGAATTAATAACCCAGGGAATATCCCCTTTGAAATTAGAGGATTTTTATGCCCGGTTACCAGAAAAGCCGATAAATCGTGAACACCGCAGATTTATCAAACATGCTATTCTCCGGCGCCTGCGCCTTATAGGCCCGAGAAAGCCGCAATGCAGCAGTCATTTTTCTGTTCATAAAAGAGACATTGAATATATAAATGGCTATGATGAAAACTTTACCGGCTGGGGCGGAGAGGACGAAGATCTATCACATAGAATGAACCTGGCGGGGTTTTCTGGTTTTTCAGTTATAAAGCAGGCACGAGCCCTGCATCTTTGGCATCATACCGAGTTAGGAGGAAAAAACTGGCAGCACGGCAGTAATGTTGATTATCTTTTCAGGCAAAATATTAATTATCGCTGTTCAAAAGGATTGGTCAGTTGAATATTCTCAGCAGTTTTCTGGCTCCCGGCAACCAGTTTAAACGACTGCGGGAGGCGTTGTGGCAGTATCTGCAAAATATATCATCCCTGTCATCAATAAGTTTCTTTCGCATCTCGCTGATTATGGTTGATTGAAATAGGTCCGCATAGTTAGTTTCAGTAAGATTGCCAATAACATACTGCATGGCATAATCCATACAACACACAATGATATCACCGTTGGGCAGTAAAACATTGTGGTTAAAATCACTGCCGCAACTATCACAGTAAATAATACCGGATAAACGTTTCTGCAAATTCATTCCTGGGAAATTAGTCAAATTACCCGCCCGGCTGATTACTTCATTTTCACTGCAATCCAGACCAACTATCTTTTTTAACCGGGAATGCAAATTGCCGATGGTCATAAACGACAGACCAGATATTCCGCTGCTTAGAATTTTATCAACTTTTCGCAAATACTCATTGTTAACCGTAATTTGGGTTAATGAGTCTGCATCTGGTAGATGTATCTCAAAATGTTTAAAGGGAACAGCAGAGATTCGTTCAATATCTTCTATCTCCATTCCCACAAGGGTGGTGTAAACAACCAGCTCAAAACCGCTTTGCTGAGCATATAGAATCATATCCGTACAGCGTTTATTGAGCCATGGCTCAGCCATCCCGGAAAAATCAATCCGCACATTCTCAGGGACTTTATCCAGACATGTCTTGAAAAGCTCAAAGGACATCTCAAACTGCTGTGATTTGAGCTTAAAGCTATTGACAAGAAGTTTCTGAGGGCAGTAACTGCAATTATTTTTACAGCCTATTCTGGTTGTAATTTCTAAAGAAGGCATAACGCTCTACTGTAACTTGTTAATTTTGTTATAAGATTATTAAACAAATTTCTCTTTGGAAAGTTTAATGTAATTGGCGGCCAGATTTACGATGGTAACATTGAAACAATTTGTTCCGCCAGTTTTTGCCATTGTTCAAAGACCCCTTTCTTTCTTGTTTGATTAAATTTGTGCATCTGAGAACTAATCTTCTGACAATCTACGGTGGCGAGTAATGATTCCAGATGTTCAAATGACTCGAAATATTGAACATACGGCATATTATCACGATCGTAGTAATCAGCCAAATCTATCCATCGCTTAATTACCGATTCCTCAGCTACATTATTGGGATTTTCTTTCTCCAGTTTGCTGTAATCCAAATTTCTTACCTGATAAAAAGACAACTCTGAAAGTACTTTGTCTGGATTTTTTTGGTATAGTTCGAATAGAAAGCGTTTACTCGGAAAGAAAAGAGGCACATTGGCTGAATACTGTTCAAAAATTGACATAGTACTTATTTGATAGGGGATGTGAACAATTCCCTTAAAATCGTATAATGACTGCCAGCTGTAACCATTTTTTAAGGTTTCTTCCTTGTTTACCATGTGGTGATGTAATTGCCTGGAGCTCAGAATTGTACCGTGTCTGCGGGAAAAATTGGCAAATAACTTTGCGGCCCACTTCTCGTGCAATCGTTCCAACCACCTAACCAACCGCATTTCCTGCTTGGGGATAAGAACTGATTTCATTCTGGTGACCAAAAGGAATTGAGGATGCTTGCCAGTATATTCAGCTTTGGTATACAGACACAAGCTTGGAATGACCAGTGAGGGGAGGCCGTTAAAATATCGGAAGTAATATTCATCCCCCTTGTTATTGGCAATTACGATTATCCTGCCTTCGTCTATTCCTTTCTGGAGATAGCTGTCAAGCCAGCGCCATTTTTCTGGAGAATCTGTAAATGGATGTTCGTAACGGGTTGGGTTAACTAAAATTATTGGTTTATTTGTCTTTTCGTAAAGCAGGGCGAAGGCAGCGCTGTAAGTAACGATAAATGCATCGTATTGGCTCAGTTCATCTTTATAACAGTTGAAAAAATCATCGCACATTTGTTGATCAAGCCCCTGCCAGGTATCCTGATTGACAATTTTAACATCTGCCCTTTTACGACCCATTACCCAGGTATGACCAGAAATGCTCCAATCCACAACTGAATGACCAAGCTGCTCAAGGATCAATTTTATGTCGGCTATTACCGAGATATGCAGATCTATATTAAAGAAACGTAACTGACGCTGTGAATTGCGATTAATAGTGCTTGGGATCGTCATCAATAAATTCCTCTTTTCTGGCCATCCTTACTCGGCAACCATAACGACAAAGCCAACGCTGTGCGGGGCCTCAAGGTGTAACTCTACCCGCCAACTTATTTTTGCTTCCGAGGGCAAAAATTTGCGCAATCCTTTCATTTTATCTGTGTTCCAGTCATGGGCCATCATCACTGTTCCCGGTGAACAATAAGGTTCAAAAAAATTATATTGCGCCACGGTCTGAGATGCATCCTCAGCACCATCCAGGAAAAAACAATCAACGCCATTCTCAAGATAGGGCAAAAAAGCATTGAGATCGCTACCAAGGATAAACTCAACATGGGGCATAAGATGTGGCAACTGTTTTTGATAAAAATTTTTGCATCCCTCGTGGAGATTTTTATCAATTTCAGTAGTTATGACCTTACCCTGTCCCTGTTTGGCAAAGGCATTGGCAAGAAAAAAGGTGCTGCCCCCGCCAGTATAAGTTCCAACCTCAAAACAATGACGTGGGGCATGTTTTAAGATTGCCTCATACAATCCACGTCTCTCGGCAAGAAACATCTGACCGGGGTTGTCCTTACATCCCTCAAAAAAGAAGCGCTCAAGTCCGGAAAAGCGGAAACGGTCAATGAGATTGTACCTAAGCCGTTGCCTTAAGTTTAGCTCATGGTAATGATGTAACAACTTATCTTTGTATGCCATATTGTCTGTCTATTCGCTCCAATGACGATTTAATTCTTAGCTAACTACCCTGGTCGTTCTCAGGTCATGATCCACCATTTCTTCGACCAATTGCTCAAATGACACCTCCGTCTGCCAGCCAAGTTGCCGTTTGGCCTTGCTCGCATCGCCGCAAAGGATAATGTTCTCGGAAGGGCGGTAGAAATCATCGTTGATTTCCAAAAAATCTTTATAGTTCAGGCCCACATGGTTGAAAGCGATCTCTAAAAATTCCCGTACAGAATGCGTCTGGCCGCTGGCAATCACATAATCATCCGGCTTATCTTGCTGTAACATAAGCCACATGGCCATAACGTAATCCTTTGAGTGCCCCCAGTCCCTTTTGGCATCCACATTGCCTAAGACAATTTTGTTCGTTAACCCTAATTTTATTCTGGCGGCTGCCGTAGAGATTTTTCTGGTGACAAATTCCCGGCCCCGGCGCGGGGATTCATGATTAAAAAGAATACCTGACACCGCGTACATTCCATATACTTCTCGATAGTTTCTGGTCAATTCAAAGCCTGCCAGTTTAGATATCCCATAAGGTGATCGTGGCCTGAAGGCCGTCGATTCATTTTGAGGTGTTTCTTTAGCATTGCCGAACATTTCACTGGAAGTGGCGAAATAAACCCGACAGTCAGGGGCCTGTCTCTTGAGTGCCGAGAGAACATAATGAGTACCGTTCAAGTTTGTGTTAATCGTGGAGAATTCATCTTCAAAAGAATATGACACATAACTCTGAGCCGCCAGGTGATAACATTCATGCGGCTTTATTTCTGAGACAATATTGAAGATAGAGGCATAACTTTCCATGGAAGCACTATGAATTGTAATTTTATCCTTGATATTAACAATACGCCACATTCTTAGAGCTGGATCTTCTAAATTGACCCTTCTCACTATGCCATGCACTTCGTAGCCTTTAGCAAGTAATAGTTCTGCTAAATAGCTGCCATCCTGGCCGGTAATGCCAGTAATCAAGGCTTTTTTCATAGTTTTACCGCCTTTTTCGAACAAGATTTCGTAACTATTCAGCAGCGCCCCATCTTCGACCGTTTAGGCTTTCTCGAATACGAAAGTATGCTTCAAAGTCATAGGTAAGCGAAAACTCCGAACAAACAAACCTGGAGCACTGCTGAACAGTTACAAGATTTCTTTATAAAGATCGATAACCATACTGGTTACCTTTACCCAGCAGTTTTTCATTGCCTGTTCACGAGCCTTGTCCCCCATGAAAATTATTTGGTTAGGAGTCGCGGCAAGTTCTTTTATTTTCTCTACAAGCCGCTCTTGATCTTCGCAGTCGATGATAAACCCGTTTCTTCCATCTTGAACCAAATCTTTGGCGCCAACCTGATCACTTATAATAACCGGCAGTCCTGCCGCCATGGCCTCGGTAACAACCATACCGAATGTATCAAATGCAGAAAGAAAGATAAAAAGATCGGCGGCCTGATAAATAGCCGGCATATCTTGCCGGATGCCAGCGAATACCACTCTGTCCGTTAAACCATATGATTCGGCAATGGCTGTGTATTTTTTATTGTTGCCCTTGCCGACAATGAGAAGCTTTAATGATTTATCCGTCCTTGTACCACAAATTTTACCCATGGCGGCAAGCAGCTGGTCAAGACCTTTCAATTCGAAATTCATACTGACAAACAACAGAAGAAAATCAGTGCTGGCAATGCCAAACTCCTCTCTTATCTGTTGCCCGGCTTCATGGTTTTTAACCCAAAAACCATTATTTACCCCAGGATGGATTACCTGAACATTATACCGGGATTCGGGATATTCTTCCCGCAGTTTCCCGGCCGCAAGCGATGAAACAGGTAAAACATATGAGCATCCTCCCGAATTAGAGAGCATTTTCTTCTCGACCCAGATCGTGGCCCGATCAAAAAGACTTAAATATCTTTTACCCCTTATCGTTTTTACCCAGATTCGATGCGGAATAAAATGCATGGAACAAATATCCGCTCTGAATATTCTATCGTGGGCGTGAATAAGGTCAAAACCGCCAAGAGTCGCAATTAGTTTGTTGGCGAACCAGGCAAAGCTTATTGTAGTAAGCCATTTAGGGAAGGTGATTATTGGAACTTTGTGGAAGGTAATGCTGTCTGACTGCGCCTGCCAGCGGTTGGCAAAGACATGGATATCGTAAGCCGGGTTTGTTGCCAGCCGTTCAGTCAATTCGCTGACAAACCGTTCCCCACCGCCAACGAGACCATATTTAGGCACCACCACGGCAATTTTTTTTTTATCACTATTCATTCTGCACTAAGAAGTGCTGGCGTATTCAGGTTCATTTAAGCCGGGAGATATTTTTTCATAAACCATAGTGTAACATATTGATACTGTAGAAAAGGACAGACAGAGCAATATTTCCAAAAATTTCAAAAATACAACATCAAAAAAGCCATAAACTATCAATAAAATCAGGCAAGAACCAAGACAATATCCCCATAATCTCGCGAAGTTGTTCCCCTTGCAAGAAATAACTTTAACGCACATTTTCAGGGCGACATATAAAATATAAATATACATTAAGAGGCCTGGCAGTCCACTTCTTACGGCCATACTCATGTACATATTGTGGGGACTGCTAATGACGACCGTGGGATTTCTTATACTTTTGGGTACCTTTTTTCTGTATGCTTCGTGGTCAATAAATTTAGGATTACCAAAAGTATTTATACCAAATCCAATACCTTTAACAGGATGTTCTTTAAACACTAAAAAGGCGATATAGTTTATTGTTAATCGAGGGCTATAGTTAGCTTTGACAGGATTACCGCGAAACTTTTCCATAGTAAAAAAACCTGCGCCCAATGCTGTGATCAGAAAAATTACCAATAATTTTTTATTTCCCCAGAACATAACCACAAAAACCAATGGCATAGCCAGCATAATAGCTCTTGACTGGACGGCAAAAACAGTTACTGCAAGAATGACCAGACATATAGATAGACCAAACCGCATCAGGCTGTTCTTTTCAATCCGAAATAAGGTCAAGCCAAAAAGGAGTGCGAACATGGCCATGACTCCAACTGGTCCAACGGGATATTCCGGATCTGATAAAATAAAGCGCTGGCTAAGGTGATGACCACCTTGGATATAAAAGGTATACAAACCACTAATTGAGGAGATGGTTACGGAAATGACCACAAGCCAGGCTAATATCTTTAATCTTTTGGAGGTGTTGGTAAAGGTGACCAACATGGCAAAAAGAGCGATATATTTTAACAAATGAGAGTTAAAATCATGGATACTCGTTTGTATATCCAGTGCTCCAAAAAGACCAATGAAAGCCCATAGCGTAAAAATAGCAACAGGCACAGTTAATGGGTTATGCAAAAAGGCCAACTCTCGTTTTTGGCTCAGGTAAAAAATCGTCAGTACTAAAGCCAGGTAATAAGAAATTTCGTAGATCGTGGTAGTATGGGGGAAAGGGTTTAGGGCGATTACAATACTTGTAAGTATAAAAACGGTCGTGGAAATTGTTTTTAATTTGTTATTTGTTTTAAGCATTTTGATTGTTTTGGCAGAATTTTTTAATCACAAAATTGTAGTAATTTCTTGTTTGTTGCCGACCAGACTTCATCAACAGTCAACTCGTTCATGCAACAGCTTTTCATGCCGTTGCCACAGCCGGTTTCTTTACATGGTATACAAGGAAAACGGCTGCTGACGACTTTATGCTTTTCCCCTTTAGGTGCCCATATATCCGAAGAAGACGGGCCATACAAACTAACAGTAGGAGTGCCTACAGCTGCGGCAATATGCACCCCGGCGCTGTCAACTCCCAGGAATAAGCAGGCTTTTTGCAATAAGGCTGGCAAATCATCTAAAGCAGTAAGTCCGGCAAGATTGAATACTTTATTGGTATCGCATCTGTCAACTATTGTTCGGGCCCTGACTGTTTCCGCCGGGGAACCAGTAATAATAACCGAAATGTCAAAAGATTTGGTTACTTTGTTTATTAACTTAATATAATTATCAACCTTCCATTCTTTATACTGCCAGAGAGAAAAAGGCTGGACAGCCAAAATCGGTTTGTTCTGGGGAATATTCTCATGCTGTAAAAGATGAGCAACTGCATCATTTCTGTTCCGGGCCGGATTTATTTCCGGATTAAGTGCCGTAGTACTGATACCATAACAGGCCAGAGTTTCATGATAATATTCTGCGATATACTGATCTTTTCTTCCTTTCGGCGATACCAGGTGAGAAAACAGTCTCGCCCGCCAGATATTACCAACTGGAGTATATCTGCCGATTCTCTGGTGGGCCCCGGATAGAAAGGCTAAAATGGCTCCTCTGCTTCCGGTTCTAAGGTCAACAGCAAGATCAAATTGAAAATTACGTACCCGAATCCAAAATTTTTTTTGGTAAAGCAGGAGCTGAAGCAGCGACATTTTCTTTTTATCGACCACGATAACATCATCAGCCCAGCGGCACTCATGAACCAGACCCTCCGCCTTTTTCTGAACAGCCATAACTACCCTGGCTGCCGGGAAAGTTTCTTTTAAGGCTCGGGCGCAGGGGAATGAGTAAACGACATCACCGATATCACCAAATTGTATCAACAAGATATTTTTGATATTATCTTTTTTGAGTTCCCCCCCCTTCACGAACATATTTTGTGTCCTTCTGTATCGTATGTTTCAAAAGATGTCTGCAAGGCCTGTCGAAAATTTTTCCGGGAACACGATCTGGCGAAATTACAGGCGTTTTGCCGATACCTGTCTCTATGTTCGTTTGTCATTGTCAAACATTGCCCCATCACTTTGCGTAGTAATTCCACATTGCCGGATTGAAAAAGCAACCCAAGATGATGGTCACGCACCCGCCTGGCAACCAGCCCCTCATCCGAGGCAATAACCAGTTTACCAGCCGCCGCCGCTCTTGACAGAACGCCGCTGGAACCAAAATGCCGCACATAGGGCAATAAGACGGTATCACAGGCGGCAAAGCATAATTCCTCTTCAGCGTTGCTCACATAACGATTGAGTATTTTCGCCAAGCCTTTTTTTTCAAGGGCGGCCACGCCTTGGCGCAGCTCTTTGTCTTCGGCAATTTTACCGGCACAGAGCAAAAAGACGTTATCTGGCAGCCGGTTCTGCAGCAGAGCGCGAATTGTCAGATGCAGCCCCTTGCGCCTGGTACCTATACCATAATTTAAGAAAACGAATTTATCGGCTGGAATTCCAAGTTGCCGGCGGGCAGACTGTTTATCCCGCGTAAAATTTCCCTGCCAGACATCCGGTAAAAAATGAAATTTGGGGCCTTGCCACTCATGCTGTGCCCTGGAGATGAGGTACTCATCCAACAGAAAAATATTTTTCAACCATTGTCCGCGGCAAAGCCGTTTAAATCCCACATTCTTAATAATATTGCCTGGTGGCCAGTGTGGACTTTCCATGAAACGGGGACGGAAATAAATCCCGTTTATTTTACCCCTGAGAGATTCTGGCGGCATTAGTCCCAGGGCCGCCTTGCGAAGAGTTGCGGAGGCAATCTCGTCAAAATTATTCATAAATATTTCATCAGCGCCGTTTTCAGTAAAACAGGCCTGCATTGAGGCTATCTTGCTGCCGCCCCGATAATTACCATTTTCGTTATAGGCTGAAATTATATTAATTTCAGCCAGTACAGCATCTAAATGCCCCATGATTACTTCCCTGGCCCTGCCCCGTAAGTCAACAGCAATGGTCAAGTTAATACCACAGGACAGGAAATCTTCAATTATATAGCCCAGCCACGAAAGATGGTGACCGCCAAGGCGTGGTTCAAAGATTAAAATATGCATTACAGGTTTTCAGGGCAGTATAATCCACAACACGGCAAAAAAATATTGCCTGTTTATTTTATTAACGATCTGTGTTTTTCAATTAATTTCACGTACTTAAAAAAGATATTAACCGCGTCAGATACAGCAAGTATAAATCCGGGGCCGCCATCTAAAAAGCCGCCCCGTAATAAATAGTTATACAAAATTGTCCACATGGCCCGGCCGGAGGCTTTTGTTATAGACGCCGTCACCCCAGCGTCATAAAGATCCAAAGCGCCAGCACTCGAATAGTGATTCATCTTATCCATCATGTGCCGAAGATCACGAAAGGGATAATGGATAATCGGATTCCGCATCACTGCCGCCTGGTCATTGATTTGTAGAGATTCATGTACTCTGTCAGTGGACATCCAGGCACTGTTTCTACGAAAAAGCCGCACCGTTCTATCCGGCCACCAGCCGGCGTGCTTTATCCAGCGATTCATAAAATAATTCTTTCTTGGAATGGAATAGGCGGAACACGATGGGCTGCTTTTAATTATTTGAACAATTTCATGGGCTGTTTTAACAGGAATTCTCTCATCCGCGTCCAGAACTAAAATCCAATCCCCCTGACTTTGGTCAATGGCAAACTGCTTCTGGGGGCCATACCCCTGCCAGTCGTGAATAAAGGTACGAACACCAAAACCTTCGGCTATCTCTACAGTACGATCCTCACTGCCGGAATCAACAACCACAACTTCATCGGCAAAGGCCGTACTGCGCAGACAATCAGGCAGGCGATCCTCTTCATTTTTGGTGATAATGGCAATAGAAAGATTTTTTTTACTCACAGAGGTATATCCCTTTATCCCTTAGATCAGATCTGTCTTCATCAAAATCCCAGTTAAAATAAATACCCTGAAGGGAAATAGTTTTTTAAAACCGCCTTAGCCTGGGTGGTTTTCCCGGCCAGACGGGGGCCGCCGATGAAAACCTTTTTTTGCCTGAGATCTGAGCGCAGGAACGAAGAGTAAAGCGTATCGAAGTTATATTGCTTCACTTATCTTCAATTTCAAATCAGCTTTTATTTCCTTCCAGGTTATACCTGTTGGGCTGACAGTTCTTTCAGTAACTCAAAAGTTTCAGGATGAATTGTTTCTACCTGCAACATCTGAAATCAGTTTTTTCTTTAGAGAAATAAGCGCATAAAAAACTTATACTCTTTTGATCCAGACATCTTATATACGCGACCTCACTTTTAATTTTCCTTTTACCATATATCTTCTTGAGAAGATGCCAATCATCCAGATTCCCCCGGGTAACAACTCTTGCGATGATAAATCTTGAATGCGCTTCTATATCAAGAGAATCCTGATTTACATCCCAGAAAAGGGCCATACTGAAATGACAGGGGGGTCGGGCCACGCTATCCTGCTGTTTATACTTCATTAATATCCCGCAATTAGGTGTTTTTTGCCTGTTAATTATATTTATGCCGTTAAACATAGACGACAAATCACCGGTGGTCATCAACATCGTCATAATCAACTAAGGCGGCCCTTATTGTCAAGACAATTTATGGGTAATGTTAAGCAATTATCGCAGTCGAAAACGAATGGGCACCTTAACCCGCATGGCCGTTGGCCGGCCGCCCTCTGTGCCCGGCGCGAACTGCCATTGGCGTACCGCCGCAAGTGCCGCTTCATCAAGCAGCAAATAACCGCTTGACCCGACCACCCTTAGCTTACTCACCAAGCCCTTATTATTCACCAGTACCTCCAATATTACAGTGCCGGTATAATGCCGCCGCCTGGCCAGAGCGGGATAACGGGGGGGCGGATTACGCCAGTACAGCGGTGTGGCCATCTGCAGCGTAGATGCGGCGGCTGGAAGATTGGGATTATGACCTGGCCTGGTCGAGAGGCTTTTCCGACTGACCGGGGGCCTGGCGCTGCTTCCGGCCCTGGACAATGCTGGAGGCAGCTCAGCAGACGGAGGCAGTGAAGGATTGATGGACTGCCTGCCGGAGGCGGTATTGAGAGATCGGGGGGTAGTTTTCGGTTTCTGCGTCAGTCGATGTTTCTGGTGTGGTTCAGGCGCTTTACGGGAGAGCTTTTTAGTTTTGGTGGTTACATGATGGGACGTTACCTGTTTAGGTTTGAGCGGCCGTTGTTTCCTCATCTGGACGGCGGTCTTTGTTACGCCGCTTACAGCCCGTCTGGACAGACCGGCAAGCAATACTGTAACCGGCGGCTGCTGCCAGACTGGAGGGTGTCTGCTTAAGCGTCCATCTCCCAGACTGAAAATCAAAACATGCAGAGACACCGCCAGAACTGCCGCGGCCAGCAACCGTTTCACGGCTTGCCATCGGCATCAGCCTGCAGAGAAATACGGCTGAGTCCCGCCGCCCTGATCCGATCCAGAACCCGGAACAGCTTCTGATAAGAGATATTACGAGCGGCAAAAAGCAATACTCCCGAATCTTTCTCGGCCTGGGGACGGCCTTTGAGAACCACGGTGAGATCCTCAAGAGCTGTGGGCCGATGATCCACGTAAACCGCGCCATCGGCCTTAATCGTAACGGCCAGCAGCAGATGCTTGTTTACCCGGGCAGCGGCAGAGGCTGGCAGCTTGACCGGCAGACCCCGATGAACCGCCATGGATAACATCGCATAGACAAAAAAAACCAGGAGTATAAAAACCATATCGATAAGCGGCAGCATCTCGATACGCGCCTTCCCGCATAGCTGATAATCCAGTTTCATTTTCACCCTTGTTGCTGCTCTCCGGCCAGCAGCTTTTCATAGACAATTTCGAGACTGGTGACATATTTTTCGATGCGCAAAGCCGCGTTTACCATCCGGCTGTTGAAATAATTGTAGGGGAAAACAGAGGAAATAGCGATACCCAGCCCGGCGGCAGTGGTAATCATGGCCTGGGCGATACCGGCGGTAACTGCCTGTGGATGTTCAATCCCCGCTCCACCCATCATGTTAAACGAGGAGATAATTCCGGTTACCGTCCCTAAAATACCCAGCAGGGGGGCCACGGTAATCATGGTATCCAAAACCACCATATAACTTCGCATTCGTTTAAGTTCATCACCGGCCGCTGCTTCCATTGCCTTAATCATGGAAAAATCACGATGCAGAATACCGGCGACCAGAATACGTATGACGTAGTCCTTAGAGCCGGCGGCCTTAACACGCACCGCCTCCCATTCACCGCGTCGGCAGAGCTCTAATACATCATCCACCAGGCTCTGGCGGCAGTTTATATCCACCCCCGACCAGAACATGAGCCGTTCAATAATTACAGTGAATGCAATCACTGAACAGGCCAGCAGAGGGTACATTACCGGCCCGCCTCTGTAAAAATATTCCAACATAGCATTCATTCTTTCTATGGTACTGCTCACAAGGTGCTGCAACGGTATGACTATGATTATATACGGGCGGGTGAGACTCCGAATGCGGTACTTTGTGAGCAGTTACCTGCTCTTTGCAAGTGCTTAACAACTCACACTCTTAATAATTGTAACATCTCGGAATGTAAGGATATTCATGAAGCGCTTGCATTTTTCTTTCACTGCGCGGCCTGTCTGGCCCTGGAAATTATTGAAAAGGCTTCCAGACCGGAAACCGGGCCTTCCGGTCTGAATTGTCCATTTAGGGTCAATTTCATTATGCCAAGTCCCACAGCAGTTTTGATTTGTTCGAAAAAGGGATTTGAATTCCCGATATCGGCTATCGCGACCTTTTTCTCAACCTCAGGAAAATCGAAATAAACAAAGAGCGCGTATGCGATGGTACTTCTCGCGATAGGCTTATCAGGGAAAAAGGCATATTTTTTAATATTGGGGAAAATCCCTCTGTAAACAGCGGTTTCAATAAATTTATAGGCATTACCCGTGTAATTCACGTCTTTAAAATCACCATATCTATGCCTTTCGCCCGCCCTTTTCTGGATGTCGTGCCGGTAATCAGGGGTTTTCAAAGGCATATTTGTCATCTTGACAAACAACTCGGAGAACTGAGCCCGGTTGAGAACCGGAATTTTCTTAAAGGCGGTTACATCATTAAATACTTTGGGATACAGAAAGCGGCCTATCTCATATATGCCATCAAGAAGCCTCAAGGTGGGCCTTGAAACTATCTTCTCATCAACTATGTAAATCTGTCCGTTACGGACGGCCTTGATAGTCTTGAATCCCGCTTCTTCCCTGATGCGTCTTTTTGATATGCGGTTCATAAAGCCCTTTTGGGCTAAATAGACATCAATCTCGTTGGCGTGAGACAGAATATGCTCCTTGCCGTAAGCTGCTATATTGGTATTATGACGGGCATGGGCATCGGCAGCCACATTAATACCACCAGCGGTTTTCAAGGCAAAGATGGCAATAGAAGAAGGGGAAAAGGTCTTCATCCGGCTGTGAATCGCCTCAAAATAAACCTTCTTCCTCTTGGCCTCGGGAATTTTTTTGACCAGGGCGTGAATATGCCGCAACTTCGTCTCAAATTCCTTAATCATCGCCTCAGCCCGGCCTTCCCTGCCGGTGAGTAGACCAAGCTCTCTCCAGTAAGTATAAACATCCTTGATTGTTCGGGGCTGCAACGACACCACCGTGATCCCTGCCCCTCGCAGTTTACGCACCAGATTAGGATAACCACGGGCGATCATGGGACGGATCAGGACAAGATCCGGCCGGGCGGCAAGGAATCGTTCGGCATCATCATGATAACTGAATATTTTTTTGGTCATGGCCTGCGGCGGATAAGCCTCATGCCTTGAGACACCGATAACTTCCTTGTCAAGACCAAGTGAAAAGAGATTTTCAGTATGCGCCCCGTAAAGAGATATAATCCTTTTAAAGGGTTTTTTGATGACAATCCTATTGCCGGACTGGTCAACAAACATATTTGTCCCTGCCCGTACCGATGGGGCGTTAACCATAATCCCCGCCCAGATCAGGGCCAGCGTGCAAAATAATGCCTGCATCATTCTTTTATTCATAGTTACCCTTTTTTGTCATAAAGTAAGCGCTTCTGGCAGACTCTCAATTTTTAGTCGGCCTGAAGCGCTTACGGCATAGTATAAAGGAGTTTAATCACTCCAGGCAGATGTCCTATAATTTTATACTATTATCCCGTGCCACATCTTTAATATGAGTGACATAAATGTTATCCCATGCCTGATTTTCCCCCAGACCATGCAGAATACATTTCACGCGTACTCCGGCTCTCTTAAAGCTGTTTTTCCATGAATCTTCGTCGTTACCGGCCATATCGTTATGAGCATGATCACCAGCCACTATCATCATGGGCTTAAGGACAATTTTTTTAATTCCGCTCCTGGTCACGGCAGAGACGACATCGGCTTTAGAGGGGTAACCTTCCACAGTGCCGACGAATATCTCAGCTTGAGGATACATCCGGCGCATGACCTGTTGAAATTCCGCATATATGCCGGTACTGTAGTATTCATTACCATGTCCCATATAGACAAGAGCCGCTCCGTTCTGTCCGGCAAGTGCCACATCTGGAGCCAGGGTCCTGGCGGCAGCCTCCATATCAAGGTGGTAATTATGAGTAATACCATGTTTTCCCAGAACCGGACGGCCGATTACCAGTTTAACAAAGGGCATATATTTTTTCTTGATAGTCGTTATGGCATTCAAGCCCCTCACGTATGAGCAGAGGTCAGTGTATTCCTCTCCATCGTAAACATGGGTGGGCTGGACGATAATCGTCCGGTAGCCGGCATCCTGGAGCTCCGCAATAGTAGCCAGAGGTCCTTTAACATAGAGTATCTCTCTCGGAATATCCTTGTGTTCAGCAAGAAATCTGCTGTCGCCCTGCCGCTTATGCCAGATATTTCTGATGATATTGGAAGTAAAGGCTATCCGCACTTTAATCTTCGGAAAGGCCTTCTGGACATCCTTCTGGATGTTGGTAATGGCCACCAGGGCCGTGGGATAACTAGTGCCAAAACCTGCCAGAACAATTGCCTTTTTATCCTGCATACGACCCATGGCGAAGGTAGTATGGGATAACCCAATGGTCAAAACTGCCGCGATTATCAGAATCCCGAACTTCTTCATGTTCATGCCCCTCATTTTTGACCTCCCGCGTTCTCCTTCCGGGCCAAAACAACGGCCCATTCTTCTGACATACTGATTTTACTCTTCATTTCCGCCTCCTTTCTGTGGATGATAGCGGCCGGGGCAAAAAAAAATCCCCGGACCGATAAAAAAATCGATCTGAGGATTTCCCTGTTTATCCACATGACCCTGCTGCAAACCCCTGTCCACGGAGGTTGCGTTGACAATATCCAGGCAGGTCTTCTGACTCTCGGTTCATCCTACCGGCCGCGTCTTCCCATCCGATTTTCAGACAGTGACTTGTTGCGGCTTTCGTCCCGATCACAGCGGCGGGCCCGTTCCCGATTTACACGGGATTCCCTATTACGCTTACCAATGAGAATAAATATAATAATTTATTATTTCTCCGCCCCCTTAATCTGAACCAAGAGCGAAAATACTAAAAATTTATTTTTATTTATATCCAATCCCTGGCAATGCACCTGAATAAATTTTAAGTAAAATATTGGAATTGACAGATAAAGTCAAGAGCAATTCACACGCAGCCTAAAGCTCAAAGCGCATAAACGCAAAAAGGCCCCGTTTTTTTTTAAAGAACGGGGCCTGAAATCACATAGTTAAAGAGCCAACTACTACCACCAGCAGATAGTCTGATCGGCATCAAACACCATATCCAACATCTTGTCGTAGTCAGGATTCTCCACATTTAAATCGAAACTAACTGCATCTCTGTCCTTGGATACGATCTCCACCAGCTTTTTAACATCATCATTTGGCTCGGAGCGATACACATTCAAAAGTTTCATTTGCTTACTCCCCCTCAGCTTTTATCAGAACGCATAATACCATAAGGCACAATAACATCCATATCACGCAGTTTCTGGCCAATTTCTTCGAGGGTGATCTTGGTCAGGCCCAGATTCTCGACATTGGCATCAACCGTAGTAAAGATATCACCCTCCATATCACGAACCCACTCAATATTTTCTTTGTGGTAATCGCTTATGGTCTCAAACTCATTATACATTATCACGCCGTATGAATACATATTTTCCACGGCCAAGCCCAAGGCGGAACGAATGCCATCGAGGGTATACTCCTTATTCACAAACAAAAAACATGCTTTTTTAGACATTTATTTTCCTCCGTCCTATAAGGTCAGGTAGCAGTCATAATCATCAATGATTACGCCATGCTGTGCCTGAGTAGCCATCTTCTTGGCATCAAGGCCCTGGGGAATATCGTTTACATCATAGCCTGAGTTTTTGTAACTGTCGGCACAGATGGAAACATCTACATTTTCCATTTTGCAAAGATCCGGGAATTCAGCGCATTGAGTCAGATGCGTAGAATACCAGCTGAAAAAAACCTTGACCTTGGACCCCTTGGCCACCGCAGCCTTGGTGATGCCGACTACGTGACGCATATAGCGGGGTGAAGTCACGAAAATACCAACACTTTTTGCCATTTCTTTCTCCCATGAAAAGCGACGCATTCCTTGTTTAAAACAAAAAACACCTCTGATAAATTAAATTATTAACCTTTTTTGATATAGAAACGAATGAAGCCGTCATCCTCTTTCTCGCCCAGAAACTCATGGCCGCTTTTCTCACACCAGCCGGGCAGATCGTTTCTGGAACCAGGATCCGTTCCCAGAATTTCCAGGATCTGACCGGAACTGATTTTACCGATTTCCTTCTTGGTACGCAGGAGGGGCATGGGACAGCTAAGGCCTTTGGCGTCTAAGGTGTGGTCTGCCGCAACATCAGCAGGGGCAACTTTGTAATCACTCATAATAAAGTCTCCATTTAAGGTTTATTAATGAACCGTTATTCATATTTCACAGATTATCTCTCTAACAATGATTAATTTTGATGTCAAGACAATTTTAAGCGGGAAAGTTTTATAATTACCTTTATGCCACAATGACGTAGTTGACCGGCTGAAATCAAAACGGTTCAGCTTTACACGGTCAACAAATGTTATAATGTCAAGAGTGTGTTTTATGGGTAAGCTCTCAATTTGAGACACATTAACTGCCAGAACAATTTATGAGCCATTTTCCCGCTCATGCCATCTTATGCTTACAAGATGCTTGACAAAAAAAAAACTCGTGAGTAAGAAAGAAATATTTTATATTGCCTGCTTTCCTTTTTATATATCTCTAAAGAGATAATAAAAAGGCGAAATAAAAGTTTAAAAATTCATAACTAAGAACGGGAGGGGGAATTATGAGTGGGGAATCGTTGTTTGCCAGTAAGGTCAAAGGCCTTTACAAAACGTTGTGCCTTGATGAATGGCATGTTAACACCGTGGGAATAATCGTCGGTCTGTTTACTGTCCTGATCATGGCCTGGTGGCGGCCCTGGGGGGCAGTAGGCGCAGTACGTAACTGGGGCGAATGGTTCTTATACGGCATTGGGGTCATAGGGCATACCCCCAAGGCCTTTCTCATCAGTTCCGGCTCGGTTATTGGAATAGGCTTTGTGGCCGGCGCCTTTGCCTCTGCTAATCTGGGCCAGAATTTCGCCATTCGCGTTCCGCCTTATCTCGAGATGTGCAAGGCGGTTATGGCCGGCATCTGCATGGGAGTAGGAGCGGCCCTGGCCGGCGGCTGTAACGTCGGCGGTTTCTACAATGCCATAGGAAATCTATCAGCCAGCGGCTTTGCCATGTGGCTGGGGTTGATTATCGGGGCTGTAACCGGACTAAAATATCTTTACTGGGAAATGGAGCATGTTTCCTGGGGTTCTGGCGGTGCCAAAACCTTTGAGTTCCCCAAGGCACTGCAGGTTATCATCGGGATTGCCACAATTATCGGTCTGGTCTGGGGGGCCTATGCCTACAGCGCAAGTACCAAGAGCTATACCGCTTCTCTCGGCGGCTTGATGGTCATTGCCGCCGTTCTGGGCTACTCCATGCACCGCGGGCGCTGGTGTATGATCCAGGGCTTTCGCGAACCGCACATGACCGGTGACTGCAAAATGGCCAAATCCGTAGCCTTGAGCGTATGCATTGTCGCCATTGGCGCAGCAGTCCTGAAATACCCGGTTCCCCAGCGTTTAAATGGTGTACGGGAGACCTTTTCAAGTGTGGTTCAGGCCGTCAAAGACGAAGACAGCAATATTGATATGAGTGATGTCTTTGACAATGTTGATTTTCTTGATACTCTCCAGAAGCCTCTGCCGGTTCTGGATAAAATCAATTACGTCCGCGGCACCTTTGGCTGGGGCGGAGTTGTCGGCGGTATAATTTTCGGTATCGGCGCTATGCTGGCCGGCGGTTGTGGTACCGGTACCCTGTGGCGGGTCGGCGAGGGCCAGATCAAACTCCTGATCGTGGTTCCTTTTTTCGGGATCAGCAACGCCCTGATGACCAACTGGTTCAGAGCGGCACACTTTGAGTCCTCCGGCAAATTAGGTTCCTTTGTCTATATGCCGGATACCTTCCTGGGTTACGGCGGTTCTCTGCTGCTGATTTTTGTAGTCATGGGAGCCTGGTATCTTGTGGTGGACTGGAATGAAGACAGCAATAAACTCATCGTCGATATGTAAGCTCAAGAATAACTAAACAAAAAATGGGGCTTTATCTGTTAACCACACGGATATGGCCCTTTTTTTGTTATCAGCTAACGTAACTATTCTCAATTTAAATTTTCGTTTATTTCGTTTAATATGGATACTGCCACTTCCGGCTTTCAGCACAGCCACTTTGATAAACAGCAATTACTGCTTGACAATGAGGTTATTGTCCTGGTGGATGATGATGCCTTGATCAGAGAGCCGATAAAGATATACTTTACGGAACATGGTATACCATTGCTTGAGGCTGACAGCGGCGGCTCCTTCTGGCATATTATGGAGCACAACAACGTCGCCCTGGTACTCCTTGATATCGGCCTGCCTGATATTGACGGCAAGACCCTGCCGCCTCTCATCAAAAGGCAATATCCTGATGCCGCCATCCTGATGTTGAGCGGAGTATCGGATATAAACACCGCCATGGAGTGTATCAGGGCCGGGGCCGACGATTATCTCACCAAACCGTCTCCTTTGGCGGATATTTATTTAGCCGTAAAAAAACTGCTGGAGAAACGCCGCCTGCTGATCCAGAATCGTCAGTATCAGGAAGAGTTGGAGTATGCCAATTTCCGACTTCAACTGATGCACGAACTTTCCCTGAAGATGAACTCTGTTTATCTTGATACGGTTAAGCTGGATGAAATACTCATGGCAATTCTGGTCGGGATTACCGCCCATGAAGGGTTGCGTTTTAACCGGGCCTTTTTAGCCATGATTGAGATTGATGATGATGTCCTGCGCGGGCGTATGGCCATCGGGCCGGGATGCCGTGAGGAAGCCAGTAAAATCTGGCAGGATCTGAATCAGAAGGGTTTTAACTTTTTTGATATCATCCAGGAGGTTAAGGCCTGCGCCCATAACCAGACCTCGGAGGTTAATCAGCTTATCCAACAGCTGCGAATCCCCTTAAACGCCGTTGATCATATTTTAATCCGCTGCGCCATTGAGCGTCAAACCATCAAGGTAACCGACGGCGTGGCCCAGGGCTTTGATCCCACAGATGTGGTAAATCTCCTTGGAGCTCGTGATTTTGTGGTGGTGCCCCTCTATTCGCCCCGGCGGCCTTTAGGGGTAATTATTGCCGACAATCAGATTACCGGCCGCCCCATTACCAATAGTTATATAAGCGCCCTGGAACTATTCTCCAGTCAGGCCAGCCTGATTATTGAACACAGCCGCCTCTATATGAAGATGGAAGAGACCATTGCTAAGCTTAAAGCGGTAAATTATGAGCTGGACAAAAATAAAGATATGCTGGTGGAGGCCGAACGTTATTCAGCCCTGGGGCATATGGCTGCCCAGATGGCTCATAATATTCGTAACCCCATAACCGCCATCGGCGGAGTGGCCCGAATTTTATCGCGCAAAACCAGTCATGACAATATCAATAAATACATAGATGTCATGGTCAAAGAAACGGAACGTATTGAATCAACCTTAAAAAATCTCTTCGAGTTTGTCGAGTCCGAGACCATTCAGCTGGAAACGGCCCGGATCCACCCCCTGTTACACAAGGCTCTTAACTTGTTGCAGCCCGAAATAGACCGGCATAATATCAAGGTAATTATAGATTGCGATGTGCAGGATACGCTTCTGAAAGTTGACTCCGTAAAGATAAGAAAGGCCCTGGTACATATCTTTAAAAACGCTGTTGACGCCATGACCGAAGGTGGAACTTTAACCGTAAAGGCATCAATTGACGGGGCATGGTTCAAACTGTTAATCACCGACACCGGCAACAGGATTGAAGCCGCCCTCGTCGATAAAGCCAAAGAACCTTTTTTCACCACCAAGGCCTATGGTACTGGCATGGGCCTCTCCATTGTTGAACGAATCATCAAGGCCCACGGCGGTATTTTTACCATTGCCAGGGGTGATATAAATACCGAAGTTACGGTTAAGCTTCCTCTCCCCTCGCAGAAATAATCCTGATTATGACTCAAGAACAAAACAATATCGCCACCCTGACCTGTCTCTACGAGATAACCAAAGTTTTGGCACTGTCAACAGATCTGCGTGACTGCCTTAAGCGCTCCATGAGTATTTTAGCCGGTTATGTCGGCCTCAAAAACGGTACCGTTACCATTTTTAATCCCGTCACCGGACAGCTTGAGATTGAAGTCGCCCACGAGATGACAGCGGAGGCCAGAAAACGGGGAATTTACAAAATCGGCGAGGGTATTACCGGCCGGGTCGTCGCCAGTGGCAAACCCATGATCGTGCCTGACATCAGCACCGAGCCCATGTTTCTAAACCGCACCCGCTCCCGGAGAGCCATCCACGACCAGGTCACCTCATTTCTCTGCGTTCCCATCCAGCAGGGCAAGAATATTATTGGCACCCTGAGCGCTGATTGTAAATTCAAATCCGGGGCCGATTTTGAGGAAGAAATCCGCCTGCTCACCATCCTCAGCGGTTTATTTTCACAGACCGTAACCAGAATTCAGACCGTTAATCAGGAACGTGACAAGCTCCTCTATGAAAACCTGAAACTAAAACATGAATTATCTGAGAAATACCGTTTAGACAATATAATATCCAACAGCAGCCGCATGCAGGAGGTTCTGGAGATGATCCACCGGGTGGCTGATTCCAATGCGACGGTACTATTAAGGGGCGAATCAGGTACCGGTAAAACCCTGGCAGCCAAGGCCATCCACTACAACAGCAAGCGGGCCAAAAAACCATTTATCGTGGTTAACTGCTCAGCCCTGCCCGATACCCTGTTGGAGAGTGAACTTTTCGGCTACGAGAAAGGGGCCTTCACCGGAGCGCAGGGCATTAAAAAAGGGCGCTTTGAGGCCGCGGAGGGGGGGACGCTCTTCCTGGATGAGATTGGCGACCTGGCCATAAATCTCCAGCTTAAATTATTAAACGTGGTTCAGGAGCGGGAATTTCAGCGCCTCGGCAGCACCAAAACCAGAAAATGCAATGTCAGGCTGATAGCCGCCACCAACCGGGATTTAGAGGAGGCAGTGGCCAACGGCAGTTTCCGGGAGGATTTTTACTACCGTTTAAATGTCTTTCCCATCTACCTGCCGCCTTTACGCAAACGACCCACCGATGTTCTGTTGTTAGCCGAACATTTTATGCACATCTTTAACAAAGAGAATAACAAAAATGTGACACGGCTCTCCACCTCGGCCATTGATTTGTTAATGCAGTACCACTGGCCCGGCAATGTCAGGGAGTTACAGAACTGCATGGAGAGGGCACTGTTGATCTGTGATGAGGGGTCAATTAAGAGCTATCACCTGCCGCCGTCGCTGCAGAGTGCTGGTTCCGTCAGCGGCAAAAATCCCCTATCCCTGGCCGCGGCAGTGGAAAATTTCGAGAAAGAACTTCTCATCGAGGCCCTGAAAACCTGCCACGGCAACCAGACCAAGGCCGCTAAATACTTGGATTCCAGTCTGCGGATTATTAATTATAAACTCAATAAATACAATATTACCAGCCGCCGTTATAAGCTGAAAAAAGGATGAAGATTTTCCTCCATACCTGCTGCGGCCCTTGCGCCGCCTATCCGGTAAAGCGCTTGCGGGAGCTGGGCCACCAGCCCCTGGGCTATTTTTTTAACCCCAACATCCATCCCTACCGGGAATTCAGACGACGCCTCACGGCCTTAAGGGAACTAAGCGAGAAAATAGATTTCCCCGTGGAGTATGAACAGGAGTACGGCCTGCGGGATTATATGCGCCGAGTGGTATTTCATGAAGATTCGCGCTGCGGCCTGTGCTACGCCATGCGTCTCGAACCCACCGTAATCAAGGCCATGGAAGCTGGAGCCGATGCCTTTTCCACCACCCTGCTCTACAGCCGCTATCAACGGCACAGCCTGATCAAAGAGCAATGTGAACAGTTATCCGCCAGCTATGGTTTACCATTTTTTTACCAGGATTTCAGAGAAGGATGGCAGGAAGGAATTGACCTGAGCATTGCAATGAATCTCTACCGCCAACCATATTGCGGCTGCGTTTACAGCGAGCAGGAACGCTACGACAAAAAGTTCAGGAAAAGAGCCGGAGCAAATTAATCGGTACCGGCGGGCCCGGGGTTCAGGTTGCTGAAGGTATGCCAGTCCGGCAGAGATAAATCCGGCAGCCAGTCACGCCAGGTACGTCTGGGCGGATGACCAGCCGCAATGGCGGCAATAATCTTCCTGGCCCTGGCGCTTACCGATGATTCCGGGTAGTGCTTTATCAGATAAAGATAACGTCCCTCAGCCTCTTTCAGATGATTGGTGCGCACATAAAAATTGGCGACATAAAATTCATGATTGGCCAGAAAATTAAGGGCCGCCAGACGACGGGCCCTGGCCTCCTGAACATATGCCGAATGAGGATATGACTTTATAAGCCGCGTGAAATTTTCAAGCGCGTTTTTGGCGGCCCCAGGGTCACGATCAATGGTATCTATCTGTTTATAATACGACATCCCAATCTGAAAGATGACATAGGGGATGGCCTCATTGGTGGGATGATTATTGGCAAAATCGTTATACTGGCTGATGGCGTCTGGATATTTCCCCAGATAATACTGACAGTCAGCGGACTTTAATTCAGCCAGCAGCCCGGCCTTACTGAAGGGAAAACGATCCATTATATCATTAAAAACCTTCAGAGCCTTGGAATAATCACCGTGATTATAGTCATCAAGGGCCTTTAACGCCAGGGAATCTGGAGTGTCTGGAATTGACTTACCATTACCCAGCCCCAGATAGTTCATGGTATTATCCATGAGAGCACAGCCCGGCAGGGTTGTTAAAAAAATCAGGATAATAAAAACTGTTAATATATTTATTCTGCCGGGTGGCATTAATTTCATTTTGGGCTGCATTTTTTTCTTTCCATAACAATCCGCAGATTCTGCTGCAAATGTTCTAAATATTGTTCCGCTGTCTTTTCCGCCACGGCACCATCGCCGGCAGCAGATATAACCTGGCGTATAGAATCAGCCCGAATATCACCCACGGCCATCACCCCGGAGATATTACTGCGCATCATACCGTCGGTAGTAATAAAACCATTATCCAGGGCCAATTCCTTAGGCAGCATCCAATTATTGGGACTGACACCCACCAGGACAAATACGCCCTGAAACGGTTTAAATTCCTCTTCTCCATCGGCATGCCTTATCCGCACCCCGGTGACCTCGGCAGTACCCTCAATACCGACAACCTCAGATTCACAAATAAAACTAACCCGCTTATTCTGAAAGGCGGCTTCCTGAATGATCGGCGCGGCCCGCAGTTCATCACGGCGATGAATTATAGTTACCGTTTTAGCAAATTTAGTCAGATAAACCGCCTCCTGAACAGCGGTATTACCACCGCCCACCACCGCTACATCCATATCCCGGTAAAAAGGGCCGTCACAGGTGGCGCAATAGGAAACGCCTTTACCTGTCAGTTCCGTCTCTCCTGGAACATTTAACTTGTTGGGGCTGGCCCCGGTGGCAATAATCACCGTCTTGGCCTTCAAAACCTTATCATCGGCAAGATACAGATTTTTAGTCTCACCCCTTAACTCCATTGAAACAACTTCTCCCAGGGTCGGCTGAAGGCCGAAACGCCGCGCCTGGGCGATCATCTTATCCGCCAGATCAAAACCGGAAATCCCATCCGGGAAACCGGGATAATTATCGATCCAGTCAGTACGCAGCACCTGGCCGCCGGCGGCACCCTTATCAACCAACAGGGTATCAAGACGGGCGCGGGCGGCATAAAGCCCGGCTGTTAAACCACCCGGCCCGCCGCCCACTATAATAAGTTGATAGGTTTTGACAGCCAATTTAATCAGGCTTTTTCAAGCATGGCGGCCAACTGGGCCTTACCGACCGCGCCGGTCACCTGATCCAGCACCTCTCCTCCCTTAAACAGAATCAGGGTGGGAATAGCCCGAATTCCGTATTTCCCCGGAGTAGCGGGGCTTTCATCAACATTCATCTTGGCGATTCTAACCTTACCGGCGAACTCAGCAGCCAGTTCAGTTACCACCGGGCCAATGGCCTTACAGGGACCACACCAGGGGGCCCAGAAATCAACTAAGCAGGGAAGGTCGGATTTCAGCACCTCGGCCTCAAAATCCTGGTCAGTAACATGGATTAAATTATCTTCGCTCATCGTTTTCTCCTAAAATATTAAAATATATAAGGGTACCTGGAAAAGTTATCTTGAAAATCGATTTATTATACTTGATTTTAAGGGAGTCGCAACTACCAGAAATTTTTTTTTACCCTCAGCAGCTATATAGCAAAAAAATAATTCAATATGGTATAATATCATCAGTGATGGGGATTCACCATGGCCTTAACGCTTCTTTATTATATTCCAAGCCAAGGGAGGATATGATGCCGATAACTAAATTTTTACAGGAGCCTAAAGTTCTGGATATTCAGCCGGTAAATACCGCCAAGAAAGCCGCTAATTTACGCAGAACCCATGTACCGTTTTCCGGCTCGCCCCATAAGCATCCATATGATACAGAAAAATTTATTCTGCTTGTCGATCCCTACCACGCCTCGCTGTACTATGAATTCAACAACTCGGACGTAGAGTACGCCGAAGAATTGGCCAATATCGTTAACGTCAATGGAGAAACGGTTAATATGGTACTAATCTGGGTCAAAAAAAAGAGTATTGCCGTCCGTTGCTCACCCTTTTTAGTGGAGGATCTGGCCGCCCCTTCCGCCGGCTGAAACCAGTTTTCCTTTGACCATCCCGGTTAATCATTGTATTTTCTTCTCTAAATTTATTTATAAAGATGGACTCGCAGTCAACATGCTTGTCATGAAACGAAAAGTCCATCACTAATTAAAAGATGGCTAAGTAGATAAGCGCAGACTTCGAAAATTTCGGTATACAGAGGGAAGCGGGTTTACGAAACTCCGAGGTCTGTTGAAACGCCACAACGCAATAGATCGAACTTTTTACGACACCATTATAAGTGAGAGGAAATCATGACCGGCAAGCAGCAATCGAAACGGAAACACCCTCGTATCCCTTATACCGGCAAGGTTGATTTAATCTTTGCCAATCAGGTTATTACCGAATGCGCCGCCCAGAATTTAAGTCTGGTGGGAATCTGGGTAATGGGAAATCATCATCCGGCGGCGGGGAGTGTGTGCGATATCGAGTTTCATGATGCCGCCCCGGCTGCCAATCGTCCTCTGCGCCTTAAAGGGGAGGTTACCCGAACCGAAAGTAACGGTATTGCCCTGATGTTCACCAATAACAACCTGCGGAATTATACCGAACTGGAAGCCCTGATTAAAGAAAAGGGCGGGGATGTCAATTGTGTTGACTTCTGAGTCGTTTTTTAAGTTAGAGGGGCTTGAACACCGCCGGCTGTTCGAATCTAATTATGTCTGGGAGGCCCTGAAACGCCTGAAAGAGTACATGAATGACTACGACTACCCTCTCCTTAAGGGCCTTGGCCTTGCTTTTAATACTCCCCTGCCTGCTGCCGTAATATATATCAGGGGTGAAATTATCCCCGCTGCTGATTGTGAAATCAAGCTGGGGGATCCCGCCAAAGGGCAGTTTGCCGTTTACAAAGACGGCCGGCATCTGCCGGAGGCGGCCCTTATCATGGCCGGAGCAGTCCTCGGCGGCCCGAAGATAGCCTTAGGCTCCGGTGTTATCCTGGAATCAGGGGCCATGGTCAAAGAACCGGCGATCATTGGAGATTGTTCCGAAATAAGGCAGGGGGCCTATATCAGAGGGTATTGCCTCGCCGGACGGCGTACGGTTATCGGCCATACCACAGAGGTAAAACATACAATATTCATGAATGACGCCAAGGCCGGCCATTTCGCCTACCTTGGCGACAGCATCTTAGGCAGCCGGGTAAATCTCGGGGCGGGCACAAAAATGGCCAACCTGCGTTTCACCGGCGGCAAGGTACCCATCAGAACCCCGGATGGAACTATCAGCAGCGGGCTCAGAAAGCTGGGGGCGGTATTAGGCGATGACGTACAAACGGGCTGTAATTCTGTAACCAATCCCGGCACCCTCATCGGTAAAGGCTCCATGTTGCTGCCCAATACCACATCGCCCTCTGGTTATCATCCACCAAACTCATTGATTCGCTGATTTCATGGAGCGCTCGCATACGATCGTCGTCGTACCGCTACATTTCATGTTCCCTTGACCCCAACATAATTATAGAGGCCGTAAAGCAATTCAACAATTATTCCCAGGGTAAGAAATATCCGGATAATCCTGTCCCTGGGGATTTTAGCACCCATTGATTTCTGAAGAATAACAACAATGATAATCGTCCCGCCCACTGTGAGAGGGGAAACTGTCAATATCTGCAGCGCGGTCCAGGTCAAGGTCTTAAGCAACAAGCCGGGGAAATAACGCACGCTCAACAAAAGATAGACCATAATAGTTATGGCAAGTGTTACCGATTCATTAATCTTTTTCATCCATCACCCTTAAATTATTACTATTATGAATTTAAAAACTATACTGATACCGCCCTTAAGTATTCCCAGGGAGCGCCTTTTCCGTCAATTCCTTATTATCTTTGATGAGATTTTTTTATACGCGGCTTCGGAGGATACCTGCCGGCCTGAAGATTTTTACAGCCGGCAGCATTTAATCAGACGATATGCCCCGGTGCCCTTTGCGGAAGACCTGGAAAATTTTCAGCATCTAATCCGTGACATCTCGAGCCACCGGGATGAATATTACGGCGGCGGGGTATTTTCCATGTCAAAAGCAGTTCGTGTCGACGAAGAGGCCGTCTGGGATCTGGTAAGCCGCATCATGGTACCCGAGAACAGCGAAGACAAGGGACTCAGTACCTTAACCCAGGCCCGTCTTCTGCTCCGGTTATCAGAGATAATGACCGATGAGGAGGAAGAAATAAATAACAGCCTGCGGCAGGTTGAACAGCGGACAGCCTCAATGCTCAGTGCCCTGCAAAACACGGCGGCAAAAACAACCACTGAACAGCCCCCCCCTGCCGCCAGCGAAACAGGCGGCCCGGCAATCCAGCAGCTTAAGGCCTGGATATATCTCTTCATGGCCGATAAAGAAACGGATAGACCATGGACAGCCGCCCCGGCCAGCCGAGAGACTTTCGAACTTCTCGCTGACTATTACAGCCGGGAGCTTGATAAAGGCCCACGCCTCATCTGCCGCCTGCCACTGCCGGACTGTGGTGGAGATAATGATAAATACTTAGAGCGCAGAAACAAAATACGGCAGGCCGGGAGCCAGACCCTGCAAGGCTTAGCAAAAGAATTACACAACCTGACTCAGGGCGCTCCCGTAAACAGATCCCTGATGGATAAATTAACGGCGGAGTGGGAGACCACAATGAATAATTACAAAACCGGCACTGCCAGTTTAGAGTTTTATCTATTTAAGGACGTATCCCTGCCGGAACTGCTGGGCCGGGTTATCAACCAGACCGGCGGCCGGCCCCTCAACTGCAGCCAGCCGCCCCACGCCTTAATGGCGGTAATCTAAACTCAGGGGGATTTAATTATAAGGTAAGCGCTTCATAAATCACACTCTTTATTTATAACATCTCGGAATGTAAGGGTTTCAGGGACGCCCTGTTGCACGCGCTCCAAGCCCCCAATATGCGGGTGTATTATCGGAGGCTTGGATCACGCACAACAGGGTGTTCATGGAACGCTTACCTTTAATTGGCCGGTTGTTCGCCCTGCTGCTTCTGGGCGTTTTGAAAAAGGGCCAGAAAGTTCACCGGCTCCAGCAGAAAGGGGATAAACCCCCCGTCCACTGTCATCTGGCTGACGATCTGCCTGGTATAAGGGAAAATCATAGTCGGGCAATCCACGGCCAGTACCGCGTTTAAATGCTCCGCCGGAATATTCTTGATGGTAAAAATCCCGCAATGCTCGACCTCGATTATAAAGAGCGTCTTGTCTTCCGGCCCCTGCGTAACCTTGGCGGTAATCTTGATTTCCACCTCATAGGTATCATCATTAGCCAGTTTTTTATTAGCGAGATTCAAATTAATCTCTACCTTGGGCTGTTCGTTCTGCTGAGTGGCAGCAAAACAATCAGGGGCATTGGGGTTTTCAAAGGAAATATCCTTGACATAGAGTTTCTGGAGACGAAAAATAGGCTGCTCATTATTAGCTTCATTCTGTTGATCGGTCATTATTTTATTCCTGTTTGAGATTATCTGATTAGAGAGTAATTTTAGGCCAAATTATTTTTATATACTAAGAATAATCAAAAAACGCTTGCCAAAAAGTAAGCGCTCCACAAACCAGCCGGTACCACTAAACACAGGGCCTTAAATTACAAAATCTGCTTTAAAAAGCGGCCGGTATATGATTGCGCGGCAGCAGCCACCTTCTCCGGGGTACCGCTGACAATTATCTCGCCCCCCTCATCACCACCCTCCGGCCCTAAATCAATAATCTCATCGGCAGTCTTAATGACATCAAGATTATGCTCAATAATAACCACCGTGTTACCGGCATCAGTCAAGCGGTGCAGGACATTCAGGAGATACTGAATATCAGCGGGATGAAGGCCGGTAGTAGGTTCATCAAGAATATAGAGGGTACTGCCGGTACCCCGTTTGCTCAGTTCCCTGGCCAGCTTGATACGCTGAGCCTCACCCCCGGAGAGAGTGGTGGAGGACTGCCCCAGAGAGATATAGGTCAGGCCCACATCATACAGGGTCTGCAGACGGTTCTTGATGGGCGGAATATTTTTAAAAAATTCCAGGGCCTCTTCAACATTCATGGTCAGAATATCGGCAATACTCTTGCCCCGGTATAAGATATCCAGGGTCTCAGAATTGTAACGACTGCCACGGCAGGCCTCGCAGGTAACATAAACATCGGGCAGAAAATGCATGGCAATCTTAAGCAGACCGTCCCCCTGGCAGGACTCACAGCGGCCGCCCTTGATATTAAAGCTGAAGCGTCCGGCCTTATAACCACGGGCCCTGGCCTCCGGCAGACGGGCCAGCAGCTCCCTGATCGGGGACAAAATTCCGGTGTAGGTGGCCGGGTTGGAGCGTGGAGTACGGCCAATGGGACTTTGATCAATATTGATTATCTTATCAATATGCCGCAGACCGATGATCTTACCCTCTCCGGCCGCCTGCCGGGCCCCGTTAAGGATATTCATCGCCCCCTTATAAAGGGTTTCCATAACCAGGGTGGATTTGCCGGAACCGGAGACCCCGGTCACACAAGTCATCAGGCCCAGGGGAAAATGGGCGGTAATATCTTTGAGATTATTGGCCCGCGCCCCTTTAATGGTAATTTTTTTACCCCTTCTGGGACGGCGGCGATTCTCGGGCAAAGGAATGGTCAGGCGCCCGGATAGATAACCGCCGGTGAGAGAGTCCTCCTTCTCGAACAGACCGCTGGTGGGGCCGTTGTAGATAATCTCCCCCCCATGAACTCCCGCCCCCGGCCCCATATCCAAAACATGATCGGCAGCCAGGATGGTATCAGCGTCATGCTCCACCACAATGACGGTATTGCCCTGATCCCGAAGCCGGATCAAGGTCTTAATGAGACGTTGATTATCTCGTTGATGCAGCCCTATACTGGGCTCATCGAGAATATACAGCACCCCCATGAGCGAGGCCCCGATCTGCGAGGCCAGACGGATACGCTGAAATTCCCCCCCCGAAAGGCTGGAAGCGGCCCGGGACAGAGAGATATACCCCAGGCCCACTCCGGTCAGGAAATTGAGTCGTTCACGAATCTCCTTGATAACAGGAGCGGCAATTTTTTCATTCTGCCCCTGGACGACAATCTCCGCCATCCAGGCCCGCAAACGTTCAATATTCATCTCTGTTAATTCAAATATATTATAATTATTGAACTTTACAGCCAGAGCTCCGGCATTTAAACGAGCCCCGCTACAGGCCGGACAGGGACGGATATTGAGATATTGTTCCAGACTCTGGCGCACGGACATGGAGGAAGTCTCCCTGTATCGCCGCTCCAGCTGCTTAAGCAGGCCGGGATAGGGCCTGGATGATGAAATCAAACGGCGGCGGCGCCGATAGGTAAAAGGAATAACCTCGCTGCCGGTACCGTTGATAATGGCCTCCTGAACTTTGACCGGTAATTTCCCAAAGGGGGTGGTCAGCTTAAAATTATAATGCCCGGCCAGGGCCCGAACAAGCTCTCCGACATAGGATTCAGCCGTAATATCCTTCCAGGGCCTCACCCCGCCTTTCGCAATACTGAGGGCAGGGTTGGGAACAATGAGATCTGGATCAAAAAACTGATGGATGCCCAGGCCGCCGCACTCAGAACAGGCCCCTTTAGGGTTGTTAAAGGAAAAAAGCTGCGGCGAAAGATCGGGCAGGCTGATACCACACTGCAGGCAGGCGGCCCGCTCACTTAGCAGAATCTCTTCCCCGGAATCGGGGAAATTAATCAGCAGCAGGCCATCGGAAAGCTCAAGAGCCGTGGCAATGGAGGCCGAGAGGCGGCGCTTAATCTTATCCTTTATAACTAAACGATCAACCACTGCCGCGATGGAGTGTTTTCTGGTTCTGGCCAGTTTTATTTCCTGATCCAGACTATACAGAGCGCCATCTACCCGTACCCGGACAAAACCGGCCTGCCGCAGACGGTTAAAAACCCCGAGATGTTCGCCCTTCTGAGCGTCAATAACCGGGGCCAGCAGAATAACCTTACTGCCCGCCGGATAATCCATAACCGCCGCCGTCATTTCCTGCACACTCTGGGCGGCAATCCTGCTGCCACAGCGGGGACAATGGGGAACACCAAGCCGAGCGTAAAGGAGACGGAGATAATCGTAAATCTCGGTACTGGTACCAACCGTGGAACGTGGATTACGGTTGGTGGTGCGCTGCTCAATGGAAACCGCCGGCGACAGCCCCTCCAGGCTGTCAACCTCCGGTTTGTCCATCTGCCCAAGAAACTGGCGGGCATAGGTGGAAAGAGACTCCACATAACGCCTCTGGCCCTCGGCATAGAGGGTATCAAAGGCCAAAGAAGACTTACCGGAACCGGAAAGCCCCGTGAAAACGATAAATTTATCACGGGGTAGATCCAGACTGATATTTTTTAAATTATGCATCCGAGCACCCCGGATACTGATTTTGGTACGCATAAAAAAGAGAATCTTTTATTTTTATTTTTATTTTTTTTATCAGGGTTGATGGACTCGTAGTTAACATGCTTGTCATGAAACCAATTCACAGAATCAGCCCATATTTTTTACGATCACCATTGTCAGCAATTACTCCCCGCTTTTGATGGGAACTATTCGTGACTATTCAACTGCACCCCAATATCAAACTGACTCCTGTTCATCCCGCCGGGCCTTATCCAGGAATTCAGCAAAAAAAGCGGCGAATACGCCCAACATCAAACCGCCGAACAAGGCCAGCAATATAATCAACTTACGCTTCGGTTTGATATAATGATCCGGTATCAAAGCTGACTGATCCACCCGCATGGCAGAAATTCGGGATGGATCAATATGGACGCTTGCCAGTATATCCAACTTCTCTTGCAGGCCGCGCAGACCACGGATGAATGGATCATTGTTTTTGCGCGCCCGCAGCGACTTCGCCTCTGCCAGCAAGGCCCTGCTTCCACTCATATAGAGGGGCATATTCGTTTGATTCAATGCAAACGCCGATTTCTCCGCCATCGAAGAAAAGGCCCCATTCCCCTTAAGACCAAGCCTTTCGGCAATATGAATCGCCTCTTCTAACCTGGCAATTCTGTCCAGACGGAGCCGCCCGGCCGTTTTGCGTTTAACGGCAATTTGTTCACGTAAGGCACGCTTTCTGCTTTCCAGTTGACTTGCCACGTTCTGCACCAGGGTATTAACCGTGGCCGCATTGGCCTGGGCAACAAGACCATTCACCCACCTGGCAGCCAATTCAGCGTCCGCCCCTTCAAAGGCAACCTGCACGAAAGACTTGTCTTTCTTTATCCGGCTGACAGACAACGCCTTGTTGAAATTCTTGAAAATCTGTTCAACCGGCGTACCCGGATCACGATCCGGCGCCATATTGTCAACCAATTTATGTGTATCAAAATAATGCCGCCGAAGAGCACGGGATTTTAAACGCTGAATAAACATGTCATACACCTTCTCCGGCGTATAGAGCTGTATATTAATAATTTGCTTATTCATAACCTGCTGGTTCAAGACTTGAACATTCAAAGCTTGAATATTCTTTTCAGTCGGCGGCAGCAGTAATGATTCGGCCTTGTAAACCGGCGTGGCCAGCAACACATAGGCAAGCCCTGCCACAGCGGCCAGACCGGCCACAACAAGAATCAGGACCTTCCTGCGCACTAATATCCGCCACAGATCGAGCAGGTTAATTTCATCGTCCTCCCCCATGGGCTGCTGCATTAATACGACGGGTACTGTTTGCGCCTGCTGCTCTTGCACCTTTTCTTTTCCTGCCCCCATACATCATCCCCCCTGTTTTATCAGCTATCTAACAAAAAGATTCATTAAAATATTTACACTTTATCCGTTTCGACTACCATTCCGGGATGTTATAATGTCAGCGGTACGACCATGATTGTATGCTAAAGTATAGTTCATGGAGCGCTTACACTTTGTCAACCGACAAGAAATTGCCGTTTGCACCAAATCACCAGCACATCTTATTTGATCACTCTATATTTACCACACAACGTAAAGCCATGAACGAGAAAAATACCCTCGTGAACGGGGATGTCCCAGCCAGACAGAAAGCCGCGCCTCCGATTATTTCCACTTGACTATTGCAAGTAGAACAAAGATAATAAAGCAAAGTAAGCGCTCCATGAACAAAATGTTTTTTTGCCAAACAACGCTAAATAAATTTTGTTTCCTAACTCCAAGTCATTTCTCGAACCTAACACAAAACTTTAACCGGACACTACTGGTTTTTTCGTAAGCACTCCGTGACGATCCTAATCGTTTATTGAGCGCTTACGAATTTTTCTATCTTAAAACAAGATAAGAGGATATATGGAATTTAATAATAATTCAACCATTGCCGTTGTAGGCTTGGGTTACGTCGGGCTGCCTCTGGCTCTCGCCTTTGGAGCCCGTAACAAGACAATCGGCTTTGATCTGAAGATAGAGAGCATAAAGAGCTTTCAGGATGGTATAGACCCTAACGGTGAGGCCAGGGCCCCGCAATTCACGGCCGCCAAATATATTGAGTTCACCGCCGAAGCCCGGCACCTTGCCCGGGCAGATTTTATTATAGTGGCGGTTCCCACCCCCATTGACCAGGCCCGCCAGCCCGACCTCTCACCCCTGTTAGGGGCCGCTGAAACCGTGGGCCGGCATATCAGAAAAGGCAGCGTTATCATCTTTGAGTCCACCGTTTATCCCGGAGTCACCGAAGATGAATGTGTCCCTGTCCTGGAGAAATCTTCCGGTCTTAAATGGCTGGAGGACTTTAATATCGGCTATTCACCGGAACGGATTAACCCTGGCGACGAAAAACACACCCTGGCCAGAATAGTCAAAGTGGTATCAGGCGATACCCCGGAAACTTTAAAGGCGGTGGCCGCCCTATATGCCTCAGTGGTAACCGCCGGTGTTCACCAGACCTCCTCCATTAAGGAGGCTGAGGCCGCCAAGGTTATTGAAAATACCCAGCGGGATTTAAATATCGCCCTGATGAACGAACTTTCCCTCATCTTTGACCGTCTTGGCATAGATACCAGCAACGTCCTCGAGGCGGCCGGGACTAAATGGAATTTTCTACCCTTCCGCCCCGGACTGGTGGGCGGCCATTGTATAGGCGTTGATCCATATTACCTGACCTATAAGGCCGAGAGTATCGGCTATCATCCAGAGGTAATTCTGGCCGGTCGGCGCATTAACGACAATATGGGCAAGTTCATCGCCGAAAAAGCCGTTAAGATGATGCTGAACTCCAGCCGGCGAAGCAACAGCCCCGGCAGAATAGGGATACTGGGCTTGACCTTCAAAGAGAACTGCCCCGACCTTAGAAATTCCAAGGTCTTTGATATTATTAAGGAATTAGAATCCTATAGCATGAAGGTAATGGTTCATGACCCCTTAGTAAATCCAGCCGAAGCCCAGCGTTTTTTCGGCATGGAGCTCCATGACTGGGAAGAACTACATGATCTGGACGCCCTGATTTTTGCCGTACCGCACAAAGATCTGCTCAATCTGAAGATCTCGGAACTTGCCGCGGCCCTGGCCCCAGGCGGTTGTTTATTAGACATCAAATCGGTATTAGACCTTGAGGAAATAAACAGACAACAGATTAACTTCTGGCGTTTATAGAAAGGAAGACTATGAAAATAAAGCGAATTAAAGAGGAATTATCAGGCACACCGCGCAAATGGCTGATTACCGGAGTAGCAGGATTTATCGGTTCCAATCTCCTGGAGACCTTGTTGAATTTAAACCAGGAGGTAGTTGGTCTTGATAATTTCTCCACCGGCCATCATCACAATCTGGCACAGGTCAAGGAACAACTCCTGCCGGAGCAATGGCAGAGATTTAAGCTCATTGAAGATGATATCCGTGACCTTAAGGCCTGCCGGCAGGCCTGTACCGGAGCCAACTATGTCCTCCACGAAGCAGCCTTAGGCTCCGTGCCGCGTTCCATTGAAGATCCCCTGCTGACCAACGCCAATAACATCACCGGTTTTCTCAATATGCTGGTGGCGGCAAGAGACGCCGGAGTAAATAATTTTGTTTACGCCGCCTCCAGCTCCACCTATGGCGACCATCCCGGTCTTCCCAAGATAGAAGATAAAATCGGCCGGCCGCTTTCACCCTACGCGGTGACTAAATATGTGGATGAACTCTACGCGGATGTCTTCGCCCGCACCTACGATATGGCCTGCGTCGGCCTGCGTTATTTTAACGTCTTCGGCCGCCGCCAGGATCCCAACGGCGCCTACGCCGCGGTAATCCCCAAATGGTTTGCCGGGCTGGTCAAAGGCGGTGAGTTGTTCATCAACGGCACCGGCGAAACCAGCCGGGATTTCTGCTATATCGACAATACAGTGCAGGCCAATATCTTAGCCGCCTGCACTGACAATAAAGAGGCCTTGAACCAGATATACAATGTGGCCTACGGCCAACGCACTACCCTGAACGAGTTATTTGAAATGATCAAAAACAGAGTAGCCGCCCGCCAGCCGGAGGTCTCAGATATAAAACCGGAATACAGAGATTTTCGGGCCGGAGATGTCCTCCACTCCCTGGCCGATATCTCCAAGATTAATAAACTGTTGGGATATGAGCCTGAATACTCCGTTGAAAGCGGCCTGGATCAGGCCGCTGAATGGTATATCAAGAACCTGTAAAGTCCTACCGCCAAAGCGGTTACGGGCCATTACGAAAGTGGAATTAATATGGTAAAATTACTGCAATTTTGCAACCGGAGATTCCCGGCAATCAATCGTTAAAACCAACCTGATTAATCATAATCATGAAAATTCGCCTGATATTCTGATCCAGCTCAGGGGCGCTGAAACCGGTAGCGTAAAAATCTGGATTCACGTCCTCAGCACACCACATACTGCGGGCCTCAAAAACCACCTGCCGCTCCGGACAATACTCCTCGGGCATCATCATCCGCAGCCTGAAATTTTTATCCCTGGGGATTTTTTCATTACTGACCAGCTTAAGACCATTCACGGTCAAGTCAACCAGATAACCAAGAAGGACGCCGGTTTCATCATCAAAGACTTCAAGATAATAAATAAGGTGCCGCCGCTTGAATTTACGCATCTCTTCGTTCTGATCTGCCATATTTACCCCTCCAGAAAAATAAGTGGATCTTCGTATGCGAGCGTTTCAGGCCGCCGCGGAAACCCTGGCCAGCATTAAATCGAGAACGGCAGGAATACCAATCTTTGTGCAGTCAATAAGCAGGGCGTCTGCGGCCGGCTTCAAAGGAGCCAGCCGCCGGCCGCTGTCGGCCGCATCACGTTTTTTGATCTGGGCCAGAATATCATCATAATCAGCGTTCATGCCCTGTTGCCGCAGTTGCTCCGTCCGCCGCCGGGCCCGTTCCTCAGCCGCGGCCTCAAGAAAAAATTTACAGCGGGCCGTAGGAAAAACAACAGTGCCGGTGTCCCGGCCCTCAGCCACAACCCGGCCCCTGGCCGCCATTTGACGTTGCAAAGCAGTGAGCCGCTCCCGCACCAGGGACTTGCCCGAAACCCTGGAAGCCATCATCCCCATCTCCGCCGAACGAATAGCACGTGAGACGTCACGGCCGTTCAAAATCACTACACTGTCCCCGCCGCCGGGCAATAACTCCAGCTCTAAACCGGTCAGCAGCTCTTTCAATTCCCTGTCATCCTCCAGGTCAATACGCCTGTTTTTGACCTGAAGCCCCACGGCCCGGTACATGGCACCGGTATCAAGATAGGTATAATCAAGCTCTGCCGCCAATAGACGGCTCAAGGTACTCTTGCCGGAGCCTGAAGGCCCGTCAATAGTAATAATATCAGACTGTTGATTCACATTCGCATCTCCCGCAATACCTCATCCACCGCCTTTACCAGCCGCCCGTTTTCAGCTGCGGTTCCCACCGTTATCCGGATATAATCGGGATAACCATAGGCCGTCATCGGGCGGATAATCACTCCCCGACGCAGCATAGCATCATAAAATTTCCGGCCATCCAGACCGCCAAGATGAACCAGAAAAAAATTGGTTTCAGTGGGCAGGGCCTGTAAATCAAGCTCCCGCAATTTTTCAGTGAGCCAGGCAATGCCATCCCTGGTCATGGTTAGAGTGCGCTGATAATGATCATCGTCTCCCAAGGCTGCCAGAGCCCCGATCTGAGCCGGCATATTGACGTTAAAGGGCCCCCGCACCCGGTGCAGACAATCGGCAATTTCCTCCGGCATCAGCCCATAGCCCACCCGCAGACCGGCCAGACCATAAGCCTTGGAAAATGTACGCAGCCCCACCACCGCCTGAGGCCCTGCCAGATATTTTTTAACCTCAAGCTGCTTGTCAGGGCTCACAAAATCCCAATAGGCCTCATCGGCCACCACAATAACTCCTTCCGGCACTTCGGTTAAAAAGGCCTCAAACTCCCGCGGGGTAAAGACCGTGCCAGTGGGATTATTGGGATTATCCAGAAAAATCAAGCGGGTACGGGCCGTTACCGCCTGGAGAACAGCGTCTAAATCGTGGCGCATATCCCTCAGCGGCACAATACGGTTAATTCCGCCCTGGGCCTGCGTAACCTTGGTATAAACCAGAAAAGAGGGAGAACTGCTCACCGCCTCGTCACCAGGGGTTATAAAGGCCGCCGCAAGCAGGGCCAGAATTTCATCGGAGCCGTTCCCGAAGACCAACTGCCGCGGACTCACCCCGAGACGAGCGGCTACGGCCCGGCTCAGATAATAACTACTGCCATCAGGATAACGATGCAGATTAGTCAGGGCCTCAGCGACGGCCGCCACAGCGAGGGGTGAAGGGCCGAGAGAATTTTCGTTGGAGGCCATTTTGATGGAATTCTTAACCCCGTACTCCCGTTCCAGCTCTTCTATCGGTTTTCCAGGCGGGTAAGGTACCAGGTTCTTTATATAATCAGGAATAATCAGTTTCATTATCAAGCAATCTCCGGCCGCCGTTCAGCAATACCAGCCCGTTGCTCCAGATTATAGGCCGCCCGGAACAGGCGTTCTTCCTGAAAACGGGGAGCCTGAATCTGAAAGCCGATGGGCAGGCCGGCAGGACTGAAACCGCAGGGCACCGAGATACCGGGGAGTCCGGCCAGATTGGTGCAGATAGTCAGAACATCCGACAAATACATACTGAGGGGATCATCCATTCGGGCTCCCAGCTCCCAGGCCGGGGCCGGGGTTACCGGCGAGACCAGAAGATCACATTTTTCAAAGACCTGACGATAATCGTCCATAATCAAAGTACGAACCTGCGAGGCCTTCTTGTAATAGGCATCATAATACCCCGAAGACAGGGCGTAAGTGCCAATTAGTATGCGCCGTTTAACCTCCGGGCCAAAGCCCTGGGAACGGCTGTTCATATACATCTCGGCCAGGCTCTCGGCATCCATGTCCCGGTAGCCGTATTTTACCCCGTCATAACGGGCCAGGTTGGAGCTGGCCTCAGCCGGAGCGATAATATAATAAGCCGCCACCCCGTATTCAGTATGAGGAAGCGAGACCTCTACCGCCTCGGCACCGGCCTCGGTGAGCAGTTTAATACCGTTATTAACCGCCTCCTCAACTTCCGGCGCCAGACCACTGGTAAAATATTCACTCGGAACACCAATTTTCAGCCCCTGAAGACCATCCCGCAGAGCCAGAGTGTAATCGGGCACCGCCTGACGTATAGAGGTGGAATCGCGGGGATCATAACCGGCAATGGCATTAAGCATCAAAGCGGAATCACGAACATCACGGGTTAAAGGACCCACCTGGTCAAGGGAGGAAGCAAAGGCCAGGAGGCCGAAACGGGAAACCCGGCCGTAGGTGGGTTTCAGGCCCACCACTCCGCAATGAGAGGCCGGCTGGCGCACCGAACCACCGGTGTCGGAACCGAGAGAAGCAACAGCCTCACCCGCCGCCACAGCCGCAGCGGAACCACCGCTGGAGCCACCGCAGATATGAGCGGTATTCCAGGGATTGCGGGGTATGCAATAGGGGCAGGTCTCATTGGAAGAGCCCATGGCAAACTCATCCATACTTACCTTACCCAGCAATACCGCGCCTTCTGCCTTTATCCGGCTGATTACCGCGGCATCATAGGGAGGCACAAAGGATTCCAGGATTTTAGAACCACAGGTCGTTCGTACTCCCCTGGTGCAAAGGACATCCTTAATGGCCAGAGGAATACCGGTAAGAGCCGAAGCATCGCCCGCGGCTATTATTTTATCGGCCTGCGCCGCCTGTGCCAGAGCCTGATCTCTGGTCTCGGTTATATAGGCCGTAATCCGGCCCTCCACCGCGTCCATCCGGGCCAGAATATTTTCAGTTAATTCAACCGCTGAAATCTCACCTCGGTCTAAAAGCTCACGCAGATGGTGAATTGTCTGTTCAAATAATTCCATTTTACATTTCCTATAACTATTCAGTATGATACGTATAAATAACGTAAGCGTTTCACCGCCCTGTTGCGCGTGATCGAACGTCCGACAATACCCCTTATATTGGAGGATTTGAGCGCGTGCAGCAGAATGTCCCTGAAACCCTTACTTAAAATCAGCCGACTATCTTGGGCACCACAAAGGCCTCACCATTCTGAACAGGAGCATTAGCCAGGGCCTCATCCTGTGCCAGTGAAGGCTGCACCTCATCCTCCCGCAGGGCGTTATGAATATCAATAGCATGATTGGCGGGCTTGATTCCGGTGGTATCCAATTCATTTAATTTAGCAATATAGCCTAAAATCCGGTCTAACTGACCAGCCATATCACTCACGTCATCATTGCTCATGGCCAGACGGGCCAAAGCAGCTGTCTTTCTTATTTCATCATGGCTTATCCGCATTCTCTACTATTCTCCATACCAGGAAACACACCCACAACCGGCTCGATAACGGGATCCTGCTCCTTTAGAATCTTGACAAAAACATCGACTATTTCAGGATCAAACTGTGAGCCGGCACAGGCATACAGTTCAACAACAGCCTCCTCCATACTTTTATTTCTTTTATAACTACGCATTGAAGTCATGGCGTCATAACTGTCCGCCACAATGAGAATCCTGGTTAAAGGATCCAATTCATCACCACGCAAACCATCAGGATACCCCTTACCATCCAACCGTTCATGATGGTGCCGGACTATTAACCCCTCTCGTTTCAGAAAGGTCAAGGGCTTCAGGATGGTCTGACCGATGGTGGGATGTTTAGTAACCAGCTCCCATTCTGCCGTCGTCAAGGGGCCGGGTTTCTGAATACAGCTCACATCAATAACCAGTTTGCCGATATCATGAACCTGGCTGGCCCAGGTCAGGGTATGGAGATCAGGACCGCTGAGATTCAAGGCCTGACCGATGAGCCGCCCATATTGGGTAACCCGCCTGGTGTGTCCCGCTGTATATTGGTCCTTCTCCTCCAAAGCCACCTGCAGGGTGGATATGGTATTTAAAGTATTTTCTTCCAGCTGGCGATTATAATTATCCAGCAGAATATTTTTTTCCTTCAGTTCCCTCGTTTTACTCTTGACCTCGAATTTCAGGTTTTCATTATAGGCCTTACTCTTAAGGACAAACATCCTCTTTTCCACCGCCCTTTTTATCTTGACGGCAAAAAGATCAAGATCGCTGATGGGCTTAGTAAGGAAATCGTAAGCCCCCAGATTAACCGCCTTAATGGCATAATCCATGGAGCTGGCACCGGTAAAAAAAAGTACCGGAATATCCAGCCTGGTTTTATTCAAGGCCTCCAGGGTGGCAAAACCATCCATTATCGGCATATTGATGTCCAGAATAATAGTCGAAAAGGTTTCATCAACCAGCGCCATTACCTCCTGACCATTAACAACGGTGACCACCTGATAACCAAAGATTTCCAGAATCTTCTGAACCGCGTCCCGCACCAGGGGATCATCGTCCGCTATGAGAATTTTAGATTTAGCCATAGGAGCAGTTTATAAATTCCAAATTCTTTTTGCAACACTTCTTACCTTTTCAATAGCCATTAAAGGCATAGAGGCGGTGCTGAGATCCATTATCGTCTTATCCGCCATGATGGACTGACCCCGCATTTCATCCAGAGTAGCCATAACCCCGTTCTTTAAACCCTTTAGATCATAACCGCCCTCAAGACAGGCAATTACAGGGCAGCCGCATTCCGCCGCCGCATCCAGCAGCACCTTGGTCATATAGGCAAAACCAGTCTCGGTAACCATCATACCGCCCAGAGGATCATCCCGATGAATATCATAACCCGCCGAGATAATAATCAATTCAGGCCGATACTGCAGGGCAATGGGGCCGGCTAATTCATTATAGATAGAGGCAAAAGCCTCATCATTTAAGCCCACGGGCAGGGGCACATTCACCGTACAGCCTTTGCCAAGTTTAATACCAGTCTCTCCGAAATCACCGGTTCCGGGATAACAGGGAAACTGATGAGTGGAAAAATAAAGAACGTGATCGGTTTCATAAAAACTATGCTGGGTGCCGTTGCCATGATGAAGATCCCAGTCAACAATCATCACCCGCCTTAGTCCCATCTTTTTCAGGGCAAAGCGGGCAGCCAGGGCGGCATTATTAAGCAGACAGAAGCCCATAGCCTTATCGGCTTCGGCGTGATGGCCGGGAGGCCGCACTAAGCAGAAGGCATTATCCGCCCCGCCGTTCAAGACCAGTTCCACGGCCCCGACGGCGGCCCCGACGGCTAAACAGGCAGCCTCATAGGAACGTGCCGTGGTTTGAGTATCGGCATCAAGAAAGGCGCAGGGCTCACCGGCTGTAGCTGCCAGTCTTTTTATATAGGCGGCACCATGATTAAACCTCAGAATATCCTCCGCCGCGGCCTGGAAGTCGGGATTCATAAAAGCCCCTTCATACTCCGGACGATCAAGTTCATCGTATATTCCCCGCAGACGTTCAGCCGATTCAGGGTGATCAACATTCTTCATGTGCTCCATAAAAAGATCAGAACGAAATATGGCGGTTTTTTTCATCGTCTTGCCTCCGGTCTTTGGCGCTCTTTATAAATCGTAGCTATAAATCCAATTGAGGAGGCACTAAACCCCACCCGCAATTGCCTCGACTGACAACCAGCCGTTATCTGTTATTAATTACACTGTCGCGTTGCGGATTCCGACAACAAATAATGAAGCCGCATGTCATGGGCCATGAGGGGCACCTCATCAACTATCTGGAGATCAAAGGCCAGACCAACCCGCAGACCATGAGGAGCCTCCAGGGCCAGGAAACGATCATAATAACCGCCGCCGTACCCCAGTCGGCCGCCAAATCTATCAAAGACTGAACCCGGCAGAACCACAACATCAATCTCCCGGGGATCAACAAGCCTGGTTCTGGAAATATCCGGCTCAGGAATCCGGCAATATCCCGGCCGCAGCTCTGCCTCCGGATCAGTAAGCTGGCAGGCGGCGAGCCGTCTTTCAGCCGTTAGGGTCACGGGAACACAGAGCTTTTTCCCAAGTTCCAGACATTTATCAGCCAGGGCCATGGTTTCGACCTCACTGCGGAAATTAATATAGGTAAATATGACCTCAGCCTGTTTAAATTCCGGCATGGCTAACAGGCGCTCGACAATTAAAACACTCTTCATCCGGCGCTCTTCGACAGACATTTGCCCGCGGCGGGCCAGAACCAGGCGGCGCAATTCATGCCGTCTCTGCTCCACGACCCCGGTCAAACCTTACCAAAAGAGGCGGCGAAAAGGGACTTAACTGCCTCCCGGCCGGCGTCAGAGAGATTCCGGCTCCCGGAACAGGCAATGGTATCAAATTCCAGCCGTGGTTCCTCCTCCTGCCAGGCCCCATGCCGCCAGACAAACCACAAAGCCCGCTCCTGATCAAAGACAGAGAGCGGCCGGTTGAAGAGTTTGGCCAGTTCCACGGCCCAGCCGGTGCCGCCCTTTACGGTATCATCTGCCATAATCGTCCCCACCACCACAATCTGATGACCGCGGTTAACAACATGAAAGATGCATTGCAGCACCTTACGAATCTTTTCAGCCTCATAATAACTGCGATTCATCATTTTGGAAACAATCTCCATGCTGATATTACCACGTCCCAGCTCCTCATCGCTGAGCTCAACCACCCTGGCCTTGCCATCCCGTGCCGTGGAGTGCCCCGCAAAGGTAAAAACCGTTTCTCTGATGCCGTAACGTTCCGCCTCCTCACCAAAGGCTGCCTCAGCACCACGCAGACCACTGCTGAATAATTGACAATCTTCCTTTTTAAGCATAACTCTCTCCTTTCTAACCTGCCATCAAGGCTGCTTACACGTTAACCCTGAACTGCCAGTTCTTATATTGCAGAACCACCCCGGACGGAGTAATCCACACTAATTTCAAATCACCATCAATTATGTTGCCCTCCCGGAATATTTTACCATCAATACTTACCATGCGCCGCGCCGCGTCAAAAAAATAGGCGTGATATGATATATGAATTTCCGGAATCCTGGCCCTGACCTCGGCCGGTAACTGCCGCAGAAAGGGGATTTCAGCAAGAGCCGCGGCCTTCTTGCGGCGCTGTTGTTCAATTAAATGATCATCTTGCCCAAACGCGGGAAGCGGGGTACCGCCAATCCGTTCCATAGCCGCGGGATGAGTTGCCTGACTTTTAAACGCCAGAAACGGCACCGTCGGTTGCGAAGCAGCTTTACCTGCCCCGGCTGCCCCTGGTTTCCGGGGGACAGGGGCTGGATTCTTCAGCGGCCCGGCGTCTGTAATTTTAGCTGTTTCACTCCTCCCGGCTGAAATCACTGCCTTCGGTTCCGGCAACGACGACTTTTCAGGCCGTCGTTGTACTGTTCGAACGACTGCCCCTTTAACAACGGCGGCTTTTAGCGGTGACGGCGAAACAGTCTTACCCCCCGGCCTGTTATTAACTGGATGAGACGCGGCAGCAACAGATTTCCGCTTAATCGCTTTCCGCGCCACAGGCGACGGCAGAACGCCGGAGACGGCAGCCGGTTTCTTAAGCGGCACAGCCGTTGTCACCGTCTTCTCGACCACCGGAGCCTCCCAGGGATGCAGCCACCAGGTAATGAGAACAACATTAACAAACAGGCCAACGGCCACAATATAAGGCCAAAACAGTCTTCTTGCCGCCATGGGCGGCATTTCATGAATGGTATGCACATCCGGCACACTGCCAAGCTTGCGCTTCTGATCCGCTTTTTTTATAGCCTCAAGGATATATGACATGAGCTTATGATTTCCCCATGAGCTTTAAACCCACGGATTCAGGATGCCGCAATTCCGGCCCCCCGGCCCCGGTCAGTGTATTAAGCAGAATAACAGTTTCCTTGCCGACAATACCGTCCGGGATTAAATTATATCTAAACTGCAGCTGCCTGACCCGCCGCACAAGACCGGAATCATAAACTGCTCTCCCCGTCCGTTTATTGTACTCCTCTCCATCTATGAGGGCAAGACGTTCAGCAAGCCATTTTACCATATGACCGCGATAACCGGGCCGGATAGAATCTTCATAGCCCGCCGGAGGCCGCCAGACAAGAATATAAACTCCCTGCCAGTGTTGAGCCAGATCGGCGGGCAGAACCCGCCAATGTCGGCCGTCAAGACGCAGGTCAAGCCAGCGACCATGATCAGCCGCCAGCAGCACAAAGGACTTCCCGCCTTGATCATCTCCCGCCAGACGCAGCACAACAGGACGATTAAGCCGCCTTAAAGCCGCCATACCGCTGGTAGCGCTAAGGCAACGCAGACCATGCTTTTCAGCATACTGGCAGCCCCATTCCTCAGCCGCAGAGAAGCCCTTCAGCCCCCACAAGCGCAACAAATCACCCATAGCCAGCCGTTTATCACGACCGGCGACCTCCATATCCTTCCATTCAACGGCTGACAAAAAAGGCTCAGCCGCTTCGTATCTAAGATTAAAAGACAGATGGGCATTATCTTTATTCACCTTCCCGCCCTTCAACATCTCAGGGGCGGCAGGAACCGCAGGTCTAACAGGAGAAACACCTTGCCGCAGTCTGGGGTGCCGGAGCAAAAGCGTCAAAGCCGCGAGACAAACCAGAAGCACTATTAACGCCACCAACCAGGGCGAGAAGGGCCGGAAGCCCCCGCGTCCCTTTTTCCGCAGACCTAAAACCTCAGTCGCGGCCGTGTCTAAAAGCCTGCTGTCAACCAGGTGGATACCCTTGGTATAGGCAGCAAGCAGCGCCCGGTCACAAACCATATTAATCAGGCGGGGAATACCGGCACTTAAAGAAAATAATTTTTTCAGGCTCCTGTCCGAGAAAATATCCGGACTCAGCCCGGCCACGGCCAGACGGTGCCGGACATAAGCCGTGGTCTCCGCTCTGTTCAGCGGCCCTAAATGATGACGAGCCGATATCCGCTGCGCCAGTTGCTTGAGCTGGGGATCAGCCAGCTTTTCCTGCAGTTCAGGCTGCCCCAGCATGATAATCTGTAATAATTTACGCTCATTGGTCTCCAGATTAGTCAACATCCTGATCTGCTCCAACACCTCAAGGTCCAGATTCTGGGCCTCATCAATTATCAATACCGTACGTCCACCCCCGGCATGAACAGCGAGAAGATAGTTATTAACAGCATCAACCAGCTCCTTACCGCCGGCACCACGATGATACTCGATCTTCAGTTCATCACAAATGGAGGCCAGAAACTCAAGTGGCGTAAGTTTAGGATTGATAATAAAGGCGATATTGGTATCAGCCGGCACCTGCTCCAGGAGGCAGCGGCAAACTGTGGTCTTCCCCGCTCCCACCTCCCCGGTAAGTAGAACAAAACCACCATCATTCTCCAGGCCGTAACGTAAATGAGCCAGGGCCTCACGATGGCCGTCGCTCATATAGAGAAAAGCCGGATCAGGGGCGATGGAGAACGGCTTTTGAGAAATATTGAAAAATTGCTGGTACACCAGTAGAATATATAAGTTATGATGGACTCGTAATTAACACAGGTTAATTGCTGAAAGAGGCAGGCCTTATTTCTCCATGGCCTCAAGATAAGGCCCGAATAAATCATCATAATCCTGACGGCCCTTTCTGAAAACAATCTCCAGGCAGGCGGCCTCATTATCATTTACCACCAGATTAGCGTTATTGGCCAGGGCCTCAAGGTCATAAAGGGTATGGAACTCCGGCCCCATGAGGATATAATAAATGGCCCGACGCCTTGCCATGGGCATGTTGCTTAAATATTGATGGAACTCGGACTCTGCCGGCGGCCCGGCAAAACCGGTATGGAGAACCACATAGGTAAAATCTGTAAAACGCATGCGGGCAATGGCATCAGAGGCTGATTCCGGAAATTCCGCCTGGCAGCCCTGCTCAAGGAAGGCCTTGCTCACCGCCTCCCGGACCGCGCCTTCCGGCATCATCACCAGAGCCTTGTCAACATCGGGGGCAGCCGCCATTTCCTCGTACATATCGTTGGCCATCCAGCTTATATCCGGATAACGGGGCGGCTTGACCACGCTCCTGCTGTTAGCCGCAGAACCCGGCCCTGACTCCCGCGGAGTATCGGCACAAGAACCGTCCGCCTGTAAATGGATTGCCTTTTTACAGTGCGGACAACCCATTTTCAGGGTTCCTTTTTGCAGCCCCGCCAGGGCCGTCTGAATTTTAGCCTGCTGAGCCTCATTCAAATTCAGGGCCTGCCGACAATGCGGGCATTGACTTATCATCTTCGACCTCCTTTTGAGCGGCATTATTTATCTGAAATTGGCAAAGGGATCCTCTTCCTCAGCGTCCATGGCCAGCCCCGTAATACCGGTGGTTGATTCCCCCTTGGCCGCCTTGATCAGATCCAGGCCCCGATTAACCGCACTGCGGTGAGAACAATAGCCCAGGGCCGTCTGTTCTTCAATCAATCCCTGTTTGTACAGCTCCAGAATATGTTGATCAAAGGTCTGCATCCCCAGGGCATGACCGTCACTGATAATATCATAAAAGGTTTTGCCCTCCGATTCCCCATGCAGAATAGCATCGGCAACCCGCAGATTTTTACGCATAACCTCCAGAGCCGCCACCCGCCCCCCTCCTATTTTGGGCAGCAGACGCTGACCCACTACCCAGCGAATGGTATCCACCAGCCGATTCCTGATCTGCCCCTGCTCGCGGGCATCAAACATACCTAAACAGCGGTTAATGGCCTGCCCGGCATCCACCGTATGCAGAGTACTCATGACCAGATGACCGGTTTCCGCCGCAGTCAGGCCTATCTCCATGGTTTCCCGATCCCGCATTTCCCCCACCAGAATAACCCTGGGTGCCTGGCGGAGAGCGGCCCGCAGACCATTGGGGAAGGTATCAAAGTCATTGCCCAGCTCCCGCTGATTAAAGGTAGCCTTAATCTGGGGATGCTCAAATTCAATGGGGTCTTCCAGAGTGACCACATGCACCTGACGTTCCCGGTTTATCTGATGCAGGAGGGCAGCGAGAGTGGTAGATTTACCGGAACCGGTGGCACCGGTAACCAGAATAATACCGTTTAATTCCTGGGGCATCTTATGAAAAATCGGCGGCAGATTCAAGGAATCAATAGTGGGAATAGTCGTGGGTAAAATACGAAGAACGGTGGAAAGATGCCCCTTCTGCGAGAATATATTTACCCGGAAACGGGCCTTGTTGCCTAAAGAATAAGAGAGATCACAGGAGCCGTTTTCCACCAGATCTTTGAGCAGCCGTTTATTACCGCCGATAATATTCAAGGCAAAGACCTCAGCCTGAAAGGGGGTAAGTTTCATAACCTCCGGCTCAACCCCCACCGGAATTAAAACCCCGGAGGATTCAACCTGCAGCGGCTTACCCACGGTTATATTGAGATCAGAGACGTAACCCGGACTGGCCAGCATACAGGCAATCCAATAATCTATTTCAGCACGTTTCATAGCATATCTCCAGATTCGAGATTTATTTAAAATTCGGAATTAACATATACAGATGACCATTCTCCTTCATATGACCAGCCACAGCAGCAGCCCCTGCCCCCGTCCCCATAAAAAGATCAAGACGGCCGGAACCCCTGATGGCCGCCCCGCTGTCCTGCTGAAAGACAAAACGCCGTAACGGCCGCCGGCCGCGAAACCGGCCATGAGAAAATTCCGGCACCGTGGTCTCAAGATAATAAAGCCCGCCCATGGGGAAACAGCGCGCATCAAGAGCCGCCGAGCGTCCGGCAACCAGCTCCTTACCCATGCTGCCCACCGGCCCGGCCGCCGAATCATCATCAAGACGAAAAAAGATGTACCTGTCATTATAATGCAGGATTCGACGGCGCTCGTCAAGATGGGAGGCCATATAAGCACGGATGGCCTCCATACTGACCTCTTTGAGCGGTATTTTACCCTCATCCACCAGCAGACGGCCAATACTTTTATAGTCCCGGCCATTAGAACCGGCATAACGAACCTGCAACAGACGGCCATCCGGCAGCCGGATAAGACCGGAGCCTTGAATCTGGAGAACAAATACGTCAACCGGATCACGGAGATATAATAATTCATCACCGGCCAGAAGTTGTTTATTCTCTATGGCAGCCCGCCGCCAATAGGGCCGCAGACGGCCATCCTCCAGACGGCCGATAAATGGCCGGCCGTTCCCGGCGGCCTCATAATGACGAGCCTTGATAAGATCAGGCGGCACACCATAGATGGGGTAAATAAAAGGCGGCTGTTTTATGAGACTTCCCCTGAAAATCGGCTGATAATAACCAGTTACCAGAATTTCGTCCCCGCCCCTGCTGTTCAGGGCCTCGCAGACCTTAAAATTCGCCGCCACGGCATCCGGCAGGGCAATATCCGGCAAGGTATGGAGCAGTTTCTGGAACTTTAACAAAGAGGCCAGAATATCCCCGGCCGTCTCGGACTCCGCCCCGCATATTTGAAAATTGATAGCGCTGTCAAACCGCCGCCAATAAGCGATACTGCCGGCCAGAGCCGCCTCAAGAGAGGCCCTTGAACCATCATCCACCATATCCGGTACCGTCTTCAACGCCCTCATCCGGCACCCCCCCGTCAGCCGCGACAGCCGCGGACGGCAGCCACCGACAAAGAGCAAAATAAAAACAGTAACCAGCAGCAGGAATTTATTCTTCATGTAACTTTAAGGTTCGTGAGCCCTAAAAAATATAAAAAATAGTATTTTTACCTATTTTTCTTCTTGACCACTATCTTTTCAAACTGTTTATATACACTAATAAATTGTTGGCCAAAAGTTTACCTTAATTTATGAGCCTGTTGATTTATAAAGATTTTCGTCCCTGTTCAGACGAAAAGAGCATAATGAGAGGGACTTTTATTAATCCGAACCTCAGTGCACGGTTCAAATTATTCTGTTCACCGCATGATTTAAAAGGAGACACAATGGACGAAGAAAGAAAAATTGAGAGTCTATCAACCGAGAAAAGAGTCTTTACCCCCCCCACCGAAGGCCGGGACACGGCCTGTATCAAAAGCATGGAGGAATACGAGGCCCAATATAAACGTTCCATGGATGACCCCGAAGGCTACTGGGGAGACCGAGCCACGGAACTTCTTACCTGGGACAAAAAATGGGATACCGTCCTCGATGCCGACATGTACAAACCGGAGATTAAATGGTTTGTAAACGGTAAATTAAATGTGTCATACAACTGCCTTGACCGTCACCTCACCAACGGCCGCCGCAACAAGGCCGCTATCATCTGGCAGGGTGAGCCGGAAGAGGATGTCAAGGTCTATACCTATCAGATGCTCCACAGCGCGGTCTGCCGCTGCGCCAATTCCCTCAAAAAGCTGGGGGTCAAGAAGGGTGACCGGGTAGCCGTCTATCTGCCCATGATTCCGGAACTTGCCATCACCCTCCTGGCCTGCAGCCGGATAGGGGCCATTCATTCCGTGGTATTTGCCGGTTTCTCCGCCCCCAGCCTGCAGAGCCGGATCAAAGACTGTGAGGCCAAAGTGCTGATTACCGCCGATGCCGTCATCCGGGCCGGCAAAACCATCCCCTTAAAAAGTAATGCCGATGCAGCCCTGGAGGGCTGCGACAGCGTGACAAACACCATTGTCGTCAAAAGGGGAGGCAACAACATAAACTTCAAAGAGGGTTTTGACCTCTGGTGGCACGAAGTAATGGCTGCCGAGGATGTCAGCGGCCCCTGCGAGCCGGAGTCCATGGATGCCGAAGATCCGCTTTTCATTCTCTATACCTCCGGCAGTACCGGCAAGCCCAAGGGCGTGGTTCATACCACCGGCGGTTATCTTACCTACGCGGCCCATACCTGTCAGACCGTATTCGACATAAAAGATGACGATGTCTACTGGTGTACCGCCGATATCGGCTGGATTACCGGCCACAGTTATATCCTTTACGGGCCTCTGGCTATCGGAGCCACTTCTCTGATGTTTGAAGGTGTACCAACCTATCCGGCCCCAAACCGTTTCTGGCATATTGTCGAAAAGTTCAAGGTCAATATTTTCTACACCGCCCCCACTGCCGTCCGGGCTCTGATGAGATTCGGCGAGGCCCACACCAAGAAAAACGATCTTTCCTCTCTGCGCGTTTTAGGCACGGTGGGCGAGCCTATCAATCCCGAGGCCTGGATGTGGTATTACGAACATATCGGTGCCAGCCGGCTGCCCATCGTGGATACCTGGTGGCAGACCGAGACCGGTGGAATTCTCATCTCAGCCCTGCCCTACGCCACGCCTCTGAAACCAGGCTCCGCCACCCGGCCCCTGCCCGGTATAGAGGCGGCAATCTATAACGAAGAAGGCAGGGAGGCGGGAATCAACGAGGGCGGCCGCTTAGTTATCAAAAGGCCGTGGCCCGGCATGCTGCGCGGCATTTACGGCGACCCGGAACGTTATAAGAAGACCTATTTCAGCCGTTTCCCCGGTATTTACGACCCTGAAGACGGTGCCAGAAAGGATGAGGACGGCTATTTCTGGATTATGGGCCGTCTGGATGATGTCATCAATGTCTCAGGCCATCGAATGGGTACGGCCGAGATTGAATCAGCCCTGGTATCTCATAAAGATGTGGCTGAGGCCGCGGTGGTGGGCGCCCCCCATGAAATCAAGGGTCAAAGTATCTATGCCTATGTTACCCTTAAGGCAGACATTGAGCCCAGCGAAGAATTACGGGCCGCTTTAAGAGCCTGGGTAAGAACCCAGATCGGCCCCATTGCCACCCCGGAACACATCCAGTTTGCCGATGGCCTGCCAAAAACCAGATCCGGTAAAATCATGCGCCGTATCCTGCGCAAGATCGCCGCCGGCATGCACGAAGAACACGATTTTGGTGATACCTCCACCTTGGCCGACCCCGGAGTTGTTGACCTGCTGGTAAAAGGCAATCTCAAACTGATTAGCTGATATTACAGCAAATAATCAAAAAAGGGCGGCGGCAATAAATTTGCCGCCGCCCTTTTTTTTGCTGAATTTTATCCCAAAAACGTTATTGACCAGTCCGTAAAAAGGTACTAATACTTTCAGTTAAGTTCTTGTAACCTGCCATCTCTAAAGAAATAAAGATCCGGGCAACCATCTGAAATCATAACAATCAAAGAGAAGGAGAGACAATGAGCACTCAAAATCCGGTTATCATAGAGGCATGCATAAAACTACCCGCGGAATTAGCCGCAGAACTGCGGGAGGTAGTCAAGGCTACGGGGAGGTCACAGGAAGATTTAATCAGCCAGTATGTTGCAGAAGGTATTTCTACTGCCATGCCGCAGGTAAAACGGAAACTCTTTTTCAGCCACACCAAAAAAATTCTCCAGCAGCATAATATATCTGATGATGTTGTGGACGAGATTGTTGACAAATTCCTTTATTAAAAAATGAAAAGACGGGTTCAATTGTAAGCGCTCATGAACGCTCACGCTCACATACAATCGTATCGTCGTATGCAAGCGTTTAAAAATTGAATGTCCAGGTAAGCGCAGACTCCGACACCGAACATTCAACATCGAACACCGAATAAAAAAACAGCGAATACAGTTGTGCTTACGGAGATCCTGACAATATTTTGTTGGTTTACCATGTAGGTAGTTTTTGTTGTTGATTCATAATTCGGTGTTGAATGTTCGGTGTTCGGTGTTCATTTCTTTTGCACTGTCGCTTTTTTGTATTGCACCCGCAGCAGGGTGTTCATGGGGCGCTTACCCCCGAAAAGCAGGATCACAGGCAGCACCATAATAGAAAAATGGCAAGAAAATGACAAATAATCACTAAAACAAAAGGAGTACATTATGGCAAAAGTAATCCTGTCTTTAGACGGCGGCGGCATCCGTGGTGCCGCAACCACTCAATTCCTGGCCAGACTCGAAGAACAATTACAGACAAAACACAGCAGATCCATTCGAGATTGCGTTGATTTTTACGCTGGTACAAGTACCGGCAGCATTATTGCTCTCTGCCTTGCCACCACTGACATGAGCATGGATAAAATTAACGAACTCTATAATTATCAGAATGCCCGGAAAATCTTCTCCGAGCATAAAGGTCTGTTAGCATTTGACGGAATAAACGTTCCCAAATTCGAGGCCAGAGGTAAGACCGAAATTCTTAAAAAAAATCTCGGCAAAGCCAGGATCAAAGACGTTCCTGCCGACAAGCACGTTTTGGCCGTTACCTACGCGATTGAAAAACGCAGACCGGTGGTCATCAAATCCACCAAAAAGGATTATCTGAACCTCTTGTCATACCAGGCGGCCGATGCTTCAAGTGCGGCCCCTACCTATTTCCCCACTAAAGAGATAAAACTTTCCCCCGGACAGGATGAATCCTGGCTGGTTGACGGCGGGGTTATTGCCAACAACCCCACCATGTGCGCCATAACCGAGGCCAAGCGTACCTGGCGGGATGTACCGTTAAGTGAAATGCGCGTACTTTCAGTCGGAACAGGTTTTATGACCAGAAAAATAAATGGCCCTGAATCACAGAGATGGGGCGGTATACAGTGGATGACAGAAGGGCACATCATGGAAGTCCTCTCCGATGAACGTATCGTGGCCTATCAGGCCATGACTATCATTGATTCTGGTAATTACATCAGGGTCAATGCCAAACTAAAAGAACAGCCCGGACTGCCGGATCCCCCTGACGATGCTATGGATGACGTCAGTAAGGCCAACATCAAACGCCTCAAAAGATTGGGTAATTTCTGGTTCGAGAAATATGGTGAAGCCGCAGTCCAACTACTCTTAGACACCTACGAAGGGCCTTCCTTAGACCGTATTGACTGGCAGTCCGGTAAGCCAATAGTCAACTGAACCGATGTAAGCGACAAACGAAAGCGCTCCTTGACATTTGCCTCCCCAACTAAATGGCGGCACCGATAAATTTCCGGTGCCGCCATTTTTTTATGGCCAAAACAGCTAAAAACGAATAGTTGTTATTATCAAATTGTTTTTTTAAGTCTCGAACCACACCTTAACGTTTGCAACGTAAACGATTCAAGGACGCCACCCTGCACCCGGTCAACGTGTGCAGGGTGGCGTTCATGAATCGTTTACGCAATAAAGGCAAATAAAATAAATCAAGGAGGTTTAAAATGAAAAACAGAAAAACAGGACTTTTATTAAAACTTACAACAGGTTTTATGTTCATACTCGCCGCATTATGCCTCTCGCCGCGAACTGGAAAGACCACTGAGTACAGTGGCCAGCCCCTGATTAGATTTTCCAGCCCCTGGTTCACAGGTTCCGCTAACTGCGGCATATGCCATGATTTATTAGTAGACGAAAAAGGTAACAGCGTCTCCATTAAATCACACTGGCGCAGTACCATGATGGCCAATGCCGCCAACGACCCGTTGTGGATGACCAAGGTAATTTCCGAGATCCGCCGGAATCCGGCTCTCAAAAAGCTGATTGAGAAAAAATGCGCCGCCTGTCATATGCCCATGGCCGAGCTGGAGGCCGAAAGAACAGAGGGGCCCATAGCCATAAAACCGGGATTTGCCGACCCTGACAATAAGCTGCATAAGGCGGCCATGGACGGGGTATCCTGCAGCCTCTGTCATCAGATCAAGGCTGATAATTTAGGCCGACCGGCAAGTTTCAGCGGCCAGTACGCCATCGACCGAAAAGGGGCCAAGCCCGAACGTAAAATATACGGCCCCCACCAGAAACCGTCCCAGCAGATAATGCGTTCCAGCGTCGGTTATACCGTTGTTCAAGGTAAGCAAACAACTGATTCCGGACTCTGTGCCACCTGTCACACCCTGTATACCCCATTTGTGGATGCCCAGGGCAAGGTCGCCGGAACCTTCCCCGAGCAAACACCCTACCTTGAATGGCAGGCCAGCATCTACAGTAAACAGGGCGCTAAATCCACCTGCCAGGGCTGCCACATGCCCATGGCTCAGGGCCGGGTACAGGTAGCAGTCCCCTCCGGAGCACCGGCCAGAGAAAATTTTGCTCAGCATCATTTTGTAGGCGGTAATGTCACCATGCTCCGTCTCATGCGCCAAAACATCCCGGCTCTCAAGCTCACCGCCTCCAGTGCCGATTTCAACGCCACTATAAAACGGACAATTAAACAGCTCCAGGATAAAACGGCCCGGATTAAAATTATCAAAGTCAGGCGCGAAGGAACCAGGTTAACCGCTGATGTTGAGGTCAGTAACATGGCTGGTCATAAATTCCCCACCGGCATTCCCGGCCGCCGGGCCTGGATCCATTTTTCCGTGCGTGACAAGGCTGGCAATATACTCTTTGAATCGGGCCGACCGCTTAAAGGGGATCTGATCGCCGGCAATGACAACGATGTGAATATAAACACCTACGAACCGCACTATGAGGTAATAACCAACCCGGAACAGGTACAGATATATGAAACCATCATGGCCAACAGTGATGGCAGAGTGACCTATACCCTGTTACGAGCCGCAAGCTTTTTAAAGGATAACCGCCTGTTACCCAGGGGATTTAACAAGTATAAAGCGGCGGCTGACATCAAAGTCTACGGCCGGGCATCGACAGACAGGAACTTCACCGGCAAAGGGGATATAACCACCTATAAGGTAAAGCTGAAGACATCATCCCCCGGCCTTATCCAGGCGGAACTACTTTATAGTCCGGTCTCGCCGGCCTTTGTCATGGATCTGGAAAAAGACGCGGCTGACCCTCTGGTGAAAAATTTTATTAAACACTGGCAGGAAACTGACCGTTCACCTGTACAGGTGGCCGTGACAGAACACAAAATGCTGTGATTGAATCGCAAACGCCCCATAAACCACACTTTAGCATACGATCATGGTCGTACCGCTGACTTTTTATAACATCTCGGAATACAAGGGGTTCAAGGACACCCTGCCGCGCATGCGGCAGGGTGTTAATGGGGTTTACTTTTCTTCTCAGGGTTTCTTTTTCAGGACGGCAGGCGATTTTTGCTTTTGCAGAAGATCAGAGCTGCCAAGCCCCAGAGGCTCCTTCAGGATATAAGACGGCAGGCGGGCGTAAAACCTGCTGCCTGAACTCTTGATTACCTGGTCACTGGTTTTAACATCCGGCGGCCAGATCTTAAGTTCTATGGTTTCAGGTTCAGTGCCATTCTTGACCTTATACGTTATCACTGCCGCGGCCTTGCCCCGGGGTTTAAAATCAGCCGCCTGATAGCTGGTAATATCCAAAGAGCAGACAGTGGAGATCAAGCCATTCAAGCGCGGCTTATTCACCACCTGCCCGGTTCCAGCTCCGGCGACCCGCCAGGACTTCTTTCCGTCACGGCTTAACTCGATATCTGCCTTGCCCTTTAAGCTCAAGGACATTAAATCCTCCGGTTTTATATCAATATATTTTGTCTGCCACCAGGAGGGATTATCCACCCCTAACTGCCAGGTAGAGAGGCCGCTGACCTGATATATATTGTCATCACCCCGCCGGCGGAAGTGAACTGATTTTGAATTTGGCGCCGTACCAAGGAAAAAGGATAATTTCTTTCCCTCTTCAGTGGACAGGGTAATCTTGCGGTTAAATAATTCCTTACCCACCTTTAAACGGGCCCGGCTCCCCTTGCTGCGAGCCACCAGCCTGGTCTCTTTCAGAGCCGCGATCTTTTTTATTATTCGCTCTATCTTCTCCCCATTGCCGGGGAATTTATCAGCACCCACCAGCCAGCCGCTATCCTTACGACGCAGGATAATAGTTTTGCCGTTTTCATCGGTAATTGTTATACCGTTAACCTTCTGCGGCTGGAGATCCGCGAAAATCGCGGCCGCCGGTTTCACCGAAGCGGCGGGCTGATACAGGTACACGATGAGCCCCGCCTGAATGAGCAGCAGGATAAACAGGCCAATATTTTTTGTCTTATTCATCATATACTCCTTTGCGCCTGACGAGAACTGAACATGGGTTTCTCTTTCCGCCGCCGCAGACCGCCGTAAATACTGATAATGAGCAGGGCCAGAAGAGCGATGGCATAATTCAGCCATTCCCAGAATATCTGCTGCGCGTGAGTAAGGGGGATGAGCAGACGGGCCTGATCGCCTCTGGAACGGATATTTAAGAGATCTTCATCCTCAACAGCCCAGTCCACGCTGTTCTGGAGAAAACTTAAATTGTTCAAAAAACGATCCTGGCTGATGGAACGGGAGATCTGCAGCACCGTGTCATTGATAAAGTCGGCACTACCGACCACTACCAGGCGGGCAGAGGCGCTGGATTCCTTTAAGACCGGCCCGGTGGGCAGGCTGATATCAGCCTTAGCGTTTTTGGCCGTCTTCCCCTTTTTGGCAGCCTCGGCAGCCTTTGCTCTCTTTTCCACCGCCAGCTTGCGGGGATCAGGGCGGTTGGCGAAATAACTCTTAAAACGGCCCTGCTCTGAGACGGCCAGCAGTTCACTCTTCATATCAGCACCCGGCGCGAAACCGAGCTTGGGATAGCGGCGTAAATCAGGCTGGACATCGGTGCCGCTCTTAGTCCAGGAATGAGGGCTGGAGGAGAGAAGACGCACCACCTTCCGCCCTTTGCTCTCAGCCTTGTCAAGCACCAATGGGGACACCCAGTTCATGGTGACCGCCGTCAGACTGGCAGTAATTGGACTGCTCCTGTCCATTCCAGAGGCCCGCACATCAACGAAGAAGGGATAACTGAGTTTCTCTATCTCCTGCACCTCGAAACCGCCGAGATTACGGGTTATCGGAATGGGAAAAGGCTCGTTCTGCTCATCCATGACCATACTGTCCTTAACCTTGATACCGTAAAAAGCTAACATTTTATCCAGGCCGTTCCGCACCTTTTTAACCTGCAGGGTCTTGGAATAGGGACTTATATTCAAGAGATAATTACCGGCCAAGGCCACCACCGCCCCGCCCCGCATGAGATATTGATCAATGGCAAAACGCTGCATATCATTCAAGTTCTGAGGAGCTACCAGTAGAAGAACATCAATATCGTCACTCACCCTGCCCTTGCTTAAATCCACCTTCTCGACATTATAATTCTGCGGCAGCATCTGCTGAATCATCCGGTATTGCGCCGGGGGCTGCTGCCGAAGCATGGCCATCTGAGGCGGCGCACTGACGGGCGGAATCCACAGGCCGATAGTCTTTAAGAAACCGGCTGAATTACGCTTTAAAGCCGCCCCTATCTCCTTCTTAATTTCCGCCGGCCCCATGTCGGCAGTCAAAAAGATGCGCTTGTTTTCAGCGCCGTCAGTCAGAAAGAGATAGAGATAAAAGGTATCATTGGAGAAGAATGACGTCTTCATGGGTGTAATCTTAAACTTCTTCTCCAGCTCCGGCAGACGGCCGGCCTCGGTATCTGGATCAATCGTCACAAATTTGAGCTTACCGTCAGACTCCTTCATCAACTCACCAACCGCTTTCTTTATATTAGCGGTCATCCCGCGCAGAGCGGCGGGCAGGGACTTGCCGCTGATAACAGCAGTGAGAATCATGGGCTTTTTCAGCCGGGCAAAAACATCACCGAGACTCTGGAAACCATAAACCACCTTTTTTATGGATTTGGTCAAATCATACTCCAGATTACGGAGGCGGACATCCACCCGGCCATCACCACGGCGCTGGATCTCAATGAGATCGTTAAAGCCCAGAACCACATGCTGATCTCCATACTTAATCAGAATATTAAAATAGGAATTGACGACCGAAGCCCCGTAACGGCCCTCCACCTGAAAAGGTACCGGTTTAATACCGTATTCCTGATCAGCCTCTGCCGCCATCTTTTCATCGTATCTGGGATCAACAAAGGAGACCTGGACATGCCCCCTGGAGGCAATAGCGTACTCCCGCAGCATATCCTTTATTTTAGGTACCAGAGGGGAAAGCAGGGGGTGAGTTTTTTCGCTGAAATAGCCCCGTATTATAAGGGGATTCGGCAAATTACTGATCAAATCCCTGGTAGTGTCAGAGAGGGAATATTCATGGTTCTCGGTGAGATCGAGACGGGCGTTATTGACCTTATTCAGCCAGATATTGGCAGCCAGCAGATTAAGCGTGATAAGGATAACCGCAATCCGTTTTCCCCGGCGATAGCTGCTGGTATTGGCTCCCCGGCTCCAGCGCTTGCTGTCAAGAGACAGTATATTAAAACTCAAAAAAGCGATAGTAATGGAGACGTAATAAAAAACATCCCGCAGATCGAGAACACCGCGCTCAATGCTGGCAAAACGGCTGCCGGTGCCCAGGGCCCGGAAAAATTCCGCCGTCTCGTTGTTCATGAAATTGGTGATCCCCGTTGAACCGAGGATATAGAAAAAACCGATGATCAGCACGCTTAAGATCAGGGCGACAATCTGGTTATCGGTACGTGAAGAGATAAAAAGACCGATGGAGATATAGGCCGAGGCCATGAGCAATGCCCCGACATAACCGCCGATCACCGGCCCCCAGTCAAGATTACCAAGCATGGAGACGGTAATGGGCAGGCCCAGAGTCAAGGCCAGAGCAATGGCAACCAGAGCCAGTACCGCCAGGAATTTACCAACCACCAGCTGCCTGAGACTCACCGGCAGGGTCATCAAGACCTCCATGGTGCCGGAGCGCTGTTCCTCACTCCATTGACGCATGGTAAGCGCCCCCACTAAAAAAATCATCAGGATGGGCATCCAGCGGAAGAGAGGCCTGATGTCGGCGGTATTACGGGCGAAAAAAGTCTCCAGCCAGAAAAAAGAGAAGAGAGCGGCAATGAGAAAAGCACCAATGAAGAGGGCGGCCATGGGGGAACCGAAGTAGGCCTTTAATTCCTTCCGGGTAACAGATAATGTCTGGTTCATCGCTCACCTCCATCAGTGGCGGCGGTAAGTTCGTTGAACACTGCCTCCAGGGTTATGGTCTCCCGGTTTAACTCGGCGACGGGCCAGCACTTATCACTGGCCAGACTGAAGACGCGGGGGCATATATCCGCCGCCTCGCTTTCAATTCTGATACAGAGGGGATTCACTGCATCAGTCATCGATTTTGCCGCTTTAACCTCCGGCAGAGCCCGGAGGGCGGCCAGAATATCGGCCTCATTATCGCGGCTGGTTAATGATAAGCGCGCGTGGCTGGTGGCCTCCATTTCACTCAACAGGGCATCGGCACGCAGCCGGCCGCGGATAATAATCATCACCCGTGAACAGTTGGCCTCCACCTCAGAGAGAATATGGGTGGAAAGCAGAATGGTGGAGGTGGCCGACAGACGCTTGATCAAACGTCTGACCTCAATAATCTGAGTAGGATCAAGACCGTTGGTGGGTTCATCCAGAATAAGCAGCCGGGGTTTATGCAGAATGGCCTGGGCAATACCCACCCGCTGCCGATACCCCTTACTGAGCGCCCCCACCGGGGTGATGAGTTTATCCATGAGCCCCACGTCCTCCACCGCCTCGGCGATATAATCCCGCTGCCGACCCTGGGGAATATTACGTAAATCGGCCATCAGTTTAAGATAGGACTGAACGGTGAGCTCCGGGTAGATAGGGGCATTTTCCGGCAGATAGCCAATCATCTCCTGCACCCGTTTCGGTTCGGCTAAAATATCACAGCCGCCGATAGACGCGGTACCGGAAGTGGGATGAATATAACCGGTAAGGATCTTCATCAGGGTGGTTTTTCCCGCCCCGTTCGGTCCCAGCAGACCAATGACCTCCCCCGGTTTTATGGTAAATGAGACCTTGTCTAAGGCCTTTACCTCATCGTAATTCTTACTAAGTTCCCTGGCCTCAATCATAATAATTCCTCGTCTAAACCTCGTTACAAGTATTCTTGACATTCATCACCAGTCCTCCAGGCGAGGCAGATGTCTCGCGTACTCGCTTTTCGATAATAAACGCGGCAGCCGGGATCGGAGAATGTCTACCTGCCCTCAGCCCTTCACCGCCTGAGACAGAATGCGGTAATTCCTCTCCACCATGCTGGAGGGCTCCACCATGAGGCCGGCCTGAATCATGGCGTTATCATTAATCTGCTCAACAATGGTCCTGGCCAGTTCTTCATTTTTGACCCGCAGATCGGCCAGATCCTTGATTAATTGATGGCTGGTGTTTATTTCCAGATTTTTATTACCCTGGGGCAGACCGCCGTCGGGATTCGTCGCCCGCATGACCCGTTCCATGGAGCTGGTCATAAAGCCGTCAGGATTAACGATAATTGCCGGACTGTCCACCAGCCGTTTTGATTCCAGAACCTCCTTCACCTTGTCCCCCAACACCTCCTTCATCCACTTGGCAAGCGACAGGGCCACGGGCTCATCCAACTTATCCTTTTTCTCATCCTCATCCCTGGACTCAGCGAGCTTCAAATCAGCCCGGTCAGCCGAAACCAGCTTTTTACCGTCAAATTCGTTCAAATGACTGAAGACAAAGTCATCAATAGGCTCCATGGTGTAGATAACCTCTAAGCCGCGGCTCTTGAAGGCCTCCAGATAAGGGCCGCTCTCAATGGCCTCCCGGCTGGGGCCGTTGATATAATAAATATCCTTCTGCTCCTCCGCCATCCGTTCCACGTAGTCAGCGAGACCGATGGTCTTGCCAGGCTCAGAGGCAGATGATTCAAAACGCAGGAGCTTGGCAATGGCCTCCCGATGGATGAAGTCCGAGGTAGCACCCTCCTTGAGAAACATGCCGAATGTCTTCCAGAACTCAGTATATTTATCCGGCTCCGATTTGGCCATCTCGGCCAGATGTTTCAGAAAACGGGAAGTAACTACCTTATTAATCTTGCCCACCAGGGCATTATCCTGCAGGGACTGACGGGAAATATTCAGGGGAATATCCTCAGAATCAATTACCCCCTTTACAAAACGCAGCCATTCCGGCAGGATATTTTTACTATGCTGATCAATTAAAATTTTCTGGCAATAGAGACTGACCCCAGGGTCTAAACGGCCAAAGCCCATATGCTCCATATTCTCCCTGGGAACAAAGAGCAGGGCCTTGATGGACAGCGGCACATCGGCCGTAAAATGAAGGCGGGACAGGGGCTCGTCATAGGCCGGGCCAATGAATTTATAGAAGTCGTTATACTCCTCATCCTTGATCTCGTTCTTGCCGCGGGTCCAGAGGGCCTGCACCGTGTTGATCTCCTCGCCCCCCAGCTTAATGGGGAAAGAGACAAAGCTGGAATATTGCTTGATAATCCGCTTAATGGTCTCGTCCTTGGCATAATCATGGCAGTCATCATTTAACTCCAGAATGATTTTGGTACCGCGATGCAGGCCCGGACATTCATCAACCTCATAGGAGCCGGTACCATCGGACACCCACTCGTGGCCCTGTTCTTCGGTGAGATAAGAGCGTGACTGTACCCGCACTTTTTTGGCCACCATAAAGGCGGCGTAAAAGCCGACCCCGAACTGGCCGATGAGATTGGTACTCTTCTGCTCCTGCTCACTTAACTCAGTAAGAAAGGTCTTGGAACCGGAATGAGCAATGGTGCCCAGGTTGGCAATGAGTTCATCCCGCGTCATGCCGAGTCCGGTATCAATAATAGTCAGGGTATGGGCCTTATCATCGGCCTGAATGTTAATCTCCAGCGGGACATCCTTATCAAAAATATCCTGCTCAATAATACTCTCATGCCGCATCTTCTCCAGGGCATCGGCGGAGTTGGAGATTAGTTCCCGGAGGAATATATCTCGCTCGGTGTAAAGGGAATGGATAACAATATCCAGTAATTTTCTGGTCTCAGACTGGAATTCCATGATCTCTTTAGTCATTTTTAAACCTCAAAAGTTAATATATAAAAAATAAAATAGATTACGAACCTCATTTGATGGGCTCGTAGTTAACATGCTTGTCATGAAACGAAAAGTCCATCACTAACTAAAAAGATGGTTAAGTAGATGAGCGTAGACTTAGAGAATTTCGACATAGCAGGCGTTATGGTGGTTTTACAAGAGTTTGACCATACATATGGCATGTCAAACGTTTGTGAAACCGCCACAACGCAGTAGATCGGACTTTTTACTACGCCATCTTATTTGGCGCAACAAAATAAGCACAAATCAGCCTCTGTCAAGAGGCGGGCGGGAATAAAACAAAACGTAGCTGCTCACAGGGTGTTCATGGAGCGCTTACCTTTATAGAGGCGGGCGCAGAATATCGTTGTCAAGCAGGTACCCTTCTTTGCGCAGCAGACGGGTAAGTTTGCTGATATTTGTGAAATCAACGGCAATCATGAGCCCCTCCACCTTGACGATAAGTCTGGCGATATCGGGATTGCCGGTGAGAAGACGGAGCAGGTTTGTATCCCGCGCCACCTTGAAAAGCAGCATAGTTGGTTCATGGGTCAGCGGATTGACTCTGGCCAGAGCCGTTTTGAAAAAATCCCGCCAGACAGGCGGCAGTTTCTGCTGGATCGTCGTTTTGAACATGGCGATTTTTTTCTGCACATCCCGCTTGCTGCTGCAGCCGTTGAGGAAAGAGGCGAAGTCCATTACGTAACGTCCGGTTCCAATCTGACGCATGAGCTTGTCCAGGGTAAGAGCCGTGATGGAGCCGCTGCCTTCTACGGTAAGGAGCAGCCGGTCTTTACTCAGATTGAATTTGCTGGCGCTCTGCTGAATGGGGACGGCGGTATATTTGTTGATTTTACCGCTGACATAGGCCCCTAATTTTGTCAGCCGTACCTGTCGCAGGCCATCGTATTTAGAGAGATATTCAAGATTAAGCCGCTGATAATGCGGGTTTTCGGGCTGATCGTAACCGATCTCCACCAGCCCCAGGGCGGCGGCCATGAAAAAGAAGGCCTTCAGCAGGGGTAAATAGAGAACCTGCTTGACATTAGCGGTAGTCACACTGGTTGACTCCTCCCAATCTTTGTATCGGTGTACTGTTGAGTAAAAAACCAGATCTTTTATTTCCTGGATGTTTATGCGGCGTACTATGATAAATTCGACGATATCTTCCAGATCTGCCCAGCCGTCGGCGGGCAGGCTTTTTAAGACGCGGCCCAGATTTTTTTTGATGTTGTGCGAGGTGTTATCATCATAACCGTAATAGCTGCTCTCCATTCGCAAGTGCCTGAGGAGTTGCATGCTCAGACAGAAATCTGTTTTAAGCCATTGCTGAAAGATATTCCGCAGCAGTTTATGCGGCGCTATTTCGGTATCCGGCAGCTCCGTGTAATTCAGCAGGGTAACGATGTTCGTTACCTTCAGGTACCGGAGTTCACCGGATATTCCGGCCGGATAAATTTCTTTCATCCCCGCCGTTTCCACCAGGGCGCGCAATCCCCTGACGGTGGGATGGCCGTTCTTTTTCAGGGTGAGATGACCGAGGCCGATAAACTTTATCGTCCGGGAAATTTCCGGCAGGATGGAGTCTTCACAGCAATAGACATAAGCCGTCTCCTTCTTTTCGGGCCGCGGGGTGATATAGTATGCGGCTGGTTTGGGGATAAGCGGGCGCAATAAGTCGGCCAGAGAAGAGGGGAGTATTACCTGTATTCGGTCTTTTTTGGGGGGGTTCCTTCTTAAACCGTAGGAACCGGCAGAATTATATTCCAGCAGCAACAACTCAAAACCGCTTTTCAGATAGAAGGGTTCCCAGGTTTTTCTCCTCCCGGTATTTTTGAGGCTGATTACGGTGCCTGACAAACGCTCCAGCTCAGCCAGGCTCTTGCTGCCGTACCAGATCAGGATGTCGATTGCGGCCCGGCACGGGGCCGGATACCGGTTATAAAAGGCCAGAACAAGTCTCTTATCCTTAAAGGCCTCCGTCAGGGCGGCAACCCTTTGCGCCTTGCGCCGTTTGCCGTTTGGGTTTATCAGCGGATTATCGTTGATCAGGGGGGCTAACTGCGGGTCCGCGTCGGCACCGGCTAATAATTGTTCGTAAAAACTGGTTACAGCCGCGGCGCTGTAAACACCGTTCAAGGTGTTTCCCATATCAGCCAGATCGGCAGTCCTGCGGTATGTAATATATTGTGTCATCTTCAGCTCAATATGAATTCAACATCCGAGGCGGTGAGCTTTTTCACCGCGCCCGAGTCGTTGGCCACAATGGCATCCATGAGTTCCCGTTTCTTTTCCTGAAGCTCCACCATTTTCTCTTCAATGGTATGGCGGCACAACAATTTATAACAGAAGACCGTGTGCTCCTGACCGATGCGATGGCTGCGGTCGACAGCCTGGTTTTCGGCGGCCATATTCCACCAGGGGTCAAAGATGAATATGGTGTCGGCCGCGGTTAGATTAAGGCCGATGCCGCCGGTTTTCAGGGTCATCACCAGTACCTTGATGTCGGAGTTGTTCTGAAACTGATCCACCAGTTCCTGCCGTTTGCGGGTGGCGCCGGTCATGGCGCGGTAAGGGATACCGGCCTCTTCCAGATCCTGGCAGACCGATTCAATAACGCTTAAAAAATTACCGAAAACCAGGGCCTTGCGGCCGTTAGCCACGGTTTCCATGAGCTGCTCCCGCAGTAATTCACGCTTGGGAGAGATAATCGCCCCATCGCTGCGGCTCTCCGGACAGGAGGCAATCTGACGCAGTTCGAGAAGGGCCTGGAGGATGAAAAACTGCGATTTATTGAGGCCCTGGCTGGCGATCTGGGAGTCAATTGCCTCTTTGTAAAAGATTCGGCGTTCTTCATAAAGCCGTTCCTGCTGGGCACTCATATCTACATAGAGCAGCTGCTCTACCTTGTCCGGCAGGTCGGTGAGGACATCTTTCTTCATCCGGCGCAGGATAAAAGGATAGACCTTCTGGCGTAGTTCGTGAATGGCATCGGGGTCGTTGTCCTGTTGAATCGGGCGGCCATAGCGGGTCATGAACTCATCCTCGGTACGGAACATGGCCGGGTTAAGAAAGCGGAACAGGCTGTATAATTCACCGATATTGTTCTCAATGGGGGTGCCGCTCAGGGCCAGGCGGTGCTCGGCGTTCAGCAGGGCCACTGCCCTGGAGGCCTGGGAGCGGCTGTTTTTTATATTCTGTGATTCATCTAAAATGACATAGTGAAAGGGCTGCTCTTTAAAGGTCTCGATGTTGCTCCTCACCATACCGTAAGTGGTGAGAATAACATCAAAAGAGGCGGCCTTCTCCAACTCGCGGCTGGCACCGTACCAGGTATAAACCGACAACTGGGGGTAAAAAGCGGCAATCTCGCGGGCCCAGTTCACCAGCAGGCTGCGTGGCATAATTATCAGAGATGGTTTTTTGCTGTCGCTGTTCACCGAGGCTAAAAGGGCAATGGTCTGCAGGGTCTTGCCCAACCCCATATCATCGGCAAGACAGCCGCCCAGGCCGTGTTTATGCAGGTAGCGCAGCCATTTATAACCGTATTTCTGGTAGGAACGCAGAGTGCCGTTGATTTTTGGAATTCTGGGGCGGGAGGCGGCAATATCGTTGAAACCTAAAAATATCTGGCGGGAACCGGGCAGAGAGGCGGCCGCCTTATTGTCAAGAAGCTCTTCTATCAGGGGAAGATCAAAAAAGGATGCCCGTAGTTTGCCATCTTTATGGTCGAAGAGGCGCTGCAGGCGGTCGATGTATTTTTTTTCCAGGATTATATTCTGGCCGTTGCTCAGGGTCAGATATCCGTTTTTACGATATTTTTTGAGTAAGTCTAAGAGGTTGAACTCTTCTTTCTCCACAATGAGGCTGCCGTCGCCCTCCAGAAAATCAAGGCCGTGGTTAAGACGCAGGGAGAGATGCGGCTGCTTCACTGGTTTGATTCTGTATGAGCGGAGATTTTCGGTACCTAAGAGGATGTATTTACTCAGCAGACGGGTGAGTTCCCGGTACAGAAAGGCGGCGGCCAGATCTTTTTCGATAACAAAGAGGGGGCCGTCCTGGTAAAAATCGTTGAGCGGACCTGCCGCCTTTTTCTTGTGTCTGACCAGCAGGCGGTGAATTTCGCTGATGGCGGCGGCGGTATCAGGTTCGATTATCTCGCGGATCACGAGATTTTTCTCTATCTCGTTGAGATCGACAATCCGGCTGATATCATAATCGTGGAAAAATTGGGGTGAATAGCCATCCACCAGGGCGCTGACGGACATCTGCAGCCCCTCATGGATATCCACCTGTTCAAAGATAATGGCGGCCCGGCCGATTACGGGCTGCCCAGCGCGCAGCCCGTAATCGAGATACCGCAGTTTAATATCGCTGAAGGAAGAACAGATGAGGGATAGAAAATTGTTCAGATCCGCGGGGGCGATACTGGTATGGAAAAGAGGCAGGGCGTTAAAATTTTCGCCGATGGCCTCTATCTCATAGATAGAGTTTTCAACCAGCAGATAGCGTTCACTGAGCAGCCTGATATCCGGCCCTTCGGCCTTGCTCCGGGGATGAATCAGGCACAGATGCCAGCGAAGCGGCGGCTCCATGCTGCTCAGTTGGAGTTCAAGACGGCCGGGGCACTCGTCAAGGGTGATCTCCCCGCCCTCAGTTAGACGCAGCAAGCCCGTGCGGGCGGCCATCTCGACGAGATAATCATGCTCCTTGACGTAAACACGATTGCCCTCGTTCTGCCAGTCAATCTGAAAGCCCTGCCGTTCCCGGATAACGGCCAGGGCCCGAAGCAGATCCCGCTGTCTGCCCGCGGCCTGCAGGGGCGGGATGGCAAGCTCGCGGCCCCTGGCATCCACGGTCTGGAGATAGGCGCCGGTATCATCAAAGTCCAGCTGTACGGTAAAATGGATATTCTTGAGCTTGGCCGGTAATTCAGGATGGCGTTTAAGTAACTTGAATTGCTGCATATTAATTATGTGCGGGTATATCAGGCGGCAGACTGCTGTACCTGGAAATTAGCGGTTCCGGATATTCTGACAAGTGTAATTTTTGCTGTCACAGCCGTTAAAATACTATTAGCAATATCGTTTGACAATGATTTTTCTCCGCGAAGCGGTCAGTATGGCAATTTTAGCCATCACATTAAAATTGCCATGGCAATTTTAATGTGATGGCTAAAATTGCCTTGCATCTTGCCCCCATGTTACGTTACCATCCGTTTATGGATATTTTACGTCATATCAACAGCATAGCTTTTTCTGCCGAGTTCGGCCGCCAGATGCGGTTTGTGGCCGGTCCCCGGCAGACCGGCAAGACGACTCTGGCAAAACAGTTTCTCTCTTCTATTCATTCCGAAAGCCTGTACTATAACTGGGATAATCGGCAGGTACGTGACGCCTATATCAAAAACAGTCATTTTTTCTCCGCCGATATATATAATGTTCCCCGTGGTAAAGACGGAAAACGGTGGCTGTGCATGGATGAGATCCATAAATACCCGGACTGGAAAAATATTCTGAAGGATTTTTTTGATTCTTTCCATGAAGAGCTGAATTTTATTGTTACAGGTTCAGCCCGCCTGGATATGATGCGTAAAAGTGGTGACAGTCTGGCCGGCCGTTATTTTAATTTCCGGCTTAATCCCATAATACTTTCTGAATTATGCGGATCAGCGCTTGAAGCTCCGCCGGAATCGGGAGAAGATCTTGTCCGGAAACGGCTGGATACCCCCATATATAAAAAAGACGAACTGCGGCACTTGCTCCGCTACAGTGGTTTTCCTGAACCCTTGTTAAAGGCCTCTGATCGTTTCCACAGCCGGTGGCAATCATCATATATGGATACTCTTATCCGGGAAGATCTGCGCGAACTCACCCAGATCAGGAATCTGGAAAAAACGGCTGTCCTTATGCTGCTTCTGCCGGAACGTATTGGTTCTCCGTTATCCATCAACAGCCTGACTGGGGATTTGGGCTGCAGTTTTGCGACAATTTCCAATTATCTTTGCGGACTGGAACTGGGTTATCTTATCTTTAGAATTCCGCCCTACGGTCATAAAATCGCCCGCTCGCTGAAAAAAGAGAAAAAGGTATATTTTTATGATTGGAGCAGAATTAGTGCGGCAGGGCAGCGCTTTGAAAACTATGCTGCCATTGAATTAAAAAGCCGGCTGGATTTATGGCAGGATGCCGGATATGGATCCTTTGATTTGTACTATGTCAGGGATCGTGATGGCCGGGAATCTGACTTCCTGGTGGTGCGCGATTCTATCCCCTGGTTGTTATTAGAGATTAAGCTTACTCGTTCCTCGATCGATTATCAGCACAAAAAACACCGACAGGTTCTTGGTAAAATTCCCTTTGTTCAGATTGTCCGGGAAGAGAATATAGCCGAAAAATCCGGCCCCGGATTATACCAGATGTCTGCATCCAGATTTTTTAACGGTTGACTTCTCGTAAATGTGCGCCGGAACATCCAGTAATACAGCAGGCTGAAAGTTCTAAGATTGAGAACAGACAAGGGATGGGGATAGATCAACTTTTAGAAGAAAACTGCATCTCATAGAGTTTTTTATACACCCCGCTCTTGGCCAGCAGGGTGTCGTGACGGCCGTCCTCAACAATCCGGCCGTCCTGAATGACGATAATCCGGTCGGCGTTCCTGATGGTTGACAGACGGTGGGCGATGACAAAGGTAGTACGATTCCGCATCAAGGTCTCCAGAGCCATCTGCACCTCATGCTCTGATTCAGTATCCAGGGATGAGGTAGCCTCATCAAGAATCAGGATGGGGGCATCTTTCAATAAGGCCCGGGCAATGGAAATCCGCTGCTGCTGACCGCCGGAGAGCCGCGCCCCTGATTCACCGATAACCGTATTAAAGCCCTGAGGCAGTTCATTGATAAACTCCAGAGCGTTGGCCGCCTGGGCCGCCGCCCTGATCTCGGCCGGCGAGCGGCTGAGATCACCATAAGCAATATTATTACCCACCGTGTCATTAAACAAAATGGTCTGCTGCGAGACAATGGCCAGCTGATGGCGCAGGGAACTCTGGGTGATATCACGCAAATCGCGGCCGTCTATGCGGATTGCCCCCTCACTGACCTCAAAGAAACGCGGTATGAGGTTCACCAAAGTCGTTTTCCCGCCGCCGGAGGCCCCGACAATGGCCAGAACCTGGCCCGCCGGAACGACGAAATTGATATCCTTTAAAATTTTCACCTCATTATCATAGCTGAAGGAGACATGATCAAATTCAATTTGCTGCCGGAAAGGCGGCAGAACCTCCGCCCCCTGCCGATCTTCGATGTCCGGTTTAATATCAAGGAGGCCAAAGACCCTGGTAGCGGCGGCCAGCCCCTGCTGTACCGGACTGTTGACATTACTTATTCCCTTTATGGGATCGTAGATCATAATCAGGGCGGCCATGAAGGAGAGAAAGGTACCGGGGGTGGATTGACCGCTAATCACCTGATGCCCCCCGTACCAGATAACCGCCGAGATCCCCACCCCGCCGAAGATCTCCATCACCGGATGCTGGAGGCTGTTAATTTTGATGTCCTTGACAATTATCGCGAAGAGGCTCTCCACCAGGGTGGAAAAACGCTTAATCTCATACTTTTCCATTCCAAAGGCCTTAACTATCCGATGACCGGTAATGGTTTCGTGCATAATATTGGAGACCTTGGCAACTATCTGCTGATTATTAATACTTAACTGGCGGAATTTTTTACCAAATTTAATTACGGGAATAGTGGCGAGAGGCAGAAAAATCAAGGAGATGGCCGCCAGCTTCCAGTTCAGGTAAAAAACCACGAACAGCAGACCGAAAACCTGGAAGCAGTCCTTTAAAACTCCCACCAGAGCCCTGGAGACAGCGCTCTGGATCAGAGTGGCATCGTTGATAACCCTGGAGATCAGCTCACCGGTGGGGGTGTGGTGAAAAAATGAGATGGGCAGGGCGTGCACATGGGCGAAAATATCCTGCCGCAGATCCTTAATTATACTCTGGCCGACGATATCAAGAATAGAGGAATAAAGATAATAAAACACCCCTTTAAATAAAAATACCGCCATGAGAGCCAGGGGCAGCATATTAAGCATGAAGGCATCTTTACTGATAAAAATTTTGTCAATAAGGGGCTTGATAAGATAGGCCTGGGCCGAACCAAAGGCCGAGACCATAATCATGCTGAGCATGGCGATAATCAACTTGGAACGGTAAGGCTTAAGGAGAGAAAGTATCCGTTTAACTAATTGTTTATTGTTCATGGAGCGCTTACATTCATTTTATATAGCCCTGATCGGCTAGGAAGAGCAAAACCTCCTGAGCCGCCTCGGCCGGGGTAATATTAGTGGTATCAATAACCAGTTCCGCGTTACGGGGCGGAATATAGGGGTCGGAAACCCCGGTAACGCCTTTGACCTTACCGGCCCTGGCTCTGGCGTAAAGGCCCTTGCGGTCACGCTGCTCGCAGACCTCCAGGGGGGTGGAGACGTAGACCTCTATATAACCGCCGTAACGACTGATTAACTCCCGGTTCGCCTGCCTTGATTCCTCGTAGGGGGCAATGGGGGCGCAGATGGCAATGCCGCCGTTTTTGGTTATTTCGCTGGCCACAAAGCCGATACGGGTAATATTAAGATTCCGATGGGCCTTGGAGAAATTAAGCTCCGATGAAAGATTTTTACGGACAATATCACCATCCAACAGGGTAATGGGCCGGTCACGCATCTCCATGAATTTTACCATCAGAACCTTGGCCAGGGTAGATTTCCCGGAGCCGGAGAAGCCGGTAATAAAAACAGTAAAGCCCTGCCGGCTGCGGGGCGGAAAGGCCCATCTCAACTCCTTCACCACCTCCGGGTAGGAGAACCAGGCGGGAATATCGAGATCGTGCTCCAGGCGGCGTTTGAATTCCAGCGAAGAGATAGTTTTAATCTCCATATCAGGCTTGACCTCAGACCGGGGAATATACTGGGCCATGGACTCGACATAGACCATCTCGGCAAGCGGCACCATCTTAACAGCGGTCTCCGCCTCATACTCCCGCACCAGATTCCGGGCCGCCCCCCGCTCATAGAACAACTCCTGATCATCCCGGCCGGCGAAGGGATCGGCATGATCTTCCGCCACCAGGAAATGACTACAGCCAAAGTTCTTTTTGACAACGGCCTGCCAGAGGGCCTCCCGAGGCCCGGCCAGACGCGAAGCCATGGGCAGCAGACTTAACATACTCATGTTGCGGGGGAATTTTTTGACAATCTCCTCATAACAGCGGACATGGGTGTAATGATCTATATTACCGGGATGACTGAGCCCCACCACCGGCTGCAGCAGAATATTGGCTCCGGCCTCCCGCGCCGCCCGCAAGACCATTTCCCGATGGGCGCAATGCAGATAATCATCGGTATGAAAACCAATAACCTGGCGCCAGCCATTTTGACTGCAGTGCCGGTTGACCTCGGCCGGGGTCAGACGAATATCCTTGAAATCATAATGAGGCGGCAGGTGCAGACCCTCCAGGGAGCCGCTCACATACCAGTCACCATTTCCATAAAGACGGCGGACACCGGGATGAATTTCCGGGTCAGCCGTGCCATAAACGGCCATGGCCTCAAGTCTCTTGTCCGGCTGCCAGACCTCGCCCACGGTGAGAACTGCCAACATAAAACCCTCAGCGTCATTAATGGCCACCTTGTCGGCCGGCTTTAAATTTTCGGCCGCCGCCTCATCTATATCAAGGCAGACCGGAATGGGCCACAATGTGCCGTCAGCCAGGCGCATACCTTTAACGACCGAGTCATAGTCCTCCCGGCTCAGATAACCATTAAGGGGATAAAAAGCCCGGTTCAGCAGAAGTTCCAGGTCACAAAGCTGACGTTTGTTAAGATCAATGGCCGGATAATCAATGGCCTGCTTTTTAATATCCTCTGCCCGGCGAAAATGAACCAGCAGACTTTCCGAATATATGGTCATGGCATTATTCTCATTTCTGATGGACTCACAGCCATCATCTCTAATCTGATATGCGCCCCATAAACAACACTCCCGCTTACGATAACTTGAAGACAGAACACCTATAACAAGCGGTCACCCGGCAGTCAATAATATTAACCCCCGCCTGCAAAAGCCCTTAAAAAAATACCGCATAAAAATAATATTCATTTTTATGTCAAAAATTCTACAAAGTTGTAATTAATGGTAGACATATACACCGTTTTGTATATAATCTTCGCCCTTAAACAACAAGATTTCAGCAGTATATATATAATAATTACTACTGGTTATCAATTATATACGCCTAACAGGCGCCAATGATTTTTCAAGCCGATATTTTTTTACATTTAGGCCTGAAAGCGGATCGCGCTTTAAATTTCAACAAAAACTCAGCAAAACTGTTCAACTGCACCCCTCTTATAACTATAGACCAAAGGAGAAAGAGATGATTAACTCTGGCGATACCGCTTTTGTCCTGGCCGCGGCCGGACTGGTGCTGCTCATGACCCCCGGCCTGGCCCTGTTTTACGGCGGCATGGTGAGAAGTAAAAACGTCCTGGGCACCATCATGCAGAGTCTGATTATGATTTCAGTAATCAGTATAGAATGGGTGCTGATCGGCTACTCAATGTCCTTCGGCCCCGACATCAACGGCATGCTGGGCAATCTGTCATGGTTCGCCTTAAAGGGAGTAGGTTCGGCCCCCAGCCCGACTTACGCCACCACCATTCCTCAGAATGTCTTTATGATCTACCAGTGCATGTTCGCGGTTATCACTCCGGCCCTGATTACCGGGGCCATCGCCGAGCGCATACGCCTGTCATCCTTCATTGTTTTTTCATTACTGTGGACGATTCTGGTTTACAATCCGGTCTGCCATTGGATATGGGGCTCCGGCGGCTGGCTGGCCGCCAGAGGAGTGCTGGATTTTGCCGGCGGCCTGGTGGTTCACCTTACCTCCGGGGCCGCCGCCCTGGCGGCGGTACTGGTCATGGGCCCGCGTTACGGCCACGGTAAACGCAGTTTCGCCCCCCATAATCTGCCCATGACAATTATCGGCACCGCCCTGCTCTGGTTCGGCTGGTTTGGTTTTAACGCCGGCAGCGCTCTGGCCGCCAACGGAATAGCCGCTACCGCCTTTGTCGCCACTCACCTTGCCGGGATGACCGGCATGGCGATGTGGGTCTTCATGGAGAGCATCCAGCATGGCAAACCCACCACCCTGGGAGCCGCTTCGGGAGCCGTGGCCGGTCTGGCCACCATTACCCCGGCGGCCGGCTTTGTCGGCCCCATAGCGGCCATGGCCATAGGCCTTATTGCCGGTCTTGTCTGCTACAGCGCCGTTAATCTGAAAGAAAAAATAGGCCTGGACGACAGCCTTGATGTCGTCGGCATTCACGGAGTCGGCGGGATAATCGGCACCATATGCCTTGGAATTTTTGCCAGCAAGGCCGTTAACGCCGGAGGCGCCAACGGTCTTCTGGCCGGTAATGCCGGTTTTCTTGGTACCCAGATTTTTGCGGTTTTAGTTGTCGGAAGCTATGCCTTTGTGGTAAGCTGGCTGCTCTTAAAGATAATTAATACCGTCATGGGTCTCAGGGTAGGCAAGGAAGATGAAATCAGCGGGCTTGATCAGAGCCTGCATAATGAGAACGCCTACAACAATTAAGCCGTAAGGGCTCCATGAACACCCTGCTGCACGCATTTAAGCCCCACGATATACAGGGGTATTATCGGGGGACTTAAATACGCACAGCAGGGCGCCCCTGAAGCCCCTTACATTCCGATATATTTAATGTCAGCGGTACGACCATAATCGTATGCGAGGGTATAGTTTATGGGGCGCTTGCATCAAGTCTGTACCTGCTCATCCGGCAGGTATCGCTGTCACCATACAGTCATACAAGGAGAATATAAAATGAAGAAGATAGAGGCCATCATCAAACCCTTTAAACTGGATGATGTCAAAGAGGCCCTGAGTGCCATCGGCATTAAAGGTATGACCATCTCCGAAGTTAAAGGTTACGGCCGCCAGAAGGGCCATAAGGAGATCTACCGCGGCGCTGAATATCAGGTCGATTTTATCCCCAAAATCAAAATGGAACTCATCGTCGATGCCGACCAGGTGGACGAAATAACCGAATGTATCCGCACCGCGGCCCTGACCGGCAAGATCGGTGACGGTAAAATTTTCGTCATGCCCGTTGAAGAGGTCATCAGAGTGAGAACCGGGGAGAAGGGTCACAACGCCATTTAACCGCTCCACTCTGTTATAATATGCCCGACACATCCCAACTTTCCGAGCTCCGTACCAGACGTGAGATTCTTGAGGTATTATGGCGGCGGGGCCTGAGCGGCCAGGCCCTGCTCCGTGAACATACCCAGGTCATCGACTCCCACCTGCAACAGCAATTCGAACAATGCCCGGCCGCCGCCGACATGGCTCTTATCGCCATCGGCGGTTATGGCCGCCGGGAACTGTTCCCCTTTTCCGACATCGACCTTCTCCTTCTCCACGGTGGAGCCGGAGAAGCGGCCTTAAACAGCGCCGCCGAGGCCATTTTTTATCCTCTCTGGGATGCCGGATTAGACGTGGGGCACAGCGTTCGCACCCGCCAGCAGTGTATCGGTGACGCGGCGGCCGATTTCTTTTTCCAGGTGGCCCTGCTTGATGCCAGGCTTATCGCCGGCAGCAGTCAGCTCTTTCAGGAACTGCAGAGCGACTACCAGCAGAAATTCATCAACGGCCAGCGCCGGAATTTCCTGGAGCAGATGATTCAACACCGCGAACATCGTCTCCAGACCTTTGCCAAGCACAGCTATCTCTTAGAGCCGCATATAAAAGAGGGCAGGGGCGGCCTGCGGGATATTCAGGCCATTATGTGGACGGCTAAGACGCTCTTCGGACTCAAGGATATGGCCGCTATTCACGAGGCGGGAATCCTCAGTACCGCCGAATATAAGGCGATCACCAAGGCCTGGGAACACCTGATCCAGATTCGCAACCGTCTCCATTATCTGAGCGGCCGCAAAAATGATCAGCTCTTCTTTGAGCACCAGGAAGAGATCAGCAAACAGTTTAATTACCGGGCCAGCACCGGAATCAGGGCGGTTGAACAGTTCATGCGCAAGGTCTACGACAATCTGCAGACCATTGCCGTCAGCACCGACCTCTTTTTTGCCCATGTCCGGGAAACCATTGTTCCCCCGCGCTCAGCGGAGGACGACAAAATCCTGGAAAACGGCATTTTCAACCGCCGGGGCTACATTCACCTTGGCAGCCGCGGGGAATTACGCCGGAGGCCCATTCTCATCCTCCGCCTCTTTCTCCAGGCCGCCAGAACCGGGCTTCCCGTCCACCATCAGACCCGTAAACTCATCGCCGCCAATCTTGATCTGTTAGCCGGAATTCAGCAGTCCGCCGCCGCCGGGCAGGCCTTTCTCGACATACTGGCCGCCGATCAAAAACCGCCGGCCACCCTTGAAGCCATGCTGGAATGCGGGGTCCTGGCCGCCTATCTGCCGGAATTCGCCCATCTCAAATCCCTGGCCCAGCATGATGTCTACCATATCTTCACCGTTGACTATCATCTCATCCAGAGTGTTGCCGCTTTAAAAGCTATAATCTCTGATAATCATAATATATTCAGCGTAATCCAGAACCCGAAAATTCTTTTTCTGGCCGCCCTCCTGCACGATATCGGCAAGGGCTACGGCACCGACCACGCCGCCAAAGGCGCCAGACTGGCCGAAGAAACCGGCCGCCGTCTGGGGCTGAACACCAAAGAGATCAAGACCCTGGTCTTTGCCATCCGCCAGCATCTCTTCCTCGCCGAGACTGCCCTGCGCCGTGATCTGGAGGACAGCGACCTCATTGCCCGCTGCGCCGGAATCGTCCAGTCAACGGAGAGACTGGCCATTCTCTATCTGCTGTCCATTGCCGACGCCATGGCCACCGGCCCGGCTAACTGGAACGACTGGAAGGCGGCTCTGCTTCTGGAGCTATACCTGAAAATAGCCCTCTTTCTTGAAAAAAGCGGCCAGGAGGAGAACGGTTTCAGTCAGGGAATTGCCTGGATCAAGGAACAAATACAAAAATTAGCAGGGAAAAACAAAAAGACCTTCGACCTGGACAGCCTGCCGGATGATTATCTGCTCAATTTTTCCCCGGAAGATATTGTTGCTCATTTGACCATGAGCAGGAAACTGGACGATGATAATTTTATCCTTCAGCCCCGCGACAAAGGAGCCCACTGGTCCCTGCTCATCATCACCAGGGACCGCCCCGGCCTGCTCACCAAGATCTGCGGAGTCACCGCCCTGCACGGCCTGGAGATTTTAGCGGCCCAGGTCTTTACCTGGCCGTCGGGAATCGCCGTTGACACCATCGACGTCTGCCCCTTCTACAACGAAACTTTTGGCGACCAGGAATGGGCCGATATGCGGGCGGATCTTAAAAAAGCCCTGACCTTTCGCCTGGGTCTGGACTACCGTCTCAACGGCAGCCCGGCGGTCTTGAAAAAGGTAAAAATCACCGGGGCGGCACCCAAGGTTGTTCTTGATAATGCAACTTCCACGGCCTTCACCATCATTGAGGTTTATGCCGACAAAGAGGTGGGAATGATCTACCGCATTGCCGGCACCCTGGCCGATTTCAGAATCAATATCTTCCGGGCCAAGATCGGCACCCGCTCCGACCAGGTGGTAAACGTCTTTTATGTATTAGACAGTAAAGGCCGAAAAATCATCAGCCCGGATTTCCAGGAAGAGATACGCCAGAGCCTGTTGTTCGCCGCCTCCCCCCAGGGCTGACCTGTTATTACTTCCCCAGGGTCACCCCGTATATTGGGGGCTTTGATCGCGTGCAACAGGGTGTTCGTGGAACGCTTACCTTTACTTCCCCAGGGTCTTAATAAGCTGCCGGGCCTCTTGCAACTGCGCGAAGAGTGCCCCCTTATCCTGAGCCAGTTTCACCGCCTGTTGCAGATAATGAACAGCCTGGCCCTTGTCGTGTAACTTCATATAAGCCAGCCCTAAATGATAATTAACCGTGGGGTTGTCCGCCAGGCTCTTCCGGGCCTGTATAAATTGAGTTTTGGCCAGAGAGTAGGAACCCCGTTTGTAATGAACCCAGCCCAGGGTATCAGCCACATAGGGGTCGTCCGGAGCCCCCGATTTAGCCACCAGGGCCAGGCGCAGGGCCTCACCAAGATCCTTGCTGTGATTACTCATATACCAGGCCAGATTATTGGCCGCCGGGCCGAATTCCGGTTTGTCGGCCAGGATTTTCCGGTAATTTTCAGCGGCCTCATCATCATGACCCTGCTGTTCCAGCAGAATGCCAAGCTGCATCCTGGCGCTGATCAGGGATGGATTATCCTGCAGCGCCCCCCGGTATTGGGCGATGGCCCTGGCAGCCTGCCCCTGCTTCTGGAGCATCCCGCCCAGGAGAATATAGGGCGCGGCGCTCTGAGGAGCCAGTTTTTTCATCTGCTCAAAACTCTGTTCAGCCGCCTTTTCTTTATGAAGACGCAGGGCCAGAAGTCCCTGCTGCATGAGCAGAGCCGGATTCTTCGGGAATTTCTTCACCTGAGCCTGAACCAGCTGCCAGGCTGCCGCCTTTTTGCCCTGCTTGAGCATAACCCCCACCAGATAGGCCAGGGTTCTGGCCGACTGCGGTGCCAGAGCCAGGGCCTTGCTGAACTGGCCGCGGGCCGCCTCAAGTTGTTTGCCGCCCATATCGACCAGACCCATCAGTTGATAGACCCGGGGGGCCCTGGGTACCGCCTTCTGGATGTTGCCGAGCAGACTGCGGGCATTTTTATAATCCTTCTCTCTGAGCAGACATTCAGCTAAAATCATGGCCCCCTGTAAATTAGTGGGGTCAATCTGTAAAACCGCCAGAGCCTGACGTTTGGCATCCGACACCGCGTTGTTCCGCAGATAAATATCCGCCAGCAGCAGACGGGCCTTGTAATGACGGGGGGAATATTGCACCGCCGCCAGAGCCTCGGACTTGGCCAACCCGATATTACCTTTTTTATAATAGGTATAGGCCCTGACAAAATGCGCCTCCGCTGAACGCGGCTGATCCCGCAGAACCCCGGCAAGCAAAGTCAGGGCCGCTTCATATTTTTTATCATTTACCAGGAGTTTGGCCTTGACAATCCGGCCGTTAAGATTGCCCTTATCAGCACCTAAAATCTTCTTAACCAGTTCATCGGCCTCAGAGAAATGTCTGAAATCAAAATAGAGATTAGCGAGCAGTCCCTGAATATTACCCGGCTTTGCCGCCTGTTTAATGGCCTTCTTATAAAATTCCTCGGCCCTGGAGAAATTTTTCCGACGCTGATAGAAATTGGCCAGACCCACCAGAGGCGGGACGGCGCTCGGAGACTTGGCCACGGCGGCCAGCAGGGCCTTCTCCGCCAGAGCCGGTTTCTTCATATCCTCATAAAAACCGGCCTGTATCATCAAAGCCCGGGCCTTATCTTTGGCCGTCGCCTCCCGCACCATGGCCTCAAAAGCAGTGCCCGCCTCTTTAAAACGCCGACGGCTGAGATAAAAAGTCGCCAGAGCCTGATGCAGGTCAAGGGCGTGAGGCTTTAGACTCAGGGCCTTACGCAGGGCCTCTTCAGTAGCGCCAAACTTTTTCTGCCGCTCCAGAATCTTGGCCTTCAACACCCAGAGACGGGGATTATCACCTTTAATTTTAATGGCCTTCTCCGCCCCGCTCAAGGCGGAAGCAAGATTACCGGTGGCCATATTAAGATTAGCGAGAAGAACAATAGCCTCCTGGTTATCAGGCTCTCTGGCCAGAATTATCTTCAGCCGCTTGCGGCACTCATCATATTTACCGCCCAGCAGGAAAGCCGTTGCCAGTTTATACTGGGCATCAATATTAGCTGGATTCAGAGAGGTGGTAATAGAGAACTGGCGAAAGGCTCCCTTGCCGTCCCGATCTCTGAGCAGGGCTTTAGCCAGCAGATAATGGGCCCTGGCGTTCTTGGGTGCTAACTGGACGGCATTCTTCAACTCAATAACGGCCGTCTTGACCTTGCCGGCGGCAAGGGCCTGCTGCCCTTTTTGTAAATGTTCCTTGAGACTGGCCTTTTTGCTGGTACAGGCGGTAAAGCCAAACAACAGGAGGCAAACGAAAAGACCTGCCCACAGGCGCTGATATTTATTATTCATCTCTTTTCCCCAAATAATTTTACAAACAGTCTCCATCCAGAAATGAAGATTTTCTAAGTTTAGCAAGCTCGCCTGCCTGCTCAAGATCAGGAAAGCGCAGACCCCGAAACATGCAAAGAAAGTTTCCACAGGCATATAGTTAACATGCTTATCATAAAATGAAAAGTCCATCATAATCAGGCTAAAAATAAACCCGCCCCTTTTTCTCTCCTTTTCTCCTTGACATACCACATGTGGTATATATACTATATTGAGTATGTGGAAGATATATGAGCACAGGAACGCGCTAAAAGGGCTTAAATCTCTACCTGTTGACATCCTCAAGCGTTATGAGAAATGGAAAGATATCGCAGCAATATCCGGCCCAGAAGGATTAAAACGAATTAAGGGATTTAATGATGAGTCATTACGCGGCGAGTGGAAAGGTTATCGCTCATCTCGTCTCAATATCCAATACCGCGTTATCTATAAAATTGAACACGAACAGCTGTTTGTAAAAGTGATCAAAGTAACGGCACATGATTACCGGAGAAAATGACATGAAGGATTATAAAGAAGCAAAAAAAAGATCTGAAGTTTCTATTGGAGAATCAGTACGAATAATTCGAGAGTTACAGGAATTAAGCCAGAATGAATTATCCTCACTGACAGGCATACCACAATCAACCCTTTCAGCTATTGAGCACGATAAAATTAATATAGGTGTAGAAAGAGCAAAAACACTCGCCAGAGCATTAAAATGTCATCCCGCCGTTTTAGTTTTTCCAGGTTGGGATATTAACCATGAGATAGCCGCATAATCGTAAGCAGGGGGAGTTGCCCCGGGCGGATTTTATGCTTACAATAAGATAACTTCCATATCTTTCATATAGTTACTAAAAATGATGGGGGCTGAAAATGATTTCCGGAATATCCTCAGGCCTGTCCGCCCTTAAGGCCTTAACCGTTAAAACCAACTCCATTGCCGATAACACGGCCAACGTCAATACTGACGGCTTTAAGAAAACACGGGTCACTCTCCGCGAAAGTGCGGCGGGCGGCGGGGCGGTGAGCGCCTACGTCCAGCGGCTGAATACCCCCGGCCCTCTGGTTCATGAGCAAACTCCCCGGGGCGATACCCTGGTCGAAAAATCCAACGTTGAGCTCACCGAAGAACTTCCCGCCCTGCTGCTAAACCGCCGTTTTTTCCAGGCCAACATCAAGACCATCCAGACCGCAGATCAAATGCTGGGCAGTCTGCTGGATATCAAGGGGTGAAATAACCTGCCCGCCGTGCAGCTATCGATTAACTTTATTGACGGCTAACAATTTAGCTCAGGGACTGGCCGTGAATCTACCGCTCAACTTTATAAAAGGCTACAGGCGCGAATCTACACGAAAATTCGCCGACGAATCGCCAGTCCCTTTCCAGGTAGAAGCACCGGTTACCCGGCGCTCCCCCCACAGACCCGTACGTGAAGATTGCCCTCATACGGTTCCTCGGTGACCAAAAGCTCTACGCCAATGGCCAACCAATCAGGCGACACCCCGATTGGCGCATAACTTTGCTATCCCTGAAACAGTGCTGCTATAAGTTGTGGACTATTCTGGGTTTTGGTAGTGGAAAGGTCGCGCGAATCTTCTCGAACTTTTTCCAACTGATTCCGCCCTTATGCGAGCGACGACTCAGCCAGAACCGCCATGCTTTCTCGGTATACTCATAGACCACCTCCAATACCTTGTAATTACTACGAACTCCATAGTATTGGTAGTATCCATTAAGCTTTAAACTGAGATCAACACATTGCTCTTTCAGCGGCTCATGTCGGTTTTCATCGCACCAGTTCCACATCCTTTTCAGGAACCGATTTAACCGCTTCCCCATCGTTTTCTTTTTAATCACCCAGTAACCTTTTAGTGCCTTTGACCAGTAAAACGTAAATCCCAAAAAATCGAATGTGCCGTTTCTTTTGTCGGCCTGAACACTGCTGGCCGGCTTTCCAAACGGTATCAACTTTGTCTTTTCTGGATGGAGGCTCAATGCAAAGCTTTCAAATCGCTCGGCAAGTAACTCCAACACCTTTTTGGCATCTGACTCCAGTTCGCAACCAACAATAAAATCATCAGCAAATCTCACCAGAAAACAACGCCGTTTCAAGTGCGGCTGAACCTCCTTTACAAACCAATCATCCAGCACATAATGAAGAAATATGTTACTCACGGTCGGTGAAATCACTGCCCCTTGCGGAGTCCCTTTCTCAGGGTAACTCATCTCACCATCTTCGATTACACCGGCATTAAGCCACTTGCCGATCAACCGAAGTATCCCTCCATCATTGACTCGCTGTTTTATTATTTCAATCAGCTTCTTCCTGTCAATTTGGTCAAAAAATCCACTTACATCTGCATCCACAATCCAGTTGATGTTCATTTTCCGACACTGTTCTCGAACCTCGTTCAGTGCCATGTGCTGGCTATGACCTTCTCTAAATCCATGGGAAAAACCGTGAAACATACCGTCATAGACAGCATTCAGTATTGTTGCCACTGCCTTCTGAACTATCTTGTCCTCAAGGGCTGTAATACCGATCGGTCTTTTCTTCCCACCTTCCTTATCAATCCAGATCCGCTTTACTGGTTGCGCAACGTACTGACCTCTTCCCAGTCGTTGATGGAGTTTATAGAGGTTTAACTCAAGATGTTCGGCGTACTCCTTTGCCGTCACTTTATCGACTCCGCAACTCTTGCTTTTCCGAACCTGACGGAAGCACTGCTTTAATAGATGTAGATCAATTCTGTGAGCCAGGGACGTAAATACCATCTCCGGTTCACTTTTCGCCAACTCTCTGATTCTTGCCAAGGACGATTTTCCTATTAGCACGGGTGGTAGATCTTCCTGCCACAGAGCTGTGTCCACCTTGCTGGAATCGCGTACTGCTCCTTTCGCAATTCTCTGGTTATCTGTTGATATGGGTTGCGACCTCTGAGTATCTTCCATAGTTCCTTCCAGAAAAACGTTATACCCTGCTTCACCTTCCCTACAGTGGGTCCCTGGGACAGAGGTTCCCCACCTTCCCGATTCAGAATTGAACCATCGGTACTATGATCCGCTAAGACTGCCAAAAGCCTATCTCGTGGTCGTTCGCTCTTCGCTATCCTTCCACGATACCTTGCTGCCCTTCTTTTTTCGTTATACCCTTTCGGGTCTCATCCATGGGGCGGGGCTCCACCAAGGACGCCTGGAGTTTTCTCATAGGGGACTCCGACCTTATTTTACAAGGAGACAGATTGGCTCTCCCGAGTTCCTGGGTCACCCCCATAAATGCATGACCTGGTCGTAGACCCCGGTGGTGACCTAATCGCTTACCATAACGCTATCAGGACTGCTGCCTTCCAACCACTACAAGCTGTCGGCTTTTTCCCACACTACGGGATTATTCTAATGATCCACAACTATACATGTTTCGGGGCTCAATACAGACCCTGCATTCTTGATCCACCTGGCTTCGGACTCCCATTACTGGGCTGACCCTCAGGCTTCACTACTGCCCTGCTGGTTAGGCTTTAGGCAGATGGGACTTGGAACCTTTCGGCCCTCACCCATTGGGTAACATTAACCAATTTCATCCCTGATAACGGGAATCCCAAGGTTCCGAGCTTACCTCGGCACGAGAAGCGCCTTGTTCGGCGCTTTTTGCCGTTTGTGTTTTAGATATTGTGCTCACGATTTAGGGGATGGTTGCATTGCAGATTTGCCCAAGAATATTAAAGGTCTGGAATATCCATAAATAAATCCATAAGTGGTTTGTTTATGTAATAGTTATACCGTCCTATTTTTGCTTTTCGCAAAAAACCATGCTCGGTCAACAAGGCCAGATACTTAGTTGCCGTGAGTCTTGAAACACGTAAATCATTTTGGACATATTCAATTTTGGTGTACGGATGCCTAAAAAGGTTATTTAACAGATCCTGGCTGTAGATTTTAGGCAATATCGCTCTAATACGGTGTTTATAGTCCATCATAATTGTTTTGATGCTGTTAATTATCCAAATGGTCTGACGGGCTGTGCTTTCCACTCCATGTAGCATATATATAATCCATTCCTGCCAATCATTTTCATCCCGAACTCTCTGCAGCAAACGGTAATACTCACTCTTGTTCCTAATAATATAACGGCTTAGATATAAAACCGGAATGTGCAATAAATCTTTGGCAACCAAATAAAGTATATTAATTATACGACCGGTTCGGCCGTTCCCATCATAGAATGGGTGAATAGATTCAAATTGATAATGAATCACTGCCATCTTTACTAACGGATCAAGGTCGCTAATAGTATCATCGTTGATAAACTGCTCCAGGTTGGCCATAAGTTGTAAAATTTCTTGGTGATTTTGGGGAGGAGTATAGACAGTGACTCCAGTATGTTCATTTTTTAGTTCTGTCCCTGGCAACTTACGAATACCGGCATCATTTTGCTCTAGTTCTATATGAATTTCTAAAATCTGATTAATGGTGAGCAAACGACTTTCACGTACTTTGACGAAACCTTTTTGTAGAGCGATTGCATAGTGCCCAACCTCTTTGGCAGCCGGACTTTTAATGAAATTTGAAAACAACTCAGATTTATATAGATCATCGTGAGTGGTTATAATGTTTTCAATTTCTGAACTGTCCTTAGCCTCTTGTAGAGTTAAGGTCGAAATCAAAATTGACTCATTGGGAATAGTGGCCGCCATTCCTTTCAACTCAGCGAGATAACGATGGGCCGTTGCCATTTTTTTTAAAACTGGCTTGGTTTCTAAGTCTTTATCAATTGGTAACGGTTTCAGGATAAAAGTTGTCATAATTTTTGATGGCATCTTCTTATATGTATAGAAAAGCAGCTTTTTTATACATTAGCACACTCACATGTATTAAAAAAGCAACTTTTTATACGCTTATTGCGTAATTCTCAGACTCTTCAAATTGTGTCTTGATCTATCAATGTTCTTTCTCGCCGAACAATTTGAATCTACATCAAAAATCGCCGATGAGCTGCGGGTCAACCTAACTGACTTGTTCGCAGTTTTCCCATGTAATTACAGTATGTTGAGGAGCAGAGTTGATTTTCTTCTTTTTTGTAACCGCTTCCAGTCTTTTTCAAACTGTTTTGTGAACGGTGGTTTTAACATTTATATCCCTAACTTATTGAACATATCGTCAGCATCCTCACAACGAATTATGCTCTGCCTTGAATCTGTGTCATTAAACACTTTTTTTGTTGTTTTGTTTGGGATTACGACACTAAATGGTAGCCCTTTTCGTAACTTTACTTGTCGATAAAATAAGTTTATGGCCTCAGTTGTGGATAAACCTAATTTCTTGAACAAATTCTCTGATTCCTGTCTCCTGAACTACTACCGCGTAGTATTTTTTTATTTCATTGACAAATAAAACATTCTGGGATATGTGGAAAAGTAATATTCTGCGTAAGCGCAGATGTATTGTCCAAAAACGGGGAAGTAAGACAATTCAAAAAAAGGAGGAAGAGAATGATTAAGAAATTTTCAGTATTGGCCCTGGCAGCGGTTATCGCCTTACCGGTCACAGCCATGGCCGGCGGCGGTTCCGCAGATCTTGGGGCCAAAATTGACCAGTTAACCAAAGAGCTGAATCAGCTGAAACAGCAGATGAGTCAGCTCAAAAGCGACACTCAGGATGTAAGCGATACCCTGGATGAAAAATCCGAGAAGTGGGATTTTGCCAGCCGTTTTCAGTTGTCCGGTGATTTTCGGACTATGCTGGAATCAGTTCATGCCAAGGTGCCGGAGTATTATAATGCGTTAAATGTGGCCAGGGGGATTTCTGTTGCGGCAGGAAGCGACGCAAATCGAAATGCATATTATGTCCAACATTCTTTAGTCCCATATTTTAAAACATTTACAGCCGCAGGGAGAAAAGCAGCATTTGCAGGTATGGGTTATTCTCCCAATCCAGCCACCGATTACAATGACAACGCCATGTGGACCAACCGCCTGCGGATTAATATGCGGGTCAAGGCCACCGAGAACCTGGAGTTTAAGGGCCGTCTTGCCATGTATAAGGTCTGGGGTATGGAGAGCAATCCCGTGGATTCCTCCTATGATAATTTTAACGGCGGCGGGGCCTTTATGCTGAATTCGGCCATGACCGGTTATGACGGCGGTACTACCCGCCAGCCCCAAGGGAATATCCTGCGGGTTGACCGGGCCTTTATCAACTGGAATAATATTGCCGGTGAACCCGTCTGGTTTTCCATCGGCCGCCGTCCCACCACCGACGGGCCGCCTGCCCAGCTGCGTCTTGGCGCCGACAAGAGAATGGCTACCCCGGTGGCCTTTATGGACTGGCCCTTTGACGGTCTGAGTGTTGGCTACGCCTATGACAGCCTGTTTGGCATGTCTGATTTTCCGGGTCGTGTCCGCTTCTGTTACGGCCGTGGTTTTGACGCCGGCCCAGGCAGTGATGGCAATTCTGATCTGAATACTACCGCCTTAAACAATGTTGACTTTGGCGGCCTGAGCTGGGATGTCTATCACAAGGGTAATACCTTTTTCAACTTCCAGTCCTTTGGTGCCTTTAATCTCTTTAATGTCCCTGATGGTGTTACCTTTGTGAACCCTCTGGAATATGCCTTCTGGGAACAGGATCAAAAATCTGGCAGTCCTACAGGGGCCTTCTACGACCCTCTTAATCCCAACAAAAACCTCAAGTTAGACCGTGCCAACCTCGGTAATCTCTACCATACCGATGTTGTCTATATGAGTAAGTACAACAACCTGAACTATTTCTTCGCCGGCGGCTGGAGCCGCACGGTTGGCGAGGGCGTGGATGAGATGGGTACCGGACTTCTGACCTCCTGGTGGGATCAGCCGACCACCAAAGATGGTTACTCCTTCTATACCGGTGTTCGTTACGACCTGCCAAACCAGCCCTTCAAGATCGGCCTGGAGTATAACCACGGTACTAAAAACTGGATAGCTCTGACCCCGGGTAATGATGATCTTTACGCCTCCAAACTTGCCACCCGTGGTGATGTTATAGAGGCCTATACCATCTGGGATATCCCGGCAGGCGAGAAGATCAGCCGCTTCAGCAAGGCCTTTATCCGTCTTGGTTATCAGTACTACAAGTATGATTACACCGGCAGCGGCTTCTGGCTTGGCGCCCCGGTCAAGATTGATGACGTGGCTAAAGATCCTCTCAGCGCCCAGTTCTACGCCCCGGTTGATCATATGAGCCAGTTCTACCTGTCTCTTGAGGCCTGGTTCTAAGCAAACGACAGAGAATATAAGTCAAAACTCTCCCCGTGGTTTAATTTACGGGACAAAAAAGGCGCCGGCTAATAAGTCCGGCGCCTTTTTTTATTATTTTGGAGGACATTGGTGATGCCCATAATTTAATGCGTTTTGATTGTTAGATTGT
>JBMERE010000009.1:0-142434 GCA_048820955.1 Desulfobacterota bacterium M19 | reverse complement strand
ATTACCCCTCCACACCAATTAATTTCCGTAACTATCCAGATGCGTTTTTCTGAACAATTACAACTTACAGCAGTCTATCCGCCCTGGTCGAATAGTTATTAGCTTTCTTTACTGAATTTTTTACAATTCAAACTAAATCAGACCACCCATCCACATTCAACCTGTAATGCTCAGCCAAATTGGAGCCCACGACCGGACTTGAACCGGTGACCTCTTCCTTACCAAGGAAGTGCTCTACCTGCTGAGCTACGTGGGCATTAAAATCGACCAGTTCTTCTTATCTTCTTAAAAAGTGCCGGCCAACAGATAAAGCCTGCATAACTATTTAAAATGGAGCGGGAAACGAGACTCGAACTCGCGACCCTCAGCTTGGAAGGCTGATGCTCTACCAATTGAGCTATTCCCGCCTACAGGAAAAAACCTTCAAATAAAATTGGTGGAGGGGGGAGGATTCGAACCTCCGAAGGCGCCGCCGACAGATTTACAGTCTGTTCCCTTTGACCGCTCGGGAACCCCTCCAGTCAATCCAAAAAAAAGGTCATCCAACAACTGGACATAAGTTGTCTTATTTAATTTTAAAAAACAAAAGATGGAGCTGGCGATGGGACTCGAACCCGCAACCTACGGTTTACAAGACCGTTGCTCTACCAATTGAGCTACGCCAGCACAACACGAGAACATAACCCAAGAGAGATGATACTGCAATAGTTTTTTTTTAAAACAACGACCTCTCGTTTTCAGTCAGCCTTGGCACTGTTGGCAAAGCCACTGTCACGATAACGTTCAAAGGCCATGGCAAAGGTTCTGTACACCATATGGGCAAATTTAGTATAAGGCATATACAGAAAGAGCATCATGATGGAGACGAGATGACAGAAATAAAAGAGATAGGCCAGGAAAGGCAGCCCGGCCAGCCGGGTTAACTCAGCAAGAATACCGGTTATGCCCACAGCGGCAATTTCATAAATCAGAAACCAGTCATAAAAAGTACCCTGCTTACCGCTTTCACTCTCCTCGCGGGAACGATTACCCCAGAGAATAAAGATACCGTAAATCAAGGCCACGGCACTGACATTGGCCAGAATCTTAAACGGATCATAGAGATGCAGAGGGCCATGCAGAGAAGGAACAAAAATACCGATAAAGTCCTTGGAGATAAAGCCGTATGTAGTCACAATCAACAGGCCGATAAAGGCATACATAAGGGGTTTATGCCCCCGGGCCCGGTCTTTATTAACTCCACACTCATTAAAACGATCATGGGAAAGGATTTCCTTGACGGAAGGCCATAAAAAATCATTCATAAACTTACCGCAGGAAGGCCGCCAGTCAGGACTGGCATTTGCCCCCTCGCACATCTTTTTCCACATGGCGGTAACGCCCTTATAGGCTGAAAACACGGCCAGCCCCGCGGCGGGCAGCATGATAAGATCAATAAACATAGTGGTCTTGGTCAGGTATTTAAAATCCCAGTGACCAAAGAAATGACCGAAATCTATCTCACCGGTGGGCAGATGCATGCCGCCGGATATGTACCACATTATCAGAATAATGGCTGCCGGAATACCGATCAAGAGCGGTAGATTTTTGGCTGCCGTAGCGAGACGCGCCAGACCGGAAGGAAAGCCGTACTCAGTATAGGCATAGGCCCGAATAGCACCAAGCACATCACCTGGTTTGGCGCCTCGTGGGCAATAAGCCGTACAATCACCACACTGATGACAGAGAAAAATATCGGGGTCGGCAACCAGCTTATCCTTCAGCCCCCATTGAGCCCAGATCATTTCCTTCCGCGGAAAGGGTTTATCATCTCCGGACAAGGGGCATACCACTGAGCAGGTTGCGCATTGAAAGCATTTCTTCAGGGTGTCACCACCCGCTCCCTTAAGATACCTAATGAATTTCAAATCTGGATTGATCTGCATTTGTCTTCTCCTGTTGTGTTATCAAAAAATCACCCGGCATCCGCCAAGATCAATTTGATACCTTCATCTTCCATGCATGCCATAAAAAAACAATCATACTATTAAATAAGCGAACAATCAGCACCGGATTTCCCGGTCGATAATTGTCCGCTTATTTTCAAACAAAGTTATTTTAGAAACCCTTGAAGGGGTTTGGTCCTAATTCAATGATCTCCTCAACAAATTCGTTAATCACATCAGGAACGGTATCATAATCGGTAATGGCAATCTGCTTGGCCACACAGCGCTCCGGTTCCAGCCCCAGAGTCCCCAGGGTCTCGCCGATATTCTCCATACGCTTGTTGGCAATTTCCGAGCCCTTAACAAAATGACACTGGTAATTATCACCGTACTTGCAACCCAGCAGAATAACCCCGTCCATTCCCGAAGACATGGCATCCTTAATCCAGACCATATTTACCGAGCCCAGACAGCGAACAGGAATCACCCGCACCAGATTGTTGATCTTATTACCACGCATACCAGCCATGTCAAGAGCCGGATAGGCATCATTCTCACAAACAAGGGCCAGAATCCTGAGTTTATCCTCATCGTCATCCGGCACCTCGACGGCCTTGATCATGGAGCCGATCATATCGACATTATAATCCTTGAAGCCGATGATCCGCTCCGGGCAGGCTCCCATACAGGTACCACAGCGCCGGCAGCGGGTGGGATTAGGCAGCGGCGTGCCCTTCTCATCATCATCCAGGGCCCCGAAGGGACATTCTTCCGTACAGCGTTTACACTGCGTACATCTCTGAAAGAAGAACTCAGGAAAGGTCTTGTCACCAGACCGTGGATGAACAGCCACCCCGCGGTCAACTGATTCAATACACTGAATCGCCTTTAAAGCCGCCCCGGTCGCGTCATCAATGGTCTCTTCCATAGTAGTGGCCTTACGGACTCCACCACAGGCATACACTCCGGTTCTTCTGGTCTCATAAGGAAAGCAGATAAAATGAGAATCGGCATAGCCGTCAAACAGGTCAAGATCCAGGAAGGCCGGGCCCTGACGATAGGCCAGATTAATAGTGGACTCATCACGGGTAGTTGGCACCATACCGGCTGCCAGAACCACCATATCAACATCAAGAGTGATATCCTCATTCAAGAGGGTATCCTGCATGGATACAGCAAGTCCTGAACCGCTCTCGGCAACCTGAGTAACAGCGGCCTTGGTCAGGAAAATACCGTCATCCTGCTGGATTCCCTTATAAAACATCTCCATCTGGCCTGGGGTACGCATATGCTGATATAGAATATAGGCCTGGCCGTCATCAGGGTTATCTTCCCGCACATAGGCTGCCTGCTTCAAGGCCACCATTGAAGTAACGGAATTACAATATGGAAAATCCTCATCATTTTCCGCTCCGCCGGGGCTCTGAATAAAAGCAACCTTGGCCGGAACCTTACCTTCTTTCGCCAGCTTCTCAAACTCGGCATTGGTAACAACATTCTTCAATTTACCATAGCCAAGGTGTTCATATTCCGAGACATCGGCCTGAATCCAGCCAGTAGCTAATACCACCCCGCCGAAGGTAACGGCATCGGGGTTTTCCATCATATAGTCGTTCTTGCCGGCGTTGGGATCTTCCATCTCGCCCTTCTCGATAAGCTCCTTCTCGTCAACCCCTACCTTGGCGGGGGCATCCCACTCAGAGGTACTGCCGGCCGCCTTGAAAGAGGCCTTGAATGCCCCGGGCGCTCCGGCAATCCGGGCAACCTCGGTCTCGGTCTTAACGGTAATATTGGAATCGCTCTCCACTTCTTTTACCATATCGGCAATTGTGGGATTCTCTAAACTACTCCATGGCGCCTTGGTGGGAAATTGCTTCCGCCAGCCCAGAGCCTTGCCGCCCAGAACCGCCGCCTTCTCGACCAGAGTAACGGAATAACCGGCAAGAGAGGCCTCTTTGGCCGCTGTAAGCCCGGCAATACCACCACCCATCACCAGAATATCCCTGGTCAGCTTCTCTAACTGAAAGGCCTCCGGGATTTCCTGCTTTTCGGCCTTGACACAGGCCATCCGCATATTATCAGAAGCCAGTTCCTGCACATACTCAGCATCAGGTTCTTCACCCTGACACCAGGCGCATTGCTCCCTTAAATTAGCACGGGTGACAATCTTATCTTCACCAAAGTCAAATTCGTCCTGCATAACCCGCATTGAGCAGGCTCCGATAACTATGGTATTAACACCCTCACTGATATCACCTTCAATTAGAGCCCGACCGTCCTTGCCGCATAAAGCACCATGACTCTTGCAGTCAACGCTCATATCAGAAGACACCATCTCGGAGAGGGCCTCAATATCGAGAGCATCACCTATTCCACAACCAGTACAGATATATGCTTGAGTTTTCTTCTCCATCTACTTATCTCCTTGAGGCTTGAATTGCTTTTAAGGCAACCGCAGTTGAATTCTGGGCTGCGGTTACTACATCCGAGGCCTTACGGGCACAGCCGGCAGACAACATGGCTTTATCGGCATCACTGACGATGAAACCATTATTATCCACCTGCACACCAAGAGCCGCAGCCTGTGATCTGGCAGCAGGCTCCATGCCGGTAGCGAGAACGGCCAGATCGACCTTCTGCTCAATTTTCTCACCGGTTACCGCGTTTTCAGCAATCATGGTAACACCGCCATCGGACTCCGGAACAATATCCGCCACCTTACCCTTAATAAAATGATTATTGGGATCATCCATCAACTGAGCCCGGAATTTCTCATATTTACCAGGAGTACGGAGATCAATATAGAAGACATAAATCGGGGCTTCGGGATAACGTTCCCGAATATAGGTAATCTGCTTCATGGTGGCCATACAGCAGATATACGAGCAATACTCAAGATGATTCTCATCCCGGGAACCGGCACACTGGACAAAGCCAAAGGACTCTGGTTCCTTATTATCGCCCGGCCGTAAAATTTTGCCCTTGGTGGGGCCGGCCGGCGCGGCAAGACGTTCCATCATCATATTGGTTATAATGGCATCAGACTGATTAAACTTCAGATTCTCCATGCGCGTCGGATCATAGGGGTTCCAGCCCGTTGACCAGGCAATGGAAGCGACATTCACCGTAAAAATCCTGGGAGCCATATCAAGCTCAATAGCCTGATACTTACAGGCCTCAACGCATTTACCGCATTTGGTACAGGCCTCTGGGTCAATGACGTACTTCATGGGCATGGCCATCTCATGGGGCTTATAGATTGCCTTGGTCTTGTCCATCCCGAAATTAAAGGCGTTGTCACGCTCCTCAGGACAGACAGCCACACAATCATTACAGGCCGTACAATTATTGTTCACCATCCGGGGGGCAGTCTCCAGAGTGACCTCATAATTACCAGCCGCACCACTCACAGATTTGATCTGAGTCATGGTGTACATCCGAACCTTGCGGTTATTTTTGAGACGTTTAAAATTAATCTCCATACCGCATGACGGCGGACAAAGCTTCGGAAAATATTGATTTAACTGCGCAACTCTACCGCCGAGATAAGGATTTTTTTCAATGAGAAAGACGTCCTTACCAACCTCCGCGGCTTCCAAGGCTACGGTCATTCCGCTGATACCGCCACCCACGACCAGTACCGCACCCATAGGGGATGCTCCACCTGCGTCTGTCATGCCACTCCTCCATTAATTAAAAGTGTTAATAAAATTCATTCTTCTTGGCTTAATCCATTCACCACTATTAAACCAATCAGTAACTGTTCAGGGCCGTTTTTCACCTATCCCTGATTAATAGTTACACCAGTCAATCAATTAAGCCAAAACTAATAAATCTCTCCTTCTAAAAAAATCTCCAGACGCCATTACAGCGCCTGGAGATTCCTTGAAGCATAGCGGTTTCAATTATGCAAACCGTATCGAACTATGGATTAGATCCAGGGTTCGGTCTCAATGATGTTGATACAGGGAACCTTCTCGCACTTCCACTCTTCAGTCTTGGGATCAAAGGAAGAGTTAACGAAACACTTCCAGTTCTCGTCATCAACATTGGGGAAGTCAGAACGATAGTAGAAGCCCGGGAAACGGGATTCCTTACGGAACTCAATGTGACGGATATGAGTCTCCACACACCAGATACGATGATAGTTCTCCCAGCAACGCAGCAACTCATGGAGATCGCCGGCAGCCATCTTGGCAGCATCCTCACGCAGCAAGCGCAGGAGATCCAGACAAATATTCAGGAGCTTGCCGGAAGTCATGTAGTATGTGGCTACACCACCGCCATACTCATCAGTAGCCTTCATGAGACGCATCATCAGGCCGGCCGGTTTAACGTAATTGGGATTAACATCAACCGCGGTGCTGGCAGCTGAGAACTCATGGAACAGTTTAACCGGAGCGTAAACCTCGTCAGCCAGTTCCTGAGCAGTCTGAGACAGTTCAGGAGTAAAGCCCTCATTGTCCTTTACATACTTAACCAGCTGCTTGGCAATAATCCGCCCCTCAGCATGGGAACCAGAGGAGAACTTATGACCGGAAGCACCAACACCATCACCAGCGGTGAAAAGGCCGTTAACGGTGGTCATTCTGTTATAACCCCATTTGTACTGATGAGAACGGGGGCCGTCAACGGTGGGAACCCAGTCCTCTTCAGGACCGGAACACCAGATGCCGCAACAACCGGAATGAGATCCCAGCATATAAGGTTCGGTGGGCATAATCTCAGAACCAACCTTCTCCGGCTCAATATCCATACCGGCCCACAGACCAGCCTGACCAACAGACATATCCAGGAAGTCTTCCCAGGCCTCGGATTCCAGCTCTTTCCAGTACTTCTTCAGGGCCTTGTCATCCATTCCATCAGCCTTCTTAGCGTCCAGGAAGGAGTTCAACGCAACATCGGTGGCCATAAAGATAGGACCGCGGCCTTCCTTCAGCTCGTTGAGCATCAGGTGATTACGCAGGCAGGTGGGAGTAACTGCAGAAGCGCCATAAGGCATGAACTTCTTCAGCTCTTCCTTGGCAGCATCACTACCGGCATAGAACTCACCGTTACCATTCTGTACTTTACCCTTGAAGAGCAGGAACCAGGCGCCAACCGGGCCGTAACCATCTTTGAAACGAGCCGGGGTGAAACGATTTTCCATCATGGTCAGGGTAGCACCTACCTGAGCGCACATGGTGTAGGTGGAACCGGCATTCCATACCGGATACCAGGCCCGGCCTTTACCTTCACCGGTGGAACGGGGACGGAAGATATTTACCGCGCCGCCGCAGCATACGGACATTGCTTTACATTTGAAGACATGAACCTTGTTTTCACGGGTGGAAAAACCAACCGCACCAGCAATGGTATTCTCTTTGTTTTTGTCCAAGAGCAGTTTAACGATGAAGATTCTCTCCAGGCAGTTCTCCTCACCCAGGGCCTTTTTAGCCGGCTCAGCGACGATACACTTGTAAGACTCACCATTAATCATGATCTGCCATTTACCGGTACGTACAGGCTGACCGCCCTCGGGCAGAGTCTTGGCCTTGGCTTTACCGACAGCACCATTCAGGGTGTGACCGGCATCGTCCTTCTTCCAGATGGGAAGGCCCCACTCCTCAAAGAGATGAACGGAATCATCAACGTGACGGCCCAGATCGTAGATCAGATCCTCACGAACAATACCCATGAGATCGTTACGAACCATCTTGACGTAATTCTCAATGGGGTTTTCGCCAATATAAGTATTAATAGCAGACAGCCCCTGAGCAACAGCGCCGGAACGTTCCATCGCGGCCTTGTCAACCAGGGTGATCTTCATATCGGCCGGAGCCCACTTCTTGATTTCAAAGGCAGTTCCACAGGCCGCCATACCACCGCCAACGATCAATACGTCAACGTCATGCTCTACAATTTCCGGATCTACAACCGCAGGAATTTCACCAATCGGCTTATTAGGTAACGCCATATCCTTTCCTCCTAAATTTATTTAGCGAGATTATTTATCAATAATTACTTAGCCATTTTGTCGGCATCAGGGGTCTTCAGAGCGGTCTCATTGAACAGCAGCTCATTGCTGAGATCGGCACCGGTTGAACCCTCATAGGCATTGGCAGCACCCTCAGCAGTAGTCCGAATCGGGAACTTAAAGCGTTTTACATTGCCATTACGAAATTTAACCGTCCACATAATGGAATCGGAACTCCGCATGGGATGTACCTGACCACCCAACGGTACAAAGTCAGAGTAACCGCGGACAGCGATGGCGCCCTGGGGACAGATTTTGACACATGAATAGCATTCCCAGCAGGCATCGGGCTCCTGATTATAGGCCCGCATCTCTTCTGCGTTGAGTACCATCAAGTCGTTCGGGCAGATGTACATACAGGCGGTCTTGTCACCACCTTTGCAACCGTCACACTTTGAAGGATCTACATAACTTGGCATTTAAATACCTCCTCACATTGGATTGAATATTAGACGCCGCAAATACGACGCCAGTTCTTAAAAAACAACATGCCGGACAATTAATTTAATGACGCGAACTAATTTAAAACCGCCATTTCAGTTTAAGCACCGGCCAATAACCAGAACCCGGAAAAAAGCACGAGTGTTTACCACCTCAGCTCCATTGTGGCTTTATCGCCCTGATTTTCCGATAGAATCACACAATGAATATTTTATTGCTCATTAAAGAATGAGTGAGCGCTCATTTTCCAAAACATTTTTTAAATTTTCCCCATCTAAAAGTCAAGTAAAAAATGCCCTTCCGTGCGCATTCTTCGAAAAGATTTCAGGTTAACCGCGCTCTAAGTTTAAAATATATTTGACAAGCGGGGATAGTGATGATTAGTGTGGGCGGTTAATAAACCTGTTGACTACAGATACGCCAAAACAATCTAAGCCGTATATTTGATTTAACAAGAATTTTTTTTACCGGCCATAATGGCCACGGGCCAAAAAAGTTAAACAGCTCTCCCTCGTAATAAAAAAGGAAGAAAAATGACCGAAGAAAATATCTCCCATGCCAAGGAAAAAATCATGGGAATGGATAAAAATCCCAGCCACATCATGCCCCATAAATTAACGCTGGACAGCACAATCAAGTTCAGATGCCATCCGGGCGTATCCTGTTTCACCGCCTGCTGCGGTAATATTAATATAATTCTTACCCCCTTTGATATTCTCTGCCTGAGGAAAAGAATCGGCATTGATTCCGATGAATTTCTGCTGCGCTACACCAAGCCCATCTTTATCCAGCAGACCGATATGCCCGGTGTCCAGATTCATCTGACCAAAGAGGGCCGCTGCCCCTTTGTCACCGAAGAGGGCTGTCTGGTATACACTGACCGGCCATCGGCCTGCCGCTATTATCCCGTGGGCATGGCTGATTTTCATGAAGGCGCCCAGGAAGAACAGGACACCGAAAAATTCTTTTTTTTAGTCAAGGAAGATTACTGCAAGGGCCACGAAGAAGACAAGGAATGGACAGTCAGAGAGTGGCGGGCCGATCAGGGTTTAGATGAACGGGATGTCTTGAACAAGGGGTGGATGGAGCTGGTCATGCGTCGTAAGTCCTTTGGTTTTCAAGCCACCCTGAGCGAAGAAGCCCAGAAGATGTTTTTCATGGCCAGCACCAATCTCGAAAAATTCCGTGATTTCATTTTTCACAGCTCATTCCTGAAAATTTACGATATTGATCCCGAGACCCTGGATAAAATCAAGACAGATGATATTGCTCTGCTTAAATTCTCTTATATTTATCTCGCCTCCTCACTTTTCGGCACCAATGAATTGAAAATCAAAGAGGAGAAAATCAAGGAGCGGGTTGCTGATATAAGCAATAAACAGAAGAACGCCGAAAAGAATGCTGAAAAGGTTTACGAAGAACTGAAGCGGGAGAAAGAACTGCTCCAGAAACAGCTCGACGAAAAAAATAAAGTTTGACGGCGTCGTAAAAAATCTATTTTTCCAACTCAGTGCCGGATTTGCCGGCACCGAGTTCACCCGCCTCCTCCAGCATTCGTACCGCCCCCACCACACCGAGGGGAATGGCGAGAAACTGCAGAAAGGGAATAGCAAGGAGGCAGAGCATGCCGAGTCCGAAGCCGCTCATCAGGGCCATGTGGCGGAATATCGCCCGCCGCTGACCGGCAAAGGTCATGCTTCGGCGGGCAAAGACATAGCCGTTATATTCCAGGACCAGAAAAAGAGCGGTCCAGGCAACGGAAAGCACTGGATAAAGGGCAGTACCCAGCAGAGGCACAAGATGCAGGAGGAGCAGGGCCAGCATACCTAACAGAAAAACAGCCACCTTTTTAGTTTCAGCGGCCAGGGTGCGAATGGTATCCTGCCAGAAGCCCTTCCAGGAGAAAGAGCGTTCTTCTCCGCCGGTGAGCAGCTTTTCGGTACGTTCAGAGAGTTGATCATTAAAAGGAGAGGCGATTAAGGCCCCCAGTACCGAAAAGGAAAAAAAGATCAGAACCAGAACAACAAGAACCGCGGCGATAATAACAAAATAATTCAAGATCAGCCAGTACCAGGCATCCCCCTGAGGCAGCCGGGACATGACCTGCTTCTGAAAAAAGTCGAATCCCCAGTAAATTACCCCGACAAAGGTGAGTACATTAATCAAAAAGGGCAGAATAACATACCTGTAAAGCACTCGGTGCCGGCGAATAAACCCTAATGAATTAAAAGGGTAAAAAAAGCCCCTTGAGAACCGGGCCAGGGGATTGTGTTTAAGACTCATCTGTTCATTCTGTATCATATTTGTTTTATCTGAATTTGTATCAGAGCGATTTAATCCTAACCGCATTATTCAGGCAGGATTATAACGAATTACAACTCCGTGTCAATCCCCGTTTCCGCCGGCGAATGGCATTGACAACAATCTTGATTCAGGTTAAAAAGTTTATATCAGGTATCTATTTTAGATTTAAAAAGGGAATCCCGTGCGAATCGGGAGCGGGCCCATCGCTGTAAATCCTGCCGCCCCACCCCCATAGGGGCCGGAAGCCGTTTTAACCTTGAGTGTCACTGATCCGGTCAGGATCGGGAAGGCCGTTAAAAGGGCGGGATAAGCCAGAAGACCTGCCTGAGGATCATAGCCGTTTACTCCTGGAAAGATAAACGGCCTCCTGTTTTTTGTGGATAAACCGGGCTGTCCTCAATCTTTTTTTAGTTTTGAGGTTTTTTTATGCCCTCCCCGGCAATTACGAGACTCGCCCATAAAATACACCGCCTTGGCGGTTTATTAACCGCAGCCTTTATCATTTTTTACTGTTTGAGCGGTATCATGCTTAACCACCGGCAGGCCTTCTCTTTTTTTTACCAGCGCCAGCCAGAAAGCCGCGCCATTAAAACCGTCAGCAATCAGGCCGTGCGGGACTTCATCGGCCACTATCAGAACATCATCCAGCGCCCCGACACCCCCAGGGTCATCCGTCTGCGGGACGGCGGCCGCCGTCTCGAATTTCTTTACGGTTTTCACGGCCGGACCACCTACATTATTAACCAGGACACCGGCCTTATGGAGATTATCCACAAGAGGCCGCAGCCCGGTCTTGCCTGGCTTGCCAATCTCCACAAGGCCTTTAAAACCAGCAATATCTGGATATATCTAAGTGATTTTTTAAGTATCATCCTCTGTCTTGCCACCCTCAGTATCCTCGTGGTGATGCGCTACCGATTCCTTGACCTCGTCTTTTTAGGCCTGGGCCTTTTTCTCTGCCTCGGGGGAATGTTAATTGCGTAACTTACCCCTTCCCATCCTGCTCAGCATTCTGGGAGTGGCCCTCACCGGGCTTATTGTAGTATCCTGCGGCCTGGGCTATATCAAAATACCAGCCACAGATATTATTAATATTATCTCAGCCAGCCTGCGAGGCATCCCCTCTAACGGTAATGCCGTCTTTCAGGCCGTAATCATGGATATCCGCCTGCCCCGTATCCTCACCGCCGCTCTGGTTGGCGGCGGACTGGCAGTAGCAGGGGTGGTCTTTCAGGCCGTTCTCTTAAACCCCCTGGCCGATCCCTATACCCTTGGGGTCTCATCCGGGGCCGCCTTTGGCGCCTCACTGGCTCTGATCCTCAGCCTCACCATGCCCAGCTCCTTCTCGGTGCCCCTCTTTGCCTTCGCCGGAGCCCTGGCTGCCATGACCGCCGTTCTTTATCTGGCCGAAAACGGCGGCACCTCGGCCAACACCCTTATCCTCTCCGGAGTTATTGTCGCCGCTATTTTAAGTGCCGGTATCGGATTCATCAAATATCTGGCCGATGAACAGGTCTCGATAATTATCTTCTGGCTCATGGGCAGTTTCGCCTCCCGGACCTGGCATGATGTTGAACTGACCCTGAGCGTGGTAACTGCCACCAGTCTCGTTATTCTCTTTTACAGCCGTGACCTTAACATCATGGCTCTGGGCAGCCGCAGCGCCGCTTCCCTTGGGGTAAATACGGCGCGGAGCCGTAAAATACTAATTGTTACCGCTTCCCTGCTCACGGCTGTCTGTGTCTCGGTTTCAGGAATAATCGGCTTCATCGGTTTGATTATTCCCCATCTCATGCGCATGGTGGCCGGGCCGGACAACCGGCGGCTGCTGCCGGCCTCTTTTCTGGCCGGTGCCCTGCTCCTCCTTGGAGCCGACACCATAAGCAGGGCTGTTCTGCCGTCAGAGGTACCCATCGGCATCCTGACCTCACTCATCGGCGGCCCGTTTTTCTGTTATATTTTCCGCCGCCGGCAACTGGGAAGATGAACCTCTACGACCTCGATAACATCTCCTTTGCCCATGGTGCCAAGACCGTGCTGCGTGATCTTTCCTGCCGCTTTACGCCCGGTCTGTTCTACGGCCTTATCGGTGCCAATGGCAGCGGCAAGACCACCCTCATTGACTTGCTTTTAGGCACCATAACGGGCTCAGGAGAGCTGCACTTCAAGGGGCATCCCCTGGCCGATTATAACCGCCGGGAACTGGCCAGGGAACTGGCCCTGGTGCCCCAGGAATTCAAGATAAACTTTGATTTTACGGTTCAGGACATAGTGATGATGGGCCGCCATCCCCATATCCCCCGTTTTACCAGCCCCGGAGTCAGGGACTGGGAAATGGTTACCGAGGTCATGGCCGATCTTGATATCAGTGATTTCAAGGAGCGCCTCCTGCCCCATCTCTCCGGCGGCGAGAAACAGCTGGTGATGGTGGCCCGGGCCCTGGCCCAGGATACCCCCACCCTGCTCTTGGACGAGGCGACATCCAACCTGGATATTCATCACAGCATCAAGATCATGCGAACCATCAGGCAAAGGATGAAACAACGCGGCGGCACCGTAATTGCGGCCATTCATGATCTTAATCTGGCGGCGGCCTACTGTGATACCATCATCCTGCTTCATGAGGGGAAAATATTAAAAATCGGCTCCGTGTCTGAGACCTTGACCCCGGAACTGCTTAAACAGATGTTCAGTATAGACAGCCATCCCTATATGGATGATTTTTCAGGGGTCAGACAGGTGGCCTTTAAATATTTTTAGATACCCGACGAAGCCGCCATGCTGACCTGCCCTGCCAGGTGGATTTTGGCCTGCGTCAAACCGGAACAGCCGGGGATAAATATCTGCCGAACAGAAAATGCTGACCATAAAAAATGACTGAGCGCCATGGATTCATAATAGCTGCCACCCACAGCGGGGCGGGCAAGACCACTATAACCCTTGGTATCCTTGCCGCCCTGAAACAGCGGGGCATGGTGGTGCAGCCCTTTAAATGCGGGCCGGATTTCATTGATCCCACCCTCCACCGGATGGTCTGCGGCCGGGTCTCCAGGAATCTTGATCTAAAAATGTGCGGCCCGGATTTTGTCAGGTCATCATTCATGAAACATGGCCGGGACGCCGAAGCACTCGTGGTGGAGGGGGTCATGGGCCTCTTTGACGGGGGCGAGAGCAGCAGCGCCGCCCTGGCCCGCACCCTGAACCTGCCGGTGATACTGGTGGTGGACACCAGATCATGCGCTGAGAGCATAGCGGCCGTGGTCAAGGGCTTCGAAAGCCTGGACCCGAAGATTAATCTGGCAGGCGTTATCCTCAACAGGGTGGGCAGCCCCCGCCATCGGCAGTTATTAGTTGACGCCATTAAACGCTATTGCCGGACAAGGGTGCTGGGTTCCATCCCCAGAGAGACGGCGTTCAATATCCCGGAACGTCATCTCGGCCTGAACATGGGCGAAGAAAGGCCCTTAGATGAGGCGGGAATCGCGCAGTTAGCCGCGGCCATTAATGATATGGGCTTAGACGACCTTATTGCCGCCTGCCCGCTGCCCCGGCCGCCCGCCTCCTGGAGCAATCAGTCTGCCGATCCGGCTCCGGCCGCTCAAAAATCATGCCGTATCGCCATTGCCATGGATCAGGCTTTCTGCTTTTATTATCAGGATAATCTCGATATGCTCTCCATGGCAGGAGCTGAGTTGATCCCCTTCAGTCCTTTAAAGGACAAGCAGCTGCCGGCAGATATTGATGCCGTCTACCTCGGAGGCGGCTATCCGGAGTTGTACGCCGCAGAGCTTGCGGCCAACCAGAAATTATTAAAGGAAATCAGGGAATGGTCGCGGGCCGGCGGCCCTCTGTACGCGGAATGCGGCGGTTTCATGTATCTCACCGGTGGTATCCGGGATCTGGAAGACAATTTTTTTACCATGGCCGGGGTCTTCCCCACCGTGACCAGAATGAAAAAACGACTGGCCGCCCTGGGCTACCGGGAGGCCGCCGTACATGACAGCCGGTTCTGGGGCCAGATCCCCTGTCTACGCGGCCATGAATTCCATTACTCCGACATCAAAGCCATGCCGGATAATGTGCAACGAATATATACCTTACAGGATGGCCGCCGAGAGGGCTATATGATTAATAATACCCTGGCGGGATATCTCCATCTCCACTGGGGAGCTGCCCCGGCGGCGGCTGAGAATTTTATCAAATTCTGCCGAAAACACAAACCCGCGGACAGTCACTCATTTTACAATAAGTGAACAGCCGCCATCGAACGAAAGGACAAAGAATGACCACACCCGTCAAGATAAAGCCCGAGGCCATTGAGGCCCGGAGTTTTACCATCATCAAAGAAGAGTTCACAGAACGTACCGGACTGCGGCCGGAAGATCTGCCGGCCAGCCATTTTGCCATCATCCAGCGGGTAATTCATGCCACTGGTGATTTTGATTTCGCCCGTAATATGGCATTTCACCCCCAGGCAGTTACCTCCGCCATTACGGCCCTGCGGGCGGGAATGGATATTGTAACCGATGTCAACATGGTGGCCGCCGGTATTAATCAGAGGCTGCTTGCCCCGTGGGGCGGCCAAGTGATATGCCGTATCGCTGAGCCTGATATTGCCGAACTTGCCGCCGGCCGTCAGGCCACCAGAGCCGAGACCGCCATCAAAGAGACCTTGAAAACACGGCCGGGGATCGTGGCCATCGGCAACGCCCCCACCGCCCTTCTGCGGCTTATGGAGCTTATCGCCGATTTACCGGCCAACGACCGCCCCCGCCTCGTCATCGGGGTGCCGGTGGGTTTTGTCAACGCCGAGGAATCCAAACAGATTCTAAGCGGCAGGGATTATCCCTTTATAACCTCTCTGGGCCGCAAGGGCGGCAGCTCCATTGCCGCCGCTATTATCAACGCCCTGCTTAAACTGGCCCAGGCCGCCGAATAATTTGAATAGCCAGAATAACCATGACGCCCCGTAAAAAAAGACTACGCTCAGGTTTTACCACCGGAGCCTGCGCCGCCGCCGCCGCCAGAGCCGCGGCCTTACTCCTGGTTAACGGCAAGGCCCCCGGCCGGGTGCGTATTCCCTTCCCCGACCACAAGGAACGGGAGTTTATCGTCACGGACTGCCGCCTGACAGACAGCAATCCCCCAACCGCCCGGGCCTCGATCATCAAGGATGCCGGGGACGACCCTGATGTTACAAATGGAGCCGAGATCAGAACCGCCGTCAGCCTGGTGAGCGGCATCTCCACCGAGACCCAACCGCCCGGCCTGATCTTCAAAAACGGTGAAGGCGTAGGGGTAGTTACCAAACCTGGTCTGGCCATCCCAGTGGGCCAGCCGGCCATTAATCCCGTCCCCCGCCAGATGATTGCCGCCGCCTTGCGGGATCTGCCCTGGCCCGTCCACGAAGCGGCGAAAAAAATAATAGTTGAAATATCCATCCCCAACGGCCGGGCACTGGCCGAGAAGACCCTGAATTACCGGCTGGGCATTGTCGGCGGCCTCTCCATCCTGGGCAGCACCGGCATTGTCCGGCCCATCTCCGCCGCGGCCTGGACGGCCACCATCAAGGCCTCCATGGCCGTGGCCTATGAAACCGGCTGCCGGGAGATCGTCCTTTCCACCGGCCGGACCTCAGAGAAGGCGGCCCAGCAACTGCTGGCCCTGCCGGTGGAATCCTACGCCATGATGGGTGATTATCTTGAATTTTCCCTGCTGGCCGCCAGAGATTTCGGCTTTAAAAAAATTCACCTGAGCGGCATGTGGGCCAAGATACTAAAGGCAGCCATGGCTATCCCCCAGACCCATGTCAGAAACGGCGCCCTGGAGATCAAACCGGCGGCAGATTTCATCGCCGCTCTAACCGCCGACGAACAACTGGGCCTGAGTCTTATTGACGCCAATACCGCCCGCGAGATATATCAACGGCTGCGGGCCACGGGCCAGGACTCTGTTATCCGCCAGGTCTGCCTTAAGGCCAGAGATTACGCCGCCCGTACCTCCGGACTGCCGACAGCAGTCTACCTCGTCGAGAGTCCGGGAAAGGTGGTGGAGCATGTCTAAATTATTTCTCTTAGGCTGCGACCCAGGGCTGTCCCCCGACAAAACGGCTTTACTGACCCGCTGTCGGACGGCCTTCAGCCCGCGGCGCCTGCGCCCGGCTCTGGGAGATTTCAGCGGTTCCATCTATCCCGTTACCCCACTGCCGGAGTCCCTGATCAGGATGGCGGATGAATTAAAACGCGGCGATATTGCGGTTCTCAGCGGCGGTGATCCGCTGTTCTTTGGCATCGGCCGCCGCCTGATAGAATTGTTCGGCCCCAGCCTGATTATTCACCCCGCCCTCTCGGCCCCGCAAACAGCCTGCGCCCGCTTCCGGGAGCCCTGGGACGATGCCTGCTTCATCAGCCTGCACGGCCGGGATGATGATAATTTCGCGGTTCGTATTCTGCGCCACCCCAAAACTATTGTTTTCACCGACCACCGGCGGACTCCGGCCCTCATCGCCCAAAGACTGTTGGAGACCGGGGCCAGAATCGGCATAGCTCAAGAGAATATACTGATGATGATAGCCGAGGATTTAGGCAGTCCGGACGAACGTCTCACCAGAGGCTGCCCGCGGGAGATTGCCGGAAGGCGCTTTTCCGCCCTTAATATCGTTATTATCAAACAAAAACAACAAAAACGACCTCTGCCTGAAGTGGATTTTGCCCTGGGCTTAAATGAGAATGATATCAGACACAGCCGGGGCCTTATCACCAAGAACGAGGTACGGGCCGCCACTCTCCATCATCTGCGTCTGCCGAGACAGGGCGTATTGTGGGATATCGGGGCGGGGAGCGGTTCCATCTCCCTTGAGGCCGCCCGTCTCTGCCCCGAATTACGGATATTTGCCGTGGAACAACAACCGGAAGAACAGGATAATATCACGGCCAATATCAGACATTACCAAGCAGGCAGCATAACCCTCGTCAAAGGCCGGGCTCCAGAGGCCCTGAATTCCCTGCCGCGGCCGGAACGGATATTTATCGGCGGCAGCGGCGGCCGCCTGGCAGAGATTATAAAATCCGGCGTCGCCGCCCTGGCCCCCCAGGGCATCATGGTTGTAAACGCGGTTATAAGCTCCACGAGAGATCAGGCCCCGGCCCTCCTCCACCAGGCCGGCCTGCGGGTTCAGACCAGCACCATCCAGGTCAGCCGGGCCTCCTTCCCGCCGGAAACGAATAAGATCATAAATTTCAAACCCATTACGATAATTACAGGAAAAAAATGACAGGAACATTCTATGTAGTCGGTGTCGGCCCCGGTGATCCCGAACTCTTGACCTTAAAGGCCAGCCGGATTCTTAAAAACTGCTCATGCTTCGTTGTCCCCAAGAGCCGCGCAGACGGCAGCTCCACCGCCCTCTGGATAGTGGAGCAGTCACTCTCCACGGCGGATAAGGACATCGTTGAAATTCACTTCCCCATGCAGAAGGTGCACATGGGCGAGGCACCAGCCCCCGAGGTCAGCGCCGCCTGGCAGAAAGCGGTGGATGCCATAATCAGCCGCCTTGAAAACGGGCAGGATGTGGCCTTCCCCACCCTGGGCGACCCTGCCATCTACAGCACCGGCTTCTACACCTGTCAGAGCCTGCTGGAACGAGCCCCGAAGAGCAAAACCGTTATCGTCCCCGGTGTTTCGTCCATCAGCGCCTGCGCCGCCGCCGCCAATGTCCCTCTCTGTCAGGGGGATGATATGCTGGCCGTGGTTCCCGCGACCTTCAACAACGATAAACTGCGGCAGGTCTTCAGCACCTTTCAAACCGTTGTTCTGATGAAACTGCACCGGGTTATGCCCAGAATAACCGCCCTGCTGCGGGAACTTGAATTAGGGAATAAAGCGGTATTAATTGAAAAAACGGCCCGGAACGAAGAGCGGATAATCTATGACTGCCTGAACAGGCAGGACAACCTGCATTATTTTTCCACCATGATAGTGAGGACAAAATGAATCCAGTCTACATAATCGGAGCCGGGCCGGGAGACCCGGAGTTAATCACCGTTAAGGGCCAGAAACTATTAAAAAACGCCGATATAATCATCTACGCCGGTTCCCTGGTTAATCCGGCCCTGGTAAACGGCCTGCGGGCTGAAATTCATAATTCCGCCAGCCTGAATCTGGATGAAATAATTACCATTATCAGCCGGAATCACGCCGAGGGCCGCCGAATAGTACGCCTGCACACCGGTGACCCGGCCATTTACGGCGCCATAAAGGAGCAAATGTGCCGTTTGGATGAGCTTGACATCCCCTACGAGATTATCCCCGGCGTCAGTTCGGCCGCTGCCACCGCCGCCGCCCTCAAAGCCGAAATGACCCTGCCCGAGGTCTCACAAACGGTAATCATTACCCGGCGGGCCGGACGTACTCCAGTACCGGAAAAAGAAAATTTACGGGCCCTGGCCGCCCACGAGGCAACCATGCTCATCTTCCTGAGCGTCGGCATGATTAACGAGGTGGCGGCGGAACTCATAACTGGCGGCTACCCGCCGACGACTCCAGCGGCAGTGGTGGAAAAGGCCAGCTGGCCTGAAGAACGAATAATCCGAGGATATTTGAACAATATCGCCACGCTGGTTCAGGAGGCAGGGATTCAAAAAACCGCCATGATCGCCGTGGGCCGGGCCTTCAGTAACCTGGAGCCGCAAGCGGTATCAAAGCTCTACGACCGCCATTTCTCCCACGCCGAACGGCAGGGCCGGGACAGTTAATAGCCCTCATAACGCCAAGAACGACGATGATGCCGATAACGCCGATGACGACAACGTCGACGCTCTTTGATAATAATTGTCCGGGAGATTTTAATCTGCTTAGGGGCCATTACCCATTCACCATCCTGCCGGCAGGCAGTTCCCCATATTTCCTGAGCCTCACCATCAATGGTGGCCAGCATCCTGGTTTCCCGACAGACTGGCTCTCGATAGCTGGATACAGGCGGCCGTTTCCGGTACATCCAGCGCCTGGTTCTAACTGTCCGCCGTATGGTTACGACACCATGATTTTTCTCCATTTCGTTGCCAACCATATAACCAAACATGGTACCAACCACCGTCCCAATCAACGTGCCGCCGGTATTACGGCCAATGGCCTGACCGATTAGCGCCCCGCTTCCCGCCCCGAATAAGGCTCCGTTGACGGCCCGCTCACCAGCTTGGGCCGGGAGGTTGGACAATAATAAAACCATAGTAAGAAAAAAAATAATCTCCGACATGCTTTTTATCTCCTTCATAGATATTCCTCCTTAAAGTTGTTTATTAGTCTTTGATGGACTCGTAGTTAACATCTTTGCCATGCTTATTAAATACAACCCGGGACGAAAAAATAATAGGAGACATCACCCTGAACGGCACCCGACATAACCCCGGATCGCCCTCCATTACAGGGGTAAGCGTTCCATGAGTGCTTACCAATCCAAGCTTAAAAGCAGAAAGCACCAACTTGCTTTCAGCCCCTGAACATGGCATTATACATACTATATATTTTACAATCACCAGGATGGCCGTGACCTCCTATTACCGGATTATAAAGTTCCATGTCATTAATAAAAAATTTACTTATCCGCCTTCTGCGAAATCCCGCCGGCCGCTATTATAAAGAGGCCCGCTTAGACAAGGCGATGATGCCTAATGACCCTCTCATCCTTTTTGCCGACTGGTTCAGCATTGCCCGCCGCATTGATCCGGAGCGCTATAACGCCATGACCCTGGCCACGGCCACGGCAAAGGCTGCCCCCTCGGCCCGCATGGTGCTTTTAAAGAGTTTCGACGACAAGGGTTTTGTATTCTTCACGAATTACGGCAGCCGCAAGTCCAGGGAACTGGCCGCCAATCCCCAGGCCGCCCTGGTTTTATGGTGGAAAGAAATCTACCGGCAGGTAAGAATTGAGGGGCGCGTTGAAAGATTAGATACCGCCGCCTCCGATGCCTATTTCGCCACCCGGGGGCGCGGCAGTCAGTTAGGGGCCTGGGCCTCACATCAGAGTGCAGTAATAGAAAAACGAGCCGTGTTAGAGGAACGGCTTAAACAATTTGAGGCCCGATTCACAGGCAAACCGGTACCCCGCCCCCCGTTCTGGGGCGGCTTCCGCCTCATTCCGGACAGCATTGATTTCTGGCAGGGCCGCCAGGACCGCCTCCACGACCGCCTCCATTTTTCCCGCCAGGAGACAGACTGGCATCTTGAGCGCCTGGCACCATGACCGGCCCCATGAAAACGGCTGTCCTGGCCCTGACCAGAGGCGGCGGAGAACTTGCCAGGCATCTGGCGACAGCCCTCAATGCCGAGATAATCAATCTTGAGGGCCGCAGTATAAAAACGGTTATCAGGGAACTCTGGTCTCAATATGATGGCTTCATCTTCATCATGGCCGCCGGAATCGTTATCCGGATAATCGCCCCCCTGCTGCACGACAAAAAAACCGATCCCGGAATAGTAGTGATGGACGAGGCCGGGCAATACGCCATAAGCCTCCTCGCCGGGCATTTAGGCGGAGCCAACGAACTGGCACATGCCGCGGCAGAGGCTGCAGGCGGTAAAGCCGTAATCACCACCTCATCCGACACCCTTGGCCTTACCCCCCTTGACCTCTGGGCCAGATTCCAGAGGCTCCGCCTGGTAAAGGGCAGCTTTATCACCCTCAGCGCCAAACTCGTAAATAATGGCCGGCTTAAAGTCCATCTCGACAATATCAGAGGAGAATTGCCTCCGGACTTTGAGGTAGAAGATGATCCTGCCCTGGCCGATCTTATTATCAGTAACCGCCGCCAGCCAGGACACGCCGCTATCCTCTACCCAAAGAATATTATCCTGGGAATCGGCTGCAACAGGGGAGTTAAAACAAAAGATATAGAATTTGCCGTCGATGAAATATGCCGGGAGTTTAATCTCCTGCGCCCAGCCATTGACAAAATAGCCTCAATTGATTTAAAGGCTGATGAAAAGGGCCTGCTTGACTTTGCCCGCCGGAATAAGCTGCCGATATTTTTTTACTCCGCTAACCGCCTAAATACCGTCAGTGGAGTAGAACGATCTGAACTTGTCCACCGCCATACCGGCGCTTACGGGGTAGCAGAACCGGCGGCCATCCTGAATTCCGGCGCCGACCATCTCCTGTGCCGGAAAAAAAAATGGCGGGACGTAACCATTGCCATTGCCGAAAGACCGACTTTAATCACCCCTGACTACAGATGACAATTACTGTTTTCGAATTCCGCCCTTCGGGGCAGCACACAGCAAGGCCGTGAAAAAAGAGCAGAAGCTATACCTTTGGGACTGGTAGCTGGTAGAAGACCCCGGCCCCCGATTTGAGAACATGACAGCCTGCCACCTCCTTAAATATTGTCATTTGCAGGAGTACACGTTGCAGCGTCCCTGAATCACTTTTCTTTTTTCTTTTTTCTTTTTGCTTTTTGCTTTGCCTGCTTCTTTAAAGACATATTATTGATTCTGTGATTCTATGATTCCGTGGTTTATTGAACACTTAGCCTAAAACTGCCAGGAAGCGAGCTCCGTAACGCTCCAGCTTATACTTGCCGACCCCGGTGACAGCAAGTAATTCAGTGTTGTTTCCGGGACGGGAGGCAGCCATCTCTGCTAAACTGACGTCACTGAATACCACGAAAGGCGGCACGTTGTCCTCATCGGCTATCTGCTTGCGTAATTTTCGTAATTGCTCAAAAAGTTTTTCATCATAGTCAAAACCTCCCACGGCCTTTGACTTTTCTTTTCTACCCGTGGCCCGAATTCTGGGTTCCGGCATGCTCAGGCTTATCTCGCCCCTGAGCAGCGGCCCGGACTTTTTAGTCAGAGAAAGAACGGAATAGTTGGCAATATCCTGCAACAGATAGCCTTGATTAATGAGATGTCGAAGAAGGGCACTCCAGAAATCACGCGATCTGTCCTCGCCGATACCATAGGTTGAGAGACGGTTGTGGCCCAGTTGCAGCAGACGTTTCCCCTTTGAGCCCCGCAGAACATCAATTACATGACCGATGCCAAAACGCTGCCTCACCCGATAGACGCATGACAGAACCTTGCGGGCCTCTTCGGTAACTTTAATCTGGCGGGGAGGATTGAGGCATATATCACAATTGGCACAGGGCCTGGCCGGTTTATCGCCGAAATAGGCCAGCAGAATCTGCCTTCTACAGGTCTGGGCCTCACCAAAGGCCACCATACTGTTCAATTTATGGAGTTCAATGCGTTTTCGTGCCTGATTTTGCCCCTTTTCAATGAGACTCCGGGCAATGGCAATATCACCATAACCAAAAAGCAGCAGAGCCTCGGCATTCAGGCCGTCCCGACCGGCCCGGCCGGTTTCCTGATAGTAACTTTCAATATTCTTGGGCAGGTCATAATGTACCACAAAACGAACATTGGATTTGTCTATCCCCATACCAAAGGCGACTGTGGCCACCACCACCTGAATATCATCATGTTGAAAGGCATCCTGCACCTCCTGGCGCTTCACGTCACTCAGCCCGGCATGATAGGCATCGGCGGCAATCCCGGCCCGGGTAAGATCCCTGGCAACAGCCTCCACCCGTTTACGGCTCAGGGCATAGACAATACCCGGTTCGCCTTTGTGATCAGTCAGGAACTTCTTAAGCTGAACCGCCGGTTTAAGCTTGTCGACCACGGTATAGCGGATATTGGGGCGGTCAAATCCGGTGACGAAGGTGCGGGCCTCAGGCAGATTCAGGCCCTTTAAAATATCCTTTCTGGTGTGCGGTTCCGCGGTGGCGGTTAAAGCGATAAGCGGCGGACCGGGCAACAATTCCCGCAGGCGGCCAAGCTGCTGATATTCCGGCCTGAAATCGTGCCCCCACTGCGACACGCAATGGGCCTCATCAATGGCGAAAAGAGCAATCTCTATTCCTCGCAGACGCTCAATAAACGAGGTACTCATCAGACGCTCGGGGGCAACATAAAGGAGATCAAGGGCGTTATCATGGAGACAGGCCAGGGTTCGACGGGCTTCTGCCCCGTTGAGTGATGAATTATAAACGGCGGCCCTTACCCCGTTGGCGCACAGGGCGTCGACCTGATCCTTCATTAAAGAAATGAGGGGAGACACCACAATAGCCACTCCGTTCCGCAACAGGGCCGGAATCTGATAACAAAGGGATTTCCCGCCGCCGGTGGGCATGAGAACAAAGAGATCATCACCGGCGGTCAGGCTCTCTATAATTTCCAGTTGATAAGGGCGAAACTCCTTGTAACCAAAGACCTGATAAAGTATTTCGTGAGGGGTTTTAGTCATTTTATTGATCACCAGACTGTAATTTATAGTCTCAATTTCACGAATTATATTTAGAAAGAATTTTTATACAACTATCTGTAATAATTTCAGCATTAAATGCTAAAAAGTCCTTCGCTCCATGACATATTGTGCTTTGGCAAAAACATCAATAATATCAGGGGGGAGAAGGACTATGATTAATATTAACAGACAATATCTTGAGCAACAAGAGACAAAACTACTGCTGGACAAAGAGTTAACCGAATTCCCCGCCAGATAAATTTATAGCGGCCCAGGCAGAAGACCAGCCCGACCTCCGTTTTTGCGTTAAGAAAATCCAGCGCCGCTTCTGGAGATACTTTACAAAACAACCTTCATTATTTTCACCCTGGTGCTGCTAAAATCCGGTATGCCGCCGACAAGATCAACCATTGGGGTATTGCCAAGATTCTCATCAAGCCTGGTTACCATATTGGGATTCAAACCAGTACCCAGTCTGGGATCAGGGATCATTATTCCTCCGCGCATAACATCCCGTCCCCCTAAAAAAACTTCCTCTCCCCCTGTCACCCGCAGACTTGAGGAGCCAAGCTGACTATGACCGTAATGGAAAGACACACCTGCGCATCCCGGCCGGATAAGGCGGCTCACCTGGGCCTTTCCCTCAATCCCATCCCCATTACTTTGAGAAACCAGTCTAACCCGGTCACCAGACTTTATATTTAATTTTGCGGCATCTTCCACGTTAATAACCACAAAATTTTCCGGAAATATCTCCATGGCCCAGCGATGTGAATTGGTGCGGGACTGGGTATGAACATTCATTTTATGGGTAATAACATAATAGGGGTATTCCCGGTCTTTTTCGGCGATTATCCTGCCGGCGCTGTCCATGGGCGGCAGATATTTCAGAGTTCCATAAAATTTTCGACCCGATAAGCTGTTAACCGCCATGGCCAAATTCTCATTATAAAGCAGGGCCCTTTTTACCCCTCGTTTAAATTTGAGGCCGTCAAACACCTCCTCATATTTCCCAAAAATACCTCCCCTTGCCAGAGCGTAACAGGTTTTTTCCCACTCCCCTTTTGTAATAATATTCCGGAAGCCAGAGACAAGATAATTTCTTTTGATAAAGTCCTGTTCCTCCGCCGATGCCGCGGGAATCCCGGCATTTTCGGCAATATTGGCAAAGCCCCGCAGATAGAAATCCTCGGCCCGGTTCAGCGGGTGCATACGACCGTCCTGGCCGGGAATCGCCTGATCTCCAAAACCGGGGAGATCCGCCGCCCTGGCCAGATCAACAAGAAAGGTCTCCAGGCAGTATGGACGGCCATCCCTTGTCTTGTCCGTCACAGGCTCAAGTGCTGGTGTACGCAACCCGGTAAATCGTAAGGCCGGCGCATGCGGGCTTAACCAGCCGTAATGACCTTCCAGATAAGTCACATCAGGAACAATATAGTCGGCATAGAGGTTTGATTCATTAATTCCGATATCTATTGATACGTGCAGGGGGACTTTAGCCGTATTTTGCAAAGTCTCCTGATAGCGGTATCCCCCCGGTGTTGAATAAACGGGATTATAGAAATAAGTAAAAAGAACCTTGCAGGGATAGGGGTATTTTTCGTCAATTCCACTCATGGTCTCAACGCTTAAACCGCCTTTGGTAAATTTGAACCAGGGCCGTTTTGCCGGATAACCGCTGCCGGTTTCAGCCTTTTTATGCTTATATTCGCTGCTTTTCTCGTAGACCGCCTTTTCTCTTGAAATTTTGATCCCGCCGGTCTTCCGGCGGCCGGGAAATTTTTTCAAATCATAGACACCATGATCCCAGGCGGCCACGGCGCCGCCGGAACTCATATAGCCGCCTTTTCCTTCAATACTGCCCACCATGGCATTCAGGGAGGCAACGGCGTAGGCCGCATAAGTTCCACATACATAATTGCCCGCCCCATGATACTGGCAGACCGCAGCTTTACGTCCGTGGGAAGAAAAATCACGGGCTATCCTGGCAATGGTATGTTGAGGAACCCCGGCAAACCCGGCGTAAGAGGCAAGACTATGTTCCATAACCCCTTCCTTCATAAGTCTGAAGGCCGTCTTCACTCTGATTTTTTTACCTGCCGCGTCCTGCAATATTGTTTCCCGATCTAAAACCGCCTCGCTAACCTGGTCATAGGCAATCGGCAAGTTATCCTCGTCTGTCAACACAACAAATGTTTCCCCGGCACTGTCCGCGGAAACAAGATCCGACAGACGCAAAAATTTACCGTTATTGGGGTGGGCGGGATCATCAATAACAAGGTGGGTGGCATTAGCATAACAGGCGTAGTCCTTCGCCCCGGCCGCTTTAGGGTTAGGAGCCGTAAGATACTCCCGGTTGTAGGCCTTATTTTCAATAATCCAGCGGATTAAACCCATGGCAAAGGCGCCATCCTGCCCCGGCTTGATGGGAACCCAATCCTCAGCATGCACAGAGGCGTTCTGGGCCCTGGGATCAACTATGGTGAATTTAACCTTCCCAGCCGAGTTTCTTTTGGCCACCGCCGCACCATAAGTGTTTACTCCGGGCTGTCCGGCTTCATAAATATTGGCGCCAAAGGCCAAAATATACTCCGCCCCCCAGGGATCGGCTTTTAGCTCTACCTGCTCTTGATCCGTAAGGGCGAAATTACCCATACGAAAACCAAGACCGCATATATCCGTATGACCAATACGATTAACCGAGCCCATGGCCGCCTTGACAAAACGATCGATTATCTCCTTCCTGCCGGTCTGCAGGCGTCCGGTTATCATGACAAAACCGTTTCTTTTTGAACCGAGTTCCGGGGCCTTTGGCTCAATCGGCTCATCACTGTCGAGGGCCTTAAGCCCCTCAATTTCTCCTTCCTCGCCGAGGTGGGCAAAGAGCCTGCCGCCATTAGTAACTTCTCTGATTAACTGCTCCCATTCGATGGGTTCAAACTTACCGGCCCCTCTTTTCCCCGCCCTCTTCAAGGGTTTCAACAGACGGTAGGGATTGTAGACGTAATTAGGCGCATCAATGGCTTTACCACACACAGAGCTTGACCGGCTGAGCGTCTCGCTAACAGGCGTACTGTAAGGTACAGGTTCGGCGTGGCTGTTATATGGATTGTAGGGATTCCCGGATATACTTTCCAGAATACCGTCTTTTACGACAATCCGGTTGCCACACCTTGCGTTGCATCCCAGGCATACCGAATGGGTGACTCTGACACCGGGATCAAGTTGGGATGCCGCCGCCCGCTGAATCCGACGCGGATTTTTCCAGAGCGCCTCGGCAGCCTCAGCCCTTGGCAGCTTACCCCCAAGTGTTATAACACCGGCGGTTACTGCCGCCCCTTTTAAAAACGCACGCCTTGCAGCGGAACTCTGCAGGCTGTTATCTTTGGAATTATTCTTTTTCATATCATGCCCTCTTTATTATGCTGCGAAGGAATATAATGAACCTGCGGCCCGGTATTAAATTCTGGTTTACGAACTCGCAGTCCGGCCTTATTTAAATAGGCGGCAAACTCTCCCCGCGGCCGCTTCATATTACCGAAAATCCTGGCTTTTGAGGGACAGGATTCCACACAGGCCGGTTTAAGCCCCAAGGCCAGCCGGTCAAGACAGAAATCACATTTATCCGCCTTGTTTCCATGTTGAGAATCCAGAAAACGGGCGCCATAAGGACAACTTTCAACACAGGCCCCGTTAGATTCACATTTATCCCAATCGGTCACAACAATGCCGTTTGCCAATTTAAAAGTGGCATGAGCAGGACAAGCCGCCACGCAAGGGGGATTGTCGCATTGGTTGCATTGTACCGGCGTATAGACAATTCGGGCCGCCGAGCCGCTGCCGGTTTCAGCGCTCAATATTCTTGTGTTGAAATTACCGCTGATCGTCTTGCTCTGGTTTTTACAGGCTATCACACATGACTGACAGCCGGTGCAGCGATTGAGATCAATAATCAGACCCCATTTTTCGGAAGTTTCGGAAGTTTCGGAAGTTTCGGCCGCCGCCGCAGATTCAATACCCACGGCGGCCATCCCGCCCAAAACAAGAAGACCGCTCTTTTTGATAAAGCCCCTTCGGTTCATAATTTTTCCTCCTGAAAAAGTATAGGCGGCTGCTTACAGATCAACAACCGCAGCTTGAGCATGACTCCCCGCAGCCACCCCCGGAGTTGACCGGTGGTCTCTCGCTGATAATAGAAAATCCGCCTTCACCACAACCACAGCCGGAACTTCCCTCGATATAATCCACCGTCACCCTGCCGCATGATTGAGATAAATCCTGGTCAATCAACAGGGTAAGACCGCCCGTTTTATGTTTGAAGTCACTATCCTTTTGTTCATCTAAGGACAGGGCAAGGGAAGCGCCGCCTGCACACCGGCGACACCACCGCCAATAACCATCACGGCACCACTATGGGAAACAGCTTTATTATTTAAAGTTGGAGCATTCATGAAAACTTCCTCCTTCATGGATCAGATGCATGAAACGTCTGGTAAAACAGACCATATGCGTCCTAAATCCCTGAAGGGGCGAAGCCCTCACATTTAAAGAAATGAGTTCAGCAGATAAGAGGGAGGATACATTACGCCTGTCAACCGCACAACCCGGACCGGGTGGCTCGTCAAACGCAATGTTCAGTATGATGAGTATCTAAAACAATTCATTTTATAATATTTTTTTAAGGAATAAAAACAACAATTTTTGTCTATATACAAAAAAAGCTGATGAGTCAAATAGAAAAAACATATCGTACGGCTATTCCAGGCAGTATGCTGACAAGGGGATTTGCGATTACGAGGCAGAGTTTCAACAAGTTAAATCGTTAAATCATTAAAAGTTGAGAACCGGGCAACTAAGCGGTAGATATATTAAGAGATATTCCTTCCCATCTTACAACTCAGCCTGCCAGGCCTTTGCCGCCACAAAGGGCTGGGTAATATGTTTTGAGTCTAACGGAACCAAGGCGCGTAATTCGGCCAAATCACTTTCTGTTAATAAAGGTTTCACAAAGGTAGTACGAAAATGATGCGCCACCCCGCCCGCGGCAATGAGAGATATGCTCTGCCGGATGGCTTCAGTATCAACCCTTGTTCCACACAGGCTGTCATATTTATTCAGCGGGGCCTTGATATCCATGGCAAAATAATCAACCAGCCCCTCTTTCATGAGCAGTTTAACCATCTCCGGGTGAGAGCCGTTGGTATCAAGTTTCACCTCAAAACCCAGGGCCTTGAGCCGTGCGATGAATTGGGGCAGATCCTTATGTTCCGTGGGCTCGCCGCCGCTGACCACCACCCCGCCCAGGCGGCCCCGGCGCAGTTTTAAAAAATTGAAAAGCTCCCCCTCCTCATAGCGCGCCACCCCTGTAACCGTCAGCAGGGAACCGTTATGACAAAAGGGACAGCGGAAATTGCAGCCCTGGGTAAAGACCACCGCCGCCGTCCGGCCGGGGTAATCACTGAAGGAGCAGCGCTGCAGACCGCCGATAATCATCAGCCTGTAACTTTAAAATGGCGGCGACTGGCGAATTCAGCCCGTTTGCCTTCGTTCCACTGTTTTACCGGACGCAGATAACCTACTACCCTGGAGTAAACCTCGGTTTCCTCACCGCATTGAGGGCAAAGGGGTTCTTCACCATTGATATAGCCATGATCCGTGCAGATAGAAAAAGAAGGAGTCAGGGTAAAATAGGGCAGTTTATACTGCTCACAAACGGTGCGGACAAAGGACTTTACCGCCGCCGGATCAGGCGCTGACTCGCCTAAAAAGCAGTGCAGAACCGTACCGCCGGTATAACGGCTCTGGAGCGGATCCTGGAGATCAAGAACCTGGAAGATATCATCACTATAGTCCACCGGCAGCTGGGTGGAGTTGGAATAAAGCGGGATCTTAGTCTTGGTCTTCAGGCCGCATTTCATCTGCGGAAAACGTTTTTGATCCAGACGAGCCAGACGATAGCCCGTGCCCTCCGCCGGGGTAGCCTCCAGGTTATAATGATTATCTGTTTCCTGCTGGAACTGCTGGAGACGGCCGCGCATATGATCTAAAAGCCGGATGGCAAAGGCCTGGCCCTCCGTCGTACCGATATCCTTACCAAAAAGATTCAGACCAGCCTCGTTGGCGCCGATAATACCAATGGTGGAGAAATGATTTTTCCAGTAACAGCCAAAACGTTCCTTTATCCGACGGAGATAATAGTGGGTGTACGGATAAAGCCCCTTATCAGTGAATCTTTCCAGAACTTTCCGCTTTACCTCAAGACTGGTGCGGGCAATATCCATCTGGCGGTCAAGGCGCGTCATAAATTCAGCCTCATTATCGGCCTGAAAGCCCAGAGCCGCCAGATTAACAGTCACCACTCCGATGGAGCCGGTGAGCGGGTTGGCCCCGAACAGACCGCCGCCGCGCTTTTCCAGCTCTCTGGTATCAAGGCGCAGACGGCAGCACATGGAACGGGCGTCATCAACGGAAAGGTCGGAATTAACAAAGTTGGCAAAATAGGGAATTCCGTAACGGGCCGTGACCTCCCAGAGACGGTCAAGCTCCCGGTTATCCCAGTCAAAATCCGCCCCGATATTATAGGTGGGGATGGGAAAGGTGAAGACCCTGGCCTGGGCGTCTCCTGCCGCCATCACCTCAAGAAAGGCCTGATTGATGAGGGTCATCTCCTTTTGGAACTCACCGTAGGTTTCCCGCTGCGGTTCCCCGCCGATAACAGCCGGCTCGCCGGCCAGGGTTCTGGGCGGCTGTAGATCCATGGTCAGATTAGTAAAAGGGGTCTGAAAGCCAACCCTGGTGGGGACATTCAGGTTAAAAATGAATTCCTGAACAGCCTGCTTAACCTCACCATAGCTTAAGTTATCAAAGCGGACAAAGGGGGCAAGCAGAGTATCAAAACTGGCAAAAGCCTGAGCCCCGGCCGCCTCCCCCTGAAGGGTATAGAAAAAATTGACGATCTGGCCCAGGGCCGAACGAAAATGCCTGGCAGGCTTGGATACCGCCTTACCCTGTACGCCGCAGAATCCCTGACGCAGAAGATCCTGTAAATCCCAACCCACGCAATAGACCGATAACTGTCCCAGATCGTGGATATGCAGATCACCTGCCTCGTGAGCCTCCCGCACCTCTCGCGAATAGATGGAGCGCAGCCAATAAGTCTTGCTGACTTCACTTGAGATATAATTATTCAACCCCTGCAGTGAGTAGCCCATATTGGAGTTTTCCTCAACCTGCCAGTCAAGACGCTCAAGATAATTGTCGATTAATTTAACATCAGCCCGGGCGGCAATCCGGCGGATATTGGCGTGCTGTTCCCGGTAGAGAATATAGGCCTTGGCCGTTTTTTTGAAAGGAGAGGCCAGCAGCACCTCTTCCACAAGATCCTGCACCTCCTCCACCTCCGGAATTTCGTGGTCAATCACGGCCTGAGCCAGACTTAATACCCGGATAGTCAGACGCCGGGCTTCGGACTGATCAAATTCACCTGTAACTCTGGCGGCTTTGAAAATGGCCGCGGTAATCTTGTCGGCATTAAAGGTAGTAACGGATTTATTACGTTTGCGGATTAAACGCAGAACAACTGGGGTTGGGGGGGCAGTACGCAAAGCGGCACTTTCAGACATGGCTTCTCCTTTCCTCGAAGGCGGCGCCTTCCTCAACAGAGGGGCAGGCTCGTCATTATGGTATAAGACCTTTGTGATTTGGCAAGTCTTCGGACTTATGGACGAGAAAAACTAAATTCCTATTAGCCATCGCTTCCCAGGTTTTTTAAACCCAGTGCTTGATGATGGCGGTCGTTTCCATTCACCGCTGCGGGACAGTCCCGGATTCTCACCGGGTTCCTTGTTACCGCGCCTCCTCTGAAGCGCACCAAACGTTTATCACTATATATAGTATAGCGCTCAGCAAGTCAACACTATATATTGTTTAAAAACAAAAACAGCACCTCCCCAAATAGATTTCTCATGACCTCTTCGTCTAACCACTGTCCAGGACATTAAAAAGGCGGGCGGAAGAAAAGGTCGGTATTGAATTGCCACATTTTTTGAAGTTCCATAGATCATATATAAAGAAATTGACTTTTTGTGTTTTTTACACTATGAATTTTTAAGGTATCGCAGATGCTTGCAAAAGCTTAATAGGGAACCCGGTGCGAATCCGGGACGGGCCCGCCGCTGTGACTGGGGACGAACATCGCATAAATGCCACTATTTGTTGACGACATCAACATGCCGTTAAAAAACAAATGGGAAGGCGCGACAAGTAGGATGAACCGGGAGTCAGAAGACCTGTCTGCGAAACATCATGAACGGGGTTCAAGCAACTCTTTTCGTGACCCGCGAGGCTGGTGAAATGGCGCCGCGGGCAGATTCTGCCTCCGTGGACATGAGGCAGAACATTGAAAGATTATTCGAGGAAAATCAGGGAATCCCCGAATCTATTTAACTATAGGTTCGGGGATTTTTTTTTGTTTTACGGATTATTGGCAAACGCCCCAAACTGTAGCAGTACGATTAGGCTCGTATGCGAGCGATCGTCGTATAAAAGCGATACGACTCAGGGAGTAAGCGCTCCACAAAATACACTCTTGACTTTATAACATCTCGGAAGGTAAGGGTTTCAGGGACGTAAGCAATGTGCACGTTGACCGGATGCAGGGTGGTATTTATGGAACACTTACGTATATTCACCTTCTATGGGAAAACAAAGCCATGAAAACTGCTGACCGGACAACAGATAAAGTTATCCTCTCCTGCCGCGGCTTAGCGGTTGGTTACAAAGACACCCCGGTTATCACAGGCATCAATCTTGATTTCGAGACCGGCCGGTTTATCACCCTGTTAGGCCCCAACGGTACGGGCAAGACCACTTTACTGCGCACTCTGTCAAGACACTTAAAGCCCATGGACGGCACCATCCATATTGGCGGCCGGCCGCTCCAATTATTGCGGCCGGTGGAACTGGCCCGCATCATGGCCGTGGTTCTCACCGACAGGGTTGCGCCGCCTCTGCTCAATGTTTCTCAATTCGTCGCCCTGGGACGTTATCCGCATACCAATTTCCTTGGCCGCCTGAGCGGCAGGGATCGACAGGTAATTACCGAATCACTGGCCGCTGTTCATGCCGATGAATTGAGTCGGCGTGATTTTGCCAGCCTGAGTGACGGCGAATGCCAGAAAGTGCTGGTAGCCCGGGCTCTGGCCCAGGAGCCGCGGATTTTACTTTTAGACGAGCCCACAGCCCATCTTGACCTTAAACACCGGATCGAGGTAATGACCATTTTACGTGACCTGTGTCAAAGCAAGGGAATTACCGTAATCGCCTCCCTGCATGATGTGGATATCGCGGCCAAAATTTCAGACCGGGTTGCCCTGGTTAAAAACGGCGCCGTTATAGACTGGGGATACCCGGAGGAGGTCTTGAACAGCAAAGCCGTGGCCAACCTCTACGATTTCGATGCCGCCTGCTTCAGCCACCATCTCGGCAGTATTGAACTGCGTGGTGACGGACACCGGGGCCGGGTTTTCGTGATCGCGGGCATGGGCAGCGGTGCCGCCATTTACCGCCTGCTGGCCAAACGCGGCTACACCGTCAGCACCGGAGTCCTGCAGAATAATGATCTGGATTGCTATGTAGCCCGCAGCCTGGGAGCAGACTGCGTCAGTCAGCCACCGGCCGCGTCTATGGACAAAAAATCCATCACCGCGGCCTGGAATGGAATAAAAAAATGCGATCTGGTTATTGACGCCGGCGGTAATAACAACGGCCCTTACCAGAGCAATATAATACTGCTTAAAAAAGCCGCGGCCCGTGGCAAACCGGTCTTCAGTCTCCGCCCGGCTGAGACCGAAGACCATGACTTAAGCACAGAGTACGCCGGGATCATCAGAGTCAAAAATGCCAGCCATCTGCTTGACAGCATAAGGAAATTAGAATGAAAACCCAGTCCTACAGCCTGTACTACTATTCCTCCGGCGGCCTGGAACTACCGTCACTTAGCGAGGGAATACGAACCTACCGTGACCAGGGCGGCCGGATCCAGGTGACAGCCCGCACCCAGACCCAGCTCTTTGACCAGGCCCGCCAGCAGGCCTTTGTCCGGGCCGCCATGCAGGCGGATATAATCATCATCAGCCTCCACGGCGGCAAGGCATCCTGCCCCGCCTTTGATCTACTCATTGAGGCCATGGCCGAGACCGTCCCCAGAAAGCGGCCCCACCTGCACATTCAGCCCAGCAGCGGAGATGAAGACTCATTAAGCGCGGCCAGTGAACACAGCACCTCCTTCGGCACCCCGGTCTGGGACACCATCAAGCAATACATAGAACGGGGCGGCCATATCAATTTTCAACGCCTTCTCGTTTATCTCCACAACCTGCTCTTTGACAACGAATCCGACTGCGCTCCACCCCTGGAGCTGCCTAATGAAGGAATTTATCATCCCGACCTTGAGGGGGTACCTGAATTAAGAGATTATCTGCGCCGGCGAGTCAATCCCGGGCGGCTCACAGTGGGGCTCTGGTTCTATCAGACCTACTGGGTTAACAACAACCTGACCTTCATCGACAAGCTGATCCGCAGTATTGAGGCTCAGGGAGCCAATGTCATCCCGGTCTTTCACCTGCGCTATAAAGACGCTGGGCGCGGCAACCGCGGGGCGGATTATATTGTTGAACATTATTTTATGGACCAGAACCGCCCCCGTATCGATGTGCTCATTAACCCCTTGCTGTTCAGCCTCAGTATGGCGGGGCCGGAATACAAAGGCCTGCTAACCAAACTCGGAGTGCCCTGCATCCAGGCCATGATGTCCATGAACCCTTACGCAGTCTGGCGTGAATCGCCCCAGGGCATGAGTACGGCAGATGTCAGCTTTGCCGCGGCCCAACCCGAATTCGACGGCAACCTCATCACTGTACCGGTGGCCACAAGAGAACAGGACACCGTTGATCCCATAACCGGCGGCCTGCTGGCCAAATCCCAGCCCATCCCGGAACGTATCGACAAACTGGTTCGTTTAAGCCTCAACTGGGCCCGGCTCCGCCATATCAAAAACAGTGAACGACGGGTGGCCATCATCTTCCACCATTATCCGCCTCGTAATGACCGCATTGGTTGTGCCACCGGGCTGGACAGCTTTTCTTCCATCAAACTGCTGCTGGATCGTATGCGGGAAGATGGTTACAAACTGACACGAACCTTTGATTCCGGAGAGCAACTGGCCGAAGAACTCATCAGCGGCATGACAGCCGATGAGCGCTGGCTCACTCCTGAGCAAATGGCAGAACGGGCTGAGGCCCGGGCGGGAGAAGAATATTTCCTGGCCTGGAATGAAGAGTTGCCGGCTGCTGTCCGCGCCAAAATGGCCGCCGACTGGGGGGAGGCGCCGGGTGAGTTGTTTGTCCACGACCACAAGCTCCACTTTGCCGGGCTTTTAAACGGCCATGTGTTCATCACCATCCAGCCGCCGCGCGGCTATCTGAAGAATATCGACAAAATATACCATGATCCACACCTCTCCCCGCCTCATCATTACCTGGCTCAATACCGCTGGATTCGGGATGTATTCAAGGCCCAGGCGGTCATCCATGTGGGCAAGCACGGCAGTCTTGAATGGCTGCCCGGCAAAGCCCTGGGACTTTCAGAAAGCTGCTACCCTGATCTGGCAATCATGGAACTGCCCAATATCTACCCCTATATTATTAATGATCCCAGCGAGGGCACCCAGGCCAAACGACGGAGCTATGCCTGCATAATCGACCACCTGACTCCGGCCATGACCAATGCCGATCTGTACGAGGATCTGGCCAGGCTGGATAATCTGCTGGCCGACTACGATATTGCCCGCAGCGAGGATCCCGGCAAGGTGGAGATTCTCCGCCCCATGATCTGGGAGGCGGTGGAGGCGGCCCATCTTGACAAAGATTTAGAAATCGACCAGCAAAAGGCCCTATGTGATTTTGACGATTTTTTAGACAGACTGCATGCCTGTCTGCATGATTTAAGCGACACCATGATTAATGACGGCCTCCATACCCTGGGGGTGCCGCCCACGGATGAGCGGCTGGTGGAATTTTTAGCCCAGCTCACGAGACTTGCCAACGGCGATACTCCCTCCCTGCGGGAAAGTCTGGTGCGGGACATGGGCTATGAGCTTGACGATCTGCTTAAGAATAAGGGACGGCGGCTCAAGCGCTTTAATAACGAGAGCGGCGGCCGGATTATCGCCAGAGCCCATGAGAAAGCCTTAAAACTTATTCGCCGGCTGGCAGCCGCCGGTTATGATCCCAGCAAAGCCGCGGCCCTTGCCCCAAGTAATGAAACCGGCCAGATACTTACCTATATTGCCGAAACTCTGGTGCCCAATGTCCGCCGGTGCGGTGAGGAGATTGACGCCACCCTCATCAGCCTGAACGGCGGCTTTGTAAAACCCGGCCCGTCCGGCGCTCCCACCAGAGGCCAGGCCGATATCCTGCCCACCGGCCGCAACTTTTATTCACTTGATCCCAACAAGATCCCCTCCCCCGCCGCCTGGGAAACAGGTAAACGACTGGCCGATGCCCTGATCGAACGTTATCTCGCAGAGAGCGGCGCTTATCCGGATTCCGTGGGGATTCTGATCTATGGCGGCCCCACCATGCGCACGAGAGGTGATGATATTGCCGAAATCTATTACCTCATGGGACTGAAACCAATCTGGCAGAAAGGCAGCGGCAATGTCTGCGGCCTGGCGGTAATTCCCAGTGCCGAATTAGGCCGCCCCCGACTTGACGTAGTGCCCAGAGTAAGCGGCTTTTTCCGCGATGCCTTTCCTAATCTCATGGAGCAGATCGACGAGGCCGTGGCCATGGTCAGTGCCTTGAACGAACCGTCGGAGACCAATATCCTGCGCCGTAATGTCATGGCCGACATAAAGGAATACAAACGCCGGGGCCTGAACGAAACAGAGGCCCGGCGTGAAGCCACCTTCCGGGTCTTCGGCTGCCCTCCAGGTAGCTACGGCGCCGGGGTCAGTGAATTAATTGAATCCAAAAGCTGGCAGACCAGGGATGACCTCGGCAACAATTATATCCGTTACTCGGCGCACGCTTACGGCCGCGGGAGCTATGGCAGCCAGAAGCCCGAGAACTTTCGCCGCCTGCTGGGACGGATGGATGTCACAGTGAAGAATGAAGATTCGCGGGAATACGATATGATGTCGTGCACCGACTATTACAATTATTACGGCGGCCTCATTGCGGCAGCCGAAACCGTGCGCGGCACTCCGCCCCTGGCTCTCATGGGCGACAGCGCCGATCCCAAACGAATCCGCCTGCGCACCACCTCCGAGGAGGCCAGACATGTTCTGCGCTCCCGCCTCGTTAATCCCAAGTGGTTAGAGGGCATGAAACGCCACGGTTACAAAGGGGCAGGCGACATCTCGCATATGATGGATGTGGTTCTGGGCTGGGACGCCACCGCTGGAGTAATTGAAGACTGGATGTATGAGAGTATGGCAGAAAAATACGCTCTGGACAGGGATATGCGGGAATGGATGCAAAGAGTTAATCCCTACGCCATTCAGAATATCATAGACAAACTTCTCGAGGCCATAAAGCGCGGCATGTGGCAGGCAGACAGGAAAATGGAGGATGATCTCCGTGACGCCTATCTTGAGATAGAAGGCGAGATTGAGGAACGCACGGAATAAGCCACAATGGAGGACAGGAACCATGACTACCCCGCTCTACCCCCTTGCCGCCCTCATCGGCCAGGAGGAGCTGAAACTGGCCCTGCTGCTTAACGCCGTTAATCCCGCCATTGGCGGCCTGCTTGTCCGCGGTGAGAAGGGAACGGCCAAATCAACGGCGGTGCGGGCCCTGGCAGAGCTGCTCCCGGAAATAGAGGTGGTTTCCGGCTGCCGCTTTTCCCGCGGTCCAGCCCACCGGGACGAATTATGCCGTGAATGCCGTGAATGTGATGATAACCCCGGTACCAGCCGCAGAGCCGCACGGCTGGTTAACTTACCCTTAAACACCACAGAAGACCGGGTAACGGGCGGCATTGATTTTTCCGCCAGCCTTAAAAGAGGCAGAGCCGTCCTCCAAGCCGGCCTGCTGGCCGAGGCTCATCGAGGCATCCTCTATATTGACGAGGTCAACCTGTTAGACGATCATATCACCGATTTGATTCTGAACGCGGCCGCCTCGGGCCGCAATATCATCGAACGTGAGGGGATCAGCGTAAACCACCCGGCCCGTTTCATCCTCATCGGCACCATGAATCCGGAAGAAGGCGAACTGCGCCCCCAGCTTCTGGACCGCTTCGGCCTTTGCCTTGAGGTAAAAGGCTGCGATGAGCTTGAACAGCGGGTCGCCCTCCTCGCCCGACGGGAGGAATTTGACCGTGACCCCCTTAGATTCCGGGCCGCCTTTCAGGCCGAAAGCGACGATCTGCACCGCCGGATAAAGGCAGGCCGCCGACAGTTACACAAAGTGCGAATACCAGCGACCAGGCGGATATTTATTGGTGAACTCTGCGCCGCCAATAATGTTGCCGGTCACAGGGCCGATCTAATCCTGGAGCAGACGGCTCTGGCTCTTGCGGCCCTTTGGGGAGAGAGCGAGGTACGGACAGAGCATATCCGCCGGGCGGCACCCATGGTGCTGCGCCACCGGCAGCGTGAGGCTCAGCCGCCCATGCCGCCGGAGACACCCCCTGAGCATAACAACCGGCATGAGACTGAAAAGCCCGAGAACCAGGAGCTGCCGGAAGAGAAAGGAGAAGAGTCGCGTGAACCACAGCAAAATACTGGCAGACCACCGGATTCCAGTCAGGAAAGGGAGCAATCCGCGGCAGAAAGGCAGGAGGAGCAGGCAGAAACAGAGCTTGATGGTTCAGAGCAGGATCAGCCGCCGGGCCTGAAAGATACCATCTTTGAGATCGGCCCCTCCTTCCGGGTTAAAAAGATCACCACTATAAGGGATCGCACGACCCGCCGGGGCTCCGGCCGCCGCTCCCGTTCTATGGTTTCCCAGAAGCAGGGGCGTTACAGCCGGGCTGGCCGCCACGGCCTGCGGGGCGATATTGCCATGGACGCCACTATCCGGGCAGCAGCCCCCTACCAGAAAAACCGCCGCGGAAATTTAGCAGTAAAGCTTGACCCTCAGGATTTTCGTTATAAGATCAGGGAGAAGCGCTTAGGCAATCTGCTTTTATTCCTCGTTGACGCCTCAGGCTCCATGGGGGCCCGCGGCCGCATGGCGGCCTCCAAAGGGGCGATAATGTCACTCTTGCTCGACGCCTATCAGAAACGTGATAAGGTCTCCATGACCTCTTTCCGCCGCGGCGAAGCCAAGATAAATCTGCCGGTTACCAGCTCAGTGGAAATGGCCGGCAAACTCCTGGCTGAAATGCCGGTGGGCGGCCGAACACCGCTCTCGGCAGGACTCATCAAAAGCTATGAACAGGTGCGTAATTTCCTGAGCCGCGAGCCCACGGGCCGTCCCATCGTCATAATCCTCACCGACGGCAAGGGTAACGTCAGCCTCGGTGCCGCCAGGCCGGTGGACGAGATGCTCAAGATAGCCGCCGCCATGACGGCGGAAAAACGGGCTAAATACATTGTCGTTGATACGGAAGACGAGGGGCTGGTAACCTTTGGCCTGGCCCGTCGGCTGGCCGGGGCTCTGGAGGCCGATTATTTTAAGATCAAGGATATAAAAGCCGAAGAGCTGGTTAATATTGTAAGGGAGAAACAATGAATAAAAAACCGATTTACCCGTTTACCGCCATTGTCGGCCAGAAAAAAATGAAACTGGCCCTGGTTCTTAATATCATCACCCCCGGCCTCTCCGGGGTATTGATCCGGGGCGAAAAAGGTACCGCCAAATCCACCGCGGTACGGGCCCTGGCCGAGATCCTGCCCACAATCAAGATTATTGAGGACTGCTCCTTTCAGCTTGACCCGGAATGTGAATATGAGAACTATGTCGAAATCTGCCGGGCCCTGAGCAGGACAGCACCCGAAAGTCCTGCCAAGCTGAAGGTGCGGGAGCGCAAGGTGCAGGTGGTGGAACTGCCGGTGGGCGCCACCGAGGATCGGGTGGTGGGTACCCTGGATATGGAATACGCCCTGCAAAAGGGCGGCAAACGGGTGGACCCCGGTCTACTCGCCCAGGCCCATCGAGGTATCCTCTATGTGGACGAGGTCAATCTGCTGGATGACCATGTTGTGGATGTCCTTTTGGACGCGGCGGCCATGGGGGTTAACACCATTGAGCGGGAGGGGATAAGTTTCTCCCACCCTGCCAGGTTCACCTTAGTGGGCACCATGAACCCCGAAGAGGGTGAATTACGGCCGCAGCTTTTAGACCGCTTTGGTCTCTGCGTCAATGTTCAGGGAATAGGTTCCATTGATGAACGGGTAGCCATTATGAAACAACGCATCGCCTTTGACGAAAACCCGGCAGGCTTCAGCGAGAAATGGCAGCAGCAATCCGCTGAACTGGCAGCCCGCATCACACGGGCCAAAGAAATATACAACAAGGTTGAAACCAGCGAAAGACTGCTCTTTGAGATCGCCGGCGCCTGCCTCGAGGTGGGAGTTGACGGCCACCGCGGTGATATCGTGATTCTCAAAACAGCCAAAACGCTCGCGGCCTACCATGGGCGCTCCGAAGTGAGCTTAACGGATATCAACGAGGCCGTGGAACTGGCACTGCCCCACCGCGTCAGGCGGCAGCCGCTGATGGAAATTACGGACAGCGTGGAAGCCTTACGGGCAAAAAGCAGGGCCGCTTAAACGTAAGCGCCCCCATAAACCACACTATCGCATACGATCATGGTCGTACCGCTGACATTATAACCTCCCGGAAAGTAAGGACGTCCCTGAAGCCCTTACCCTTAAACTATGATAGAGATAAAAGACCTGCAAAAAAATTTCGGCCGCACCGAGGCCCTGAAGGGGGTTAATCTAACCGTGCCGGACGGCGAACTCTTCGCCTATCTCGGGCCAAACGGAGCCGGCAAATCGACGACTATCCGCATACTTACCGGCCTGACTAAAATCAGCAAAGGCCGGGCCAGGCTGGGCGGTTATGATATTGAGAAGGAGCCCCGTGCCGCCAAGCGGCAGTTCGGCGTGGTTCATCAACATGTAAATTTAGACCCGGAACTGACAGTCTTTGAAAACTTAGACCTTCACGGCCAGCTCTTTGGCATGAGCAAGGCCGCGCGCCGGGTAAAAATTAAAGAATTACTGGACTATATCGAATTAACCGGCCGCGCCGCGACCCTGATTAAGCAATTATCCGGCGGCCTCAAGCGCCGGGTAACCATCGCCCGAGCCCTGCTCCACGAGCCCGGTATAATCTTTCTCGATGAACCCACCGTAGGCCTTGACGCCGCCATCCGCCGCCGGATCTGGGCCCTGATAAAACAGATTCAACTGCGGGGCACCACCGTATTTCTCACCACCCATTACATAGAAGAAGCCGAATTTTTAGCCGACCGGGTCGCCTTTCTCGACAAAGGCAGAATTATAGCCCTGGACACCCCCGCCAATCTCATGGCAATGGCAGGTGCCTGGGCCATAGACCAATTCAAGGACAGCGGTATGCAAACCCATTATTTTAAAAATAGGGAACAGGCCGCCGCCTTCCAGACCGACGACAGCTTCACCCTGCGCCGGGTAAATCTTGAAGACGCTTTTCTGTCACTAACCGGAAAAAAGGTGCAAGCATGATTAATGAATGTTTAGCCGTATACCGCCGGGAAATGCTTATTCTCAAACGACGCCTGCTCAGACAAATGGCGGGCCAGGCCGTTTCCCCCCTGCTTTACCTCGTCACCTTCGGTTACGCCATGGGCGACAAAATACGTTTCGACGGCATCAGCTATCTGGATTTTCTATTGCCCGGCCTGGTGGCCATGAGCAGCATGACCAGATCCTTTGCTATTGCCACCGATATTAATGTCGCCCGTTTCTACTGGCATATTTTTGATGAGTTCCAGGCCGCCCCCATCAGCAACGTAAGCTATGTGGCGGGCGAGGTGCTGGCCGGGATGACGAGGGCGCTCATGGGTATTATTATCATCCTGGGTCTGGGCCTGCTCTTTAGCGTACACCTCTCTTACGGCCCCATGTTCTGGCTCCCCATCCTGCTGAACAGCTTTCTATTCGCCAGCCTCGCCGTGGCCCTGGCCATGCTGGTGAAAAACCACGCCGACCAGAGCCTGCTGGTTAACTTCGTAATCACCCCCATGGCCTTTTTAGGCGGCACCTTTTTCCCCATCGCCCGTCTGCCGGGCTGGCTGCAAAGCATCCTGAAGCTCCTTCCCCTGACCCACGCCTCCAAGGCCATCCGCCAGGCCGCCTTAGGCAAACCGGTGAACCCCCACTCCCTGATCCTGTTAGCGGCAACCGGCGCGGTTATCTTTTTAATCGCCCTGGGCTGCGTTAACAGAGCAAGGGACTGACATGGAGATGTTGATGTTTGATGATTGATAATTTTTTGGAATAAAAATTAACTGATACGGAGAATCAAATTGATTGGCAAAAAGCTAATACAGGCTGTCCACGACCAATACGTTCTTGACTGGCAGGGTATTCATGGGATTGTTCACTGGGGCCGAGTATACACAAACGGTCTGCGTCTCGCCGCCCATACCGGTGCCCGCCTTGATGTTGTTAAACTGTTCTCCATCTTTCATGATTCGAGACGGCTGAACAACAACATTGATAACACGCACGGTTCCCGCGGGGCAATGCTGGCTGAAGAATTTCGCGGCCGTTATTTTGATCTCCCCGACGAAGCTTTTGAACTTCTGATTACCGCCTGCAAACAACACACAATTTCATTGACTCACTCTGATATAACAGTGCAGACCTGCTTCGACGCCGACCGTCTCGATCTTGGCCGGGTGGGCAAAACCCCTGATCCCGGACTTCTCTGTACTGATGCAGCCAAGACCGTTAATATGATTTCCTGGGCCACCGAACGAAGCACCACCGGCTATGTCCCCGATATTGTCTCGGAGTGGGAGGCCTGGGAGCACCTATGATATAGATGCCCCAGAGGTAGAAGTCTTCCGAGTTAAAAAATTACAGTTTTTTGCCGCGCCGCCGCCCCAAACCAGCCAGGCCAACCAAACCGGTACCAAAGAGCAGCATGGTGGCCGGTTCCGGCACCGGATTATACAACTGATTCTGGATATCTACCTTTTTACCACTCTTAACGGCATAGATATTGATTACCTTTGTGCCCCAGGAATGATGCATCGCTGCGGTGTTATTATAATTATCCAGATCACTGGCCCATAAAGTACCAATTGAGGTATAAGAAGGCCCTGAGCCCTGCAAACTCCAGAACAGCTTCTGAAGATCAGCTTCATCATTGTCTGTGTTCATTGCAGAGTCATACGCGCCGCTCTTGTAACGGTAGAAAAGATAATCAACCGCACCATTCAACTTACCAGCGCCCAGTGGAGCAGGATCATCGTACAAACCAACCGTATCACTCAAACCAGCCACGGGATACCATTTGTTAAGCCAGACATACACATTCTCCTGTATACAGAAAGTTTTATATGCAAATGCCGTTGTCTGGCCCTGATCGTGTGATACTGCATATGTCAATACACCTGCGTCATCAAGGTGGTTGTAATCTATAAGTTTGACATAATCACCCGCCGCTATGGATGTTGCCTGCGACAGGCCGGCAATTCCAAGCAGCATCAACCCTACTGCAAATCCAATCAAAGTATTTTTTTTCATCCGTCTCGCCCCTTTCAGTAATACTGATCAATTTCAAGCACCAATTATTGGTTACGCTCTCAACATCAAGCAACAAACGGGCCAGGATAAATTATTTCGCGCATTAGTCTATGATTCAAGGATGTTATCTGGTTCTTTAAACAACGACCAGACAACAAAGGCATGTGTGAACGGTCTCAGAAAACGGAAAAGCTATTTTTTTATATACAAACTTTAAAATAACCTGTGGGAGTGGGAAAAATTACAGTATGTATTTCTGCGGTAATTTCATCTGGTTACGAACAAATCCCCCAAATGTCCGCAAAACCGGAAATGGCTTTCCGGTTTTGCGGACATTTGGGGGATAGGCAATCATGAGCGGCTTCCGGTTTCATTTAATAATATTTTTTGTTGCCGTAGGTTTCAGGCGGATATCCTAATTCCTTGAATTTTGCGGTCAATAATGATTCATTAAAAATGGCAGCGGCTTTAGTCTTGAAAAATTCCCATGTATCTGGATTGATTTCAAAGCGGCTATGCCATTTTTCAGTAAGCCACTCGATGATCCAGCGCCTATAGTTCTTATTGATTGGCGCGTTTTCCTGATAGATCACAGTATCATTGTATATCGTCATACGGACTTCATTGTTAAAGACTTTTCGGCAGGCTTCCGGCAGATAATATCCTTTGACGACAAGGCGGGAAGAGTGCGCATCATCTTCTAAGGGCAGATCAAGGAGAAATGATTGCTCCGCCCATATCGTTCCTTGATCACTAAAAATCCCACGGACAAAGCATTCATCTGAGAGAGCTTGATTATTTAGAGTAATTTCTTCAATCATGGCTATTCGCGGGCGATCATCAATTGGCATAAGTGAATGCTGGTCAGCAGCAGCATCAAATTTGATTCTTATTTCACGATTATGATGGCCGCCAGGCATGTCACATTCCATGTAAAAATCGCCTGCCCCAGACCTCAAAGAGAAATGTTTACGTCTCATCAGGTGATGCAGGTCGTAGTTGTGACGGATAATTTCGTGAATATTGTCATCGACAAGAACAATATCCCCTAACGCCTCGACTGCTTTTTCAGGGATAAAAACGCAATTAGTGCAGACCCAGCTCGATACATCATAACCGAACAGAGTATAATCCTGAGAAGAAGTATCGATTCGCCCGATAATTTTTTTCTCTGATAACGATTTTTTCAACAGTGCGTGTGCAGCATAATCCTGCAGAAAAGATGGGCCTGGTTTGAGAAACATGTCATTGGCAATCAACACTATATCATAGTAGCACTGAAGTGAAGCGAGCGTGTTAATGCCTCGCTGCCAGCCTGAAAATTCACGCGAACTGTTGTCACCTCCAACCACAAAGACATTGCTGCCGACTTTGGTGACTGGCATATGCTCGCATTTGTTGTCGACCCTGATGTAGGTAATCCGACATCCTGTGATAGCAGATAGATATTGTTGCAATATGCCAAACGTGCGGTCGGCAGTTTCTCCTTTTATCCTGTTATATTCAACAAAAATAACTGCCAGATGGAGTGTCTTACTGGATTGATTAATCCTGCGCAGAAGGCTTTTGAACATTGTTGTATAAAGATCTAAGGTGGACCTCATTGTCAAGATAATTTTTGAGTAAAGTTAAGCAATTTTATTAAATGTTTTTCATTCATTTTAGGGCAGATTTTTACACAAAGCTATTTTTACCCCCGCCCCCAGGGTGTTCATGGAGCGCTTACGTTAACACCGACCCAAGACCACTCTCTAAGGTTGAATGCATAAAAGAATACCCTGATTTCAATAATTTTTCTGGTTTTACTTTTGTGCTTGACAATAATAATTCTTCAGCCATTTCTCCGAATATAATTTTCGCAAGAAAAGCAGGTAGTGGAAAAATAGTTGGGCGATGCAATATTTTCCCCAATGTTTTTGTGAATTGGCGATTCGTCACAGGTTCTGGTGAAACCAAATTTACGGGGCCATATATTGTCTCTGTGTTGATTATGTGATTTACAACCTTAGCTACATCATCAATTGTAATCCAACTCATATACTGCTTACCATATTTTTTCTACAAGTCCTGAGTTAATTGATTGCTCCCATTTTTTGAGAGATTTTTTTATCAGCGGCGGAATATCCTGTTCAAGTTCCATTTGTTTTTCCAGATCATTTCTGGCAATTACCAACTCCAGTTTCTTTGCACATTGATGCAGTCTTACCATGCCGTAATTCCCGGCTATGCCAGTAAGACCGTGTACTGTCTCAGAGTCTAAACCTGCTCCATCTCTCTCATGACTACGCTTGCATATATCAATAAATTCCTCTAATGTTTCTCTACAAATAATTATTATTTCCGCTACCTTATTTTCACTTAAATGCTCTCTTATATCCGAGATCAACTCCAGATCCAGGAGCGGGTACTCTTTTTGGTCTGCCGCTTGCCCGGTATGCTCAGTTGATCTGTCATCCTGTATACTATATTGTCCAGACATCTTTAACAAACAATCTAATAAATGTGTGCTGCGCACGGGTTTTGGGACAAATCCTGCCATACCTTTATTTAGGCAGTCTTGAATTTTTTCTTTTAAAACATCTGCGGTCATTGCCACAATTGGCACATTCGGTTGCTCGGAGTGAATGCGCCGGGTTGCTTCTATTCCATTAATTCCTGGCATATGCAGATCCATGAAAACAAGATCAAAGCGAGTTGTTGTTGCAAGGCTCACGGCATGTTCACCAGACTTGGCATAGGTTACGAGCTGACCTAATTTCTCCAGTAAACCACCAGCTATTCGACGGTTAGCTTTGGAGTCATCTACCAGCAGTAGTGACAACTGTGGGAGTTCCACCCCCATTTCAGGAAGAGACTTTTCTTTTCCTAATGCAAAATTTAGCGAGAAATAAAATCGGCTGCCGACGTCTATTTTACTCGTAACCTGTAATTCACCGCCCATTGCCGCTACTAATTCCAGGCTTATGGCCAGTCCCAGGCCGCTGCCAGTATGGCTGCGAGTGTCTGAATTGTCTACCTGGGAAAAAGATTCGAAAATGAGTTTTTTGTCCGCATCAGATATACCCAGGCCGCTATCCGCTATGGAGAATTCCAGCATGAATTGGCTGCTATCAGTTGATATGTTTCTAACGGTCATAGAGACCTCGCCGGTATCCGTAAATTTAATTGCATTACCAACCAAATTGATCAAGACCTGTCTTAAGCGGGCCGGGTATCCAACTAATAAAGTTGGCAGGTCGTCATCCAAATAAAGTTTAAGATGTAGTCCCTTATCTCTGACCTGGATTGTCATGATGGTTTGAATATCGTCCAATAGACGGGGCAAGTTGAAGGTTTGACGGTTCAGCAGGATATCTCCCGCCTCGATCCTGGCCAGATCCAGCACATCCTCAATCAGGGCTGCAAGCTGGTCGCCGGAATGGCTGACGATTTTTAATATTTCATGCTGTTTAGGAGCCATAGACATTCCTTCCAGCAGCTGAACTCCCCCCAGAACCCCGTTTAGCGGGGTTCGAAGTTCATGGTTCATGATGGCCATAAAGCGGCTTTTGGCCATATTGGCCTGCTCGGCTGTGACTCTGGCTTGCTGGGCGGCTGATTCGGCCAGTTTTCGCTCGGTTATTTCCTTTTCCAGCAAGGCGCGTTGGTGGAAGATGTTTCTTGACTGTCGATTGGAGCTCAAAAGGATAGTGTAACCAAATGCATTAACAGCCAGCAGCATAAGGCCAAGTTCGACAGTTCCGTTTGACAATGAAAACGGCAGGGCATAAAGACGAAACCCCATAAAGAGGGCTGACGATATTAATGACGCAGTTATAGTGAAATAAGCACGATTCGGTACTGCCGCATAGAAGATCAGAATAAAGACGACAATAAAGGGTGTATCTATCATCTGGGAAGTGCTTCCATATTTAAAAAAGTAGCGATATTCGATTAACTCGGAGAGGCTTATAATCAATTCTAAAAGGAAGATCAGGATCCCGATCCTGTCTGAAGAATGGTCCTGGTAGGTTAAAAAATAAATTAATGCCGCAAATAGCGATACAGTTAAGCGCATTACTGCCATTACTTGAGTCTGGTGTCCCCAGCTAAAAGTGGAATAATCAGTGGAAAGTGCGGCAATATATGCTAATGCGCCGATAGCCGAATTTAATCGAATCTGTCGGGTTGTAAACGGCCAGCGCTCAGCAGTGAATGTCTTCTCTGTGGCACTTGAAGTAAATTCGCCGGTAAGCGGCGAAAGACGGTATTGCAGATTACCTTGAAATTGCATGGTCTGGTTTGCAGGGGACAAAGTTCCTGCTTATGAGTTTTAGCTTGACCGGATTTGAAACAGCTTGCTGGTCTCATTAATTATAACGATCTAAAAGAAGATAAAACAGATGATCAGATTCAGATTCTTTGGGATTTTAGTCGATAACCATAGCCCTTTATCGTCTCCAGGAGTTCAGGTTTTTTTGAATTTCTTTCAATTTTTCTTCGCAGTCGTGAAATTAATACGTCTGCTGTCCGATCAAACGGAAGTTCTTCACGATTTGGAATCGCCTCCAGCAACTGGTCACGATTTAAAACCCGGCCGGAGGATTGAGCCAGTGCTGTTAAAAGAGAAAACTCGCCAGAGGTAAGGCGAATTTCTTCTCCTGTTTCATCATCTAACCGGCAGCAATCAATATCCAGGGTAAAACGCCCCACGCTGTATCTATGCCCATCCAAAATTTTCTCAGGTGTGATTTTCTGTAGCAGATTGCGGATTCTGAGCACCAATTCGCGCGGGTGGTAGGGTTTGGTGACGTAGTCGTCTGCTCCAATTTCCAAGCCGTTAATTCGATCCATTGCTTTGTCTCTGGAGGTGACCATAATTAGCGGTATTGATGAATTTTTTCGCAGTTCTCGGGCCAGAGTCAGGCCATCCGCATCCGGTAAATTGAGATCCAATAGAATCAAATCCACTGAATGGCAGCGCAGGGCAGTAGTAAATTCCAGGGCGTTACAAGCTTCCATGACGCAGAAACCATCTTGTGCGAGGTAAGCACATAATAATGCCCTTTGAGCCGGATCATCTTCTACAACAAGTATACGCTGGGGGAAAGTTGTCATGACACTATTCACCTTCGGTTAATACCCTGTTCACATTAATCTGTTACGGTAAAATACATAATATCACCGATATACATAAACGAAATTCGTGAATTTGCACAGAAAAAGGGTATTGAGAAGAGTTCAGCAAGAGCGCAAAAACATTTCATGCATCGGACTCAATTGACTCATATTGGTTTTATCCTCTATTCGTGTTCTTGGCCTTTGTAGCCAACATGCTGCATGAGGAAATAACATTCATCGTGGCAAAAAACTGTTCCGGTATCGCCGTTGACATTTTTGGGCAACTTCACTTTTGCGGACGGCAGTGTCGTGACAATCGTGCCTGTTGAATTGAGAAATAAATATTATAAGGGAACCGAATGGTGAATGACTTGCTTGGCCGATGTACGACCTGTTTTATTTTTCTGATACCTGCGGCTCTGATGTTTTCCCTGCTAATCGGCGTACCTGCTCAGGTACAGGCGCAGGAAAAAATAGACCAGATCAACCGTGCCGCCGAACAAATCCAGAGGGAACAGCAGGAACGGCAGCAGCAATTATTGAAGAACAAGCAACCTGGCAAGCAGACTTCACCCCAGAAACTGCCGGAAGTGAAACTTCCCAGCCTTCCCAAGGGGGGTACCTGCCGAGAGATCAGAAAAATTGTTCTCACAGGGGTCACGCTTCTGCCCAAGAATGTCACACAGGCCCTCGTGGCCCCTTATCAAGGGAAGTGCCTCTACGCCGAGGACATTGAAAAGCTGCTGGCTGACATATTGAAAGCCTACATTGATCGTGGTTACATCGCAGTCAGGCCGTACATCCAGGCTCAGGATCTGAGCACCGGCCGACTGGAGATCCTCATCCTGGAAGGCAAGGTCGAGAGGCTCAACCTGCAGGACGACGGCAAACATAGCATTAACCTCACTACAGCTTTTCCCTTTGTAAAGGGTAAACCGCTCAATTTACGCGACATAGAACAGGGGCTGGAGCAGATCAACCGTCTGGCCTCCAATAACGCCACCATGGAAATCAGCCCAGGGGCGGAGTCGGGCGAAAGTATCATCAACATCATCAATACCCCCTCCTTCCCACTCAGTGCCTACATCTCCCTCAACAACCTCGGCAGCAAAAGTACCGGTGAGAAGCAGGGTTCAATAACCCTGAGCATGGACAACCCTTTACACCTGAACGATTTCCTTACCTATACCCACAGCCGTACGCTTTTTGAACCCGATCGGTTCCGGGATTCATCGTCCAACAGTTTTTTTTACTCCCTGCCGTTGGGCTACTGGACTCTGCAGCAATCCTACAGCTTCTCTGAGTATCGCACTCCAGTGATTACATCTGTCGCGACCCTTGTGGCGCGTGGCGACTCCGAGACCTATCGTGCGGAGTTGAACTGGGTCGCTTACCGAGATCAGAACCAGAAGTTGACGACCCTGCTGGCCATCAACAAAAAATCCTTTAATAATTATCTGGACGATGAATTTCTGAGTGTCTCCAGTCGCAAGCTGACCATTTTTGACGTGGGCATGAACTGGAACCGGCGCTTTCCTCGCCTGTCGGTGAATCTGGGCCTGAGTTGGAGCAAAGGTCTGTCGTGGTTTGGCGCCCTGAAGGATCCGGATGGTCTCGACGCCACTGCACCCCACGCCCAGGGCTCTGTGTTCCGCTACTCCGGTGGGATGCAGGTTCCCTTTCCTGTGCTGGGCCGGGTGTTCTCCTTCAGCAGCCAGCTCACTGGCCAGTACGCTATGCAGCCTCTATACGGCTCCGAGCAGATAACCATCGGCAGCTATTACAGTGTTCGTGGTTTCAACCGGTACAGCCTTGCCGGTGACCGTGGCTATTTTGTGCGTAATGAGCTTTCCAGTTCACTCCCAAAACTGTCATTTGTCGGCATCACAGCCAGGTTCTTTCTGGGTCTTGATGCCGGTCGAATCTTGGGATACAAAAACACCGACTCCGCCAATCTCAGTGGTGCCGCAGCAGGCATCCGCTTCGCTGGCAAGCATCTGTCGGCTGAACTCTCTGTCGCTAAGTCCCTTTCCGTACCCGATACCATCGAGCGCGAGCCGGAGCAGTATTTTGCCACTGTGACGGCAAATTTCTAAGGAGCCCCCCATGAAAACCATCCTGAACATCAGTACAGAATCCCTGGTCATGCTCCTGTGCGGCCTGTTGATTTGCTCGCCACAGATGGTCTTTGCCCAGGCTCCCGTTGCTTCCGGTGCCACCAAAACCGAGGTTACCGAAGCTCGCAATGGTGTACCTGTGGTGAACATCGCTTCGCCGAGTGCCTACGGGCTTTCGCATAATACATTCACGAGTTACAACGTTGACCCCAAAGGTCTGGTCCTCAACAACGGTGACACAAGTCAACAGTTTCGCCAGTCGCAGCTGGCCGGGCAGGTGGCAGGCAATCAGAACCTTGCCGTGGGCAATCAGGCCCGGATCATCCTCAATGAAGTGACCGGTAACAGCCGCAGCTTGTTGGCGGGTTTCACCGAGGTGCTCGGCGGCAAGGCCGACATTATTGTTGCCAACCCTTTTGGTATTACCAGCAACGGCGCTGGCTTCATCAACACCGACCGCGTCAGTCTGGTCACCGGTACGCCCAACATCACGGGCGGTGTACTCAACGACTTCAAAGTCTATGACGGCGACATCCTCATCACCGGCACTGGCCTGAACGCCAGTGCTCAGCAGCTGCTCGATCTTGTTTCTCAAAAGATCACCGTCAACGGTCAGGTGAATGCGCAAACCCTGAACCTGATCGCGGGCCGCAACAACTGGGACTACACTACCGGTGCAGCAACAGTCTGGGCTGGCGACGGGGGTGGCCAGCCTCCCAGTTACGGCATCGATTCCAGTGCGCTGGGCGGCATGTACGCCGGGCGCATCAGTCTCAAATCCACTGAGAACGGGGTGGGAGTGAGGTTGCTGGGCAATGCCGCAGCCACGGCGGATGACTTCAGTATCACCAGCGACGGCAGGATCGAGCTTCGCAGCCAGCTCTCCGCTGCGCGCGACCTGAGCCTGACCAGTACCATTCCCGGGCAATATGACATCGGCATCAAGGCCACCGATGCCAACCTCACCGCCGGGCGTAATCTGACCCTTTCCGCCAGCAATGGCAGGGGAACCCTGGTCGGCGGCAGCATTGTTGCCGGGCAGACCCTCAGTTACAATTTTCATGATCTCAGCGACACCGGAAGTGGCAGCTTTGGAAGCAGCGATACCAACAAACGCTATGGTGCAAATGTCAATCTCACTGGTGACGGCAATTGGCTGTTTAACGGGGTGAGTTATGGCAGTGGCTCAAGCCTGTCACTCGTATCCGGGGACCTCTCTCTGGGCACCACTCTGGACACGAGCCTGTCGGCGGATAGCGACCTTTCTCTGCGCGCTGCCAATCTCAGCCTCACAGATATAGCCCTCGATGCCGGGGGTGATTTGGCCCTGACCAGCACTGCTGGTGCGCTTAATTTTAGTTCCGTTCAGACGCAATTAAAGAGCCATACTGGAGATATGCGACTGACCGCGGCCACGGGCCTGGACAATGCGGTCACCCTGACGGCGGATGCTGGAGATGTCATTATCCGTGCTGACGGTTCCATCGTTAACAGTGGAGTCATCCATGCGGCGGGAGCACTTGATATTGCTGATCTGGGTGGTGGTTCGACTGCGTCCCTGGCGAACAGCGGTCAGATGCTGAGTGGTACAACCCTTGTCAAGGCCAGCTCGCTGGGCATCACCAGTGGTGGCAGTCTGGAAAGCTCGGGCGATATGTCTCTGGATATCAGTGGCGGGATCACCATTGATAGCACCTCAAGTATTCTGGCAGCCACCTCGGGTACGGGCACCGGAAGTCTCAGTTCCGGTACCTTGGTGGACAACGCCGGCGTGCTGCACTCGATGGGCAACCTGAATCTTTCAGCAGCGGATATCATCCAGAACGACTTGACCGGTGCCATTTCCGCGCTAAAAAACCTGTCACTTGTAACGACTGTACCAGGAAATGAGCAAGGGCTTATCAACGATGGAGCCATCTACGCCGGGCAATATCTGACGGTTTCAAGCGAAGCCATCACCAACTCAGGCACCATCGACTCCGATGGTGATATGGACTTCACCGCTATCTCCCCTTACATCGCCGCCAAATTCGAAAACTATGGCAAGATCAACGCTGAGGGGAACATCCTCATCACCGCGCCGATCTTCTATAACACTTCGCAAATTATCGCCGGGCAGACAAGCAGCACTCTGACCATCCAGGGCTTTGGTAACGGCGACAACACTGACCTGCTCTCCGCAGGCACGATAACCCTCACGGGTAGCGGTGGTGGCAGTACCTTCAACAACAGCGGGACCATCAGCGCAGGCACCCTCAATGCAGCCGGGTTCGCTTTGACTAACAGCGGTGGCCCCTCTACACCCTCGACCAATCCCTTGTCGGCCACGGCTACGGTTTTCCCCGGACTGATCCTGACCCTGCCGACCAACCCCAACGGCAAGTTCGTTGTCAGTCAGGCCCCCAACTCCGGCTACCTTATCGAGTCCAATCCGCTCTATACCAACATCGATAATTTCCTCGGCAGTGACTACCTGGCGGAAAAATATAACCTGGATACAGACGAGTTGATCAAGCGGCTGGGCGATGCGGTCTACGAAACCTATCTGGTGCAACAGCAGCTGCTCAGCCTGGCGGGAACCAACCTTCTCAAGGGCTATGAAAATGAGAAAGAGCAGATGCGTGGATTGATGGATCAGGCGGGCAGTCAGTCTGCAAGCCTGGGCTTGACCTATGGAAAGGCGCTTACCGCCAGTCAGCAGGCTCAGCTTACCGGGGATATGGTCTGGATGGTAGAAACCACGGTGAACGGCCAGAAGGTACTGGCTCCGGTGGTCTATCTGGCCGCCAGTACCCGCGAAATGTTTACGCCCGGTAGCGGGGTGATTGCAGCCGACAAGATTAATATGAACCTGAACTCACTCACCAATACCGGTGGTACCATTTCAGGCAGCTCGCTGAACGTCAGAACCAAGGGCGACATCAAGAACGTCGGCGGCACCATCAAGGGCGGCGACGTCTCACTCTCCTCGACTGCAGGGAGCATCATCAACCAGACCAAGGTACAGAGGGTCTCCGGCAGCAATGATACGAAGACCGGCCAGCAGGCCACCATTGAATCCACCGGAACCCTCGAGATCGATGCCGCCAAGGATATCACCAACCTCGGGGCCAGGATGTCAGCCGGTGGGGATGCCTCCCTGGAAGCTGGCCGCAACGTGACCTTTGACACCGTTAAGGAAACGACCTATTCAGGAAGTCGCAGCTCAGGGGGTAATATCTTTGTCCGCACCAGCACAACCGAATCGACAAGATCGACAAAACAAGTCAAATCGGGGTTGACCAGCGGCGGGAACCTGAGCGTGAAAGCCAGAAACGACATCTCTCTGGCTGGTACCGCGATCGAAGCGAAGGGGAGTGCCACTCTGAACGCCGGTGATAACATCAATATCAACGCCCGTGAAAACACCAGTTTAACCAACAAAACCACCACAAAAAATGGCTTGTTCGTCAGCGGCGGGCTTTATGGCACCGAGAAGCTGACGACAGAGACCTTTTCAAGCAGGAACGTCGGCACCAGTATCAAGGCGGGTAAGGATGTCATTCTGGATGCGGGGAAAACAGTAACCATCCAGGGCTCCGGGGTGCAGGCAACAGACAATATTGACGTGAGTGCCGAAGCGGTGAAGGTGTTGGCGGGCAGGGATGTGGACCGTGTCACGACCAGGAAAGAGTCTACCAGCATACTCTCCATTAACCTCTTGGGCGAGCGTTCGTATAAAGCTAACGCTGAGGCTGAAGCGTCAGCCTCGGCTGAGGCTTCGGCTGGCAACCGAACCGCCAAGGCTGGAGCCAAGGCTGGTGCCAGTGCCGCAGCTGAAGGTTCCCGCCCAAGTTCAGAAGACATTGCTGCTGGGCTTAAGCCAACGGGTAACAGTAAATCTGGCGCTAAAGCTGGAGCTGATGCCAGCGCAGGGAAAACGAGCAAACTCGGCGTAGCAGCAAAACTGAATGCCAAGGTCGGGGCCGAGTTTGAGGGCAATCTGGAGCTATTTGGTGTTGACGCAAAAAAAGACACCACCAGCATCAGGGTGGATGAAACCACCAAGGCTGTGGGCTCAACTTTTGGCGCAGGCAAAAATATCCGCATCACGGCCAGGAAAAAGGTCACTTTGGAAGGTGCAAAAGTTAAAGCCAAGGGTGATGTCGATCTCTCGGGTCAGGACGTGAACATTCTGGCCGCCGAGGACAAGCACATTGTTTCTCGTTCAACGTCAACGAGCAAGGGCGGGGTCTACTTCAGCAAAGATTTCAAGGTGAAGGTCGATGCGAACATCAAGAACGAGACGGCGGTCGGTACAGACGGTGTAAAAATCGAGAAAGGTATAGGGGGCTCGGGTGGCTACGGTTCCACCGAAACCACCGATGTCTTTCGTACCAAGACCATCGGGGTTGTTACCACAGACACCAAAAATGTCGGCAGCAGCCTGACCTCCGGTGGTGACCTGCGCATTAACAGCGGCAACAAACTCACCGTGCAGGGCTCGGATATCAAAGGTGGCAAGGATGTGGAGATCAAAGCCAAAAACATGGAGTTTCTGGCCGGGAAGGATAGCCATAAAACCGAAACGACAACCCTGGACATTCGTGCAGGTGCCTACGTCGGCAACAACGTCGAGGCAGGCGTCGAGGCTGGCGCTGGCGGTTCCGTCAGTGGGACGGGGGCAAATGCTGAAGTCAAAGCTGAGGCAAAAGTGGAGGTCAAGGCTGGCATGGGGGTTCAGGGGAAAGTTGCCGTTACCAGGAAAACCGAGAGTAACAGCAAAGCCCGTGTCTCCACCATTACTTCTGGTTCAGGATCCATAACCCGTACAGCTGAAAAGAGTATCACCGATGTGGGCACCGAGATCGACGCCGCAGGCGACTTTAACCAGTCATCCAAGACCTTCACCAGTAAGGCGGCGAAGGATACTTCCACCAAGACCAGCTTCTCCACGACCAACTCAGCGAAGCTCGGCATCTACGCTGGTGCAGCGGCCAGTGCTAACATTGACGCGGGGGTTGATACCTCTGAGATCCCCGATGCCCCCGACGCGGGCGCCAAGGCCAAGGTAACCGCTGGTGTCAACGCTGCCTACTCTGGGAAGATGAGCAATGAGAATGAGACTTCGACTACGGCGGTTGTCTCATCTATCAAATCCGGTGGCAGGATCAAGAGCGTTACCACCGAAAAGACCAGTCTGGAGGGGACTCTGTTAGATGGGAGCAAAGGTGTTGAACTGGAAGCGGGCTCCCTTGACTACAGCGCCGCGCAGGATACCACTTCCAAAACCTCTACCAGTGGCTCCGTTGATGCCTCCGCCGAACTGGGCGCAGGCGTGGATGCGACCAAGGCGGTAGCTGTGGATGTCGAACTTGCCGGAGACTTCAAGGGGAACACCAAAAGCGAGAGCACCTCAACCGCTGTTGCCGGTGGCATCCTCTCTGCTGGCGACATCAGCATCAAGACCAAGGGCGATACCCGTCTGGAAGGTACGTCTCTTACTTCTGCAGGAGACACCAACCTGGCCGCTGGCGGCGACATTACTTTCGATGCGGCACGTGACACTGCCCAATCGAACGAACTGGGTGTAGAGGCCAGTGCCAGTTTGACCACAAGTAAGGGTAAAAACGCCCTCGGGGTCGGTGCGAAGGCTGCTGGTGGTTTTAAGTTGAAGTCGGCCCAGAGTAGTGATGCCAGGGCGGGAAGTGTCAACACCGGTGGTAAGTTGAATATCTCAGCGGGTAAGACTGCCAGTTTCGAGGGGACGACAATCGACGCGGGTGGTGACGCCACCATCAGTGGTAAGAAAGGCGTGACCATGAGCGCCGCCAAGAGTACCTCCAGCAAGCAGTCTGTTGAGGTCGGGGTAAAGGTGAACCTGTCCGGAGCCAAAAAAACCAGGGATTCCGAGACCACAAAAGAGCACAAAATTGGCGGTTCTCTTGAGGTTAAGCTCGGCAACGAAAAAAAATCAACTGCCGTCGGGGGTAAAATCAAATCCGCTGGCGATTTGAAGATCCTCAGTGGTAAAGACGTGACCCTGGTGGGTACGGAGCTTGATGCCGGAAATAAGGCCAGTATCAAGGCGGGTGGGTCAGTGAATCTGAAAGCTGCCGAGAGTACCTCGGAGAGCCAGAGTTTCGGCCTCAATCTTTCCGGCGAAGCAAAGAGCAAGACCACCACAAAGGCACCGGGGGGCAAAGCGGGTGACAAGAAGACTCCGGCCACCACATCCAAGTCAACTCCAGCCAAGGCCAGGAACTCTGGCACCGGCGGTACTCAGGGCTCGGATGGAAGCAAGAAAAATGACAAGGCTCTTTCAAAATGGCAGAAAAATCAGTCTGCGCTGCTCAAGGAGTTGAAGGAGAAGAAGACAACTGGAACAAAGAATAAAACAACCGCAACCGGTGCGCCTGAACCCGCCGGAACAACCAAGAAAGAAGAGACCGGTCCCCAAAAGGAAACTGAGAAGAAAAAAGGGTTTGGCCTGCAAATCCAGACCGAGAACTCGAGCACAAAAAAAGGCGGCAGCATTAAGGCCGGTACGGGTGGTGTGGAGATAGATGCCGGTGGCGGGGATGTTAGTCTGGAGGGTGTCAAGATCGAAACCAGTGGCGATGCTAATATTTCTGCCAAAAAAGATGTAAATATGACCGCGGCGAAAAGCACAGAGTCAAGCTTTGACCTGTCTTTGCGTGCTGAAGACAAACAAAAAACCAAGCCGCCGTCCTCGGGAAAAAAGACAAAAGATACGAAGAAAACAGATACCAAATCTGGTCCCGCAGACAAGGAGACTCAAAAGGGTCATTTTGGTTTACACATCGACAGCGTGGTTACCGGCAGCCAGAAATCCGAGATCAAAACTGACGGCAAACTTAATATCTCCTCCGGCGGCAAGACCTCACTAAAAGATACAGAAGTCAAGGCCACCGGCGGAGAGAATATCAAGGCCGGTGACGGCATCGACCGCAAGATACCATAGTTAGAGTCCATACATAACCTTGATGGGGTTCGTACGACGAAAGATCACAACTAAGTAGATCTGAGTTTTTACGACGCCATGAGCAAGGAGGTGAACATGGTTATGTAACCCTTATTCCACATCTTCCCAAAAGCAAACAAAAGGGTATTCTTGAGTTAGCCTCCTGGACTATGGTAAAAAAGACCCGACTCCATTATCCAGGCGCCTGTCACCATGTTATCCTGCGTGGCAACAGAGTACCCATTTGTCAAGCCTGACCCCCTTTTCCCCTCTGACCCCCTTTTCCCCTCGCCGAAATAAGCTGCCGATAATTTTTTACTCCGCCACCCGCCTCAATGCCGTCAGGGGAGTGGAGTGGCCTGAACTTGTCCACCGCCACACCGGCGCTTACGGGGTAGCAGAACCGGCGGCCATCCTGAATTCCGCCGCAGACCATCTCCTGTGCCGGAAAAAAAATGGCGGGATGTAACCATTGCCATTGCCATTGCCGAAAGACCGATTTTAATTACCCCTGATTACAAATAACTACGCGTAGCTGGCCAAATCGGAAAACATTTTTAGAATAACAGACACAGGCTATGAACAATAAATATTGGCAGTGTTTACCTGATCAAACCGGGGCAGCCCGGCCTGGAGGAAATTTATCATGAAAATCGGCAGAAATGATCCCTGCCCCTGCGGCAGTGGGGAAAAATACAAGAGATGTTGCGCCGGCAAGTCAACATCTTCCATTCTTCAGAATATGAAGGAAGAAATCCACAACCTGATCAGCAACCAGAGCTTTGAATCAAGAGAGGAATTACAGGCCGTACTTGACCAGTATCAGCAACAGCAGAATGAGAATCCCGTTGATGACTTCCACGGCCTGTCGCCAGAACAAATACATCGTTTTCTCCACATGCCCTTCGCAACGCCTGAGCTGATAGCTTTTCCACTTGAACTAAAGAAAGAGCCTGAAAGCAAAGCCGCATTTATTCTCTCCATGCTGCTGGAAGGAATCGATGACAGCGGCATAAAGTTAACCGCAAAAGGGAACCTGGGCCAAAAATTTTCCCAGGAGGCAAGCAGAAAGTACTATGCCCGTTATCCGGATGCTCTTATGGCAAATCTTTCAGTACGCTCAGAACTCAACTTTGAGCCCCTGCACGCCATTCGGCTTACTGCTCAATTAGCGGGACTGGTGCGCAAATACAAAGGCAGACTGCTGTTGACGAAAAAATGTCATAAGGCACTGGAGCGTAACGGTCTGCTGGAACTCTACCCTCTTTTGCTACATACCTATATCCAAAAATTCAACTGGGCTTACCGTGACGGTTTTCAGGAGATTCCATTTATCCAGCAATCCTTTCTGTTCACCCTCTACCTGCTCCATAAATATGGCAGCAGCTGGAGGCCTGCCACTTTTTACAGCGACAAATTTCTTCAGGCATTTCCCATGATCATAAATGAGATTGAGCCAAATCCCTACGAACCACCGAAGGATACTCTCAAACGTTGTTATATCTTACGGACACTACATAGATTTGCAGGTTTTTTTGGCCTGGCCGATATTGAAAAGATTTCCAAAGAGCCGATCAAGCGCGAATACCGGGTTCGTACAACCGAGCTGCTGCAAGAAGTTGTGCATTGGAATTTAGGGGGCAATCCGAATCTCTCAAACTTGAGAGAATAAAAAAGGCCTCGATGTTTAAACGTAAGCGCCCCATGAAGATCCGTATCTAAAAAAATACAGTCGTAATCCCTTCTCTAAGATCACTGAGGATAGAATCAGCTGGAGCAAACAGGGTGGTGAGCAGTCTGTCACGCCCCTGCCTGGTGGTAATTACCCGGACTGAATTAATTTCCCGTCCCTCGTGGAGCAGAGCATAAATGGTTTCGGTAATTACCTGGGGGGCCAGACCACAGACGGCCAAGAGGATATTTTTCATTGCTTTTTCCCGGTTTCAACAGCAATCCTGCCCAGGCCAAAGGAGGTCTGTTTGCCCAGATGGGTCTGCTGACAATAGCTGAGCAATGGGATAAACTCGGCAATCTCCTCCCCACGATAACTTATTTCCCCCCGAATGCCGCCGATCATCATGGCCTGCCTCTGGCGGTTACTATAGCGTTTTATCTCATGCCAGCGGCATTGGGCCCTTTCAACCTCAATCCTGGTGGCCCTGGCGGCAAGCCCCTTATAGTCTATATTAGGTTCTCCTTAGCCATAAGCAGCCTCCAGACTGGAGATTCGCCGGAGTGCGGCCCGAATAAGCAAATGAAAGGGAAGTGAATCCCGCAGTTCATTGCAGTATTTTAAACGAAGAGGGGTCAGGAAGCTAATTGTCAGACGATTATCCAGGAAAGCTGATGATTCAGAGAGCTCCAGATGTTGCAGAGGGGAACCGGTTTCCAGCTGCTCACCGGCAAATATTATTTTATCACCCTGAGATATGGTTTTTACAGCGAACTGTCCCTGGTCTTCATGCCCTTTTCCCAGGCCGTTTCGGCCCATCTCCCGAACGGCATAGACAATATGGGGCAGATAATTGTTGGCTTTGCCAAAAAGGATAATTTCAAAGGTAAATCGGTCGTTTTTCTTGAAGGAGCGTTGCTGGATATCCGGCGGAATTATAACATAGGGATGAGGTCTTCTCGCCGATTTATCCATCTCAAAGACAAAGGCGTAGGCACAGGTCGCGAAAAGCAGGCAGGAGTCGCATCTTTGCTGTTTAAGGGCGCATGATATCTTTTTCAGGGCGAGCCCGAAACCACCCCTCAGGGTTGACCCCTTAAATTCAGGTAAAAATGCCGGGCCGGTGAAGCAACAGGTAAATGTGTATTTTTCGAGAAACATGGTGTGTTTTTATTGTAATTGTTCAGGTAAACCGACAACGATGCCAGATCGTGGCCGTTAATAATAAATAATATTTTAAGTCATACTGATATTCTGCGAGGTCGGCCAGCATTGCAACGTTGCGAAGGTTCCAGGGCCCGGGGGAACCAATCCCAGAGTAGGCAGCGGACTGATTTTTCCAGGAAAATTGTAAACGCTCTCATTAAAAGATATCATAAACCTCCCAACAATACATATTTTTTACCGTTAAAATGGCAAAATTTAACACTTAACAATACTGAAAGGTATATCCAAGACTGAACCCTTTGCGGCAGACACGGCATGGCCGTTTCCTGAGCTGCCAATCTTGAGACATCGTTTCTTTCTATTTTTTATTAGTGAAGACCGACACCATCGATATTTGAAAATTACTTTTTACAGGATTGTTTTATTGTGAAACGATACCCCCCAAATAAATACTGGCCAACAGGCAAAATATTTGGTAATTATACCCATGTAATTTTACTCACTGCCGCCATCCCCCGCGGAAACTTTTGCTGACAATTATTGAAAAGCAACCGGGCGGCAAAAATGAATAGAAGAAAATCATAACTGTTAACAAACAAGGAGGAACAACAATGGCTGAAGAAATATCCCTGGGGAATCCGGCAGTAGTAGGACTGGCAGGATTCGGAATGACGACCCTGATCCTGCAATTTCACAATTTAGGACTTGTCGGCATAGGCCCGGTTTTGTGGTTAGGTATTTTTTTTGGTGGCAGCGCCCAGTTAATTGCCGGTATGCTTGAGTTTAAAACCGGCAACAATTTTGGATTCTGCGCTTTTTCAGGCTATGGAGCCTTCTGGATTTCCCTGTGCTTTTATCTGATCTTCGGCACCAACGCGGAATTAGTCAAGATGTACCCTGTACTGAAATTTACCGGTCATGATCTGGGAATTTTTCTCCTGATGTGGACTTTTTTTACCTTTATGCTGTTCATCGCCTCAATGAAACACCACACCGCCCTGGCTCTGCTTTTTCTCACCCTGCTGCTGGGATTCATTGGCCTTGATCTTAAAGAACTGATCGGCAGTCAATTGGCCGGTACACTGGCCGCCTGGGATCTTATCGTCTGCGCTTTGCTGGCTTGGTATCTTATGTGCGTTACTATTTGGGGCGATTCCGGAATTAAACTGCCGGTTGGCAAGCCCTGGATGTAATTCTAAACGTAATGCGCCTGCAAATTATTTAGCAGGCAGCCAACCCAGAATCTCCCGCCCCACTTGAGTTGCGCGGTATGACATGGTTCATCCCGCGCAACTCCCCCGCCCAAAGCCGGTAAATAAAAAAAATTTACAACCTATTATAATTTTTCTTGACAACAAAGCACAAAGCCAATAGAGTCTTAATTAAGAATTAATCTTATTTAATTGTTTAGCGTAATGACATACAAAAACCTCGATAAAGAACAGTACAATAACCTCAAAAAAATATGTAATGAGGCTGGAATCAAGCTGACTCATCAGAGACTTGAAATTTTCAAAGAGGCGATGAGGACGAGGGATCATCCATCAGCAGAGACTATACATAAGCGCCTGCAGGCAAAACTACCTACTATTGCCATTGATACCGTTTATCGAACCCTGGCGACCTACGATGAACTTGGCGTTGTTAAAAAGCTGCATCTCATGGGAGAGCGAGCCTTGTTTGACGCTAATCTCGACCAACACCATCATTTCGTATGTACGCGCTGCAAAAAAATAGAGGATATATACTGGCCGGATTTTGACAATATAGCACTGCCCGATAAATTTAAAACTGTTGGCCGGATTCAATCACGCCACCTTGAATTACACGGTCTTTGTGCCGACTGTCTTCAGAAGACCAATAAATAAGCACCTGCTCACAGCGTAAAGTTAGTTAAGAAAATTTTTACTTTTTTACTTTTGTATTTTTTTTACCTGCTGATAAGAATTAATCTTACATAGTAAAAATACTAAAAAGGAGAATGAAGATGAATGAAGATAGTAAATGCCCGATAATGCACACAATGTCTAAGGGCAAATCAAACCGCGACTGGTGGCCAAATCAGTTGAATCTGAAAATGCTTGACCAGAACTGTCCCCTGTCCAATCCGATGGGAGATGGATTCAACTACGCAGACCAGTTCAAGAAACTCGACCTCAATGCCGTGAAGCAGGATCTCTTTGCGCTGATGAGCGACTCACAAGAGTGGTGGCCGGCAGATTTTGGCACCTACGCGCCACTTTTTATTCGGATGGCATGGCACGACGCGGGCACCTATCGCATTAGCGATGGTCGAGGCGGGGCATCCACCGGTAACCAACGCTTTGCACCGATCAACAGCTGGCCAGATAACGTTAATCTTGACAAGGCACGCAGGTTGGTCTGGCCGATTAAGCAGAAATACGGCAATAAACTCTCATGGGCCGATCTGATGATCCTTGCCGGTAATTGTGCTTTGGAATCTATGGGCTTCAAGACCTTCGGCTTTGGTGGTGGGCGCGAGGACATCTGGGAACCGGAGGAGGGCATTTATTGGGGCGCCGAGGCAGAGTGGCTTGGTGACAAACGCTATTCAGGCGACCGAAACCTCGATAATCCTCTCGCCGCCGTGCAGATGGGGCTTATCTATGTGAACCCGGAAGGACCGAACGGTGAACCGAGTGTGATCGCAGCCGGACGAGACATTCGCGAAACCTTTACACGCATGGCAATGAACGATGAGGAAACTGTCGCGCTAATCGCCGGTGGACACACCTTTGGCAAAGCCCACGGCGCTGGCGATACAGCATTGGTTGGCCCTGAACCCGAAGCCGCCGGCATCGAAGAGCAAGGCCTCGGATGGAAGAGTAGCTTTGGCACCGGAAAAGGCGGCGATACGATCGGTAGCGGCCTGGAAGGGGCATGGACCCCGACACCGGCCCAGTGGGACAACAGCTTTTTCGACACTCTATACCGCTACGATTGGGATTTGGTGAAGAGCCCTGCCGGCGCCTATCAGTGGGTTCCGACCGATCCAGCCGCGGCCGACCTCGTGCCGGATGCTCACGATTCATCGAAACGACACGCGCCCATCATGTTCACCACGGATCTCGCCCTTAGGATGGACCCGATCTACGGGCCGATTTCCAAGCGCTTCCACGAGAACCCCGATGAATTCGCGGATGCCTTCGCCAGGGCGTGGTTCAAGCTTACGCACCGCGACATGGGCCCCCGCTCTCGCTATCTTGGGCCGGAAGTCCCTGCAGAAGAATTGATCTGGCAAGACCCTATACCTGAAGTCGATCACGAGCTGATCAATGATAAGGACATTGCCATTCTCAAAGCCAAAATTCTTGGTTCCGGTCGGTCTGTCTCTGAACTGGTTTCGACTGCATGGGCGTCAGCGTCAACTTTCCGCGACTCTGACAAACGCGGCGGGGCGAACGGGGCTCGCATCCGCCTCGCGCCTCAGAAGGCCTGGGAAGTCAACCAGCCGACCCAACTGGCGAAGGTGCTGCAGGTGCTGGAAGCGATTCAAAAGGAGTTCAACAATTCGGCACCCAGCGGCAAGAAGGTTTCGTTGGCCGATCTCATTGTTCTCGGCGGTTGTGCCGCCATTGAGCAAGCCGCTAAGAACGCCGGACATAATGTACAGGTTCCGTTCACGCCGGGACGCATGGATGCATCGCAGGAGCAAACCGATGTGAACTCATTTGCCGTGCTCGAACCAATCGCAGACGGGTTCCGTAACTACCAGAAAGCGGACATCGCCGTCTCGACAGAGGAACTGCTGGTCGATCGGGCGCAATTATTGACGTTGACCGCCCCCGAGATGACGGTTCTCGTTGGCGGCATGCGCGTCTTGAATGCAAACTTCGGACAGTCACAACACGGTATCTTCACGACGCGGCCTGAAACGCTCAGCAACGACTTTTTTGTGAACCTGCTTGATATGGGTACGGCCTGGACAGCGGTTTCGGACGCCAAAGATGTGTTTGAGGGGCGCGATCGTAAAACCGGCGAACTCAAGTGGACCGGCACCCGTGTCGACCTGATCTTCGGTTCGAACTCGCAGCTCCGGGCTTTGGCGGAAGTCTACGCATGTGAGGATTCCCAGGAGAAGTTCCTGCACGACTTTATAGCGGTGTGGGACAAAGTAATGAATCTTGACCGTTTCGACCTGGCCTAATAATAATTCAAAGGTATTCAAGGGCTGCTGACAAGGCGGCGAAAACGGTCAGTTAGCAACCGGTTCCAGCGGACGGCGTACCGCCGCCGCTGAACCGGAACGTTAGGCTACATATCTATAAATTAACCACTGGAGAAAAAAATGACTGCTGAAAACACAAGAATGCCTTTACTCGGAGATAATTTTCCTGAATTAAATGTGCAGACCACTCATGGTGGAATGTCCTTCCCAAAAGACATGAAAGACAAATGGAGCGTCTTTTTTAGTCATCCTGCCGACTTCACACCCGTTTGTACAACAGAGTTTGTGGCTTTTCAAAAGAGAAAAAAGGAGTTTGATGATTTAGGTTGTCAGTTGATTGGTCTATCAATTGATCAAGTATTTTCACATATCAAATGGGTTCAGTGGATCAAGGAGACACTTAATGTAGAAATCCAGTTTCCTATTGTTTCCGCTAATGATTCCATCGCTTCAAAGTTGGGAATGCTGCATCCTGATAAAGGTACAAATACAGTTCGTGCGGTTTTCATAATAGACCCACAAACCAAGATTCGTTTGATTATGTATTACCCTCAGGAGATTGGAAGAAATATTGATGAGATTATTCGATCTGTTAAGGCGCTACAGGTATCTGACGAGCAGGGCGCAGTTCCTGCAGGCTGGCCAAATAATGAGTTGATCCAGGATAATATTATTGTGCCACCTGCGCAAAGCGAAGCTGGCGCTGCAACTAATACAAAAAAATACGAGAACTACGACTGGTGGTTCTGCTATAAGCCTTTAGAAAAATAGGCCGAACAAATAAGGTTAGATTGTGTGAGGTACGAACCACAATCTAACCGTTTGTTCGACGAGCCCGGCTTTGAAGCCCTCTATAAATATCTTTTGGAGGTTTTTGTTTTCGGAAGAAAAACAGGAGAAAAGAGAGGTGCCTGAGGGGATTTTTTTAACTGGGTATCTGGTTTCTTATTCTGATGGCAATGATTTTCATTCCATGAACACCAGAGATTTTCTTGACAAACGATATACTCTGATATATACATCGCATTAATGAAGAAACGACATGCCTCAAGGACTATAAAACAAGCGCCGCCGGGCTATCATTGCCGGGGGCGGATATGGATTGAAAATAACGGTGAGACCTTTCTCGGCTTTGGCCGAATGGTACTGTTGGAACGAATAAACGAGCATGGTTCCATTTCCCAGGCCGCCCGCTCCATGGAGATGTCATATAAGCACGCCTGGGATTTGATCGACTCCATTAACCGTCAGGCCGGGCAGCCATTGGTTACCACCAGCAAGGGCGGCCGGGGCGGCGGCGGCGCCAGACTTACTGCCGCCGGCCAGAAAGCCATTAAGGATTTTGCTCGGCTCCACCAGAAACTCGCCGCCTTCCTGAAGCAGGAGAGTAAAAAACTGAGCCTGTAAACGCCCGGTTTCTTTTTTTTTAAGCAGCGATGTATTCAGAGAAGTATAACGATTCAATAAATGGCAGATGGGGCGTCCCATAATCACCGATGATTAAGATAGCGGTCAAAAAAAAATTCCCGGCCCTGACAATGGATTTCGCCTTTAAACTAGCCTCCAACCGGGCCGTGTTATTCGGCCCTTCCGGCAGCGGCAAGTCAAGTCTGCTCAAGATGATGATCGGTTTTTTCAGACCGGATGAGGGCCGGATTACCATGGCTGACACCATTGTTTTTGATAAGGAGCGGGCTATTAACCTGCCGGTTCACCAGCGGCAGTTCGGCTACCTGCCCCAGGATTACACCCTCTTCCCCAATATGAGCGTCATGGCAAATATCCTGTATGGCCTCAAGGCCCGTAAAATTCCCTATGATAAAAGGGAGTTAAACGAGGTCGTGGAAAAGCTGGGCATAGCAGACAGACTAACCGCCCGGCCCGCCGAGCTCTCCGGCGGCCAGCAGCAACGGGTTGCCCTGGCCCGTCTCATGCTGATTAAGCCCAGAGTCCTGCTCCTGGATGAGCCATTCAGCGCCTTAGATACCCCCGTGCGTGAGGCCCTGCGTGACCTGGTAATTGATTTGACTGACGAATCAAATATTCCGGCCCTGCTGGTGACTCACGACCTGGAAGAGGCCCTGGTCTTTGGCCGGGAGCTGGTCATAATCAGAGACGGCCGGATAATTGAATATGGCAGCAAGGAGGACATATTTCAACGCCCCCGCTATGTGGAAACGGCGCGTCTGCTTGATTTCCAGATCTGGCCCATAATGAACCGTGATGGGAAAACCATCCGGACCAGAGGCGGCGAGACCTTTACCCATAACAGCAGAGGGCCGCTAAAAGCCCGATATATCGGTATCCGGCCGGAAAATATCATGATCGTCAGAAAAGACAGGCCGGATTCCGGCCGGGAGAATCTTTTAAGCGGCAAGGTAACAAGCCTCCATCATCGGGCCAGATATATCCGTCTTGTCTTTTGTTCCACAAGGGGCGAAAATTACCTGATCCACGCCCCGGAGCATGTCATCCAGATAATGGGTATTACCAGAGGGGAAAAAATAAAGATTTCTCTAAAGAAAGAATCACTGATTTTCTGCTCTCATAAAACATTACAGGGGAATTTATAATGCCGAAAAAAACATTAACACTATGGGTTGTCACCACACTTATAACGGCGTTTTCCGTCCCGGCCGGGGCCGCGAATCTCTACTGGTACCTGGCCGCCTCCATGAGCAGACCAGGCCGGGAAATAGTGAAAAGATTCAACGAGAGGCACCACCCATTCACAGTCATTTTAATTACCGGCGGTTCCGGCCAGCTGCTCAGCAAAATTATTTCGGCCGGCAGAGGAGACCTCTACACCCCGGCCGCCATAACTTACGCGGCCAAGGCTGAAAAGCTCGGTCTGCTGAAAAACTACCGTCCCCTCATCGCCCAGACCCCGGTTTTTGCCCTGTCGACAGCAGACAGGCAAAAAATTCACAGTTGGTCTGATCTCAGCAAACCAGGAATACGAATCGGCCTGGGCAACCCCGGAACCATGGCCCTGGGCAAATCTTATGAACTGATCAAGAAAAAAATGAGGCCGCAGTCAAGGACCGGAATAGCCAGAAACAAGGTGGTAGAGGCAGTTAATGTCTCCCAGATCATCAGCTATCTCAAGGCGAATATTATTGATGCCGGCATTGCCTTCAACTCCACAGCCAAGGCCAACAATCTAACCTATATCGAAATTCCGGCCGCCTGTAATCATACAGAAATTGCCCCCCTCATCAGGCTGAAAAGCGAAAAAAGCAGCAAGAACAGCGTCCTGTTCACGGCCTTCATCCTCAAGCACATGAATATATTCAAAAAATATGGCTTTAAACCAGCAAGAACAACGCCATGACACCGCTAAACAGTTTCGCGAAAGGGGTCAGTTTCCTGTTAGCACTCCTGGTCTTTACTATTATCATTTCCGGCATCATCAGCGTTCACCAGAGCGCCATGGCCCGGCTTTTTCTGGATAGTGAATTTAGCAAAGCCATTGTTTTTTCCCTGCAAACCTCAATCGCCGCCACCCTGCTGACCTCTGTCACCGCAATACCTGCCGGCTTTTATCTGGCCAGAAATCACGGCCCGGCAACCAATATCATAGACACACTTTTTGATATTCCCATCGTCATGCCGCCTTTGGTAGTGGGAATATTACTCCTTTCCTTTTTCAACCGACCGCTGCTTAAAGAGGTCTGCGATCTGATCTTCACCACGCCTGGAGCGGTAATCGCCCAGTTCTTCGTTGCCGTACCCTTTACCATCCGGGCCTCCAAAAACGCCTTTGAACTGGTGCCCCCCATCTATGAGCAGATTGCCATGACCCTGGGGGCCGGACCAGCAAAGGCCTTTTTTGATACCACCTTTAAATTGGCCCTACCCGCCATCAGCGCCGGATTGATCCTCTCCTGGCTCCGCTGTTTAGGCGAATTCGGCGCCACTCTCATGGTAGGCGGCGGCATTCCCGGCCGGACGGAAAACATCCCCATCTATATCTATCTCAGCATGAGTTCCGGAGAATTTAAGCAGGGAATGGCTGCCGCTATTGTCGCCATTGGTGCCGCCTTCTGCGGTATTTTATCAGTCAAGTTCCTGATGAAACGGATCTAAACCTAAACGGTTACAATATTCGGACGGCAGCCCCAAAAAGCGGAAAACCAGGCTGCGGACACAACACTGCGGAAAGTCAAGATTTATTCCCGGTCAAACAGGTTTGACCGGATTTTTATGATATGTGGCGCTGGGAGGAGGGGGACGTCTATGATTTCATGCGTTTTGAACAGTTATTATGTAAGCGCTCCATGAACACCCTGAAACGCTCGCATTCGATCGTCGTCGTACCGCTACAGTTCTTTTTTTTTTGGGGGGGGGAGTGCAAATGTCAAGGTGTGGTTTTCGTTTGGCGCTTACCTGTCATACAATAAATTTCAGGCAGTAAATCATCTCCAACCCTTATATACCGCTTGATTTTTCAATAATTTTATGCTTTATTTTTGGGTATTCGGATGCTCAATTTTGAGCGTAAAAGGGAACCCGGTGTAAATCCGGGACGGGCCCGCCGCTGTAACCGGGGACGAATGCCGCATTAATGTCACTGTTCAGACGGCGCTGTAACAGCGCCGCCATCACGGAACGGGAAGACGCGGCAGGCAGATTGAACCGGAAGTCAGAATACCTGTCCGAAGCTGAACAAGCTGCGCCGGAGAAAAGGTGCGGCCAGAAAAGCCGCCCTCGCGGACAAGGGGTCTGGCTCTTATTCGTGGAAAAATCAGGGAATCCCCGAACCATTTTATTGGTCCGGGTTTTTTTTTGCCCTTTTCATACCTTGCAGGCCGCCCCAAAGTTCAAGGCATCAGAAGGCCCCCTGCGGATGGGAAACTAAATATTTATGCACCTTGATACCTGTTATAACGGCGTTGAATTACACCGTGAAGATAAAATCATCTACGCCCGTTTTCTTGAGCCGCATATAGTGCTGTCAACCTGCCGGGCCGCCGGCGGCCTGCGGCGGGACCTTGAATACGTTTTGAACTATCAGAGCTGTGAACCCGCTAAACATACGCGCCGTCTTTTTCAGCTCAAGCCCCGGGCCTGTCAAGAAATGATCTGTGAGCCCCACGGCTTGCCGGCGGCAAAATGTGCCGCCATGGGGACGGCCGCCAATATGCACCATGCCGCCTTTATTACTGAAAAATTCAAGAAGTTAGAGGTGACAGCAGTGGTCACCGGAGGGGTGGAGACCAATGCCGGCCGGGCCGGTGACCCGGCCTCGGTTATGGAAAGCCAAGACGGTTTTGAGAAACTGCCCCCGGCCCGCGAGATACCAGGCCCCGGCACCATAAATATAATGCTTTTTATCAGCCACCCACTCACCGAGGCAGCCCTGGTCAGAACAATTATAACCGCCACCGAAGCAAAGACCGCGGCTTTGCAGGAACTGGCGGTGAACTCCCGTTATTCAGACGGCCTGGCCACCGGTACCGGCACTGACCAGATTATTGCCGCCGCCCCCGACCGAAAGGGATTCCGTCTCACCTGGGCCGGTAAACACAGCAAATTAGGCGAATTAATCGGCCGAACAGTCAAGCGGGCCGTCAAGGAAACTTTAGCCAGACAAAACGGCCTGACTCCCATGGGTCAATGCTCCGTCAAAATTCATCTGGAGCGCTTTGGCTGCAGCGGAACATCCATGCGGGACGGTATCTCCCGTTATCTGACAACAGAGAAGGCCGCCCTGCTGCAGAACAATTTTGCCGCTGTCATCCGTGATCCGCCCACGGTGGCGGCCATAGCCGCCATGACGCATATCCAAGATAAATTTTCCTGGGGAATCCTGCCCTCTTCCTGCCGGCCTGAAATCATGGGAGCGGCCGCAGCCCAGACAGCCTGCACCGTAAGCGGCCGTTATGATAAAATGGCGCAATACCGGGAAATACTTAGCCTGGCGGCAGGCTCCAGCAAAAAAAACCATTTTCTGGAACTTTGCTGGCAGGCCATAGCCTCAGGTTTTGCCGACAAGTGGCCAGACAGCGACGAGATACGGGAAGATTATCAGGGTGACAGAGTGAATATAATAAAGGCGGACGATGTCGACAAAAGGTAACTTGAATGGAGGATAAACAAATGACTCAGGGTGAAAAGAAAAACAAGACAAAAAAAGGGCTGATCCTGGTCTTTACCGGCCACGGCAAAGGCAAGACCACCGCCGCCATCGGTATCACCATGCGGGCCGTGGGCCACAATTTCAAGGTCTGCTTTATCCAGTTTATCAAAGGCTCCTGGAAATACGGCGAGATGGAGGCAATTGCCCGTTTTCCCGAAAATATCGACTTTCATGTTCTGGGCCGGGGATTTACCTGGAAGTCAAATGATTTGGACAAAGACCGGGCCGCGGCCCGCAACGCTTGGGAAAAGGCCAAGGAAGCCATCTTTTCCGGGCGTTATCAGATGGTGGTGCTGGATGAATTCACCTATCTGCTCTCTTATGACATGATAGATCGTGAGGACGTCCTGCGGGTTCTAAACGATAAGCCAAAGGACCTGCATATTGTCATCACCGGCCGGGACGCCGACCCCAAGCTGCTGGAATCAGCCGATCTGGTAACGGAAATGCGGGCGGTAAAGCACCCATATAAACAAGGCGTAAAGGCCCAGAAAGGCATTGAGTTTTGAGCTTAAACAACCACCCTGGCGGAGAGCCGGCGGCGTGAACATTAAACGACTGCTTAATTTTTCCACCCATCCAGGAGAGTTAGAGCTCTTTAACGATGACTGGAGCCGGGTGGCGGATTTTATGCGTAAATGGCGGTTCGACGGCTTTGAGTTACTGCCGGTGGGCAGTTATCCCTTTGAACGTATTCCCCCGGAGCTGATTCACGGCATCCACCTGCGCTTCTTTATCTTCCTGCGCCGGATCTGGCAGAACGACAGACAGGGCCTGCGGGAGATGTTCGGTTCCATGGCCGATGTCCGGCGCTTTTACGGCGGTACTGACCGCCAATGTATTATAGAGGCTTACGCCCGTCAGTTCGAGCTGGCTCACCAGCTCGGCTGCGAATACACGGTTTTTCACCCGGTGCAATGCGAGCTTGATTACATCTACAACTGGCAATTTCCCTGGCCCTGGCAGGAGACCCTCAGCATATGTGCCGAAATCATAAATGAAGCCCTGTCCCGCAGCCCTTACCGTGGTCTGCTCCTTTTTGAAAATCTCTGGTGGCCGGGAAGTTTCCGGCTGCAGACGGGGGCGGAATATGAATATCTGCGCCGACGGGTTAATTATGAACGCTGCGGGATTGTCCTTGATACCGGTCATATGCTGAACAGCGGGGGCGGCTTTGAGATAGAGGCGGAGGGCATAAACTATCTACTTAAACAAATAAAAAACATGGGTTCATTAGGCAAAGAAATTAAAGCCGTTCATCTCACCTGCAGTTTAAGCGGCAACTACATCAGAAAGAGCAGAAAAAGGGCCGGCCCCGCAGACAGCGGCACATTCTGGCAGCAGCTGGCAGCGGCGAGACGGCATGTATCACGAATTGACCCCCATGACCCCTTTACTGATCCAGCCATAGGCGGTCTCTTCGACCTTATCACCCCCAGTCATGTAGTCTTCGAATTTACCTGGCACGACCTCGACATCTGGCAGGGAAAAATAGCGGCCCAGAAGAAGGCCGTGGAGGAACGCCTGTGGGCATAATAAAACGTATTGTTTTTTTACAGACCCTGTCCCTGTTTTTCCTGCTCACCCTGTCCTGGACAAGCTGCCGGGCCGCGGCCAAGGTGCATATTCGTTACAGTCATAATTTTCAGGTGAGCTATCGGGATAAGGTCACCCTGATTACGGTATCAAACCCCTGGCGTGATGCTGAAGCAGACTTCCATTATCTGCTGAAACAGAGAGGCACTGCCACTCCGGCGGGTTACAAGGGATATCAGGTGGTGGAGGTACCGGTGCGGCGTATAGTGGTACTCTCCCCCACCTATCTCGCCTTCATCGAACAACTGGGGCTGGTGGATAAACTTAAAGGCTTCAGCAACCTGTCACGCGTCTTCAGCAAAACCATCCGCCAGGCAGCCGGAGCGGGTAAAATCAAAAACGTGGGCCAGGGGCCGAACCTGCGGGTGGAGGATGTTCTTGACCTGAGACCGGATATTATTTTCACCTATGCCACCGGCGGCTTTCGCGACACTCATCCCAAATTACTGGAAGCTGGATTGAAGGTGGGGGTTTGCGCCGAATATATGGAATCACACCCCTTGGGGCGGGCTGAATGGATAAAGTTCTTTGCCCTGTTTTTTAACCGGGGCGCCAAGGCTGAGCGTCTGTTTAATGCCCTTGAAACCCGCTATCTGCGCCTCGCGTCTCTGACCAGAGAGGTAAAAAAACGCCCCGCCGTTATCACCAATACGCCCTTTAACGGCCGCTGGTATGTAGCCGGCGGCAACAGTTTTATGGCCCGTTTTATCCAAGATGCCGGCGGCAGTTATATATGGCGGGACACACCCCGGAGCGGCAGCATCCCCATAGATATTGAAACGGTCTATAATCGCGGTCTAAACGCCAAGTTCTGGCTGAACACGGGAATTTGGACCTCACTGGCCCAGGCCCGTGAGGCGGCGCCGCGGCTGGCTGACTTCGCCTCTTTGCGGGCCGGGAACCTGTTCAACAACAATAAACGGGTAAATGCGGCCGGCGGCAATGATTTCTGGGAATCCGGTATAATGCGGCCGGATGTGATTTTAGCCGACCTTATCCATATCATGCATCCCAAGCTGCTTCCGAACCATAAACTATATTATTACAGACGGTTAAAATGATAAATTTACGTTACCTCGCAATTCTGCTGTTTACCGCCATCACCGCAGCCTTTATCGTTGATCTCGCCACCGGCAGCGTCAGTATCCCGCCCGCTCAGGTTCTGACCGTATTGCTGGGCCACGAACCGCAGAGAGCAAGCTGGGTCTCAATAATTATGATCTTCCGGCTGCCAAAGGCCATAACCGCCCTCACGGCCGGGGCCGCCCTGGCCCTGAGCGGCCTGATGATGCAGACTCTGTTCCGCAACCCCCTGGCCGGACCGTCGGTGCTGGGTATCACCTCCGGCGCCAGTCTCGGCGTGGCCCTGGTGGTTCTGGGCGCCGCCATCAGCCAGCGGGGGGCGCAGCTCATCGAAGGGCTGGGAGTCGGCGGCAATCTTACCCTGATACTGGCCTCGGCCCTGGGGGCGCTGCTCACCCTTACCGCCATTCTCATCGCGGCCCGCTGGGTGGAAAATGTCATGACCCTGCTGATTATCAGTCTCCTCGGCGGCTACGCCCTGGGCAGTATGGTCAGTATCCTGATCCACTTCAGCCGGCCGGAGATGGTTCAGGCCTATATGGCCTGGACCTTCGGCAGTTTCAGTAATATAACCTGGCGGGAAATGCGGATTTTCCTGCCGGTTATCGCCGCCACCTGCAGCCTCTGCATGCTGGTGGGCAAACCATTGAACGGCCTGCTCCTTGGAGAAACCTACGCCAGAAGCATGGGGCTGAGCTATCTGCCGGTACGGTTGATTGTAATTACCCTCACCGCCATTCTGGTGGGCTGCGTCACCGCCTACTGCGGGCCGGTGGCCTTTATCGGCATTGCGGTACCGCACCTCGCCCGGGTGGTGGCCTCCACCTCCGATCATCGAATATTGCTGCCCGTGACCGCGGCCATAGGAGGTATAACCGCCCTGTGCGCCGATATTCTGGCCCAGCTGCCCGGCCATTCCATAGTGCTGCCGCTTAACGCAGTCACCGCTCTAATCGGCAGTCCGGTAATTATCTGGTTCATTATAAAAAGGCAAAGAAGCTTTGTCTGATTGTCTGATGAACAACCAGAATATTAGATACCTGATCCTGGCAATAACCAGCCGTTGCAACCTGAGCTGCCGCTATTGCTATATGGGGGCCGGAAAAGAGGGCTGCGACATGGGGGATGCCATTCTTGAGCGAGCCTTAAAACTCATCAACCACAACCACCCCTGCCATATCCAGATTACCGGCGGCGAACCAACCCTGGCACCAGACAAGATCGCCAGGATTGCCCGGCTCAGCCGTACATTAACCGTAAAACCGCGGCTGGCCATTCAGACCAACGCCACCCTGCTGACCAGAGAACTGGGGGAATTATTCAAGGAATACAAGTTTCAGGTGGGGGTAAGCCTGGATGGCCCGCCGGAAATCCATGATCGGGGGCGAGGCCGGGCTGCCGCAAGTCTGCGTGGGCTGAAGCTTCTGGAGTCAATGGCAGTCCCCTTCCGGGTCACCACTGTGGTGAGTCATAACAATGTCTTGAGCCTTTACAAGGTGGCCCTGCTCCTCGCGGGATTCACGAACAGCCGCGGTCTGGGCCTTGACCTGCTGATAAATAAGGGCCGGGCCGCCGATGGTTATTATCGGCCTCCTGGCGCCGCCGAGCTGCGCCAGGGCGTGAACCGCCTGCTTGACACATTGAGGCTGATTAACCGCCGGCGGCCACGGCCCCTGCGATTGCGTGAGCTGGATCTGCTGACGGGCAATCACGGCGGCCGGCCCTTTTGCCGGGCCGCTGCCGCCCAGAGCCTGGCGGTAACACCAGAGGGCCGTCTCTACCCCTGCGGCCAGACCATGGGCGACCCTTATTTTACCCTGGGCACCATTGAGCGGCCGGATTTCAGCAAAAAACCACCCTTAACCGGGATCAAGCTCAAATCAACAACCTGCCAGACCTGTCCCCTGCTCAAAAACTGCCCGGGAGAGTGCCCCAGCCGCCTGCATTATAACGGCGGTAATAAAAACTCCTTAATATGCGCCATGTACATGGCCCTTAACAGGTAAACATTTCAGAGATATCAGCCGCCTTAAGCCGCCGTCGGCAGGGCAGTGTTAATATTCTTGGCCACCTCCATTAATTTTTTATCCCGGCAGTTCATTATCACCGCGTCAAGACCGGCCTCAGCCAGCATGGGCAGTAAACGGCAATGAAAGGCGGAGCGTTCCCCGGCGGCAAGACAAAGGGAGGAATTACTGATAGCGGCTATAGTGCGCAGACGGTGATCACTTAATTCACCAAGCAGGCGGATGGAGTTAAGCAGCACCTCAATATTCGGCAGACCGGCGCTCAACCCCCAGGCCGCCGGATCGGGACGGCAGGAGATAACCGGATCAAGATAAAGCTGTTCCAGAGGCATACCGACTTCATCGGCGACTTCCTGCACCATTAAAGCCAGCCGCAGGCGCCCATCGGCATCCGTTGGAGTAAGTTTTGAGCTGACAAGAAGAACAACGAGACTGGCCTGAAAGCGTTTCGCCGTTTCCATGGCTTTGAAAAGCTCCGCCGGGTTGGCAGTAACGGCATTAATAGTGGCAGTCCCCTGATGCACCTCAAGAGCGCGCGGCTCATTAAGGACATGATTTGAGAGTAGAAGAGGAATATCCATGGCCTGTTGAATTATTTCCACCAGCCAGGGAGTACGCAGACCTAACTTCTTGTTTTGCCCAAGATTAATGTCAAGCGCCGCCGCCCCGGCCTCGACCTGACGCCGGGCCAGCCTCACCAGACCATCCTCATCCTGCGTTTCCATGACCTGCAGAAACTCATGGTTCATAATGTGCAGATCTTCGCCAATGATTCTCATATTATTCTCCTTGTGTAATTTTACTCCCCGCCCGGCCCCGTTCTCAGCAGAACGTCCTGATCCATCAGACAAAAAATCCGTGATTAGAGATAAGGGATTTAAATCCATATTTAAAACTCGTATTTATAGCTGACATAAATGGCACGACCGGGCAGAGGAAATCCCTTTTTCTCATAATAATATTTATCAAAGAGATTCCCCACCTTAACGGTAAGCCGCTGATGCTCAAGAAAGTTTACGCCCACCATTAAATCAGCCACCGTAAAAGAAGGATATTCCACCTCCGGATAACCGGCGGCATTCCAGTCGGTATCCTTCATCTTGCCCTGAGTGCGGCATTGCAGTTTACCGTCAAACATCCCATCATCATATTTAACCCCATAATCCACGGTATATTTTGCCACATTATGAATATCCTTCGTGGTGTGGTCACTCTGTTCTTCTTCAGCCTTGAACATATGGGTTGAGTTGACAAAGAAAGTCAGTGAGCGGTTCCAGTTAAGGGGGGCGCCGATATCATAGGAGAAATTTGTTTCCAGACCCTCCATTCTGGCGCTGAGGCTGTTGGCGTAAGTCGTGATATTACCGCTGGTAACACTGATGATCTTATCATCAACCCTGGTATGGAAAAAGGTAACATCCATGGCCAGCCCCAGCCTGGGACGGTCAAATCCAGCCCCAAAGTCATAGGTAAGAGAAGTTTCCGGATTCAAACTGGCATTACCCCTGGTAATCATGGTTACACTGCCTACCTGACGCTCGGCGTAACCGGCAAGCTGGGCCGCAGTAGGCGGCACAAACGCCTTGCCGATGGTAGTATGAAGACGGATCCCCTGATCAAAGAGATAATTCAGGCCGGCCCGGGGGCTGAAGGTAGAAAAGGTGGCTGAATTTGGGGTGAAGTCGGTTTTGTACGGTGTTTCTTTGGTCTTGACGTCAAAGCTGTCATAACGGCCGCCAACCGTGGCAGTGAGTCGTTTATCCATGAGTTTCCAGACTGTTTCCACATACCCGGCCCAGTTCTCCCGGCCCTCATCGGGTGAATATGGTGCTTTTCGGCTGCCATCCTGATTATAACTGCGGCTCACCTTGTCGATATTCTGATAATCAATCCCGAAGATAAAACGTTGGATATCCCAGGTATATTCGTCCTTGAGCTGCATCCCCAGCCAGTCAATATCCGAATCATAACTCCGATACGGAGCAACCTGAACAGGGGTAAACCAGCCGGTATAGTGCTTATATGATTCTGAGGTTTCATTGGTCTTGTAGGTTCTAAGGGTCAGCCGGTTGTTTTTGCCCAGCCTGCCGCCTACAGAAAGATCCAGGCCGTAATGATCCAGATCCTTATGACCCGATTTATCATCCCCGTCAAAGGTATCACCCGGCGTTTCAATATCACGGCCCTGATAAAGGGCGGCACTTGCGTCAAGCCGCCAGGTCTGACCAAGCTTGGAGCCAAGACGAAAATAACCGTTCTGTGTCTTATAGGTGGTATGAGTCCTGGTCTCACCATTGCCCATCTTGAAGTCATCAGCCTGTTCAAAACGACGGGCGAAGATATCAAAATCAAATCCTTTACCCAGCGCCCCGCCCAGGGCCGCCTTCTGAAAATTAGACTTAAAAGAACCGGCGCCGGCCTCGGCCATGCCGGTGAGTTTGCCGGTATGTTTCCTGGTAATAATATTAACGACTCCGCCCATGGCCTCACCGCCGTAAAGAGACGACGCCGGGCCTTTTAAAATCTCGATACGTTCCACATCATCCGTTAAAATAGTAGCCAGATTAGTCGCCCCGGCCGGGCGGCCATTAATTAATATAAGGCTGTGTTTGGTAATACCGGAAAATTCCGGCCGAAAACCACGAATACCGATACCAGACAAGGCTCCAGGATACTGAATAACCCCGATGGAAGAGTTCTTTTTTAACTGATCAGTAAGAGTATCACCCACAGTCTGTTTAATCTCCTGACTGTCTATAACCTCAACTTTAGCCGGAATTGCTCTGATGTTTTCAGGACTGCGGGTGGCGGTGACGACCACTTCGTTCATGGTAGGTTCAAAGGCGGGTGAGGCATCTTTCATCCCTGCCTGAGCTATGGCAGGCAGGGATATAACAAAAAGAGCCAGGACAACATTAAATGTTTTTTTCATTTTTCATCTCCAGTAAACGTTATTTCAGTTCCGGAGATACTTGCCCCCAAAGGCAAAAAAAAATCCCCGGACCAATTAATAAATTGATCCGGGGATTCCCTGATTTATCCACGAATAACTAAACACCCAGCTCTTTGTCCACGAGAGCAGGCTTTCTTGCCGGGCCATTTCTCCGGCACCGCAAGCCACGGCCTGAATCCCCGCCCGCAGGGGCGGATTTCCGGTCATGATACATTCATAGACAGGTCTTCTGACTCCCGGTTAATCTTACTTACCGCGCCTTCCCATTTGTCATAATGCGTAGTACAGCACAAACAGTGACTTTAATGCGGCGTTCATCCCCGGTTACAGCGGCGGGCCCGTCCCGGATTTACACCGGGTTCCCTATTAAGCTCAACTAAGAGCATCTAAGAATAGCAGATAATCTAACTGATAAAAATCAGGTCGTCAATTATTTTTTATAAATTACAAATTGCCTCAACAACCACCAGCAGGGGGTTCATGGGGCGCTTACTCTTAGATTCTATACATGGCCTTCAGTATTAGGACCTTCCGAAATCTTCAATTCTCCATTTTTAAATGAAGCCACTGCCTCCCGCACTGTGCCGCTGACCTCATTTATGACCTCAATACCAGCTGCCTGACAGGTTTTAAAGGCGTTGGGGCCGCAATAGCCGGTGAGCAACACCCCGGCACCCTTTTCATGAATCATGGTAGCGGCCTGGATACCTGCTCCTTTAAAGGCCTTTACGTTCTCACTATTATCAATGGCCTCAAATTCAAAACTATCCGGATCAATCACCAGCAGATAGGCCGCCCGGCCGAAATGCGGATCAACCTCGGAATCAAGATCAACACCCTTGGCTGTCACAACTATTTTCATATCTTATCCTTGATGACATTGTAAAAAGTCCGATCTACCAGGCGTGGCGTTTCGACAGACCGTCGACACACCACATGTATCGCCGAAACCCTGTTGAACCACCACGTCTGGTAAATCTAATTTTCACTTAGTCATCTCTTAGTTAACATGCTTTAGCATTCGAGAAGTCCCGAATGGGGAACCTGACAATTAATGCCCGCCGCCACAAACCTGATCATCAGCTATAATTGCCAGATTACCGGCAATGAGGTCTTCGACCACCGGCCGGATTTCAGCCCGTTCATCATCGTGATAGACCTCAATTCCCGCCTGCTTAAAGCCCATGAGCGGCCGCATACCGATGCCCCCGACCACGATGGCCCCGACCTTATGCCCACCGAGAAGATTTACCGGCACCATACAGCCGCCCTGCACATGTTCAACATTTTCAATCGTTGACACGCTCTCAATGGCGCCATCCTTGACATCTATAATAGTGAAGACATCACAGTGGCCAAAATGGCCTGACCGTTGACCGTCCAGACCGCCATTCCCCTCTGAAGGTATTGCTATTCTGCCATTTTTCATCTTAGTTCAAGCTCCTTTTTTTGTGTAGTTATGAATTTATTAATACGAGCCCATGCTTTTTGAAGCAGAGGAACCAACTCTGATCCAGGCGCGTATTCTAATATATTTTGTCCTTGAATCATGGCTCTGGTAAAATCCGGGGCAAAGGGGACACGACCCAGAACCGTTATATTTCTGGCCGCGGCATATTCTTCAATGACCGCGGTTTGCCCAAAATTAAGATCAAATTTATTAACCATGAGCAGTACCGGAACTCTAAAATGCTCTGCCAGTTTAACAAGACGTTTCATATCATGCAGACCGGAAACGGTGGGTTCAGTAATAAGAACTATAACAGCGGCACCGCCAATGGAGGCAATAACCGGGCACCCCACCCCCGGCGGGCCGTCGGTAAGGATAAGCTCCAGATTATTTTCCAGGGCCGTCTCAGCCGCTTTTTTCCGCACCAGGCTCACTAATTTACCAGAATTTTCTTCAGCGATTCCAAGACGGGCATGAATCATGGGGCCAAAACGGGTTCTGGAGATATACCACTCACCACAGGTCTGCTCCGGAAAGTCAATGGCCTGTTCCGGGCAGAGATCAACACAGACCCCGCAGCCCTCACAGGCAATCTGATCAATTATAAAATCATCGCTTATCGCCCCGAAACGGCAGAGCTCCAGGCAACGCCCGCAACCGACGCATTTATCGAGGTTGATTCCGGCAATACTGCCGCCCTTAAAATCAGTACGCTGTTTAATTTCCGGGGCGGTTAGTAGATGAAGATCAGCGGCATCAACATCGGCGTCACAAAGAACAAAATCATGGGCCATGGCCGCGAAGGCCGCGGTCAGACTGGTCTTACCGGTTCCGCCCTTGCCGCTTAAGATAACAATTTCCTTCATTTTCTGCCCCCCTCAACAATAGCGGTAATTTCAGCGAACATTCCCCTGAATCTCTCCTGCCACTCAGGAAAGGCCTGGGCAAAAAGCTCCCCGCGCGAGTAAACAGCGGCAATTTCTCTTTTAAAGGGAATACTCAGCAAGAGGGGAATCTGTTCCGCTTCCGCGTATCGCAAGACCTTGTCATCTCCCATATCAGCTCGATTAATTACCAGCCCCATGGGAACTCCCAGTAATTTCATCGCCTCAACCGCCAGCTTCAGGTCATGGAGGCCAAAGGGAGTCGGTTCAGTTACCAGAACCACAAAATCAGTGTCCTTGGTAGCCATAATTACCGGACACGAGGTACCGGGCGGGGCATCAATTATATTAATTTCATCAGGCCGGCAAAAGGAACGCACCTTCTTTATAAGGGGCGGAGACATTGACTCCCCCACCCGCAGCAGGCCATGGAAAAAGGTAATATTATCACGCCTGCCGCCCTCGATAATTCCCAGCCGGCGGCTGGTTTCACTAACCGCTCCCCGCGGACAGACCGCAAGACAACCGCCGCAGCTATGGCACATCTCCGGAAAGGTCAATATTTTATCGCCGATCATGGTAAGAGCCCGGAAACGGCAGATATCAACGCATTTCCGGCAGCCATCGCACAACTCTTCATCTATCAGCGGAATGGCTGTCCCGACCTCTTCGCGATAATCAATGTCCGGCTTAATAAACAGATGAACATTAGGCTCTTCCACATCACAGTCTAAAATCCGCGCCCTGGGCAGAGAAAAGGCAAGATTGGCGGCAATAGTCGTCTTACCCGTCCCGCCCTTACCACTGGCAATACTGATTATCATATTTTCACCCAATTTATAGATCAACCCGGTTTATCTGCGCAATGAGGCCAATACGCTTTAAATGCGTCAGAAGCTCCGCGGCTGATTCCCCGTCGGGATTCGCAGGCAGGCGCATCAATACTCCCAGCCCCTCGCTCTCTTCATGGAAGTCCTCCGCGGAAAGCTGACTGGCAACAGCGCAACCAATCATGGCGTTAACAGCCAATATTTTTTGAACCAGTTCCAGGCCGGTCATATCAGCAAGTTTTTCCGCGATAACAATCAGCATAATATCCCGCTGCTCCCCGACAGCCTCAAGAGCCTCGGCACCAGAAATAAAGCGCAGAATCCCGGCCCCGGAGGCGGCAAGACCGGCCTCGAATTCATCTATTTCCCCATCCAGGGGCCACACTAATATAATTTTCATGTCTATGTCCCCGGCAGCCGCGGTACTCTGCCGTTTTTATTAAGTTTCCAATAATGCCCCCAGGCCTTTTTCAACCAATGTCCTACCACAGGCAGGGGGCGCACGGTGGAGCTGTTATCGTCCCGGTGGACATAGGCCGCGCCATTACCAAAATCCATCACACAGAGAATACTGATATGTTTTTGATAACCGGCGGCCGGTCTTCTTCCAAGACTCAAGTCCTTAATATTATCAGCCGCTACCCTGGCCATCACCTCGGCAAGATGCCCCTGTTTAGCCCGCCACTTGGGGCCGTCAAGGGCAGCTGAATCACCCACGGCAAAAACGTTGTCATGACCTTTCACCTGGCAGTGATCGTTAATAAGCAGAAAACCAGCCTCATTCTGCGGCAGACCACTTTTTACCAACACCTTATGGCCGCTGCCGGCGGCAATGAACATGATGAGATCGGCTCTTATTTCAGAGCCGTCCTCAAAAATCACCGCCTGCTCCTGAAATTCTTTAATTTTTTTACCGAAACGACGTTCAATCCCCAGGCGATCAAACCAGGAGAGCATCATCTGATAGGCCTTCTCACCAAGACGAATACCCGGCTGCGGCATGGGGGCAAACATGGTGAGTTTGAATTTATCAAGCAGCCCCTTTTTCTTGAGCAGATAGTGAATATTAAAGACGAACTCAAAGGCAGGGCCGCCCCGAACCGCCGAAGGATCCTTGGGATTACCGCCAAATCCCACGGCGATACGGCCGGATCCCCGGCTGATAAGCCCGTCCAACTGCTCACGGATATCTTTAGCAGCCTCAGGATGGCCGCAGATGGAGGTGGTATGTTCCACCCCCCTGGGCCGCGTTTTATCAGCCCCCATGGCAATTATCAGATAATCATAGGCCAGGGCGCTGCCATCGGCCAGCTCAACCCGGCCCAGGGAGGCATCAACAGAGGCCACCGGGTTAACAATGAGCTTAATCCCATAACGGCGGGCTATATCATCCAAGGGCAGACAGGCATCTTTAAACTCAATTTCCCGTGTGGGAATCCAGATAGATATTGGATAGATATAAGCGTAATCCCGTTCACTGACCAGGGTTACTTCAAAGCCTTGCTTCCGCAGTTGAATCGCGGCCGTGAGCCCACCAAAACCGCCTCCAAGAATCAAAACATTAGCAGCCATATCCGCTCCCTGATTTTTTTTTTGTAAGCGCCCTACAAACAACACTCTTCGAATAAACTCGCAGTTAAGCCGTTGACATGCTTGACATTATAACATCCCGGAATACAAGAGGTTCAGGGGCGTCATACTGTGCGCGCTTATGATTTTTTTAACAGTTTTCAAGTCCATTTACCCAGGCGCCCATGGCATCATTGGCAAGGGCCTTGGGGGCCTCCTGGAAGGCAATAACAAAACGGTCACTGAGTTCGCTGACCCCGATGGAACGGGGCCTGATACCCATTACCTCCGGAGACTCCAGGGCCTTGCCAAAGCAGAAGACAATATGCTGGGCGTCAAGGATAGCGGCATCAACCTGGCCGTCTTTAAGCCCCTTGGTATGCGAATAATGATCAAAAGTACCGATAAAGGCCGCCACCGGATGCTCTTTAACCTTAGTTCTGAAATAATCAATAAAATCAGCAACCCTGGTAAACTTTATATCATCTTTCATAATCTCTTCGATCATAAGATGATACTTTTCCTTAAAAATTACCTCTTTCATCTTCACTGACCCCGCTTTTTATTTTTTTACATGACTGCCCGCCGTTACTGCCGACACACACGGACACCCGGCAGGCCGCGTCATCATTTTGTGTATATGCCCACTAAAATAATACTGTTTTACAGTTTGTCAACAATAAAAGTTTTTAATTAAATACTATAGCTTCTTTCAAAACAGCTCCATCAAACGCCCAGGGGCATTTCTCCCTTTGTGAAGTCGCTCTTCCACAAGAGCACAGATCGTTTCACGGCCACAAAAAAAGGCCCGGACCTTTTACAGGGCCGAACCTTTTCATAACGGAGCGGGATTAAAAATTTAGAATGCCAGCTGGAACTGCGCCAGAATCACATCATCCCGGTAACCGCCGGTCACACCAGCATAGGTGTTACCGGTGTAGCCGTCATCGCCGCTGGCAATTACATAATTCAGCTGAACACGGGCCGTGTATTCAGCGGCTGTATTCAGAAAAATATTAACCCCGAGATAGGTATTGCCAAGGTCAGTGCTGGGGCCGGTTTCCGGGTCATAATGAGCCTGGTAGTGACGAACCACCCCCTCCACCATGGGCAGAAAACGATATCCGGCATGCAGATACCAGACGGATTCATCACGATCCTTTACCCCCTTGATATTACTGCCTGCAACATACTCACCCTTCAAGGTCATATCGTTTAATTTATAGGCAGCGGCGACGTCCCAGACCGCATAATCCTCCGCTTTGGTGCCGGGAGTATAGCTATCCCCGGCCGCTTCCTGCGATACGCCATAGGAAAGTTCCATATGCAGATCATTCCAATCCGCCATTCCCCGGACGGCATAAGCCAAATCATGCCCCGCGACACCGTGTGTTTTATTGGTCGTCAATGGATTATCCACGACCTTACCGGCGCGGGTGGCCGGATTAAAAACTCCGATATCATAACCAAACAGGCCGCCGATCTTACGGCCGCTGAGCATGGCGCCAAGGGAACGCTCCAGAACCAGAGCCTTTTCCATCCCGCGTCGGGTAATATCTAATTTGGCCCCGGAGGTATTAAAATCCATGCCCACCGGGGTCTTGAACTGACCGAATTTGACGGAAAAGGCGTTGTTGAATTTATAGCCGACATCAGCGTCCTTAATAATTTCATCCAGCTGCCCTTCTTTATGGGCGTCATCGCTTTTGACGAAATCAAGCTGTAACTTACTGAAGACCTTATTCATTTTGAGCTTATACCCCAGGCGGACACGGTCGGCGCCAAAACGCAGCGAATCACGTTTATCGGTTGCCGATGAGGCAAGGCCGTCACCGGTTTGAGCGGTAATCTGCGAGAAGCCGAACAGTTTAACATTCAGCTGCTGACCTCCCACCTTGGTATTAATGACACTAACGCTGGCGGCCGCCGGAATACTTGCGCCCAGCAAAAAGGCCGCGGCCATTAAACCCTTAGAAAAAATTTTCTTTCTCATCTCTTCTTCTCCAATTTCACGTTGTTTATAATTCTTTCTCCTTATAATGAAGAAATTCCCGGCCCAGAAATTATCCCTGTCATAAAAAATTCATTTCACACCTCCAATTCGCATTTTTTCATCTTCGCACCTGATATTATTCAGGCATTAGTTGCCAAAGGGCAGTTTAGTAATTGATTAAAAGGTTCACGAACGTGTTTTAAGGGAGAAAAAGACGGGGTAAGTTACACGACTCAAGCGGGCAGTCTACGAATATCCCCCCGTGGGGCCAAACTGAAAAAGTCAGTTAATTGCATAACGACGCGGGCGGCAGCTGGAAAAACAGGGACTTGCGCCTATAATTTTATAGAGGGTAAAGCACGGCCCGAATACAAGCCTGTGGAGGTTGCCAGGTTCGAAAGGCAGAGGTGAACTTTTACGAACCGTCGTACTTCACAATATCCGGCCGAACGGAACCGTTAATTATTGATATTCTTTCTGGGTTTCAATCGTCTCTTTAATCAGTGATGACAGGAGATTTTCAACCCTTTGCAGAGATTGACGATTTTTAACCTTTCCCCAGTATAGACGGCGGAAGGAGAGATATACCCTGCCGGGCTCGGCAGGCAGAGTATAGACCATAATCTGGTAAGGACAAAAGGCGATATAATGCGGATTATCTTCCATCATTTTTCTTGAAATAACGGCACTGCAGAATTCCATGACCCTGGCTCTGGCGAAAATCGGTTTGGTCTGCCCCAGGGCCTTACCGGTACGGGTCAGCATCTCGCCCACATGGGATACCGACGAGATGACCAGCCCCCGGTTATTGAGAGCCGTGGTCAGATCATCCCACACCTGGTCGTAATCCGCCAGCACCGACCTAATTACCACCGGCGGCCGCGCGGCCGCCCCCTGCCGATGAACGCCTGCCTGAATATTGCAGCTTTTCAGCTTTGACCGCCATGAATCTCCCGCGGCCGGATTTGAACTGCCGCCGGTTGACCGGGCAGCGACACAGCCCGGCAGGGATAAAAAAATAAACAGCAGAAAGAAAACTTTCATCTCAGTCCCTCATTACCTGCCAGAGCATGAATTTCGCCCCGGCCATGGCCCCCAAAGCGATAAAGGTCATAGTTAAAATACTGCCCAGGGCCATGGTGGAAATACCGCTCAGACCCTGACCTATATTACAGCCCAGGGCCAGCACCGCTCCAAAACCCATGAGCAGACCACCGACCAGACTATATCTGAACTGTACGAGGGGTGGAGCCACCCAGTTAAAGGTACCGCTGATCAGCGCGGCAAGTAATGAGCCGCCAAGAACCCCGAAGACAGTGGCAATAGCAAAATTTATGGTTTCGCCAGTCCACAGAATGATATAGCGGAAACTCTCGGCATCGGCCAAAGCAAAGGTCAGACTCTTAGGCCGCCATTCCTGCAGCAGAGCCGGGTCGGCGGGGCCGGTATAAGAGAAGCTGTCTATGAGCGGCAGAGCCTTATGAACCGCCCCGTTCAGCCACCAGGCCAAAACAATGGTCAGCCCGATACCAACTCCGGTCAGAGGCCATTTCCAGCCCCACCATTCCGATTTTCTGGGGGCCACCAGCATAAAGAGAACCAATATTAACTCCAGGGCCAGGAGAATCAGCCACCAGGGGACAGCCGGCAGTATATCCGGCAGATACTGACTTTTAAAACTCAGGGTGAATGAATTAAAAAAATCAACCCGGATCAGGGCCAGCAGACCCCAGAGAGTGGCGCCGGAGGTCAGGATAAAGGCCATGACGCTTACAAGTGCCCCCAGATCGCCCTCGGCGGTGCGTACCAGAATCCGGCTGGCACAGCCCCCGGCATAGACAATACCTATCCCGAAGGTAAAACCGCCGACAATATAACTGAGCCAGGTGAAGGGAGATGACACATATATACTGTATTGAATATCGACCTGACCCATTTTATATAAAATCTGGGTACCGAGGATAGCGATCAGCAGAGACATGGCATAGGAACGGGTCTGGAAGAGATCGCCGATAGTTATTCTGGCATGACAGGCCGCGGCGATACAGAATTTGGAACGTTGAACAATTGCCCCCATGAGACCGCCGATGAGCAGACCGCCCCAGACCAGGGTAGTATGAATGGCCCCCTTAACCGCGGCTATCTCCTCATCGGACATACTTGAGGAATCGAGACCGGCATAGGCCTTGATCTTATAAACAAGAAAGACCACCCCGACAAAACCCATGACCACCAAAGCCGCGACAATCCCTTCCCTGAAATTTTCCTTACTCATTTTACCCCCGCTGTTAGACATATTGCCAGAAAGTTAAAGACGGAACCACCGTCTCTTCCATATCTGTAATTTGCAAGGGCCATGCCAGGGTATTCCAGGCCTTAAAAGGGCCGAAAATGTCCATTTTGGAACAAAACACCGCCTTCAGCTGTTCCGAAATGTCCTTTTGGGGCGGGAATTATAATAATTGATATTTTTCCATCTTAGTCCTTAGCTGCCGCCGGGTGATGCAAAGCCTTGCGGCCGCCCGGGTCTGGTTCCATTTCTCAGCTTTTAGAGCCTTTAAAACAGCAATCCGCTCAAGCTCGGCCAGGGGCATCCCGATTAAACCCGTTAGATGCCGATCTTCCGCGGACTTGCTTTCTCCCCGCGATTCCGCGTAATTATTTTGCATCTTCCGCGGCAGATCTTCTAAAACGATTATATCGAGGCGGGAGAGAACCACCGCCCGCTCAATAATGTTTTCCAGTTCGCGGATGTTCCCCGGCCATTCATAGACCATTAGAGCCGCCAGGGCCTCCTGCTCTATTCCCCTGATAAATTTTTTGTTCTCCCCAGCGTATTTATCGAGAAAATAACGGGCGAGAACGGGTATATCTTCCCTGCGCTCCCGCAGGGCAGGCACCTTTATCTGAATAACATTTAAGCGATAAAAGAGGTCTTCCCGAAAATTGCCATTTTCAACCTCAGCCTCCAGATTACGGTTGGTGGCAGCAATAATCCGGCAGTCAGAGGCTAACTGTTCCCGGCCGCTGATCCGGTAAAAGACCCGTTCCTGGATGAAACGGAGCAGTTTAATCTGCATGGCAACAGACATCTCACCTATCTCATCGAGGAACAAGGTACCGGAAGCGGCCATCTCCACCTTACCGCTCTCCCGCGACACAGCCCCGGTGAAGGCCCCTTTCTCGTGACCGAACAACTCATTTTCGATTAGATCCACCGGGACAGCGGCACAATTCAAAGCAATAAAGGGAGCATCCCGGCGTTGGGACGCCGAATGGATGGCCCCGGCCACCAGTTCCTTGCCGGTTCCCGATTCACCGGAAATCAGAATATTGGCCCGGCTTACGGCCACGACCTTAACCGTGGCAATTACCTCGTTAATGGCCGGACTGCCGCCAATAATTCCAAAACGTTCCCCCTCTTCGTCTGCCGTCACCTCCGGCCGCGCCTGTTCCTTTAACATGGTATGCCGGATAATAATCAGCATCTCATCCATATCCACCGGCTTAGTCAAATAATTCGAAGCCCCGTTTTTCATCACCTCCACAGCATTGTCAATGCTGCCGTAAGCCGTAATCACCAGCACCGGCAGATACGGCATTTTTCTTTTGAGCCATTTTAAAAGATCAAGTCCGGACTGGCCCGGCAGCCGCATATCAGTGAGTACCAGATCAAAATCTGCGGCAGCGGCCTTATCCACCGCCTCCTCATAATTACGGGCGGTCTCCACCGTGAAGCCCTCCTTCCGCAGGTAATTGGCAAGAACCTTACGAATATTTCTTTCATCATCAACAACCAAAATTTTCGCCATCTTATCTACGCTCCACTTTTATCGTCAGCACCCCATAAACCACAATCTCGCATACAATCATGGAGTGCTTACCTTTTATCCGCCACGGGCAGTTGAATCATAAACCGCGCCCCAATTGCCGATTCCTCCAGATCCACCTCACCATGCTGGGCCGCCATAAGTTTATAGACCGTGGGCAGTCCCAGCCCGGAGCCGTTAATCTTGGTAGAAAAAAAGGGCTGAAAGACCTTCAAATTAACATCCTCCGGAATCCCAGGCCCCTCATCCTGAATCCTGATCTCCACAAAATTACCCGCCAGCCGATATTCCACCGTAATTATTCCGCCATCCTCCATGGCCTGAATGGCATTTAAAAAAAGATTCATAAAGGCCCGCTTCAAGAGGGTGGGATCGGCCAGTACCCGCGGTACAGTGCCTGTTCTTTCAAGCTTGATGCCCCCCTCCTCCAGATCCGGCTCAAGGAGCTCCGCCACCCTTTGCACCACCTCATCCACCAGACAGGGGATAAGTTCCGGCTCCGGGGTTCTGGCAAATTGCAGGAAATCATCCGACATCCGTTTCATTTCCTGAATTTCTTCCTTAATAACCTCCACATATTCTTTACTCTCGGCCGGATCTCCCCCCTTTTCCAGCCCGGAGACCGCCCCTCTAATAGCATATAAACTATTTCTGGTTTCGTGCGCAATCTGAGCCGACATCTGGCCAATGGCTGCCATGCAGGTCAATTTTTCCTGTTCCTTGGCAATCTTTTTATTTCTCTGCAGATATACCCTCAGATTAGTCATCATCCGGGTAAAGGCGTCCCGCAGTTGTAAGGCCTCATCCTGGCAGGAAATTTGTTTACGGGAGGCGTCATCCGGATAAATTTCCTGATCGAATTGATCAATCTCCCGCAAAAGCTCAATAATCGGCCTGGTAAGAGCCCTGGAAATAATAAAGGCCCCGCTGATACCAAGGACAAAGATAACCAGAGCGAGATACAAAATACGACGGATTGTCCGCCGGAGTTCCCCATCAATACGCCGACTCTCAGCCGCCCTGTCAAAACCGACCCGAAGCGCCCCCAGGGTTACCCCTTCAATTTTAATGGGCATCAAAATATCACCGCCCGGCAAGGGAACGGGGACTGTCGATCGCTGCAAAAACCGCATGAGTTTATCATCCCGGCTGCCGATATCCTTTATTCTGTCAGAGGCCACGATTATATGCCGCCGGTCTATTATCCTGACCCGCGCGATCTCGCCGGCGGCCCTTAGCTGTCTGATCTGTTCCATGAGATAACCATAGTCACGAGACAAAAGAACATCCGAGGCGGTTTGAGAAAGTTTTCTGGCAATACTCTGGTGAAACTGGCCAAGCTGCCATTTGAGATTTCTTCTTACCGTGGACACAACCAGGATGCTGACGGTCAGAAAAATAACGACAATCAGACCGATTACATAAACCACCCCCTTGGTTTTAATACTGGTCTGCCGGCGAAAGGTTTGAAAGGGATGCATAACCGCTTATTGCCCTGCAAGAATTTTTTTGACTTTATTCTTCACAAAACCGGGAACAGCCTTTGAGGCCGAAAGCAGCCAGTCAGAGAGGGGCGGCGTACGGCCCAGGATCACTATCCTCCGGACGACGATATCATCCCGCAGGCGCCGCAGGGTATCCAGGGTTATATATCCTGCCGCCACCTCACCCCGATAGACACTCATCAAAACCTGCTCGCAGGTTCCAAGGCTTATCAGGCGCGCTGAGCCGGGCGGCACCCCATGCTGCCGCAGCCAGCGGGTCTGTGCTTTATAGCCTCCTTCTGAAAATCTGGATGGAATCCCTATTTTCCGGCCCCGGAGCCCGGCCAGATCCTTCACCCCGTTGCGGCTGTTGGTAATAATAAGGCCGATGTTGAGCTCCGGCGGCAAAAGCGCCAAAGTACCGAGGTCTTCCAGAGGCGGCTTGCCGAGACTGGCAAGAAAACCAGCTTCCCGCAAAAACAAATCACCCCTGCCATGTTTAGCAAGCTCCATAAAAGCGGCCATGCTCCCCGGTATGCGAAGATGATAATTCCAGCCGGTTTCCAGACGCAGACTGGTGAGCAAAGGTTTCAGGCGGCCGAATATATCAGCATCATAATAGAGAGGTTCCACCACCAGGGTATGCTCTCCCGGACGAAACAGCGCGCCATTGCCCCTTCTCTTGAGACTTTCGCTTAACACCCTGACAATATCGTAATCACTATCCAGAGCCGGGGAAAAGCCGTCCACTCCCTTTTCAAGGCCGCCGATAATATTTTTACGGTCCGGGGCCTGATTTAAAGCGAGCATGGCCGCCTTGATCCGCCCGATCAAGGCGGTACCCAGCCCTGAGCGGGCGGTAAAAAGATACTGGGGAATGGCCTCTGAATAACGGATGACTCGAAGGCCGCTGCCGATAAACGAACGGGCCGCCATCTCGGGTACCCCGGTAACATCAAACATCCTGGCCATAACCGCGAGCAGGGCGCTCTCGTCATTACCGAGTTTCACGACCTCAAAAAATTTATCATTGGTCAGTCCGACCCGCTGCAGCATAATCCGGGGCAACAGGCCGGAACCGGGGCAATTGTAACGCCCATAGACCATGGTTTTACCAAGAAGTTCCGCTGTCCGTCTTATTTTTGAATCATCTCTTACCACCAGGACACTTCGATAGTAATCACGACCGTTAAGCCGTAATTTAACCAGGGGCGACATGGGCAGAGCTTTGGTTAAAGTACAATAAAGAGTCGGGCAGACAAAGGCGATATCAATTTTTTTTGCCCTGAACAGGGCCGCGATTTCCGAATTCCGGCGGGCAACTTTGAGCACCATGGGACGCCGCAGCTTCTGCTCAAGATAATGTTTCAGGGGCAGAAAGTCCTTGTACATCCTGGTGGGGGACTTCATGGGGATCAGCAGAAGACGAAGGGGAGGAGCGGCGGCATTAACCACCGCCGGCAGGCAAAAACAACAGAAAGCAGCCCAGAAAAAGGCCTGCTTTTTAAGGGTATTCATATTCATAGGCAGAGTATAAAAAAAGGCGCCCCTAAAGTCAACTTCCCCTTAGGGGCGCCCAGGAGGACTGAGATCAGACGTAAGCGCTCCATGAACACCCTGAAACGCTTACATTTCGAGATGTTATAAAGTCAGCGGTACGACCATGATCGTATGCGAGAGTGTGGTTTATGAAGCGCTTACGATCAGACTACCAGCCGCGGCCGGTCAATTTTCACCCGCACCTTTTTTTTGCGGCGGGCGTAAGCCATGACTATATCATAAACCGGCGGGCCGGGCTGCACCGTCATGGAGGCCCAGCCGGAAAAAGTAAATTGATCTGCAGGATGCACCGTTTTACCCCGCACCTTGAGATCACTTATACGGTTACCCATGGTTCCGGAGATATTCACCGTATAATCAAGGCCCTTGCTGCGGACCATATCCCCGCCCTGCTGGCGGTAGGGATCGGGATTATATATATTATCGCTGATATCCTCCAGGACGTTTTTAAGGGTCTTGCCGCTGATTTTATTCTTGTAGGTATTGGGATAGGTCAAGGCCGTCTGCGAGTAGACATCCTCCGCGGTTACCGGGCCGGGAAGCACCGTCCGGCCCCAGCGGAAACCAGGGGAAAAGGCAAAATCGACCCCGTAATGATCGACCAGGGCATCGCAGATCAGATCATCAAAGCTGCCGTCCAGATTACCGCGCCTGTAAAGCAGGGTCTCGGTATCACAGACCACCTCGTCCAGTTTCCGTTTATAGGGCCGCCTGATCTTCTCAATCAACCGCGCCATCTCCGGATCAGGGGTGATCATCTCCGACATTACCGGAATCAGGCGGTAGGAATAATCAACCACCCGCCGGCCCTTCACCTCAAGATCCAGCCGGGAGAGGAATTTACCGTAACAGCCGGAGCCAATGACCAGGGTCTTGCCCACCACCACCGGTTTCGGCACCCCGTCGTGGGTATGACCGCCAAAAATAACATCAATGCCCTTCACCCGGCCGGCCATCTTCTTATCCACATCCATACCGTTATGGGACAGAACCACCACCAGATCGACCTTTTTCGCCCGCACCTCATCAACCATGGCCCGCATATTATCCTCTTTGATTCCAAAGGACCAGTCAGGCATTAGACGACGCGGGTTGGCGATGGGGGTGTAGGGAAAGGCCTGGCCAATCAAGGCCACCGCCATACCGTTCACCGATTTGATGGTATAAGGTTTAAAGATAGGATCACCCCAGGTGGCGTCATTGACGTTCTGAGCCAGAAAGGGGAAATCCATCATCTTAATCAATTCCCGTACCCTGTCTTCGCCATAGGTGAACTCCCAATGGCCGGTAATGGCCTCGCATTTCATCTGGTTCAGCACCCGCACCATATCCTCGCCTCTGGTCCAGAGACTGGTAGCCGAACCTTGCAGGGTGTCGCCTGTATCGACGTAGAGCACCTTGCCGGGCCGTTCAGCGCGGATTTGCTTGATGAGACTCATAATATAAGCGTAGCCCCCCATCTTGCCGAATTCTCCGGCCAGGGCGATATAGTCATCACAGGTGTAAGCGTAAGCCGCCATGGTGTCCGGCAGCAGACCGTAATACTTCAGAAATTTTTTGCCGGTCAGATGAGGCGGCTTACCCGCCGCCCGCCCGACCCCGATATTAGAGTCCGGTTCCCGGTAATACATGGGAACCAACTGAGCGTGACTGTCGGTGGTATGCAGGATAGTCACACCGCCCCTGGGAGTGAAGCGCAACAAATTTTCCGGCGTCAAGCCCCTGGCCAGGGCCTGGGCCGAGGGTAAAAGGCTGCTGCCGGCGGCCAAACCAGCCATCTGGATAAAATCACGCCTTGATAAACGCATGGTATTCTCTCCTTCCTTAACTTCTAAGGCTTTATAGGTAAAAATTATAATCCGCCCTGTTGCACAGTAAATTAATACGTTAAAGCGGCGGTTATCTCTCACGGGCAGGCTGGGGAGGGGCGGACACTACATCCTCATCCCCGGCACCTGAATAAGATCTCCGTTATTGATATAGGTCAGATAGAGCTCCATATTCCGTAAAATCTCACTCTGCTGCGGCGGCCGTTTGGCGCGCATATTTTTTAAGCAGCCCCGGAAACGCCTCTGCAATGATCCGGTTTTGCCCCACTTCAACCGGTAAGACGGCCAATGGTCGGCGTGGTGTTTGTTATTGGAAATCAGATTTGAACGCGCCTTGTAACCAGCGTACTGAACATGACAAATAGCACAGCTGAAATTCAACTGTCCCTGGCGTTTATAATAGGCGATCTTCCCCTTCTCAAAAAAAGGCCGGGCCGGGCCGTCTATACTCACTTTGATCGGCATGCCGTTGGAAAGAGATTTTATGTACATGGTCAAGGCTAACTGATCGTATGATTCATACTTCAGGGGCTTGGCCCCCATCTGTTTCCGGCGGCAGGTATTAATCTGGAGGGCAAAGGTCATAATCCCATGCAGACCGGCATCATACCGGGGATACGTTGCGGCCGCGCCCTTGAGCTTTAAGGCGTCCCTGCCGTGGCAGCTGGCGCAGGACTTACCCCTGCTGCCCTCGACCTTATTGGCAAGGTCTTTCCCGTCATCCAATAAGAAATCAGCCGGATTGCCCTCCTCGGCCATGCGGGCGGTGGTATCTCCATAATAGGCCTCGTAGCGTTTATGATATTCCGCGTATGACATGCTGGGCGTCAGCTCCTCAATCGTTGTTGCCGCCTTAGTATCCACCGCCCACGCCCTGCCCGGCGAGAAACCGGACGACCACGTAACCGCCAGCACAAGGGCGGCGCAGGTAAGAATTTCGCGCAAATTCGATATTTTCTTAATCATTTTTTCGTTACCTCTCTGTCAAATTACCGCAGGTGATTCCCTTGTTTTACTGAGGTTTAACCTGCACGGTTTTTTCATACACCCCGCCCTTGATATCCTTCCAGACAATTTTCAGCGGCGCCTCCCTGTCGGCCTTAACATAGAAGGACATAAAAGGATTGGCGCTCACCGCAATCGTCCATTTGGCGCGGCTTATCAAGGTACCGCCGTAATAAACGCTCACCTCATCTATATAAAAGGCCGGCACCTTCCGTTTGGTTGCCTTATCCTTTCTGAAGCCGGTTTCCATGGGATGGATAATCAGGGTTTTAACGTCAATTACCTGCCCCTTGCGAATGGTGCGGGGCAGTCTGATCTTTATTCTTCCTATTCCGTGAGGCATGTTAAATCTCCTTGTCTATTAGTCGTTAGTTGGTTGGTTGTCACAGTCAGCCCTTGATGAAGCCTTAACCGCCGCAGCCCCCGATGGTAACCTTTACGGTCTTGGTGCTGCCGTACAGTTTTCCATTGCTGTCTTCCAGGATCGTCCGCACCCGTGAGGTCTTCCGCATTTTGATACGCAGAGAGAGGGCGGCCTTGCCGTTGGCCGGTGTCAAGTCCATACTGGCGATAAAGGGATCACGGTTCTCATCCACGAAGATATAGATCTTCTTGACATAATTTCCAGACTCCATGGGCAGATCTGAACTGATATTGATTGGCACCACGGCCCCGTTCTCGGCAATAATAGGGGTCTTCATAAGCACATGAGACATCTCAACCTTACGGCCGCCAAAGATTGATTTAAGTTTTTCATTTATGCCCGCCACCGGAGCCGCCTGAGCTTCCCCCGGCCCCAGCGCCCCCATAAGGCCGCCCAACGATCCCTTCCGGGAGGGGATAAACGTGGATAAGGCGCTGACGGAAAGAAGGGCGGCCGAGACCAGGCCGGTTCTCTTCAAAAACTCTCTTCTTGAATTTGAAAAATCATTATCTTTCATTTATATCTCCTTACCTGATTTTTTTTTGATGTTTTTTAATAATGAGTTCAGAGGCCGAACGCCTATTTCTTTAAGGTATAGAGATAGGTTACCAGGTCATCAATCTGCTCCGGCGTTAAAATTTTGTTCGTTCCAAAAGGCGGCATAATGGTACCGGGATTAAACTTCCTGGCATCCCTGATCCATTGAGCCACCTCCTTCCTGTCCGCCATGGTGTACTCCTGCATGGCATCAACCAGATTCGGGCCGATGTCACCGGGCGACTCCACGTCCGGCAGATAATGACAGGCAACGCAATTCCCCAGCTTGCGGGTCTTGGCAATTTTTTCGCCCTTTTTCGCGTTACCGGCCTGAGCTGACAGCGGCAGAGCCGCGATCATAAAAATAATTATCGCAGCCGCAGCCCACAGCCCGGCCCTGCCTCTTCCTTTATCCCTGTCCATAGTCATAAAGTTCCTCCTTTTTTATTGCCTTCACCTTTCATTAAAAAAACCTAAGCGCTCCATAAACCGCTCTCTCGCATACAACCATGGCCGTATGCGAGGGGTTCAGGGACGTCCTGCCGCCTCGTGGCAGCTCTTTTCATCCTGCATCCCCGGCAGATAACGGCAGATCACGTCCAGAAAATCCCGCCGGTTCAAGGCCCCCGGAATTCTCAGAAATTCCTTTCCCGCCACCGACATGAAGATGATAGTCGGAGTTCCATAGACCTTGAACTTTTTTGCGGCCTCAACCCCGGACTGCCCCAGGAAGCTGACCGGCTTACGGCCCTGAATATTAATCCGGATGATTTCGGCATGTCTGCGGAGCAGGCCGTCCACGTCCGGCTCCCGCAAAACTTTATCCATCCTGGCGCACCAGGGACAACCAACATAATAAAAATACAACATCCTGGTTTCAGCGGCGTGAACCTGGGGGACGATAAGAAAAAACAGGGCGGCGGCCCAGATGAGGATCAGGGAAGACTGTTTCATGCCTGCATAGGATTGCAAGCGGCATGCCAATCATTTAAGGGCCATGAGCGCCGGAAACTGTCCATTTCCGAACACCACAGCCTTCTTTGATGTCCTTAAATGTCCATCTCCCCCATGGGTGAGAAAGGTCGGAGAAATAATCGGGGCAAGATGGGGCTGCTATGAAGAGAGGGAGCGCTTACGTTGACAGTAGTATTATGTGGCACCGATAATATAGATTGCATTTTTAAATGATTTTTTCTCAGCATTCCCGTATCATATAAATATTTTGTTTTCGGACTGCCTCTTAACCGTAAACTGATATTTTTAATTAAAAAAGAGCAAGCCCCAATGAAAGAAAAAAAGATAGTCATCATTGCCGGGCCAAACGGGGCCGGGAAGACCACCTTTGCCAGAGAATTCCTTGTTCATGAAGCCGGTTGCCCTATTTTTGTCAATGCTGATCTGATAGCCGCCGGCCTGTCCCCTTTCCAGCCTGAGCAGGCCTCATTCCGGGCAGGCCGTTTGATGCTTGCTGAGATAAAGGATTACGTGCGCAAGGGGGAAAGTTTTGCCTTTGAAAGCACCCTGAGCGGCAGACATTATGTCAGGATGATTCATGAATGGCGAAAAAACGGCTACCGGGTAAAATTGATCTTTCTGCGCCTGGCATCCGAGGAAATAGCCATGGACAGGGTTAGAAATCGGGTGGCCCAGGGCGGCCATAATATAGAGCCGGAAATCATCCGACGGAGATTCTGTAAGGGGCTGGATAATTTTAATAATCTTTATAAAAATCTGGTTCATGTCTGGGTTGAATATGATAATTCAGGAGAGATTCCGACCATAATTGATGCAGGAGAAAACGAATGAAAACAATAATCCGTGATACAGATTTACAGGGAGTGGAAAAGGCTCTGCGTCGGGCCGGAAACAGGGCAAAAATAATCGCTGAACAGACCAATACTCTTTTGGTTATTTTTAAAGATGGTCAAATTGTTAAAAAAAAAGTCGGCAAAGACTATAGAGAGGCAAAAAGTAAAGGTTGAGTTATTAGAAAACGTACATACTGTGTCCCTTCCCCCTTGTGGAGGAAGGACAGGATAGTGAGAAGAAAAGGGTCAGGCTTGACAAATGGGTATTCTTTGGTTAGCTCTCTGAACCATAGCAAGAAAGACCAGACTCCATTATCCAAGCTCCTGTTACCATGTTATCCTGCGCGGCAATAGAGGGAATGACATACTTTCAGATAAAGAGGGCCGCACATCTCAGCCGTAAACTTAAACGTGATTTGTCCGTATTGAGCCGGTCTGCTTCAAGACTTGAAAAGAAATTAGAAAAGAATAAGGTTTTAGAAAAAAGATTAATAAAATCAAAGAGCTTGTCGGATGATGCCCGTTTGTCAAGCCTGACACCCTCCTGACACCTACGATGGTTATGTGAGGAATGGATTCTGTTGCCGTTCGTGCTCGATGGTCGTGCTGATTTCATGACCGGGAAAAACTATGGTTCCGCCTGGCAATCTGAAAAGCCGGGTCTTGATGGATTCTACCAACATGTCTTGGCCGCCAGTGTCTAATCCTGCCCGATCTGAACGTCCGATGGCATGGAAAAACAGCGTGTCTCCCGTAAACACGGCTCCTTTTTCTTCCAGATAAATACAAATCCCCCCTAGGGTATGGCCGGGAGTATGAATGATCTCGAAACTGAAATTGTTGATGATCACCGTACCCGCACCCAGATGTTCGATCTTCTCCGGGTTGGTAATTCCAGGTGTGCCCAGAACGTCTGCCCAGTAGGTCGCCTTGTTCGCCAACACAACGTCATCTTCGTGAACATAAAGTGGGGCCAAATACTTCTTCGTAAAATACTTCGCTCCTCCGACATGATCCAAATGGCCATGAGTCGCAATCATAGCAACAGGGTGCAAACGGTTTGGCGTAATAAGTTCCTCGTCGATGGTTATGGGGTCTTCACCGGGATCGATAAGAACGCAGCTGCCATCCTCGTCTGAAACAGCGTAGCAGTTGGTATCCCAAACCCCGACGGTGATTCCGCGAATTTCCAGCATCTCAATTCCTCCTCACACACAACTCTTCAAGAAGAGGCGACAACTATCCTGACACAGGGGGATCTCGATGCCTCTCAATATTCCCTTTGACCATTCCCTGAAAAAGCACTAATATATAACCATATTTAAGCCCTTTTGTTAAACCTCATTTTATGGTGACCAAAATGAAAGCTGTATTGGCAGACTGCTCCGCAAGTATATCAGAGTTAAAAAGAAACCCTAGTGCTCTTATCGAGAAGTCGGATGGATCTCCCATCGCTATTCTTAATCACAATAGACCAACAGCATATCTTATTCCCGCTGAAACCTACGAAGAATTGCTTGAAAGTATAGAGGACTATCAGCTTGGAATTATAGTAAAAGAAAGACAAAATGAAAAATTGTCAGCCATAGCAGTGGATTTAGATGAATTATAAACTAAAATTTATCCCTACGGCTCTCAAAGAATGGAAAAAACTTGATAACACCATTCAAAAGCAACTCAAAAAAAAATTAAAAGAACGCCTTCAAAAACCTTGTGTTGTTGGGTGCAAGCTCCGAGGTTTTGAGAACCACTATAAAATAAAATTAAGAACAAGTGGCTATCGTCTCGTTTATGAAGTCATTGATAGCGAAATATGTGTACTTGTTATTGCCATTGGCAAAAGAAATAAGGACGAAGTTTATAAACGAGCAGAGAAAAGGGCGGTTATGAAAAAAAATGAGCAATAAAAAACAGAAGATACAGAAAACGTCAAATTATCTACTTGCGCAATCTCAGACATCCTGATCTCAGGGAATCTGCTATGACACCAGTTCATAGATCAGCCGTAAATTTGTGCCGGGAAATTTCACCTTCGTTTCATTCAGTTCACGACAGAGTTTTTTTATCGTTGCCGCACTGCAGTTATTGGCAGGTTGATGCAGACGTACTGTAAGTGATCTTCTATCGTAGTCCGGCAGGAGATCGGTTTACGTAGCATACAAGCTGCGGAGCAGTCTGCGGGCCTCATCCTGGTGACGCATACTTCGACGGATGATACTGGCCATAGCTGTTTCGGCACGGTAGGCAATCATTTTGATGGTGTCGATGAAATATTTGCTCTTCGTGCCTAATTGTTTGAACCTGTCCTCAGGCGGTAAATCTGCAAACCGTATGTGTTTTGGGGTCTTGCGCCGACACTAAAGTGGACAAACCACCTGTGTGGTGTCAGGAATCTCTTCGGTAGAATAATCAGATAATCGGTCAATATTATAATTTTCACGCATGTATTTAAAAAAATTCTCCTGAGACCATCTGGCAAACATGGTCGCAGCTATCTTCGCAAGATCCCGCTGGTAAGCGGTTGAGATGATCGACGTTTGATGGCCGCTTTTTGTCAATTTGCGAATTTCACGAACCCATATCCTGCCGCCCAGGAAGGTACCACGCTCCGCAAGCAGCATGGTTACCTCATGACCGGAGACCAGCTTAATCTCATGTTTTTTGAACTCTGTAACCTCCCAGTCCTCACCGGGATATTTATGATAGGTTTGACAGGGAATATCACGTTCCAGCCGGGGGACAATTTCATCTTCCAACACAGTAAGCAGACCCGGATCAACCGCTTTGTTTACCAAAAAAAACGGCTGTCCATCCATGGCGTTCACCCAATAATCCGTGGTCGCACGCAGGCAGAGTTTCTGCCGGGCAACGTGATGACGGGGCAACTCTGTCTGTTTGCCGTGGTATACCCGGACATGCCCATCAATGTACAATATGCCTGCAGTCTTCGGAAACATACCCATCCAGTCACGGCTCAGTTCACCAGCCCATTGTGGGGCCTTATTACCATTAGACAGTATTTTTACCTTGTTACGCAGGGTTCTTGCTTCAGGAATTCGGTCAAGACCAAGCAGTTTTCCCCATTCCCCTGGAGAGCAATACCGCAACGATTCTATCGTTTTCAACCGGGCCAGGGCCATGAGGGCAAGCAAAAGAAAAATACTTGTCAGGTCATAATACCCACGCGGCAGCTGGAAGTATTTATTTGTATGGCGCAGCAGGCCCATACTCAACAGAGCCGGAATACCTAATAACACTCCACCACTGGGGACATCTAAGCAGGGGGTAAACTCCGGAGCAACGGAACCACCTTTAAATATACTTGCTTCTAATCGTCCCAGGACATTTGTAGCTCCCATTCCTATGAGAGCTGCAGCATCCACCCTGCTGCGTTCACTTTTGCATGTTGTACACTCTAACTCTGTTGTCTCGAGTTTTTTTTGGCTTATGCAGCTTACCGACCGATACGGCTTTGCGTAGGGTGTCGGCTTTCAGGCCCAGCTCCTTGGCAATTTCAGGGATCGTTTGTTCATTGTCCAGCATGGACTGAACTTGCTGGAGTACTTTCGGGGTCAGTACAGCCGGGCCGCGGCGCCGGGGTGGTTCAAAAAAACCGGCCATCCCTTTTTCCCGGTATAACTTTACACTGCGCTTAACGCTGATTCTACTGACTCCAAAAACACGGCAGATATCGGCCTGCTTCGCACTGCCGTTTATGTAGAGTTGGCTGGTGATCATTCTAAACGTTTTCTGGTCATCAACAGCATGGGAAAAAATTGGCAGATTACCGTAGATATAAGTGACCGTTTTATCCTTGATCATTACTCCAAGGTTGGCGTTGATCAAGGTTGTCTTGGGGGAAAATAGGTAATTGTAATTGAGGCATGATTCGTTATGAAAAGTTGATTTTTTGAGTGTTTTTTCTCCTTCTGGTAACATATCTAAATCCTTACCTTGCGGCAAGCTTTCTATGACCCACAGGGGATAAAACTCAATTTACCGCACAAATTCAAAATGTTACGGCTGGCTGATATCAAAAAGGCAATCTCCCGGGATCAGGAAGTCTGACGTTGAAATAACGGCACTGCAGAATTCCATGACCCTGGCTCTGGCGAAAATCGGTTTGGTCTGCCCCAGGGCCTTACCGCTCCAAAACCCATGAGCAGACCGCCGACAAGACTATATCTGAACTGCACAAGAGGCGGAGCCACCCAGTTAAAGGTACCGCTGATCAGCGCGGCAAGTAATGAGCCGCCAAAAACCCCGAAGACAGTGGCAATAGCAAAATTTATGGTTTCGCCAGTCCACAGAATAATATAGCGGAAAATCTCGGCATCGGCCAGAGCAAAGGTCAGGCTTTTAGGCCGCCATTCCTGCAGATTCGCAAGGGCCATGCCAGGGTATTCCAGGCCTTAAAAGGGTTGAAAAGTAAGCGCCCCATGAACCCCCTGAAGCCCTTACATTCCGAGATGTTATAATGTCAGCGGTACGACCATGATCGTATGCGAGAGTGTGGTTTATGAAGCGCTTACGGATAATATGCCGATTTCTCCATAAAAGAACTTGTACTAAGATGCGTTGTGGATAATAATCTATACAGTTACAAATAAGTATAGAGATTACTATCCATGAAATGCGCCAATAAAAAAATCAACGCAAGGGACAAAGCAACTCATATTATCCGACAACACGGCGGTGTAATCCGCACTGCCAGGGCTATTCAAGCTGGTATTCATCCCCGAACACTTTACCAAATGCGGGACAATGATCTACTTGAACAGCTATCCCGTGGCGTATACAGACTTACTGATCAGGAAGCAGTATCTGACCCTGATCTGATTATCGTTGCCACTCGAATCCCGAAAGCGGTCATATGTCTGATTTCCGCTCTCTCTTTTCATGAAATGACGACTCAAATTCCCCATTCTATTTCCATAGCCCTTGCACGAGGATCTGTTACACCCAGCATTGACCATCCTCCGGTATCCATCCATCGATTCTCAAAGAAAGCCCTACAGGCAGGTATTGATGTATATTATATTGATAATGTGCCTATCAGGGTATACAACCCTGAGAAAACCCTGGCGGATTGTTTTAAATTCAGACAAAAAATTGGAATGGACGTAGTGCTTGAAGCACTCAAGATGTACAAGGTCAGAAAGGAATTTAAGGCTGGCGAGATACTCAAATATGCAAAAGTTTGCAGGGTTGAAAATATTATGCGTCCCTACCTGGAAATGAGCGTATGACTCCATCTGCCAATATGGCGGCCTCGGTTCGGCAAAAGTTGCTCAATAAAGCCAGAACAGGCAAACGGCCCTTTAACGAGTTGCTGCAATATTATGCCATGGAGCGGTTTTTGTACCGATTGTCAAAATCCTTCTTCTCCGATCGCTTCATCCTCAAAGGTGCGTTGTTGCTGAGAGTCTGGGACGCCCCTGAATTTCGTCCTACCATGGATATCGATATGCTTGGCAAAACAAGTAATGAGGAAGCTGACATTTTATCGTTGATCCGTAACATCCTGATTGTACCGGTTGAGGAAGACGGACTGGTCTTTGATTCCGACTCATTGCAATCAGAACGAATAACAGAAGATGCTGATTACGAAGGGATTAGAGTCCGCTTACGAGGGGCACTGGACACAAATTCCTTACGCCAGTTGCTGCAATGATGACAACCGGCCGACGCAGTATAAAAAACTGGACTGCACCGGGGCCATGGGAATAACCTACATTTTATTCCCTTGATTACATCGGTTAATGGCGGCGGCCATACAACCGGCTCCAAAGCCGTTATCAATATTAACCACCGCGATTCCCGGCGCGCAGCTGTTAAGCATACCCATAAGGGCCGCCACTCCGCCCAGACCCGTACCATAACCCACACTGGTGGGCAGCGCCAGAACCGGCTTATCCACCAGCCCCCCCACCACGCTGGGCAAAGCCCCTTCCATACCCGCCGTGACCACAAAGACGGCAGCCGTCTCTAACAAATCACGATGGGCCATCAGGCGGTGAATACCGGCAACCCCCACGTCAAAGGCCCTGGCGACCTGATGTCCGAGACATTCGGCAGTCAGAGCGGCCTCTTCGGCGACGGGGACATCGGAGGTTCCGGCCGCCAGCACCGCGATTACTCCCCGTCCCCGGCCAGACATAATCTTATCCTGATTACCAACCAGCATCCGGGCCTCCCGGTAATATTTCAAGACAGGAAGCCGTTCCTGGACGGCTCGGGCCTTTGCCATATCCACCCTGGTCGCCATAACCACAAAGGGTTTCTCCAGCATCTGGCGGGCGATATCAGCAATTTGACCGCTATCCTTATTCTCCGCGAATATAACCTCGGGGACGGCGGTTCTCGCCTGACGCTGGTAATCAATATTCACGCTGTCAGCGGCCGTAACTCCAATAACTCCATGGTCGGTGAGGGCGGCAAGGGCATCGGCGACAGCCAGCCTGCCATCCCTCACCTGGGCCAGCAGTTTCTGCATCCTGTCCTGCCGCATAATCAACTCCTCCTTACCACTCAAAACGGCAGGTGCCATTCAAGGCGTTTACCGCCGCTAATTTCACCATCACCACATCACCCAGTTCATGTTTCACCCCCTGATTCGCCGGCAGATCGGTCTGGAGGAGAAAATCTTTAATTACCACCTGCACCTTGCCACGGAGCCGGTCCAGCACAAAGGCGGCCATCCGTTCACCCTGGCGGGATTCGAGATATTTCAAGAGCCAGTATCTTTGACGCTGCTGACGAACAAGATTAAGCCGGGACTGAACACCAGCCATAATCCCGGCATACCCCTTTAAATCATTTTCAGTGAACAGAGCTCCCTTACCGGCCAGAATAGCACTTATCTGCAATTGAATAATCAGATCAAGCAGACGTCTGATGGGTGAGGTGGTGGTGGTATATTGCTCAACCCCGACCCCCTCATGGCGTTTGGGAACAGTCCCGAGATTACCCCGCGACAGGAAACGGCGCTGGCGGAAGAGTATAAAGAGATCATCCCGGGGCGGAAATTTAAAGAAGCGTTTACGGGGCGGCCCCTGAGAACGGTACAGCCCCGGTTCCTGACGATTGGCCAGGAAACCGGCCGCCAGACTGTTGGCCAGAACCATGAATTCCGCGACCATGAGACGCATGGTACTGTCCACGTCCTCAAGACGTACCTCCTTCACCTCATTAGCGGCTAATTTAAGCACCACATCCGGCACCGGAATCAGCATGGCTCCCGCCTCCACCCGGTTATCACGCAAACACCGGCTGAGCATTACCAGGTCACCAAGATCCGGATCAACCGCTAATAAGTCCTCGGCCTCCTGATAGGATAACTGCCGCCGCACCCGTACCATACTGCGGACAATTTTCCTGTCCAGCACCTGGCCGCGGGCATCAAGAGTAACCATAAAACTTAAAGCCGGCCGCTCCTCAGCCGCCAGAAGACTGAAAGCCCCTTCTGATAAAACCGGCGGCAGCATGGGTACCATACCGTCGGGAAAATAAAGGGAGGTCGTCCGCTCACAGGCGGCGGCAAAAAGGGCGGTTCCCGGTTTGATAAAGGCGGCTACATCCGCAATATGGATACCAGCCTCAAAATTGCCATCCGCAAGACGGCGAACATGGAGGGCATCATCAAAATCACGGGTTGACGGCCCGTCAACGGTTATAAGGGGCAGATCACGCAGATCAACCCGGCCTTCAACATCAGCCGCGGGGACGGGAGAGGCGGCAATCTCGGCAGCCTGGGCCATGGCCTCGGAACTGAACTCCACCGGCAGTTGACAACGGAGCAGAGGAATATTCTCATCCGTCGTCCAGTAACCGGCCTTGACGAGAAGATGGAACACGGCGTGCGGGGCGGTGAGACCGGCCCGCTTAATTAATTCGCGGGCCAGGGTAAAATCAGCCGCCTCTTTGTCAAAGAGATAATATTCACTTAAAGTCCGCAGGCAGTCGGAGGATATTTCAACCTCCTCCCCGGCCATCAGGCGCTCCAGGGCCGCGGCACTGGAGTTTAAAAATTCCTCCTTCTGCCGGGCCCTGGCCTCCTGCTCCCTGAGCTGTTCCACGGCCTCAAGGCTGTGAGCGTAAAGCCGGCCGTCTTTATATTTGAAATATAATTTATCTCGTAACACCGCCCGCAGCAGGGCCGCCGCCTGATCATCATTAACCTCACGGCCAAAACAGAGATCAGCAATAAATTCCAGGCTGAAATCAAGGCGTTCTTCTTCAACCACAAGCTGCCAGATCTCCTCCAGAGCCACCGGCAGATTCATTTCATTACGGCGTTTTGCCGTCTCCCGCAGGAGGCCGAGAGTCTCCTCACGGCCCAGAGCGGCCGGCAGCCTGACGGCGTTCATATACATAATTCGGGCCGCGGGCAGATTTACCTCACGACCATTCTGATTAAGCAGGTGCAGGCGGCGGCCGTTTTCAGACAGTACGACGGCGCAGATAAATTTGCCCTGTTCAATATATTCGATTATCCTTCCCTGCATTATTGTTCCCTGATATGTTATGGTAATTTTTTTGTAACTATTCAGCAGAACTCCAAAGCCGAATCAGGCTCCACTGACAATTATTTCACGAAAAGAGACAAGACTAACATGTTTGAGAAACAAAATGAACTTATAAAATCGGGGGTCATAACCCTGGTGGGACAGCCGAATGTCGGCAAATCCACCCTGCTGAATACCCTTCTGGGACAGAAAATATCCATTGTTTCCCCCAAACCCCAGACCACCCGCAACCGTATATTAGCCATTATCAATGATCCGGGCTATCAGATCATCATGTTAGATACCCCCGGTCTCCATGAAGCAAGCGCCGAGCTCAATCAGGAAATGGTAAAAACGGCCCTGGATACCCTGCGGGAGGTGGATGTAATCGTTTTTATCGTCGACGCAACCGCGCCGCTGCCAGGAAAGGGCAGAAATCCCGCCAGTTACCTGTCGGCGGCCCGCGCCGCAACTCCGGTAATTCTCCTGATTAACAAGGTCGATCTCCTGGCCAGAGAGCAGCTCCTCCCCATCATCGAGGCCTACCAGGGCCTGCATGATTTCAAGGCTATCATCCCTATCTCAGCCCTGAAAAACAAAGGCATGAATATCATGATTGAAGAGCTCTTGAAGCTCCTGCCCATGGGGCCGCGCTATTATCCAGAGGATATCCCCACTGATGCCAGTGAGAGATTTTTAATTGAGGAAATTATTCGGGAGAAGGTCTTTCTTTTAACCTCCAGAGAAATCCCTTATTCAACGGCAGTGGTAGTGGACAGGTTTACAGAGGAAAAAGGCCGCAATCTGGTGACCATCGACGCCACCATCCTCATTGAGAAGAAATCACAAAAGGGGATTATTATCGGCAAGGGGGGTAAAAAACTGCGGCAGATCGGGACTTCGGCCCGCATCGACATAGAACGGCTCCTTGAGCGCAAGGTTATGCTCCGCCTCTGGGTCAAAATCCAGAAGAACTGGACCAGGAACAACCAGGTATTAAAAGAACTGGGCTACCGAGGATAGAGCCTAAATAGTCTTGTCAATCTGCGACTCCCTGGACGGCTCACCGGGGGCCGAAGCGACAGACGGCAGCTGGTGCCGGCGCCGGGCCTCAACAATATCATGGTTTGGGCTGGATGCCGCCGTCTGCTCCGGAGCACTGACCGCCCGTGAGGTTTCCAGGGTGGCAGCGGAGATGTTATTCACCACCGCCGGGCCGATCTCACTTGTCTTCCCGGCCCCGGAAAGGCCCTCGTTATTGACATTGTCCACCTGAACCGCCGGATTTATCTCCCGCTCAGGGGCCGTTTGGTTGTGCGTGTTAGTAAGGTTCGCCGGATCTACTACCATGACATACCTCCTTTGTCAGCTTTCCTTTCATTATACCACAACACGGAATCAGGTCAAATGGATCTCCTGGATAATGAAAAAGGGGGTAAAGACAAATTAATCTCTTTCCCCCCCCAATCAAATATGATGGCGTCGCAAACCAATCAGGAAAAGATTGCGCCCCCTTTTATTTGTTTAATTTGAAGGGATTGAAGGTAAGAACCGGGCAGGATGCGGTATTAACCACCTGTTTCGCCGTGCTGCCCATCAGGAATTCTTCCAGCCCTTTAATACCGCGGGTACCGATGATAATCATATCGGCCTTCTCTTGATCGGCAAAGGCAACAATCTCCTCGGCCGCCTTACCAATAACCACCTTGCCGGAAACACCGTTCTTGAGGTATTGATACTCCTCCACCAGCTCAGCCATCTTCTTTTCAGTTTTATCTTTCAGTTCCTGTTTTATAACAGAAAAAGACGGGTGTACCAACAGCATATCATAGCCACGAAAATCATTGACCACATGGAAAAAAACAACCTGAGCTCCCATCATCTCAGCCATAGCAACCGCATACCCGGCCACCTTGTCTATAGTGCTTGTAAAATCAACCGGAACAACAACTTTCTTTATTTTATCCATTATATTTTCCCCTGTATTTGGATAAAACATGCGAGAAGAGGCAGGAATCCCTTTTCACTGTCATATCCATGGTTAACGTAATGCACATCAGCATGAACATTACGGATGTTTTTGTCAATCTTTTTTTACTGCCCGTAAAAAAATCTAATCAGCCGCCCGCCCTGAAACTACATCACAGGCTGTAACGATTCAGCAGCACCTCATCTCTGCCCATTTCCGCCTTCTTATGCAGGTACCATAACAGCACCGATATCTCTTTATTTTTACCCCTTATCCTGTTATAAGGAAAACAAGAAAAAAGCAAGCTGCCTTTGGAGCAGCAGACAACGATTTTCCGGAGAACAAAATGGGCAAAACAATAACAGAAAAAATTTTTGCGGCTCACCTTCGGGATACGCCCGGTGCCGGGAACGTTATCCTGGATATTGACGTGGTTATGTGCCACGAAATCACCACCCCCATCGCCATTAACGACCTCAATGAACGGGGTATGGACAGGGTCTTTAATCCCGACAGAATCAAAGCCGTTATTGATCATGTAACCCCGGCCAAGGATTCTAAGACCGCTTTGCAGGGTAAAATTATACGGGAATGGGCTCACCGCCATAAGATCAAAGACTTCTTTGATATTGGTGCCAACGGAGTATGCCACGCCATCTTTCCCGAGAAGGGCTTTATCCGACCGGGAAACACGGTGATTATGGGCGACTCTCATACCTGCACCCACGGGGCCTTTGGAGCCTTCTCCGCCGGAATCGGCACCACCGACCTCGAGGTGGGGATTTTGAAAGGCGTCTGCGCCTTCCGCACTCCGGAAACCATCAAAATAATACTTAACGGTACTCTGCCGGAAGGCGTTTCTGCCAAGGATATTATTTTGAGTATCATCAAAAAGCTCACCGTTAAAGGAGCCACTGACAAAATTATGGAATTCAGCGGGCCGGTGGTGGATAAAATGAGCATGGCCGCCCGGATGACTATGTGTAACATGGCCATTGAGGCCGGTGCCACCTGCGGCGTATGTCTGCCGGATATGGTAACCGCCGACTACCTGTGGCCCTTTATCAAGGACGATTATGCCTCCCGCGAAGAGGCGGCGGCGGATTTCAAAAAATGGCATTCCGATCCCGATGCTGATTACGCCGGGGAGTTAACCTTTGAGATCAGCTCCCTGACCCCGCAGGTGACTTACGGTTACAAGCCGGATGAGGTCAAGGATATCGCCGAGATGTCCGGTACCGCTGTTGATCAGGTCTATATCGGCTCCTGCACCAACGGCCGGATTGAGGATCTGCGGGTGGCGGCTTCCATCCTTAAAGGGCGAAAAATCGCCGCCGGAGTACGTGGCATAGTCTCACCGGCCACCCCCAGGACTTACAGCATGGCCCTGAAAGAGGGGCTTATCGAGATATTTATGCAGGCCGGATTCTGTGTTACCAACCCCACCTGCGGAGCCTGCCTCGGAATGAGTAACGGGGTATTGGCCGAGGGCGAGGTCTGCGCCTCCACCACTAACCGTAATTTTAACGGCCGCATGGGCAAGGGCGGCATGGTACATCTCATGAGCCCCCTTTCCGCCGCCGCCGCCGCCATTAAAGGCGTCATAAGTGATCCGCGCGAACTGTTGCAGCCGTAAAAGCGCTGATATGATTGAACAGTTACTGATAAATTAAGGCGGGATACCATCAACCCGGCCTTGTAGCAGCAAAGGAGAATCATAATGAAAGAATTCGGTGGCCCCTGTGTACTTCTTGACCGGAGTGACATCAATACCGATGAAATAATTCCAGCCAAATATCTGACCGAAAATTCCAAGCTGGCCTTAAAGCCCTATATCCTCGAAGACTTGAAGCTTAATAGCTTTAATCCCCGAACCAGCCTTGAGGGAGCCAGGGTAATTGTTACCCGACAGAATTTCGGCTGCGGCTCATCAAGAGAGCATGCGGTATGGGTTCTGGAAGTCAACAATATAAACGTGGTCATTGCCGAAAGTTTTGCCCGTATCTTCCGCCAGAATACCTTTAACTGCGGCATGCTGGCCATTGAATTATCCAAAGAAGACATTGAAGCCATATTCGCCATTGAGGCCAGAGAAATCAGGCTTGATCTCAAGGAGCAGAAAATAACCGCCCTCGGCAATGGAGAGCATAGTGCGAGCTTTGAATTAAACCCCTTTGACCGGGAACTGGTCATGGCTGGCGGTTGGCTGGCCTATGCCGACCAGAAATATTGATTCTCTGTCAGCAATCCATAAACACCCTGCCGCCCTTACATTCCGGGATGAATATAGTTTGTTGAGCGTTTACACGCAGCAGACTGGGCAAATCGTTTCATGACAGACATGTTAACTACGATGCCATCACTGTTCACCCCCATTTCGGAGCCTGCGCCTTCCTGAACAGTTACTAAACAAGATAATAAAAAATGAATAAAATAAAAATCGGGGTTATTGGTGTCGGTTATTTAGGCCGCTTTCACGCTGAAAAATATAAAAACATGGCTGATGTTGAGCTGGTGGGAGTCGCTGATTCGCATCCGGGACGGGCCCTGCAAATAGCCACTGACATGGAGACAAGACATTTCAATAACTACCATGAAATGTTGAGCCTGGTTGATGCCGTCAGTATTGTTGTACCCACTAAGGGCCATGCCCGAACAGCCTTAGACTGCCTCGACTATGGGGTTGATATTTTTATAGAAAAACCCATGACTGTCACCCTGGAGGAGGCGGATGCCGTTATCAGCAAGGCCGAATCCTGCCAGCGTCTCGTCCAGGTCGGCCATATTGAACGCTTCAATCCTGCGGTTATGGCCATGGAGCAATATATCACCAATCCCATCTTCATTGAGGCCCAGCGCCTGCACCCCTTTACCCACCGCGGCGCTGATGTTGATGTCACCCTCGACCTCATGATTCATGATCTGGATATTATCATGAATATAGTTAAATCACCCTTGAAGCATGTCCTGGCCATGGGTACCTCAGTCGTTACCGACACTTCGGACATGGCCAACGCCAGACTGGTCTTTGAAAACGGCTGCACCGCGAATCTCACCGTCAGCCGGGTCTCCAAAACCAGTACCCGGAAATTACGCATCTTTCAGCAGGAGTCCTACATCTCCCTTGATTACGGTAAAAAAGAGATATGGGTAAGTAAACTATTACCCACAAACCAGGCCGGCAACAGCCTGCCCCGTGACGACACCAGGCAGTTCACCTTTACCGATGACGCCCTGGAAACAGAATTAAAGGCCTTTGTCCTCAATATCAGAGAGCGCACTCACCCCATGGTCAGCGGTCGAGAGGGGCGCCTGGCCCTTAAACTCGCCCACCAGATAATTGAACTGATTAATGATTTCCGTGCCGAACACCCGGATCTCATAACTCGATAAAATCCAGAGCAGCCCGTAAATTGACCAGTAACGCAGGCAATAATAATGAAATCATCATCATCGCCGGTGAAACCTCCGGCGATATGCATGGTGCCAGACTGGTAACGGAGATCCTTAAACTACGCCCAGAACTTAATTTTCGGGGCGTGGGCGGGAGTTATCTGCGTCAGGCAGGAGTAGACATAATCTTTCCAGCCGAGGAGCTGGCCGTAGTGGGCATTGCCGAGGTTTTATCGCAGCTTAATGTTATCCGCCGGGCCTTAAAGAGTATAGGACAGCATCTGCGCCGCCGCCCTCCCGCCCTTCTCATCCTCATTGACTTCCCGGATTTCAATCTCATCCTGGCGGCCAAAGCCAAAAAACTGGGCATCCCCGTCTTCTATTATATCAGCCCGCAGGTTTGGGCCTGGCGTCAGGGCCGGATAAAAACCATTGCCCGACGGGTTACCAAACTGGCGGTTATTCTCCCCTTTGAACAGGAATTTTTTCAGCGCCATGGTCTGCGGCAGGTGGAGTTTGTCGGTCATCCCCTCGTTGACCAGGTAAAGCGGCCTGACCGCCGGGCAATAAGCGATTTCAGAGCCCGCCATCATATCGCGCCGGGCTGCCGCCTCATCGGTCTGCTGCCCGGCAGCCGCCGCAAAGAGATACAGGCCATGCTGCCCATCTTCTTAAAAGCCGCCGCCCTGCTTAAAAAACGGCATCGAAACATCATCTTTCTCCTGCCACTGGCTCCCAGTCTCAAGCAGGTAGACATAGCCCCCCTCATTGAAGGAATAAATCTACCTCTTAAAATTATAACAGAGGAACGCTATCTGCTCATGGCCGCCTCAGACCTGGTCATGGCTGCCTCAGGGACAGTGACCCTGGAACTGGCTCTTCTGGGAACCCCGATGGTGGTCTGCTACCGACTCTCAGCCCTCACCTATTTCTTAGGCCGCCGCTTAATAAAGGCGGCCTTTGCTTCACTCGTCAATCTCGTGGCCGGCAAAGAAGTAGTAAAGGAATTGTTACAGAAGGAATTCACGGCCCCCAACCTTCTGGCTGCCGTGGAGGATATATGGCCGGGCAGCACAGGCAATCAGCAAATGAGGGCGAAGCTGGCAGAGGTGGCCGCCAGCCTGGGACACCAGGGGGCCTCGGCCAAGACCGCCCGGCTGGCAGTCGCCACTATGGCTGAGAACCGGAGAAAATAACGTAAGCGAGAGCGTGGTTTATGAGGCGCTTACAAAATCCCCCCCCCACAGAGCCCCAGCGGTCAGGGAAAAAGGGGGATATTAAGCAGACCATCACTCTCTTTGAATCCACAGATTAAATTCATATTCTGCATCGCCTGACCAGCCGCGCCCTTGACTAAATTATCAATGACCGAGACAATTATTAACCGTCTGGTACGAGGATCAACCTTTAGACCAATATCGCAGAAATTACTGCCCCGCACATATTGTGTAGCTGGTAATTGCCCCGGCGGACAAAGACGAACAAAATATTCGCCCTTATAAAATTCTTCATAGAGGGCAAAGACGGCATCATCCGTTATGTCAGCTTTCAGATCTGCATAGATAGTGCTTAAAATCCCCCTGGACATGGGCAGCAGGTGAGGAGTAAAGGAAACAGTGACATCCTCACCGGTTAAAAGAGACAACTCCTGCTCTATTTCCGGGGTATGCCGATGTTCCGCCACCTTATAGGCCCGAAAGCCGTCGGTGACCTCACAATACAGGGTGCCAACCTGCACTCCGCGTCCCGCCCCGGCGGCCCCTGATTTAGAATCAATAATCAGGTTATCACTCCGCACCAGACCATTTTTAAGTAATGGCGCCAGAGCAAGAATAATACTGGTGGGATAACAGCCTGGATTGGCCACCAGCCGGGCTCCGCCCACGGCCTCCCGATATAATTCCGGCAGGCCGTATACCGCCTCGGGCAGTAATTCTCTGGCACTGTGAGCCTGGTACCACTGTTCATACACCTCCGGATCATGAATCCTGAAATCGGCGCTCAGGTCAACAACCTTCCTGCCGGCCGCCAGCAGGTCAGGGACAATGGCCATGGCCGTCTGATGCGGAACAGCGGTAAAAAAAACATCAGCCCGCCCGGCCAGCTCCCGACCGGATATATTTTCACAGATAACATCGGTCAGTCCCCGCAGATTGGGAAATACCGCCGCCAGCTTTTGACCGGCATATTGCCTTGAGGTGGCCGCCGTAAGTTCAAGACCTGGATGACGACATATCAGCCTCGTCAACTCCACCCCTGTATAACCGGATGCCCCGACAATCCCTACTTTTAACATAACATGCCCCCCAACGAACGTGAAATCCCCGCTAAAAGCCAGAGTTCAAATAAAAAAAGGAAGAACCCATGGGGCTCTTCCCTGAAAAACACAAAACTGAAAGCTGCTCTTAACGCTTGGAGAATTGAAAGCTGGCCCGAGCGCCCTTCTTGCCATATTTTTTCCGTTCCTTAACCCTGGCATCCCTGGTGAGAAACCCGGCCTTCTTCAGGCTCATCCGATTTTCGGGATCAACCTCAAGCAGAGCTTTGGAAATACCATGACGCAGAGCATCAGCCTGAGCTGATTTACCTCCGCCCTTGAGGGTAGCAATAACATCAAACTTCTCGACGTTATCGGTGAGTGCCATGGGACTGTTAACCTTCTGACGGCTGTCGACAATATTACCGAAATAATCTTCCAGACCCATCTTATTTACCGATACCTGACCAGAACCAGGAGCCAACCATACACGGGCAACAGCATTTTTTCTTTTGCCTGTTGCGTAAAATTTCTTTGTTGCAGCCATCTATTATCTCCGGATAATATTTAATAAACCTTTTTTACAGATCAAGTTCAGCCGGTTGCTGAGCCTCATGAGGATGTCGATCCCCGGCATAAACCTTCAATTTCTTTAATTGAGTACGACCCAGAGAATTCTTGGGTAACATACCCTTAACCGCCGCCATCAACAGTTCAGTAGGCTTTTTCTCCAGCATCTCACCGGCGCTGGTTTCTCTTAAACCGCCCATGTAACCGCTATGCCGGTAATACATCTTATCTTTAAGTTTATTACCGGTCAACTTGATTTTCTCGGCGTTAATAACCACAACAAAATCGCCGTTATCCATAAAAGTGGAGTAAGTAGGTTTATGCTTGCCGCGCAATCTGGTGGCAATTTCCGAGGCCAAGCGCCCCAGTACCTTACCATCGGCATTGACAATATACCATTTTCTCTCAATCTCTTTAACCGGCGTTAGATATGTCTTCATTGTACAAACCTCTGTTAACTGTCACATTCTTCCAACTTTACTGATTTAAGAGTCCCGGTAAAGTGAGAAATAATATATAAAAAAAAAAGCCCGAACGTATTCGAACCTTTTTAAAAAATTCTGGAGCGGGAAACGAGATTTGAACTCGCGACTTCAACCTTGGCAAGGTTGCACTCTACCACTGAGTTATTCCCGCCTAATCTGTTTTACTGCCTCCTGCACGAAAACGAAAAGATATATACCCTATTTCCAGAGCCCTTGTCAACTCAAAAAGATACTTCCCGCCCAGAAATATAATTTTCCGGGCGGGAGTATGATCCTGTCATCAACTATATTAATATAATATTATTTATATATATTGTCTCACCGCTTAGATAGTTGTTATAAATTATTGTTGTTTATGATAAATTAGCTCTGATGAACTTTTCGTTTCATGACAGGCATGTTAACTGCGAGTCTATCAACTATTAAATTTTACGCCATATCCAACCGACAGAGGAACCAACAAATGCCGCCATCCAAACCGCGCCAAAGCGCTGTCCAGCGCCAGACCCAGGAAACTGATATCGACTTAAAACTGCTCATAGACGGCAGCGGCAGAGCCGATATCAAGACCGGTGTCCCCTTTATGAATCACATGCTCACCCTGCTGACGGTGCATGGTTTTTTTGACCTCACCATCAAGGCCAATGGCGACACTGAGATTGACGATCATCATACGGTGGAAGACCTGGGTATCTGTCTGGGCCAAGCCCTGAAGACGGCCCTGCGGGACGGAGCCGGAATAAAAAGGTACGGCGAAACGGCCATACCCATGGATGAAACTCTGGTCAGGATCTGCCTTGACATCTCCAACCGTCCTTTTATCCATTACGGAGTTAAACTCCAGGAGGCCAAAACCGGCAATTTCGACACCAGCCTGACCAAGGAATTTCTGCGGGCTTTTGTCCTGCACGCCGGCATAACCATGCATGTGGATATGATCCGGGGCGAAAACGCTCATCACATCATCGAAGCCATCTTCAAAGGGTTGGGCAAGGCCCTTGACATTGCCACTACCATTGATCCTCGCCTGACCGGAACGGTTCTGTCATCCAAGGGCTCAATTTAAAGGGGGGAATAAAATGAAAAAACTGACAATTATCATCACCATGTTTCTCATGGCGGCCTGCGCTCCACGCCCACTGCCACAGCCGCTTCCGGCTCCAGAGCCAGAGGTGCGGACGATTACCATACTGCCGGTTGCCATTGTCACCAATAACAATCAAAACAAAAAAACGCGGCAGGGGTTGACCGCCGGTCAAAAGGAACTCAGCCGCCTGCTCCATGATTATTTCAAGAATAACGACCGGGTACACTTCCTGTCCCCTGATCAAACCGCTACCTACAATCAGGGCTACGAGACCAAAGAGGAAATCCAGAAATTAGGCCGCCGTCTGCATAGTGATGCCTTAATGATCTGGGAGATCAGCCGCTATCGTGAAAAAGATGGTGGTAATTACTCCGTCGGCCACCCGTCATCGGTGGCATTTTCATACCATCTGGTAAGCACCGCCACCGGAGCCACCCTTTGCGGCGACAAAATAGACCACACCCAGGAGCCCCTGACCGAGAATCTCCTCTCTTTTAAAACTTTCCTGCAACGGGGCGGCAAATGGGTATCTGCGGCCAGACTCATGAGCGACATCCTGCCGCCCACCTTAAAGCAGTGTAAATACCTTAAGGCTGATAAAAACGCCGCGGCTGATCAATAATCTTTTTCGTGTCCACTCTTCCCCGCTCTATAAACCGCAAAATTGGCCGGGCCATGCATAACTACAGCATGCTGACTCATGGAGACCGGGTGTTAATCGCCGTCTCCGGCGGGGTTGACAGCCTGGTTTTAACCTGGATTTTAGCCAACTGGCGCCACAAGGCTCCCATTAACTATGAGCTCACGGCAGTTCACATTGATATGGGTTTTGGCGGCCGGGAAGACTATAAAGCCGTCAGCGCCGCCATGGACCGGCTGGATATCCCCCTTATAGTGGAGCATTCCAACTTCGGGCTTGAAAACCAGGACGACGAGGTAACCTGTTACCACTGCGCCCGACGGCGGCGCGGCCGGCTCTTTGAACTGGCCCGCAAGCATAATTGCCAGAGCCTGGCTCTGGGCCATCATATGGATGACATCATTGAGACCCTGTTCATCAATATGCTTTACAGCGGCAATATAAGCACCATGCGTCCCGGTCAGAAACTGTTCAATGGCCGGCTCGCCATTATCCGCCCCCTGGCCTACCTAAGTAAGGATGAGGTCTGGACACTGGCCCGGCTGGCCGGCATAACACCGGTGAAAAACCCCTGCCCGAGGGCCGATCATAACAAGCGGGACGAGGTTCGCAATCTCCTCAAAGCCCTCTACCACCGCGATCCATTATATAAAGCGAATATCTTCGCCTCCCTCCATAACGTCAAAACGGATTATCTGCTATGAAACCTATGCGGACAGAACTGGACTGCCTGGTCTGCCTCTACCGTCAGGCCTTGAATACCGCCCGGCTGGCGACAGATTCTGAAGAATTACAACGTCGGATTTTAGCTGAAACGGCCGCCCTCCTGCCCAGGCTCGACCCCAGCCTTTCACCGCCGGAGAATTCCATCAGGCTATACCGCCTCATCGCCAGACTCTCCGGCAACCCAGACCCCTACGCCGAGCTGAAAAAAACGGGTAATGAACACGCCCTGCGTCTTAGAGACAAAGTACAAAAATCAATCAGCACCGCCAGTGATCCGCTCTACACCGCCATTCTCTTCGCCATTGCCGGTAATATCATTGACCATGGCGCCCCCCTGGACTTTAACATAGACCAGACTATTAATGAATGCCTGCACCGGGCACCGGCAATCAATGATTACGCCCTGCTGAAAGAGGATTTAAAAGGGGCGGAGAATATTCTTTATCTCGGGGATAATTGCGGAGAACTGGTCTTTGACGGCCTGCTGATTAAACTGTTGCCGGGCACGGTTACCCTGGTCCTGAAAGAAAAACCGATTATCAATGATGCCCTGCCCGCCGACGCCGAATTATGCGGCCTAAATAAAATATGCCGGATCATTTCAAACGGCACAGACTGCCCCGGAACCCCGCTTAATCTCTGCAGCGGGGAGTTTAAAGCGGCCATGGCGCAGGCCGATCTGATTATCAGCAAGGGGCAGGGAAATTTTGAGACCCTGAGCCACCTCAAAGGCGGGCCGCCGCTTTATTTTCTCCTGACCACTAAATGCCCCATTGTCGCCCAACGGGCCGGCGAAGCAGCCGGATCAGCGGCCGAAATAGCCAGCGGCGACACCCTGCTTATGAGAGCCGGATTTTAGACTTTCGGCAAGCACTCCATGACCCCCCTGCTGCACGCATTTAAGTCACTCAATGGTCACGAATTATTAATTAACCGCGCCATGTCTTTGGCGGCATAGGTCAGGATAATATCCGCCCCGGCCCGGTGAATAGAAAGCAGGGTCTCCATCATCACCTTATCCCCGTCTATCCAGCCATTGGCAGCTGCCGCCTTAATCATGGCATATTCACCGCTGACCTGATAGGCGGCAATGGGATGGTCAAACTCATCATGCATCTTGGAGATAATATCGAGGTATGAGAGAGCCGGTTTGACCATGATAATATCGGCGCCCTCCTCCACATCAAGAGAGGCCTCCCGGAAGGCTTCCCGGACATTGGCGGGATCCATCTGATACCCCCGCCGATCCCCGAATTGCGGGGCACCGTCCGCCGCCTCCCGAAAGGGGCCGTAAAATGAAGAGGCGTATTTAACCGCGTATGACATGATGGGTATATTGGTATAATTATTTTCATCAAGAGTGGCCCTGATCTCCGCCACCCGGCCGTCCATCATATCCGAAGGGGCCACCATATCCGCCCCGGCCCTGACGTGGGAAAGAGCCGTCCTGGCCAGAATCTCCAGGGTGGCATCGTTATCCACCTCACCATTAACAATTATGCCGCAGTGACCGTGATCGGTATATTCACAGAGGCAGACATCGGTGACCACCATGAGTTCAGGAACGGAGTTTTTCAGCTCCCGTACCGCCTGCTGAACAATACCATCCTTGATATGAGCTCCCGTGCCGGTGGCATCCTTGCTGGCCGGCAAACCAAAGAGAATAACACTACGCACCCCGGCAGCGAGACAGTCCCTGGCCTCAGCGGCCAGTTTATCCACCGACAGCCGGAAAACACCGGGCATGGAACTGATCTCTTCCTTAATATTCCTGCCGGTCTGCACAAAGAGGGGAAGAATAAATTGCGAAGGGGAAAGTCTGGTCTCCCGCACCATGGCGCGAAAATTTTCATTTTGTCTTAACCGGCGGGGCCGGTAATCAGGGAATATCATCATACCTCCTGTTTATTGTTTAATAAGATATCTTAAATGGTATAGTTGGGCATCCGAATTAGATTAAAAACAGGTTCTAACATAGCAGAAATTTTCAGGGACAAGATATTGGTAAGCACCCCACAAACCACACTCTCGTATACGACCATGATCGTATGCGAATATAAGGGCTTCGGGGGCACCCTTACGATATTGAACGGCTTATAATCCCATCTGCTTTTCAACAAGTTCATTTATAAATTTATCAGGATCTCGCAACGCGGCACGGGTAATGGGAATTTCGTGTTCATGTCCCTCATGTTCCAGCAGGCTCAGGCCGTATTCCATGGCCTTGAGTAATTTGGCGCAGATAATATCCAGGCCCTCAGGACTTTTAGGCTCCTGCTCTAAGCAATAATCAACCGCCTCGGTGGTAAACCTGACCCGGCTGCCGCATTGTTTAAAAATCTTTTCCTGCCAGCTGGACAGATGCCCCACCAGGCCGGCAAAATCTTCACATGCCTCGTTAGGGCTGATATTCTCGGCAAAGGCATAGGAGGCTAACAGCAAAATTCGAGCCTTAGTCGGCCGCACGCCGTTATCCCGCAGCCAGTCGCTTTTTTTAGCCCGGAAAAATTTAGCCAGTCGGGCAATCTGTTTCTTCCGGGCCTGTTCAAAATGACGCCGGTGAAATTCACGCCGTTTACTGCTTTTAAGCAGATGCTGGAGTTCTTTCTCCGGGTCAGCCACCATGCGGGCCGTCACCGTGAGAAATTTAATATTGGTAGAGGGCAGCTTCTTCTCAAAGGGCAGAAGGGTGTTTTCCACTACACTGACCAGGGCTCTGGCCCCGGTTTTCTGCCGGGCCGCCATACCGGCCAGGGCGGCCAGGGCTTCGTCCTCAAAGGCCAGTTTAATACCATAAACCATAAAATCCTGCCGCTTGGCAAGCAGCAGCGAACTGTTGACATTCTTCAGGATCGCACTGAGATCCGCCACCGTCAGAGGCTCCAGCACCGCGGTAATAGGCAGACGGCCAATAAACTCATTTTCAAAACCGAACTCCACCAGATCCTCAGCCCGCGTCTGAGCCAGAGACTCATAATTGGCTTTAGCACTGGTCAACTGTCCGGCAAAGCCCATGGTCTTTTTGTGCCGCCGCCGATGGACAATCTCCTCCAGACCATCAAAGGCGCCGCTCATGATAAAGAGAATGTTTCTGGTATTAACCAGCTTTTTCTTACGCTTCCCGGTAACCCGGAAGTGTTCCATAGCCTCCAGTTGAGAAACCATATCGTGAGGCACCTTCAAGTCAACCTCAGTTTCTTCCATGGGCTTCAGCAAGGCCCGCTGCACCCCGCTGCGGGAGACATCCAGACCGCCGCGCCCCGGATGATGAGCTATTTTATCAATCTCATCCACGTAAATAATCCCGTACTGAGCCCGGTTGATATCATCATCCGCGGCCCGTACCAGATCACGCACCAGATCCTCTACATCACCGCCCACATAACCGGTCTCGCTGAATTTAGTAGCATCACCCTTGACAAAGGGTACGCCAAGGAGATCGGCTATCAACTTGACCATAAAGGTCTTACCGGCCCCGGTGGGGCCGATGAGAAGAATATTGTTTTTCACCCGGCCGCTGACTTGACCGGGAAAACGATTTTTCTCCTCCATAAACCTTATCCGGTTGAAATGAGTACATATTTTGGTGGCAAGTACAGCCTTGGCCCAGTCCTGCTTAATGACATATTCATCAAGATAGGCTACCAGTTCCTCAGGCTTTAAATCAAAATTAAAACCTGCCGCGCCGTTTTCAGCCTGCTGTCCTTCGTCCTCTCCATCAATTTGGGGAAACATCCCGGCCGAAACAATTTTAATCCGATCGCCATATTTACGCGACAGATAATCACCGATTTCTTTCTCCAGGGCCTTTTGGTCCGGCAGATTAGTCTGATTTTTATCGCTCATATTCTATTCTTCCTTCCGACCGCGGGATTTTAAATTCCACGCCCGCCGGCCTGCTTTAATTTTTTATGCAGATTACTTCGTTCCATTCCCAGCTGCTCGGCAGTTCGGGAAATATTACCATTGTTGGCCGTCAGGCAAGTCCGCAGAAAGTCCTGTTCAAAACGCCTTTTAGCCTCTTTAAAACTCAATCCACTATAAGCATCAACATCCCGGCCGCAAGTCGCGGGCGTATTTTTTCTACCACTGCCACTGAGCCCGAGAAGCTGAGCCGCCATGTCCTCTGTCACCTCCTCCTCTACGGTCATAATCAATACCCGTTCAACAAAATTGCGGAGTTCACGGACATTGCCCGGCCATAAATGCCGGGTCATCATGGTCAGGGCCGCCGCCGTAAAATGTTTGGCCCCCACCCCCTTACCGGAAAACTCCCGGACAAAGGCCGCCACCAGCTCCGGCAAATCCCCAAGACGTTCACGCAGAGGCGGCACCACCAACGGCACCACGTTCAAACGCCAGTAAAGGTCTTCCCGAAAATTACCAGCCGCGATCTCGGCCGTCAAATCCTTATTAGTAGCAGCCAGAACCCGGACATCAACGGCAATGGTTTTGGAACCTCCCACCCGTTCAAATTTCTGTTCCTGAAGAATCCGTAAAATTTTGGCCTGGGTCTTGAGACTCATGTCGGCAATTTCATCTAAAAAGAGGGTGCTGCCGTCAGCAAGATCAAATTTACCACGCTTGCTGCTGTTGGCGCCGGTAAAAGAACCCTTTTCATGACCGAAAAGCTCGCTTTCAATAAGCTCTTCAGGAATAGCGGCACAATTAATCTCGGTCATGGGACGGCCGCCACGGGCCGAAAGACGGTGAATTGACTGCGCCACCAGCTCTTTACCCGTACCGTGCTCCCCGGTAATCAACACCCAGGCATCGGTGGGAGCTACCCTGGCGATACTGTCCTTTAACTGACGGATCGGCTCGGAGCTGCCGGTCAATTCCGATTTTTTATCCGCCTTCTGCCGTAAAATAAGATTGTCCTTTTCCACCTGCGACAAATGCAGGGCGTTCTTCATTGACAGAACTATCTTATCGTAGCTCGGTGGTTTTTCAATGAAATCGTAGGCCCCGGCTCTGGTGGCCTGGACAGCGGTATCAATATTACCGTGCCCGGAGATCATAATTACCGGCAAATGGGGATAGCTCTCCTTGACCCTGGCCAGGGTCTCAAGACCGTCAAGCCCCGGCATCCAGACATCCATCAGTACCAGATCGACGTGCTCGGCGCTGATAATCTCCAGAGCCCGCTCCCCGCAGTCGGCCGCCAGAGGGGTGTATCCCTCATCAAGCATAATGCCGGAGAGAGATTCAACTATGCTGGCTTCATCATCAACAATTAAAATTTTCATCTCTAATTTATATTGTCCATAATTATTTTGTAAGCGATCAGCCCCAAAAAACATGAAGTGGATCTTTATCAATTTCATTAATTATTTTTGAAAGATCTTTGCATGGTTCAAGGTCTGGATATTTTTGCCATTTCCCATTTGCTCTAATCCAAAGTAATGACCACAGTCTACTTTTGGGTAAATATCTGATTTTTGCTATTGGCATTTCCGTCCATATACTTTTGTCCTGCCAGTAAGGTCGAGATTCTATGATATTGACATCATTACCTCGAATTTTGAACAATATTTTTATCTCATTTCTAATGTGAGGCGGAACTCTGTTTTCACAGAAAGCACCAACCAGTTTTGATATTTTATGACGGTTAAGCTCATCCATAATTTTACCGTAATGTTTAATTTTCCGTAAGCGCTTACTTATCTTCGTATTTCAGAATGTACAGCGGCAGCGACCTCCTTTGTTACGATTGTTTTACCAATTGGAGAAACTGCAATTCCGGCAAGCTTTAAATGTTGAATGCCGAAAGGAATGCCGATGATAGTTATAAAATTCATTAGTGCTGAAATTATGTGTCCTAACGCGAGCCACAAACCAGCAAATATGAACCAGATAATATTTCCTAACAAACCAAAACCGCCAGTACCGATATCTTTCTGTCGAGTGAGTTCTTCCCGGTTTATTGCTTCCTTTCCAAAGGGAAAAAATGAAAAATTACCAATCACAAAACAAGCTCTACCCCAGGGAATTCCGACTACCGTGGCAAAAGCGATTAAACCCGCTAACCACCACGCAAGCCCCATGCTGGCACCACCCAGAAGAAACCACAGTAAATTACCTATTGTTCTCATTACTGTCTCCCTGATTAGCCGTTAATATTCCCCGGAACTTACTAATCCGCCATCGGTGCTGTGCCAGCCGCTGCCCACCATGGGTAATTCAATTATAAAACGTGCACCGTGCGGCTGATTATCTTTAACCCGCAGATAGCCGTCATGATCGGCAATAACCGTGCTGGCGATGGCCAGCCCCAGACCGGTACCTGTCTTCTTGGTGGAAAAATAAGGCTCAAATAATTTCAACTTATCGGCATCATTAATGGACGGGCCGTTATCGCTGACCTCAATAAACACCAGCCGTCCCCCCTCATCCTGGCGGATTAACACCTCAATCCGCCCCCCCCTCATTCCCTCAAGAGCGGCGACGGCGTTATCAAGCAGATTCACCAGTACCCGGCGCATCTGCTCCGGGTCAAAGGCAAAACGCTTCACTTCAGCGGCAATCAGCTTAAAGCTGATCTCCAGATGGGCCACCTCATAGAGTACCAGAACATCACGTGCCAGAGCCACCACATCATTTAAGGCCTTCTTCACCGCCGGCATCCGGGCAAAGTTGGAGAATTCACTTACTAAATGTTTTAATTCATCCACCTGCTTGATAATCGTCCGGGTACATTGATCAAAGACCTCCGCGTCATCGCCCAGGCGCTCCATATAACGCTTACGCAGACGCTGGGCCGACAGCTGAATGGGAGTTAAGGGATTCTTTACCTCATGAGCTATACGCCTCGCCACCTCCCGCCAGGCGGCCATACGTTGAATCTTTTCCAGTTCAGTTAAGTTATCAAAGACAATAACCACACCAAGGGGACGGCCCTCATCGTCCTCCAAACGGGTAAAATTAACCAGCAGAGAAAGGGCCTCATTATTAACGGTAATTCTTAAAGGCCGTTGTATAGTGGACTTACCTGACTGCGCCAGCTCCACAAAAAAATTCTCAAGGATGGAAAGATGGCTGAGGCGCAGAATCGTTTTATAATGCTTGTTTAAGACCTCACTATGATTAATTTTCAACAACTCCTCAGCAAAATGATTAATCATATTTATCCGGCCGCCAGAGTCTAAGGAAATAACCCCGGCGGTGACATTCTGCAGGATTATCTCGGTGTAACGACGACGTTGTTCAGTCTCGACATTAATCTCTTTTAAAGTCTTATTGACCTCTTCCACCCGTTGTTTACTGCTCAAAAGATCCCTGGTCATCCGGTTAAAGGCATCAAAAAGACGTCCCATCTCGTCCTCGGTATCCTTCTCCAGGACAAAATCCAGCTCACCGCCCGCCACCCGCTGGATGGCGGCGGCCAGTTTATCAATGGGTCTGGTCAGACCGCCGGCCACGTAGAAACCAAACCAGATGGCGCTGAAGATAATAAGCAGGGTAACAATGAGCAGCATGAGAAGCAGGCTGCTCTTTAAGGGCTTCTTCAAAAGCAGAAGCTGGCGATAGCCCTCAATCCCCCTGGAGATTATCTCCATACGTTCTAAACGTTGCTTAGGGATAAGCATAGAGGCCGCCAGGGTATATGAGCCGCCGGCAGCAGTCTTAAAAGCAGCCAGGCCATTCACCAGCTCACCACCCGCCACTGTCTGAGTAACGGTGAATACCCCGCCTTTTAAACCGCGATGCCGGGAGCCCTCGGAAATAATCGGCGGGTTCCCGGCTTTTTTATCCCAGACCTGCCATCTGGGCCTGCCATTCATCGTCAACACGGTGAGGCCGCTTAAAGCATACTGACCCAGACGCCGTTGGAGCAACTGCCGGCAGCGCGGGGTCTTAACCCCCAGGGCGGCCAGCTCTACAGCCGTCTCCGCCGCCCGCCGCTTTACCTGCCGGGCTGTATCCTGATAGACCTCCTGAGCCAGATCCAGGGAGGCGGAAAGAGAACGATCCACATTTATATTAAACCAATAATCCATACTGGTGGAAACAAACTGCAGAGCTACAAAAAAAAGGAGGGTTGTGGGTACCAGGGACAGAGAGACGAAAGAAACCACCAGTCGGGTTCGGAGTTTGGTACCAATAATCCGCCTGCGGCGTTCAAAGACTAATTCCACCAGATTTCTCATCACCAGAAAGGCCATGAGAAGAAGAAGCACCACATTGATATTGATCAGGGCAAAAACCAGAACATTACCGCTCACCGGGAAGGGTACTTTCCCGAGTTGAAAAACCCGGCTCTCAAGATAGGTAAAGAAGATAAAAAGACATAGACAGGCCAGAATCACATAACGGATCAGGCGTCTCTTTTTCCGGCGGCTAAGAGCCAGGGTATGCTGATCAATAGCGGAATTCAACTGAATACCAGTCCGTTTCCAGGTTCCAGAAGGAGAAAGGAATTAAATAGCTGAAACTAAAGGGCAGACTCTTTTTTTCTACCACCACTCTGGTCTTAAGTATATAATGACGGTCAGGTTCCAGAACATTCAGGGGAACGATTTTAACCCCGTTAAGCTGCCCCATCACCCGTTCAGCTTCGGATAGTTTATTGGTAATAAAGGCGGCTGATTTTTCGGCCGTAATCACGGTGTACTGCTTTTTAAGATTATCATAGAGCAGGGTATGCTTAACAGTACCGCTGTATATTTCCTTGTTAAACCAGGTGCCACGCTCCATATCCAGCTTGATCTGAAAAGAAAAGATCAACGGCAGACCATTCTGAACCCCGGTGAGCAATTCACTCTTAAAGGCGTTCTTCACCCGCAGATAAAGAAGCAGGTCACGACTGGAATTTGTCACTACCACGTCGCGCAGTACAGCTTTTCCAGCGGCCGCCCCGGCCATTGGGGCGGCAAACGCCGGCAGACAGCAGAGACTGAGCAGCAAAACAATAAAAACAACATGCCGCCCCCGCCGCGACAAGCCGGCCAAATCATTATCAATAAATATTTTCATAAAGTTACATCGTAAACGCTCAATAAACGTAAGCGCTCCATAAGCCACACCCCCGGTTTTAAACATCTCGGAACGTAAAGGTGCTCCTGGAGCGCTTACGTTAAATCAGTCCTGCGTCCCCTGACCGTCAACGCAACACCCGTTTATCTCCCACCCTTATGGTAAATTTCTGACGGTCAAAATATTCCAGCAGGGGAATAGAAAATTTTCGGGACAGGCCGGTCAAGGCCTTAAATCCCTGGGCGTCAATCTCGTTGTCACGCTCCAGCACACCCCGCAGACGTTCCTCAAGATCGGTGAGACATTGCCGATGGAAATAGAGATTACCGCTGATCCTCTTCAGACGGTCGTCATGGATCAAAGTCTCAATAATTTCCCGCAGCAACTTCTCGGGCTGACCTTTAAAATGGGCCATAACCTCTTTAATGGTGGGCGGATTAAGCTTCGCGGCCCGGAACATCTCCTCAATCTCACGCTGAATACCGCTGACATCAGCGGCCATGGCCACCTCATGACCACTTAGACGCACCAGAGACTGCTCCTGCTCAATAGTCCCGGCCCTGGCTAAATTATTCAGCAGGAGTTGAAAAAGTCTCGGCTCCAGGCCCTGCTGGAGGCGGGAGCGCAACTCCTCCTTGCCCATACCCTCCTTCAAGGGATTATCCTGGTGAAATTGTTTGATAATCTCTATGGCATTATTCTCAAGAACGGCCATAATCCGAGCCCCGACATACCATTGGCGTTCCGAATCGACCAACAGAATACGGCGCTGCGACAGGGGCTGGCGCAACACCTTGCTCAGGCGTTTGCCAAAGATCCCGGTGAGGATCTCCAGATCATTATAGGTCAGGCCGTTTATGCCGCTTTCATCAAGATGGAATATGGCCAGTTCATCGGCTTCGCCCCGGTAGGCCTGGAAAATTCGCGGATTCTCGTCTCTGAAACGACGGCGTTTACGACTGACGCGGGGATTTAAAATCGTACCGCCGCCAATGGTAAATACCGGCGAATATGATCGTACCACATAATGGTCGCCGGGCCAGACAGCGGCCGCCTCCTCAAGAAGAATCTGGACATTTAAAACATCTCCCGGCCCCCCCTCCTCCTGCTCTAACAAAACCAGGCGGCCCATAATCTCGGCAGTACCGAGATGCACCCTGACCCGCGCCCGGTTCTTTAAAATTTTCTTGTTACTGGAGAGATAAGTAAATTCGGCATCCAGCATATAGGAAGGCCGCAGACAACCGGGTGTGGCCAGAACCTCACCCCGATGAATGGTCTCCAGATCAACCCCCTGAATGTTAATGGCCGTACGATGGCCGGCCTCCACCTCCTCCACCTCCCGGCTGTGAATCTGGATACCCCGAATCCGGCCCCGGCCGCCCTGAGGATAGAGTTCAATCTCATCCCCCACGGCCACCCGGCCGGCAATAGATGTACCGGTTACCACCGCCCCAAAGCCCTTCATGGAAAAAACCCGGTCAACGGGAAGGCGAAAGGGCCCGGTGGCAGCAGCCAAATCAGAATCCGCCACAAGACGGTTGAGTTCGGTCTTTACCTCCTCAATCCCCTCGCCGCTCACCGATGAGACCTTGAGCAAAGGGGCATTTTCCAGAAAACTGCCAGCAAAATACTCCCGGATATCCTCCTCCACCATCTCCAGCCAGTCAGGCTCCACCATGTCAATCTTGGTGATTATAATCAGACCCCGGCGCACCCCCAACAGGCTGCATATCTCAAAATGCTCCCTGGTCTGGGGCATAATCCCCTCGTCAGCGGCCACCACAAAAGCCACCAGGTCAATCCCAGCAGCCCCAGCCACCATGTTCTTGACAAACTTCTCATGCCCCGGCACATCAATAATACCGAGACGATGGCCACAGGGCAGGTCCAGAAAAGCGAAACCCAGTTCAATGGTAATACCGCGTTTTTTCTCCTCCCGCAGACGGTCGGTCTCAATGCCGGTGAGAGCCCTGACCAGACTGGTTTTGCCATGATCCACATGCCCGGCAGTGCCAAGAACTATCTCCCGCATATTTTATATATCCCCGGTACAATAAGGATTGGAGCGTTTCTCAATGCCGATGGTGGAGCTGTCGCCGCCATAGCCGTGTCCGGGCCAGACGATGGAATCTTCGGGCAGGGTCAGAAGACGCTCCTGAATGGATTTATTAAGCTCATCCATGGAGCCGCCGGGGAAATCCGTGCGGCCCACCCCGCCCACAAAGAGGGTATCGCCGGTGAAGAGATCCGGCTTGTTATAGAGGCAGATGCCACCCGGAGTATGTCCGGGGGTATGAATCACCAATAAATTCTCCTGCCCCAGACTGATAATATCGCCGTCCCGCACCAGCTTATCCGGCGGCGGCGATTCGGGCAGACCCAGGATGGAGAAATACTGCTTAGTCTCCGGCCGGGCAAAAAAGGCGGCATCATCTTCATGCATGACAATCTCCGCCCCCCAGTCTTCCTTTAAAGGCCCGTTGGCGCAGACGTGATCGGGATGGCCATGGGTGTTGATGATATATTTAACCACCAGGTTTTCCGCTGCCACCGCAGCCTTGATCTTGTCAACCGAGCCACCCGGATCAATTACCGCCCCGATTCCAGTCTCAGGACAGCCGATTACATAACAACACACACTCATGGAACCAACCACAATCTGTCTGACAATCATATTTTCCTTCCCCTGCCCAAAGATATTCTATGAATTGCAGTCGCAGGTACCACCGCAGGCGCAGCCACTTTCCGCCACATTCAGAGAAACCGGAGCGGCAGGGGTATTCTTGACCACGTTATCAATCAGAGCCCCGAAGGCTTTAACCGCCGGACTGTCGCTGGTGGATGTGAGATAAGGGCTGCCCTCATCGCCGCCGATAACCACCCGGGGATCCATGGGGATACGACCCATGAAATTAATATCAAAATCCCTGGCAGTACGCTCTCCGCCGCCGCTCTTGAATACCTCCACCACATTATTGCAATGAGGACAGATGAGACCGCTCATATTCTCCACCAGGCCAATTATCTTCATCTTGACATGATTGCAGAAATTGATCGATTTTCTGACATCGGCCAGAGCGACATCCTGGGGGGTAGTTACCACCAGAGCCTGGGCGTCCTTAATGGTGTCGGCAATAGTCAGGGGTTCATCGCCGGTACCTGGAGGAGCGTCAATAATAAGATAATCCAGCTCACCCCAGTCCATATCGGCGATAAACTGGCGGATAGCCTGAATCTTTAAAGGCCCGCGCCAGATAATGGGATCATCACGATCCTCCATCATGTACTCAAGCGATATAACCTTGAGATTATCACCCACCCGCATGGTAGGTACGAGAGCTCCCTGGTCCATGGAAGCGTCTTTTAAATTTTCATTCAGATTAAGCATCCGGCAGACGTCCGGACCATGAAGATCGACATCCATTAAACCAACCTTAAAACCACGATTAGCGAGACCAAGAGCCAGATTAGTAGAGACCGTACTCTTGCCGACCCCACCCTTACCGCTCATTACCAGAATCTTGTGGGCGATCTTACCAAGTGAGACCTTAATCTCATTTTCCTGCTGAGCGATCTGGGCCTGCATATCGGACTGCGAGGGGCCGGAACCACAACTGGCACTTTGACTGCTGCAACTTCCACATGAACTGCTCATATTAAATCTCCTGTTTGGCTTATAACAAAAATATATAATTACCAGCGTCAACTCATTGTCAACGCCCTTTTCCAGCTCTTACAATTAGTGGCCGCCAATATAACCTAAGGCGAAGGCTTTTAAAACACAAAACACAACTATTCAATCTTGATATTTAAAGGCAGCAAACTACGCGGCAGTCAGGAGACTGTGCTTACCGCTCAAGCACTCTTAGCGACAGGCGTTTTATACAGGCCCCTGGTTACCTCACTCATCGGCTGCCTGAAAGCAACGGGCAGAACCTCCAGCCTGTCTAATTTGTCGATGGTGTATGCCTTGCCTGCCAGAAGCTTGGCGTGCCTGACCTCAATCTGGATTTCGCTGCTGGAAACGCATTTAAAATCGTTCACCATTTTGCTGTCCACCTTAAAATGCCGGGGCGAAATAAGGACAAAATCATTTCCATAGACCCTGAAGGCTATACTTTCAGGGAAAACCGTCTGTAATTCAGCCGCAAATTTCTTAAAAAACTGATTCCCCTGATCCCAGCCATGAAGTTTATTGTATTCCGGCACATTCACAAGATGCAGCATATACATACAGGTATAGTTATTCAGATCCAGGTTGTTTAAAATACTTTTCAGGTAAACCTCATTATACAGCCCGGTGAGTTTATCGTTAAAGAAGTAGGAAAACCTTTTCTTCTCAAGATTAGTTACCGGCAGCTGGTTTATGCTCTTGGAAATCTTGATACCTGACAGCACCTTAACCGCTGCCTTTACAACCTCCGGATGAAACTGGGTACCGCTGAAATCCCGCAGTTCATCCAAGGCCTGGGAAATTTCCTTTCTCGCTTTATATATACGGTTGGTCGTCATGGCGTCAAAGGCGTCGCTCACCGTCATAATTCTTGAAAGCGGCGGAATATCATCCCCCCGCAAACCGTCTGGATAGCCCTTACCGTCGTGTCTTTCATGATGATGCAGAATTATCACCGCTAATTCTTTATACATCTCAATCTTTGACAGCATCTCATAACCGGCAACGGGATGCAGCTTAATCAGATCATAATCAAGGGTGGTCAACTTCCCGGGTTTAAGCAGGACGGAATCCGGGGTGGCAATCTTGCCGATATCATGGAGAATAGCGGATTTATAGACTTTCTTTATATCCTCAAACTCAAAACCCATTTCCCGGGCAATAAGTTGACAATAATTGGCGACACGCTCGGAATGCCCCGCCGTATAGGTATCCCTCTGCTCAATCATATCGACAAAAGAAAAAATTGTTTCTTCATAATTGGCCGCCCGCTCGGCGGTGAGTTTTGTCACTGATTCCCTCTGCCTGAAGGAGTCGATGGCAAAACTTATATCCCCGGCCAGATCAGCCAGCATTTCCTGCTCTTCCGGCGCGAAACCTTCTTTCCGCCAGGTGTAAATACTCAAAGCCCCGAGCGATTCACCAGACTGAGGGGCACGCAGCGGCAGACTGATTATCGCCTGGAAATTCTTCATAGCGGCCCGGTCACGCCAATGATTACGATCCGCCGCCCCAATAACATTCTGGTGGATCACTATTCGATTATGCCGGATACATTGAGCCGCAGAGCTTGAGTAAAAAAGACTGTCGGCATCAAAAACATCATAGGGCGGATCAACAAGGGGACTGCCCTCAACCTCCGAGGTATGAATTGTCTTGATTACGTTATCCTCCAGCAGGCCGATCCAGCTGAAACCGTAATGACCGTGCTGCACAAATCGGGTACAGGAACTTTCCAGCAGACTGACAAGATTTGGCGAAATAATCAGCAGTTTATTTATATGAGCAACCGTGTTGAGAATTTCCTGTAAATAGCGTTCCTTATCCAGTAAAGCCCTGATTTTTTCCATCCGTTGATCAACTTTACTTTCCAGGGTTTTATTAAAATTTTCTATTTTCTTCTTATCACGCTTGGCCTTTTCGGTTATCAGCCCCACGGGTATGGTGATGAAGAAAAGAAAACCGATCCGCACCGCCAGATCAGTCCATTCAATATGAGCTGGTACAGAAATAATGCTGAGACCATAACAGACAGCAGAAACAGCCGCGACGATTAAACCGAATTCAAGGCCGAAATATATGGTATGCAGACAGAGTAGAAGGTAATACCCCAGGAAAAAGCTGCTGACAAAATTTGTTTCCGTGTGAATAAGGTTTGACAGAAAAATCAGATCAAGAACCAGAGAGGCCAGGTACACCTTCTTTAAGTAGACCGGTTTAAAAAAAATGATCAGATAGCAGATAAGGCTGTAAACAAAAAAGAAGATAAGAGACCTGAACAAAACAGTCTCTTCACGCTGGGGGAGATGAACAATCAGGAGCCAGGAGATACCGCCGATAAGACTGAAAACACGTAGCAGCAAAAAGGTGAGGTCGACCTCGTTGGTGGCGGCAACAACTTTTTTCCACTGTTTATACAAAAAAATCATAATAAACCAAGATGGTGATTAAGTGAAAATCAACTTGCGGGGCAGAATAAGCGACGCAGGCAGATTACCATAACGGGCCGGGCCCATCCTCCATCGTTGAATGAGGATACATCCTTTTCCATAGAGATGCCAAACAAAAATTGCAACTGCGCGGCAGAACCATAAAAGATAAAAGGAGTCGCTTGACGGACAATGTTGTTTGTGCAATCATTAGCATGATAAAACTTGAAACTTTTACGATTTCTTACCCGGCATCCACAACAACAACTACTATCTCCCATGCTTATCTGGCTGCAAAATAAAAAAAGGCTGTTCAACGTATTCCTATTCTGCTCTGCCCTGGCCGTCCTGGGTTGTCTGTTTTTTAACGATATGCAGTACAAAATCAAACTGTTAAGTAACGGTCAGGCAGTGCCAGACCGCCAAATGCCTTATTACGGCTTTTTGCCGGTACCGGGAACCGCGGCCAATGGTCAGGGCTACGGAGCCCTGGGAGCAGATTTTGCCCAGGTATATTTCTCTTCCTTAGCCCTCCAGCATGGCCAGAATGAATATAACCCCCGCAATCCGGCATACAGGGACCCACTTGGCCGCCGGCCGAATTACCCTCCCTTCGCCAACCGTTTAATCTCCCCGCTCACCAGACTCCCTTATTACCAAGCCCTTATTACTCACGATGCAGCCACATTTGCTCTCCTTATTACTGTCTCAGGGCTTGTTTTATGGTTCAGCGGCCTGGGTTCTTATATATGGCAGATAATCTTTGTGGACACTCTCCTCTATTTTTATACCCCCCTGGGCTTTGCTCACCTGGAAAGAGGGCAGTTCGATCTCCTCAGCGCTACCTGCTACCTGTTGCTTATATATAATATTTTATGCCGTAAACGCGGGGCATGGCTCTACTCCCTGGGAGCCGGGGTTCTGGCCGCCATAAAATGGAGTGCCTTGCCATTCCTTGGCACATTTTGTCTTGCCGCCCTCTGCACCGCCCGGAAGAAAGAACGTATATATCATGTTCTGCCACTATTAGTGGTCGCGGCCAGCATCTTGTTTTATCTGCCGGAACTCAAGGAGTACTGGCCCAGCCTGCAGCGTTATGAAATTCAAGCCCGGCCGACAGGCCTTAGTTTCATGCTGCTCATGCCCGCCTGGGCGGCTAAATCCATCCAGATAGCCTCTGCTGTCCTGATAATCATAATCATTAGATTAAAATCAGTAAATGGCAGAGAGCGGGCCGCGGAACTCTTCCGGGCCGTCAGCCTGCCCTTTGCCATGGCAATGTTCATTCAGGGAATGTGTTTTGGAACTATATCTTATGAATACAGGATAGTCGGCCTGCTGGGGATTATTCCAGGCCTGGCAATATGGTTAGACAGGTATGGCAGCAGAATAGGCGGAGTATTAAGTACCATGACAGTAACGGCCTTTACCGCCTTTACAATATCGGCCTTTCGCGTCTTCTATTTTCAATTCTGGCCCATACCTGTTTTTACTTCACCGATTATGGCCGCCACTTACTTAGCTTTTTCAATATTTTTTATTATACTCAGCGTCATAATCATTTTCAGATACGCCCCTGCCCCTCCCGGGGTGAAGATCACCGGGGAAGCACCTGCATCCAACTGAATATTTTGTATTCCGAGATGTTACAATGTCAGCGGTACGACCATGATCGTATGCGAGAGTGTAGTTTATGGGGCGCTTACCAGAATAGTTACCCTGTTTTCTTACGTTTACGAGACAGGGCTGTCAGGACAAGCAGACCGATGATGGACGAGAGAGCGGTGGCGGTTAAAATACCGGCCTTGGCCATTTCCTGAAAATCCGGGTTACTATAGGACAAGCCTGTGATAAAAATAGACATGGTAAATCCTATGCCGCCCAACATACCTATACCAAGAATATGTCCCCAGTTCATACCCTGAGTCAGGGGGGTCTTGAGAAGCTTGGCGGTAACAAAGGTAAAGATAAAAATACCCAGGGGTTTCCCCAGGGTCAGACCCAAAATAATCCCAAGAGACAGAGGGGTGGACAGAGTGGCATAAAGCGTATTTAAATCAATATGCATCCCGGCGTTGGCCAGGGCAAAAAGCGGCAGGATGAGCAGACTCACCCAACCGCCTAAAAAATGCTCAAGACGCTGCAGTGGGGTAATGGTCTTCGCGCAGGCGTTTTCTATATTTTGTACCGCGTTCAAGTGGGATTGCTCTAACAGAATGGTTCGCCCGCAATCCCCCATCCGGCAATTAAAACGGCTGAGAGCCTTATTAACCACGCGCAGAAAACAGTCGGTATCATAGCGGCCGCGGGCCGGAATGAACATAGCCACGACCACCCCGGCAACAGTGGCATGGATACCTGCCGCCATAAACGAAAACCAAACCCCGGCTCCGAGGACGGCATAAACCAGAGTCTGCCTGATCCACAGCCGGTTGGCAATGGCCAGCAGAACAAGGCAGACAGCGGCAATGATAAAATACTCCCAGGCAATTGACTTAGTATAGAAAACGGCGATAACCAGAACCGCCCCCATATCATCGGCAATAGCCAGGGCGGAGAGGAAAATTCTTACCCCGTACGGCACCCGCTTCTTAACCAAGCTTAAAACGGCCAGGGCAAAGGCGATATCAGTGGCCATGGGAATCCCCCAGCCCGCCGCGGTCTCGGTATTATAATTAAAGGCGTAAAATATAATCGCCGGCAGCAGCATCCCCCCGACAGCGGCAGCCACCGGCAGCACTGCCTTGCGGAAGGAGGAAAGCTCACCAATCATGATTTCCCGTTTAATCTCAAGCCCCACCGTGAAGAAAAAGAGCGCCATCAGTAACTCATCAATCCAATGCAGTAAGCTCTTGCTGATACTTAGCGAACCCACACTTATGGACAGCGGAGTGTGCCAGAAATGCTGATAATGTTCCGGTGCCATACCGCTCCACAACAAGGCCAGCAGAGTGGTACACAGGAGCAATACCCCGCCGGTGACAATTTTCTTGAAGAACTTTTGATACGGGCCGCCAATCATGGGTAATGCCGGGGCCTGCTCACATTCTGTTTCAAACATAATTTTTTCCAGGTAGAGATGAGAACTTCTCTGCCGTCCCAGAGATCAGCCGCCAAATGCTGAAATTCACGGCAGACGGGTTACAGAGTGCTATTAAAAGGGGAATTAATTTCGGAAAACAGAGAGAAAAACAAGTCGGATGAACTCGTAATCAACATGCTTGTCATGAAACGAAAATTCCATCACTTACTAAAAGAAGGCTAAATGGATAAGCGCGGACTTCGAAAATTCGATATACCAGGCGTGGTGGTTTGGCAGGGCTTCGGCCATACATGTGATATGCCGAAGGTCTGTCGACACGTCACAACGCAGCAGATCAGACTTTTACGAGTAAACGCTCTCAGATGAGAGAAGAAATTTTTTGCTCAAGTACAGCCTCAGGAACCGCGCCTGCTATCTGCTCAACAAGCCCCCCGTTTTTAAAAAAAAGGAAGCTCGGAACCCCGCGGATATTAAAAATAGATGCGGTTTGCGGATTCCGGCTGGTATCCAGTTTGGCCACAATGATTTTATTAATGTATTTAGGAGCCAGAGCCTGAACGACGGGGGCCATCATCTGACATGGCCCGCAGGTCGGCGAGAAAAAGTCGACCATAACCGGCAAAGAAACCTGCTTTACAAAATCAGAGAAGCTATAGTCATCAAGTTCCACCGGCACAGCCAGTTCCCGTAACGAGATTGGCGCCCCGCAATGTCCGCATTTAGGCCGGAGATGCTGTTTGTCCGCTGAAATTTTATTTTTTCTGGCACATGAAGAGCAGGTAACAATAATACTGTTCACCGGTTCATTCTCCTTCTTAATTCCCATGAATAATGGGCTCACAGTTAACATGGATAACTTCTTCAAGACAAATAAGGTCTTTAAATAAATTTGTCAACCGGGATGAACTTGTAAAACCGGCAGAAATCGCTGTTTTTTACACAATCCTGACAAAACTATTGTTTATTCAAAGGAAAAGATGCGTTATAATACGCCGGAAAGGGCGCCCGTAGCTCAGCTGGATAGAGTACCGGACTTCGAATCCGAGGGTCGGGGGTTCGAATCCCTCCGGGCGCACCAGTAAGCGGTTAACTCACCATCAGGGTTAGCTGCTTTTTTTTATTTTCTTACCCCTTTTTACAGGACGAATTCAGCCAGCAGGTCGGGTCAGCTTCAAGATAATCTCCGGTAAGCTGGTAAGCCGCGCCGCGGCAGCCATAACATTCGGAGGCTTTATCGCAGGTACGGCATGCACCCTTTATCGTCTGGCGAAAGTTCTTAAGGTTATTTATTACTTCACTGTTCTTTATTATCTCGGCCAGAGGCTGCTCACGAATATTACCAATCGCAATCGTTACCCCGACACATGGCATAACATTGCCGGTGGATGTCACCACGCATGACACCTGATGACGCATACAGCGATTCCCGGCCAGAGGCGGCTGCGGCTCCCATTCTCTGCCATATTTTTTCTTATCAATCTGGGCCAGTTCGGAAAATATTTTCCTTAATTCGTCAGAAGGAACTTCAAGCCAGGCATTCTGTTTCGCGTTACCCTGGGGAGTTATCACCTCAAAATATGGCTCTATATCCTGATTACGCAGCCATTGCCACATCTCCGGCAGCTCCGCTATATTCTGCCGGCAGATAATAGTACTGACGGCCAGAAATTTGTCGGCGGCCGGGTAACCTGCCTGCCGCAGATTGTTTAAGGCAGTCTTAATTATCTGAAAAGCTCCGGTTTTTCCGGCCAGACGGTCCTGAATTTCCTCGTCCTGAGAGTTTTGTTTCAAGACAACCCTGACTTTATTACCAGCCAGGAAACAGGCCATTTCAGGAGTAATTCCACTGCCGTTAGTAAACATTTCCGCCTCTAAGCCCTCTCCTTTGATAAAGCTTATCATCTCTTCAAGATGGGGATAAATGCTTGGTTCACCGCCTAAAATAATAATTTTACCAGCCCCAAGTTCTTTGGCCTGACCGATGGCATCCTTTAATTCCGCCCTGGATAGTTCATCAGCAAGCTCCTCTTTGGACGGAACGTAACAATACGAACAACGAAAATTACAGCGGCGGCTGAATTCAATCTCCATAGACAAAAGTCTGCTGTCAGCAACCGCCTTTTGTATTTCGTCTTCCGTAAACTCAAGATTAAATGTTTTCATAATCCTTTATCCTTATCGAAAAAGCGGCTCATCGTCCGGTCGCGAAGGCCCTTTGAACCAAATTTCGCAGCTCCTCCACCGAGGGCGGGGCATGCAGATAATCCGGCTCAATACTGTCAACAAACTCCACCGTAATTTTATTCCTGACTCTTGTATTAAATAAAAACTTCCCGGGTGTAAACAGTTTGTCACTATCAGCAATACGCAGAACCTTTATCGGGGCCTGGCAGAGCCTGGCAATCTTAAAGGCTCCTTTATCAAAAGCACCTGTATTGCCGGTCTTATTTCTGGTGCCCTCCGGAAAAATAATTAGATTACCGCCTTTAAGCAGATACTCCTTCATCCGTTCAACCTGCTTAATCATTAAAAAAGTAAATTTATCATCTGTTGACGAGGGCAGATAGCCGGCATTTTTCATCAGCCAGCCAAAAACCGGCATATGAAAGAATCTGGTTTTTACAATGGTTTTGTGGCGCGCAAAGAGGGAAATAATAATCAAAGGGTCAAGATATGATACATGATTACATACAATTACCGAAGACCTGATTTTAGTGATATTCTTGTCTATCTGCCAGGAGTGCCGGGGGACAACCAGCCTGGTTAAGCGCAGAAAGCTCTTATAAAATAAATGGTTGAGATACTGAAAGGATAGTTCCCGATTCTTTGAAAATATATAGGCTAACAGATAAAATAACAGAAAAAACAGAAAAAATCCGCCGATGAAATAAAACCAGAGAGCAGAGGTTACAAAAAAGTCAAAAAGCATCTGTCTTTGAATATTAACCGCAAGTCAACTAATTACCTGACTGCCATTTTTTATCAGAAGACAGGTATTGACCCCGCCAAAAGCAAAATTCTGAATCGCCGCGATATTGATATCGGCCGCGGTAAGCTTTCTGGTATGATTAATCATAGCGCATCGCTCATCAATACTATCCAGATTCAAGGTGGGAGCGATAAAGCCTTTTTCCATCATATACATGGTCAGAATAAGCTCTATGGCGCCGCAGGCCCCCATGGTATGCCCCATATAACTCTTCAGCCCGGTAATTAAAGGAGAATCACCGTAAACCGCGGCGATGGCCTGAGCCTCAATCACATCCCCCATTTTAGTGGCGGTGGCATGGGCGCTGACAAAATCGACCTCATCCGCCGTAATCCCCGCCTCATCAAGGGCCAGCCTCAGGGTGGTGGTAATCCCGTCAATATTGGGGAGGATCAGATCGCCGCCATTATTATTGCAGGCAAAACCGATAACCTCGGCCAGGATATTGGCACCCCGTTTTTTAGCGGATTCATACTCCTCAAGCAGGACAGCCCCGGCACCTTCACCAACCACAAGACCATCCCGCTTGCTGTCAAAGGGGCGGGGGGTACATTCCGGTTTGTCATTATAGGCCACCGAGCAGGCCAGCAAATTATCAAAAACCGCCACGGCGGTAGTGTCATATTCATCGGCACCACCGCAGATCATGGCATCCTGCATACCGTATTTAACCATTTCATAACCAAAGCCGATGGACTGACTGCTGGTTGTGCAGGCGGTTGATGAGGCAATAACCCGGCCGGTAATACCAAACATCCGGGTAATATTCACCGCCGTGGTATGCACCATGGATTTCAGATAATCCACCGCGCCGATGGAAGAGAACTCTGATTTCAGATTACTGAAAAATGTTTTATAGATGTGCCGCTGAATGCTGGGACTGCCATGGGTTGAGCTAAAGGCGACCCCTAAACGACCGGAGGAGATAAATTCCTGAGTCAGCCCCGCTCTTTCCAGAATATCCTTGGCGACCTGGCAGGCGTAAAAGGCTACCGGCCCCATGGTTTTACGGTAAAGGCGTTTGAAGTCATAATCAATGGGATAATCAACCGTACCAAAAACCCGCGAATGAATATATTCGGTCAGCAGACCGTCATCACGCAGCGGTTTTACACCGGATATCCCATCTTTAAGGCTCTGGATTATATCATCCCTGGCATAACCGATAGGGGTAATGGCCGAGCACCCAGTTATAACAACTCTTCGTTCCATTAAATACGCCTGTTGTATATGAAAGTCACCTGCCGGGAGTATTATTATTTATTATGCTCAGAGGCAATGACTTCAATATAATCTAAGATATCATTGATGGTGCGAATGGTCATAGCCTTCTCCTTTTCCGCCCTGGTAAGAGAGAAACCAAGAATCTTTTCGATTTCGCCTAATAACTCAATGGCATCGATACTGTCAAATCCATGATCATCCCGCAGATTATCATTTAGTCCGGGATTCTCAAATTCAAATGATTCTTCCAGAATTGTTAATATCTGCCTTTGTATATCTTCTCTTTGCATAATATATAATTTAGGTAACCCAGGGACGGCAGAGCAATAGCACAGGCCCGTTTGTGCTTTCACCCCTCCGGGGCTGATAATCGTAAAACTGTAAAAGAGGGAGAGGGCTAAAAAGAAAATCCAACCAGCAGACGGCTCGAATTCAACGGCACATTCGGTTCTTTCTGCCCCCCGTTCGAAATATGATTAAACCGATATTCAAGTTTGATTTTTTCAGGCAGACCGGCATCGAGGTCAATCCCCATCCCAAACATATAGTTGCCATTTAGATGTTTGGACATTCCGTAGATACCAGGGCCAATGTAAACCGGGCCGCCGCCAGCCAGAAAATAAGGTTTATATTTCCGGGAGACATCCGTTAAAGTCCAGAGACCAATAAAATTCACCCCGGTCATCCAGCCGTTATGGGGCGCGATAATATAGTGAACCGGCACCTCAACCCGAACCGAATAATAACCCTTCAATAAAGAAGGACCAAACTCCCTGGATGCCACCCGTTCATAGCCCAGAGCCAGAAAAGCAGTATCAACCCAGACCTTCGTCCGTCCCAGATTGGTATGAGTAAAGCCATAGCCACCCAGAGCAACCCACTTTGAGTCCCCAATCCTGGCGGCGTTAGCGGCAAGAGGCAGCGATACCAGCGCGGTGACAAGAACAAAAAATAAGGCTTTATTTTTCATCTGAATTAACTCCGTCTCATATCACGCATTTCTCCGCCGGCTGCTTTCGTTAAGGGAATGGCTCGTCAGCAACTCCAGGCAATCAATCCTGGGAATCAGTTACTTTATACAGGTTATTTTGTCAATCAAAACAAATCAAACAGGGACATAGTAAAATAGATATAACTGCTCCGCCGCCCACCTGTTTAACCATTTTTTACTCTTCTCACCTGGTGCATATGAACCACAAACTGGTGGTTCATATGCACCGCTAAACCAGTTTGCCCAGTTTACCATAAAGCTATATTCACTACCATAACCTACTGATACCAAAAGGCAATCACCTCTTTCCCGTTTAACTGGCATACGGATTGCTTTATGGAAGGAAACAGGAAAGATGCCCCGTTATTTATTTTGACAAGAAAGGAGAAGGAAAGGGAGGAACGATTTTACCGCATAACCCAGCCTTGCGTACACCGTATACCAGGGTGTCATTAACCCGCCACGCAACTCGCTGGTTAATGTTTGAACAGATTCAAGTCGGTGGCAACCAAGGCAATCGGTAGTTAAATAAATAAAGGAAAAATAATTCTGAGAAATAAAAGGAGACGGATGATGAGGTATTCAATGAAAAAAATATGCGCAGGTATGGCAGTTATTTTAGGCTTCGCTCTGATTACAGGCACTGAAGCCGGAGCAAATACAATAGTCTTCACCGATGATGGTGGTTCTCACTATTGGGAGGTGGTAGAAAGTATGGCAGAAGTTACAGGATGGGGCGTAACAGGCACCGACGATGATGGTGCTCTTATTTTGGGAGAGGTTCACCAAGGCTGGAAGGTAACCTACGATATTTATAATAATTCCACCTATAGAATAAATGCTTTCATGGTTGGCCTCTCTAATACAATTGGCTCATCAGCAGATACCTCTGGTTATTATCGTGAGGGCTGGAGCAGTTACATAGCAGACAGATGGACGAATAGTCCTGATCTTCTTGCCAATGAAGACAGCCTTACAGACTACAATTATGCCTACTATACCTATAAATCAGAAGGAATGGGTGAGCCGGGCGATAGTGATTATTTTCCGGCTGGTGACCCGATTGATCCTTTTCAAGGCGTCATTGGAGAGTTTTCCTTTTTCACTACCGGTAACGACTTCTCCTCACCAGTTCTCCTGTTTGCGACTGATGAAGATGGCAATAACGTTACCTTAAGAGGTGAAAGTTCCTACTCGCAGGGAAGCGGTCAACATCCTACAGACAATGCTCCGATCCCGGAACCGGCAACGATGCTCCTTTTCGGGGCGGGTCTGGCCGGACTCGTTGGTCTACGCAGGACTAAAAAAGTACAGTAAATTGGTAAGCGCTCCATGAGCACCCTGAAAGGCTTACATTTCAAGATGTTATAATGTAAAGATGTGGTTTATGGGGAGCTTACGTAAATTGTAACTCAAAGCTGGAGAACAAAATGAAGAAAAAAATATTGGGTGGTGCCGTCGCAACAATTATTATCAGCATGGCTGGAATCGCAAATGCCAATCTCGTTGTCTAC
>JBMERE010000008.1:0-149725 GCA_048820955.1 Desulfobacterota bacterium M19 | reverse complement strand
AACAATAAGTAGACACCCCAAAAGCCCTAATCCATACCACTTTTAGTGGGCGTTCAAAAAAGATGCCCTACCATTTTGTATTATAATAGCACCTACATAAATTTTATTCATCTGTTTTGCTTGATAAAACAAACAGTATTATCTATAATACATGGCAGGTGAACATATGTTCACCTTCTGCCTATTATATATAATTTTATTGCTGGAACAGGAGGGTTTACATGCAAAAAGTAAGGCTTTTACAACAATTACGTAACGCTATTCGCTATAAGCACTACAGCATTCGAACTGAAGAATGTTATGTTTACTGGGCAAAAAAATACATTTTCTTCCATGGTAAACGCCATCCTGCCGAAATGGGTAGTGAGGAGATAAGTCAATTCTTAACCTATCTTGCTGTTAAAAAGAAAGTAGCTGCTTCGACCCAGAATCAGGCTTTTAGCGCTATTTTATTCTTGTATAGATATATCTTAAAAAAAGATCTCGATTTACTTGAAAACGTCACAAGAGCCAAAAAGCCAATAAAACTTCCTGTTGTATTTACCAAAGAAGAGGTAAGATCTATATTTCTTCAGCTGGGAGATACTCAATGGCTAATGGCCAATCTACTTTATGGCTCAGGCTTACGCCTCAATGAATGCTTGAAATTGCGGGTGAAAGACATTGATTTCGGATATAAACAGATTGTGGTCAGAAGTGGAAAGGGCAATAAAGATCGAATAACCATGCTGCCTGAGCATATTACTGGAAGGCTTTTACTTCATCTTGAGAAATGTAAAAAAATACATGAGAATGATTTAGAAGCGGGATATGGTACAGTCTATATGCCCTATGCCCTGGAAAGGAAATATAAAAATGCCAATCGAGAGTGGGGATGGCAATACGTTTTTCCGGCGCCTAAAATGTCCACCGATCCGAGAAGCGGCATTAAACAGCGTCACCACATGGGGGAACATTTTCTTCAACGCGCCATCAAGAAGGCTATCCGCATAGCTGGTATCAACAAGCCGGGAAGCTGCCATTCCTTACGTCATAGTTTTGCTACTCATCTTTTAGAATCCGGCTATGACATTCGTACGGTTCAGGAACTGTTAGGCCACAAAGATCTAAGTACAACCATGATTTATACCCATGTTTTAAACAAAGGAGGCAAGGGAGTGACAAGCCCTGCTGATTCACTTTTTAATACTCAGGTGAATTGGTAATATGTATGAGGAATTAACCGAACGCCAAAGAAGTATAATACTGTATATCCGTGCTCACCAGATACAATATGGAATTTCACCTACAGTCCGCGAAATTTGCTCTCATCTTGGGCTTAAAGGGCCGGCCGGTGTACATCGAATACTCCACAAACTGGTTGACAAAGGGATACTGCTGGCCGAAAAGGGTAAAAAACGCTCCTGGCTCCTGGCCTCCGGCCCGCCAAGAGAGTCAATCCCGGTTCTCGGTGCTATTGCGGCAGGGGAACCAATTGAAGCAATAACCAATTACGAAGAGGATCTGCCCATTGATCCAAAAATGTTTGGCTGTGATGACGGCTTCGCCCTTGTCATAAAAGGCGACTCGATGATAGAGGCCCATATTATAGAAGGAGATCTTGCCATTATACGGCCTCAAAGAACCGTACAAAGCGGGCAGATAGCCGCCGTTATGGTAGAAGGGCTATTGCCGGAGGCCACGTTAAAAATCTTCAGGAAGATAAATAGCAGAGTTGAATTGCACGCGGCAAACTCAACCTATAAACCATTAATTTTTGCCGGGAAAGACAGGGAACAGGTACGGATAATCGGCAAATTGATGGGGATAGTTCGCAGACCTTAAAAGCATAAAATTTCGGGCTGACTGCCCATGAGTTAATTATGATGGAGCCGCACAAGCGCTCCATGAACACCCTGAGTGGTATCGCTTTTATACGACGAACACTCGCAGACGATCGTCGTCGTACCGCTACATTTCGAGATATTATAAAGTCAGCGGTACGATCATGGTCGTATGCTAAAGTGTGTAGTTTGTGGAGCGCTTACAAATAAACGGGCTTGAGAAGGAAGTTTTCAAAAATCGTGATACAAAGCTGGAAGCTGCAAGGGCATCCAGAAAAGCAAAGAGTTGACAACTATTCTGACACAGTGGGCATTATGTCCCTTCTAAGCGACGACGTTGCAGAGCCAGGCCCTGCTGTTTGAAATTGTACTGAATAATTTCTTCCCGATCTTTCTCCATTATGAGTTTGAAATGACATGAGACCCGGTAGCTGCCTTCTTTGCCGGCTTTTCCCGGCTGGCATTCCACCACCTCGCCAAAACAATCAATAAACGTATTATCGGCCGGGAACACAATATAGAATTCCAGCAAATTACCCCTGATATATTTTTCTGCACTCCAGAAGGCCAGGCCGTTACCGGCAATATTAACCCCCTGCAGAGTTAATGTATCTAACAGCGAAGGACTGCTGTCCACCTTTTTGAGCAGAACATTAAGTTTGGCGTCCATATGATGCAGGAAATCCGCCATATCCGCGTCCCGTTCCCTTAATCTCTCCAGAGCCGCCCGAGCACCGACAAAAGTTCTGACATTACTCAACTCCGGCCGTTCATAGAGACTTATACCATTATTCAAATCCTGTTTTATTCTTAAAAAGTCATCTTTTGAAACTTGGTGGGCGGCAAACATTATCCGGCTGTCCACCCTGACGGACTGGCGTTTATCTTCTCCGTTCATCTTCCGGCTACCCTCTTGTTTTTAGATAACTATTCATCAGCACATTACTTCAGTGGTTATTGCTGATTCCGAACATTTTGCTGAATAGTGACGTTTTTAGAGTACAAAGAGATTTGTCATTCCAGGTTTGCGGCTTATCGCGAAATCACCGGCTCCACCTTGGGCTGCAGTAATTCCTTTAAACCAGCAAAAGTCGAGGCCCGTTGATTAACCTTGATTTTAAACTCCACCCGGCGGTTACGGGAACGACCGGCCGCGGTATCATTACTTGCAAGCGGCCGGCCGTCGGCATAACCTACAGCGGACATGTGATTCGTCGGGATATGAAATTTCCTGGCCCAGTAATTTACCACCGCCACGCTGCGAGCCGTTGACAGATCCCAGTTAGAGACAAATTTTCCGCCTTTACGCAAAGGTATATTATCCGTATGACCACTGACTATAACCGACGAACCAGTACGCTTGATAATCGCGCCAATTTTATTCAGCAGGATCTTAAACCGCGGCCGCAACCGGGCCTGGCCGGATTCAAACCCCAGAGCATCCTTTACCCGTACCACCACCCCGTCATGAGTCATCTCCACATCCACCATACCGCCGCGTTGTTCCATGGCCACCACATCATTGATATCCCGCTGTACCCGAACCGCCATGGGAGTGGAGATAAAATCAGTAGCCACCATCAACTGGCCCTGTGGACTGCCATCAAAGTGTTCTTTCTTCTGAATGCCGAAGGCGTCTTTCATAGAGCCAGCAGCCTGCCGGTATTTGGGAGCATCCATGGTGGAAAAAGACAGAAGAAGCACAAAAAAGCAGAGGAGAAGCGACATTAAATCCGAGAATGTACACATCCACAGGGGAGCGCCTGGCGGACACTCCTGTTTAACTTCATCGTCATCAGCCATATCTTACTCCATAGTCTTCCAGCAACGCCCCATTTGTAAAACACCTCGCCGGAGTTATTTTTTCTCCCCCGCACCTCGATCTTTGGGCGGCAGAAAGGTCTCAAGGAATTCCTCCATTACCCTTGGATTTATACCCTTTAAAATCCCCAATACACCTTCAACAATCAACCGCCGGTTACGCTCCTCTTCCTGACTGCGAAGGGCCAGCTTATCGGCAATGGGCAGAGCAAAAAGGTTGGCGATCAAGGCACCATACAGGGTAGTGAGAAGAGCCACCGCCATGGAGGGGCCGATGGAGGCCGGATCACTCATATTGGAAAGCATCTGTACCAGACCAATAAGGGTACCGACCATGCCGAAGGCCGGAGCCGAATCTCCCATCCCGGCAAAAACCTGGCGCCCTAAATCATGCCTTTGAATGGTGAGATTAACCTCCTTTTTCAAGACCTCCTCGATAAAGTCAGCTTCATGACCATCAACACAATACATAATGGCTTTTTTAAGGAAGGGATCCTCAATGGGCTGCTGTTCCAGAACAATCAGACCGTTTTTACGGGCAATATTGGCTAAATTAACGATCTCGGCGATAATCTGCTGCGGAACGCTTATCCTGGAAAAAAAGGCATTCATTGCCACCTTGACGGAGTTTATAACATCCCCCATGCCAAAACGAATAAAGGCCGTGGCTGCCGTACCGCCAAAGACAATCAACACCGAGGGAATATTGACGAAGAGCATCAGAGAGCCGCCGGAGGCAATAGCCCATACGACCAGCAGGGAGCCGCCTACCAGGCCAATAACGGTTGCTATATCCATTAGTTTCTACCTGTAACCTGAATATTATGGAAGAATGTCCTCTATGGGCAGCGACATTTTAAAGCTATGACTATCATCCGGATAACGACCTTCACGCACCTCATGCTTATAGGCCAGAACGGCATCCTTGATCCGGGGAGCCAGCTGGGCGTATGACTTAACAAAACTGGGTACAAATTTTTCAAACATCCCCAGGAGATCATGGGTCACCAGAACCTGACCGTCACAACCGGCTCCGGCCCCGATACCAATGGTGGGGATGGTTAATTCCCGGCTGATCAACTCCGCAAGCGGCGCGGGAATACACTCCAGAACCAGGGCAAAAGCCCCGGCATCCTGCAGCCCCTTAGCCATACTTAAAAGATTACGGGCCGATTCCAGATCCCGGCCCTGTACCTTATACCCCCCCAGCTGACCGGCCGTCTGCGGGGTCAGCCCGATATGCCCCATAACCGGCACCCCGGCCTTGACGATGGCGCTGACGGTGGCACAGACCTCAAGACCGCCCTCAAGTTTCACGGCATCACAACCAGCCTCTTTCATAAAACGACCGGCATTGCCAACAGCCTCCGGCAGAGAGATCTGATAAGACATAAAGGGCATATCACCGACAATAAGGGTTCGCGAGGCCCCCCGCCGTACGGCCCTGGCATGATGAATCATCTCATCCATGGTCACGGGCACAGTGGAATCATAGCCCAGTACCACCATGCCGAGAGAATCCCCGACCAGTAACATATCGATCCCGGCGTTCTCTATCAGACCGGCAAAACCGGCATCATAGGCGGTGAGCATGGTAATTTTTTCCCCCCTGCCCTTCATTGCCCCGATATCGACTACCGTCAATTTCCCTGCCATTTTCCTGCCCCCATGAATTATCTGAAATTCATTATAGCAAAAATAAATCAGTTATTTGAACTTTTTACTCAACCTTGCCACATTTCTTATCAGGCCGATACCGTTCCCCCCTCAGGGTTCCGCTTTACTGTCCCGTAAGTGTGGTTTGTGGAGCGCCTACTTGTCCCCAGTCTCCTGATCACCAAAAAGCCCGTCCAGGACAGGGGACTTGGCAAGAGAACGACCAAAATGTTCATAGGCGGCAGCGGTAACCATACGACCGCGCGGAGTACGGAGCAGAAAACCAGATTGAATCAGGAAAGGTTCATAAACATCCTCCAGGGTATTCCTCTCCTCACAGACCACAGCGGCCAGAGTATCAAGCCCCAGGGGACCGCCCTGAAATTTCTCAATGATAGTCAGCAGTATCCGCTGATCCATATCGTCTAAACCTAATTCATCTACCTTGAGCATGGCAAGGGCCTGGCGGGCGACCTGGCGGCTGACCCGGCCGTTGGCCCGAACCTCGGCGTAATCACGCACCCTTTTTAAAAGACGGTTGGCGATCCTGGGGGTTCCCCTGGAGCGGCGTCCCAGCTCCTCGGCCCCGGAATCATCCATGGCAATATCCAGCATCCGCGCCGAACGTTTGACAATCCGCACCAGTTCATCGGGCTGATAATATTCCAGCCTTAAGATAACCCCGAAACGGTCACGCAGAGGCGGGGTCAGAAGACCGGTACGGGTAGTGGCCCCCACCAGGGTAAAACGGGGCAGAGACATCTTAACGGATTTGGCGCCCGGTCCTTGGCCAATAACAAGATCAAGCTCATAATCCTCCATGGCCGGGTAAAGAATTTCCTCCACAACATGGTTAAGGCGGTGAATTTCATCAATAAAGAGGACATCGCCTTCCTGCAGACTGGTGAGGATCGCGGCCAGATCCCCGGCCTTTTCGATCACCGGGCCGGAGGTAACCTTAATATTGGCCCCCATCTCATTGGCAATAATATAGGCCAGAGTGGTCTTGCCCAGACCGGGGAAACCATGAAACAGAATGTGATCCACCGGCTCCTGGCGGCTTTTAGCGGCAGTCAAAGCAATAAAAAGATTTTCTTTCAAGGTCTCCTGGCCGATATAGTCCCGCAGATACCGGGGCCGCAGGGAGACATCCTCAGCAAGCTCCAGAGGTTCGGCCCTGGCACTGACTAATCGTTCTTCGTGCTTCACGCCAATGACCTCAGGGTTAGACGTAATATTTCCTCAATGGGTGGCTCCGGCAGCCCGGCAGGCAGCCCGGCCATGACCTTTTTCAGGGCTTTCTCGGCCTGGGGCGCTGGATAGCCGAGATTTACCAGAGCGGAGATAACATCCTGAGCAGTCTCGGAGCCGGAGGGCTTTTCGCCGCCGGCCGGAGTTTCATTGACACTGAAATCAGCAAAATCCCGCACCTTATCTTTTAATTCAAGACACAACCGTTCAGCTGTCTTTTTTCCCACCCCCGGAAATTTAACAAGGGCGGCAAGATCATCACTCATTATGGCCCTGGCCAGTTGAGCTGGAGCGGCGGCAGAGAGAACATTCAGGGCCAGCTTGGGGCCCACTCCAGACACTCCGAGAAGGACAACAAACAACTCCCTGGCCTCCGCCTCGAGGAAACCATACAGGGCAATGGCATCCTCCCGGACATTGGTATAAATATGGAGAAATATCTCTCCGCCGGTCTCAGGCAGGCGGGACATGCCCTCCCGACAAAAGGCAACATCATAACCCACCCCGGCAACCTCGACAATGAGACGACCGGGCGACTTATATTGCAGAATCCCTTTTAATGAGGCAATCATAAAAAATTATCGCGTTTGATTAACAAGATGATTGGCGAGGCAAAGAGCGATGGCCAGGGCATCGGCGGCATCCTCGCTGGGCTGAGCGTTAAGACTGAGCAAAAGGCGAACCATATGCTGAACCTGAGACTTGGCGGCCTGACCATAACCGGCCACCGCCTGCTTTACCTGTTTGGCAGAAAATTCACTAACTGCCAGCGAGCGGCTCATGGCCGCCACAATAATCGCCCCCCGGGCCTGGCCCAGTTTAAGAGCCGAACGTGGATTACGGGCAAAGAAGATATCCTCCACCGCTGCCGCCTGCGGCTTATGAGTGGAAATAACATCATTGATACCGGTAAATATTTCATGCAGACGATGGGGGAAATCCTGCCGGGTATCAGTTTTAATTACCCCGCAGGCCACAAAATCGGTTTCCCGCTCCCGCAGATTAATAACCCCATAGCCCGTTATTCGAGAACCAGGATCAATACCAAGGATGCGCAACGGGGGGGCAGTTTTTTCCATAAACCCTTCAGGATAAAGACTCCATTATGGCATCATCAATATCAAAATTGGCATAGACGTTCTGAACATCTTCATTATCCTCCAGGGCATCCATCAAGCGGATAACCCGGGCAGCCACCTTCTCTTCGGTAATATCCACCGTGGTCTGAGGCAGTCTGGTAATTGAGGCCTCAGTGATCTTGACCCCGCTCTTTTCAAGAGCCTCACGCACATCATTAAAATCTCCGGGTGCAGTCAGAACCTGAAAGACCTCGCCGTCATCAACAACATCATCGGCCCCGGCCTCTAAAGCCAGATCCATCAGTTCATCCTCAGTAATGGATGAACTATCCACCTGAATCATCCCCTTCTGATCAAAGAGAAATGACACACAGCCGCTCTCGGCCATATTACCACCATTTTTACTGAAGCAGTAACGAACATCGGCCACGGTACGATTCTTATTGTCAGTGAGACACTCCACCATCACCGCTACCCCGCCGGGGGCGTATCCTTCGTAGATAATTTCTTCATACATGGCCCCTTCAAGATCACCGGTACCCTTTTTTATACCCCGTTCAATATTGTCCTTGGGCATATTCTCGTTCTTAGCCGCGGCAATGGCGGAACGCAGCCGCGGATTACCGTCAGGATCACCGCCGCCCATGCGGGCCGCTACGGTAATCTCTTTAATCAGCCTGGTAAATATCTTACCGCGCTTGGCGTCCGCGGCACCCTTTTTTCTCTTGATTGTGCTCCATTTTGAATGTCCAGACACCTCTACCTCCTTTATTTTTCACTTAAATTCTTAAAACCCAGCCCAAGAATAAAAACCTCCCGACTCTCCCGGCGGGAACTTTTGGGCTTAACAATTCTGCTGTTTGTGAAGCACAGCCGCACCGTATCGTAAAACTCCTTAAAATCCTCGCCCTCAAAGACCTTGCAGTAGAAGCACCCTCCGGGCCGCAAAAATTCGTTACAGAGAACAAAGGCCCGCCGGGACAACTCCAGAGACTTCTGCTGATCGGCCCATTTGTTGCCAGTGGTATTCGGTGCCATATCACTCAACAGGGCGTCAAAAGAAGAGCAGCAGGCCCGTATGGCCTCCAGAGTCTCATCCCCGGTGATATCCCCCCTGATAAATTCTATCCGGCAACGCCCGGACTGCCGCATGGGCCTGCCGTCCTGCAGATCAACCCCCACCACCAGCCCCTGAGGCCCCAGAACCCTGGAGGCATAGATAGACCAGCTCCCTGGATAACTGCCGATATCCAGGGCCTTATGCCCACGTTTAAGGAAATGATACTTCTCCTGGGCTTCCTCCAGCTTATATACTGAACGAGCCGGATATTTCTCACGTTTGGCCTTTTTGAAATAATAATCCTGAACTTTTTTCACAGGCTGAAATTAGTGTATTTTGGCAATATTGACAACTAAAAACAAAAAACAAATAATCGTCATCAAAGAGAGAATTAAGCCGATGAAACCAGGCTTAAAGATTCAATCACTAAAGCTCCATACGTAAGCGACAAACGAACCACACCTTGACATTTGCAACACCTCCAAACTGTAAGCGATTCAGGGACGCCGCCATGTGCACGTTGATCGGGTGCAATCATACCCCCTGTATATTGCGGCCGGTCAACGTGTGCAGGGTGGTGTTCATGGAGCGCTTACCTCCATACTTCTACCGTTAAGCAGATTCAGACTCCTTCCAGATCCGAAGAGCCTCGGTATAGACTTTGGAGCGGGACAGACCAAGGTCGGCGGCAAGACTACGTACCGCGTCTTTCAGAGACGACCCGGCCTGCCGCTGCCAGACCAGAAGCTCGATTATATCGTCGCTCTCCGGCCGGGGCGGGAGGTCAGCGCGGCCCTCAATCAGCAGAACATATTCCCCCCGGATGCGGGGCAGATCACGCAAAGAAGCGATAATCTCTGTTAACCTGCCACGCTGGTAATGCTCGTAAATCTTGGTCAATTCCTTGCAGAGTGCGGCTGGACGATCTCCAAGACTATCAAGACAATCGCTGAGAGTTTTCAAAAGTCGATGGGGCGATTCATAAAATATCAACAAGGCAGATTCGGAAGCCAGCGAGCGCAGGGCTTTACGGCGTTCGTTACTCCTGGAGGGCAGAAAACCGCAGAACAAAAAAAACTCCGCCTCCATTCCGGCCATGCTGATGGCCGTGGTCAAGGCCGACGGACCGGGAACAGGTACCACCCTTATGCCGGCCAACCGAGCCTCCCGCACCAATATATAACCAGGATCAGATATACATGGAACCCCGGCATCCGAAACCAGAGCTACATCTCTACCGGCCTTGAGGGCAGTGATAATTTGCGCCGCCCGGCTGACCTCCCGACCCCGGTAATAGCTGGTAAGCGGCGTATTGATCTTAAAATGGGTCAGGAGTTTACGGGTCTGCCTGGTATCCTCACAGGCTATCAGAGAGACCTCCGCTAAAATCCGCAGAGCCCGCAGAGTTATATCCTCAAGATTACCAATAGGCGTTGCCACCACATAGAGTATTCCAGAGACCCCCTCACCCGTTTCATCTCTATCAATTCTTTTATCAGTCACGGCCTTTTTGTAAACCGGAAAGCCGATACTGTAAAGTGAAAACCAGGTAAACGCTCCATAAACCACACTCCTGGCATACGATCATGGTCGTACCGCTACAGTTTTTTTTGGGGGGAGTGCAAATGTCAAGGCGTGGTTCGTTTGTCGCTTACGCCAATTTTATAACATCTCGAAATGAGCGCTACGACTACGATTGTATGCGAAAGTTCCACCGCCCCGTTGCGCGCGCAACGGGGCGGTCACAGAGCACTTACTTCGTATAAAAATGACTTTTTGCGAGAACATCATATGTAATCATCAATAAAAACCTTGAAGTATGCCCTGCTGATAATTTAGAATCAGCTTAACTACCTGAAGGGTACCGGAGATTTTTGCGGGGTAAATCCTTAGGGATCAGCCCAAATACAAAATACTTAATTTTCCAGGAGAATAAATATTTGTTAATTCAACTATGTCTGTCCAGCGGACTGGCCATCATCATCTCAGCCCTGTGCAGTATCGCCGAGGCTGCTCTGTATTCTATCCCCATAAGCCATATCGAGGTATTAGATAAGGCCGGTAAGTCCTCAGGTAAAATATTAAAAAAATTAAAACGGGATATCCATAAACCGATTATCGCCATTCTGACCTTAAATACCATTGCCAATACCATGGGAGCGGCTATTGCCGGGGCAGCGGCGACGGAATTTTTCGGCAGTAGATATCTCGGTATATTCTCAGCCCTCTTCACCTTGAGTATTCTTATTTTATCCGAGATCATTCCAAAAACCGCCGGGGTAGTCTATTGTAAAGAGGTCGGCCCTTTTATGGCCTATCCCCTCATGTGGCTGGTCAATATTCTCAAGCCCTTTGTCTGGTTCTGCCAGCGCCTTACCAACATGATCTCCCGTTCCAACCCGCAATCCTTAGTCTCGGCCAAGGAAATCAGAGCCATTGCCATGATGAGCCAGAAGTCAGGCGATATCAGCCGGCAGGAGGAAAAAATAATCGTCAATATTCTTGACCTGAAATATAAAAATGCCCGCAAGGCCATGACCCCGATGCCGGTGGCCTTCACCCTGCCGGCTCAGATGACGATTGAGGAGGCCAATGAATTAAAAGATAAATGGAATCTCCACAGCCGGGTGCCGGTATATGACCGGAATCCAGACGATATAGTGGGAATTGTTCTGCGCAAGGATGTTCTGCTCCAGGCGGCGGAAGGCAATACCAGTCTGCGGCTGACAGAACTCATGGATGAACCCCATTTCGTACCGGAATCCGTCCCCCTGCCCAATATCCTGCTGGATTTTTTTGAACAGCGCCAGCACCTCTTCATTGTAGTCGATGAATATGGCGGCGCCACCGGCATAATCAGCCTGGAAGACGTTATTGAAGAAATTATGGGAGAGGAGATAATGGATGAATCAGACAAAACCCGCGATATGCGGGCTCTGGCCCGTTTTAAACAGATAACCAGCCACAAAGAATAGAGTAGCGCTCATCCGGCAAACCAGCGGCGCCATATATCTTTCCATCCCCCGGACGCCTCCGGCTCAACTTTTTGGATAATATCCCGCATCTCATCACTGCCCGCGGGCTGCAAAAAGGCCACGCCAAAACAAAAACGCAGTCCTTCCTGACCGCCAGAGGCATGGAACCACACGGGTCGGCAGATAATCTCAACCTCATTCGTCGCAAGCTCCAATACCTTATTCTCATCTTCGAGAGGCGATTCCATCAGGTGATACCGGCCAAATTCAAGACGATCCACCAATAAAGCGGCCCCACCGGGAGAAATATTATAAAGCAGCCCTTCCTCCGGCCCGGCCAGAGTTCTCCCGTCAACAGCGGATTTAAGCAGCAGACTGGCAGGCATAAGACATTCATAACGTTCCGTGACTCGTTTTTGTTTTTTCATAATCTTTTCTCTACTGAATACTCAGTGAATAATAATTGTAACTTACAGTTGTTCCAGGAGAACAAAAATAATGGACTTTTTACGAGTCCGTCAAAGATAAATGATTATACTTTTCGAGACCTCAAGTCAAGTTACGCGAATAATCAATACTGCTCGATGTTTATATCCATTATCTATTTTCACGTTTGACATGCAGTAAATGATAGCCTAAAATCTAATATAACTGATTACCTGCAAGCGCCCCATAAATAAACCACACTCTTGCATACGATCATGGTCGTATGCGAGGGGTTCCGGGAGTGCTTACGATTACTTTGCAACGACAGATAAAGGCGCAACATATGACAATAAACGGTGAAAGGGTGGGAGAATCAAGCCCCGGCCGGACAATCATCCAGTTTCAGAAGGTAACCAAAATCTATCATGGTGAGCTCTTTAAAAAAAAGAGTGTGGCCTTGAGAGGGGTTTCCCTGGAAGTTCAGCAGGGAGAAATCTTTGGGATTATCGGCCGTAACGGGGCCGGCAAGAGTACCTCCATTAAAATTCTCATGGGCTTTGTCAAACACAGCAGCGGCCGGGTTTCCTTATCCGGCCGGGAGCCTTATGAGGCCAAATGCCACATGGGCCTGGGCTACCTGCCCGAGTCCCCCTGCCTTTATCAACATTTAACTATCATCGACCATCTTAATTTCGCGGCGGCCATCACCAACATCCCCGACCATGAAGTCAAACCCCGCATTGAGCAAATTCTACAGCGGGTGGGCCTCAGCCAGGCCGGCAGAATAAAGATAAAAAAATTTTCCAAGGGCATGACCCAGAGGGCCGCCCTGGCTTACGCCCTGCTCCATGACCCGGACATACTGATCCTGGATGAACCAATGTCGGGGCTTGACCCCTTCGGCAGACAGATGGTCATTGATATTATTAATGATTACCGGGCACGAAGAAAAACCGTACTTTTCTGCTCCCATATACTCACCGATGTGGAACGGATATGCGACCGAATCGGGGTAATGAACAGGGGACGCATCATAAAAAATATGCGGCCGGATGAAATACCGCCAACCACCGGCAGACACAGCAAGTCACCGCTGGAAGCCCTGTTCATTGATCTGGTAAATTCAGATACGGAGGCAGCCGGTTGAAAAATATCTTTGCCGTGGCCCGCCTTACCCTCAAAGAGGGTCTGGGCCAGAGAATTCTTTACAGTGTTTTGCTTCTCGCCCTCATGGTGATATTCTTTTCCGTGCTGTTAAGCGGCTTTTTTATGCGGGATATCGCCAAAGTCATTATTGATTTCAGTTTGGCAGCGGTCAGCCTGGGAGGCCTGCTGGTTCCCTTTCTGCTCACCGTCAATCTGGTGGCCGGCGACCTTGAAAACCGCACAATATTTTCATTACTATCCGCTCCCCTGCCCCGCCCGGCCTATATTATCGGCAAATTCTTAGGCCTTGGCCTCCTGGCCGGGCTCATAATGCTTATTCTGGGCAGCGCGGGACTCCTCGCGGTATGGACCGGCAGACTGCTCTACGGCCTCCATTTTTTTAAAATGTTTTCAGCAACCTCATATATCACCGCGGTTTTCATGAGCTATATGGCCGTTCTGCTCTTAAACAGCCTGGTTATCCTCTGGTGCTGCCTGACTACCAGTTCATTTCTGGTTACTCTGCTAACCATGGCATCCTACATAATAGGGCAGACCATGGATGATATTGTCATGTTTCTCGCAGCCCCCAACAACGGGGTACCGCTTTCACACTCCATCAAGATTACCATATCCATTGCCAGATATATCTTCCCTAACCTGGCGGCCTTTGATTTCAAACAGCTTGCCGCCCACAGTCTGCATATCCCCTGGAGCGACACCCTGACTATGACAGCCTACGCCGCAGGCTATAGTGCCGCCGCCTTAAGTCTGGCTATCATGAGCTTTAAACGCCGGGACCTGTCATGAACATGAACCGTTTCTGGCCCCCGTTATTCCTGCTGATCGGTTTCAGTCTGAGTATTGCACTGAGTAGCCGGATTCACAGCATTAAGCTCAGATACAATAACGAGAGTATGGGCAGCATCGGCCATCTGCCGGCCGCCGCCCTCCGCGCCACGGCTCTGGAATTTCAAGGCGTGGCCTCTGATTTTATGTTTCTAAAGACTATAACCTATGTCGGTCTGCGGCTCCAGGAGCATTCATCGCCGACAGAAAAAGAATGGCACCAAGCCGCCACCATGCTCCGTGGAGTAACCGATCTTGACCCCAGGTTCTGGGATCCCTATCTTTTTGCCGAGGTTATCTTTCCCTGGCAGGCTAATATGAGAGCGGAGGCGGATAAATTATTATTAAAAGCCGCGAAATACAGGCCGAAGGACTATCAGCCCTTTTATTTCTTAGGTTTTAACGCCTTTTATTTTGAGCATAACGCCGTCAAGGCCGCCCCGTATCTGCGCCGGGCCGCCGCCCTGCCGGGCGCCCCTGCTTTTTTAAAAGGCCTGGCAGCCAGATTCAGCCTCTACGGCAATCAGACAAAGTTAGGCATCATCTTTCTCGCCAACCTGCTTAGAAGCACCCACAATCCCAAAACATACAGCTACCTCAAAAAACGCCTGCTTACCCTGAAGAAGATAAATCTGCTTGAGAACAAGGTTAAGGAGTACAAAAAAATAACCGGCCGCCTGCCCCGGAACTTTAAGGAACTGCTTAGCAAAGGGCTTCTAAAAACTATCCCCGCAGATCCGTACGGAGGTAAATTTACCATTCTGGCCAATGGCAGAGTTTACACCACCAGCAATATGATTGAGCAGAAACACAAGCGAAATCATCCGAAATGACAACCATCAGGCAATGGCCCGGGACTCAACACATTGTTCTTTTCCCTTTTATTCTGGCCCTGGCGGCAATCATCTTTCTACCTTCCTACCACCCCTTAACCATTGACTGTTATGATGAAAAAAGGGTAATCAGCCTGATTATTCTTTTAAGCAGTGCCGTCAGTTACCTTATCTCCCCCCGACAATGCCGGGATGTCAGCCGACTATATCTCTCATGGCCCCGCTGGGTACGTGCCGCTCTACCGCTTATTTTTCTTCTTGGGATTATCTCAAGCCTCAGAAGTTTTAACCCCTTATTCGCCCTGGTGGAGGTAGGCAACTTCGCGCTTCTTTTACTGTTTGGTCTGCAGGTGGCGATAATCCGCTCGACCTATGGCAAAATTATTGATCTTGCCATTATCTTGTCGTTTGTCCTTTTTGCCGTCCTCTATCTGCTTGATGTCTCGGCTTCCATCTATGCCATGTTCATCGTCGGTTCCATCGTTTCGCCCTTTGATCTTTTTAATAACTTTCTTAATCCCCGTTTTTTCAATCAGTTACAATCAACAACCTTCCCATTTCTCCTCATCGCCCCGTTTCTTTTCCCCAGACACATAAAATTCACCTGGCCTCTCTTCATAGTTCCTGCCGGCTGGTGGACACTGGCCCTGGTTGCCGGAGGACGCGGTGTTACCCTGGCCACTTTAATTGGTCTCACTTTAACCGTTTGCCTGTTCCCGACAGCCTGGAAAAAATGGCTTATCAGCGCCGCGGCTGTCCTCAGCGCCGGAACCATAGGAGCCAGGGTTCTTGATTCATACATTCTGGATTTCATGGCCAGAGGCCCTCATACCATAGGACTTGCCGAACTTATGTTTAAAGGGGCAAAAAACTCCGACCGGGCCGCTCTCTGGCATAGCAGTATCAAGATGATTCGTAAATCGCCATTATTAGGCCGAGGCCCCATGCATTTTGCTCATCTCCACCATCCGGTGGGAGCGCATCCCCATAATTTCATTCTCCAGTTAGGCTGTGAATGGGGCATAATCGTTACCGTTCTGTTTTTGTTGATTTCATGCTGCGCCAGCCAGCGCTGGTTCATACAAATTCATCGTTTTTATCAATCCAAGCGTCGTGATGAAAGTGCATCATTAGTTTATCTCGCCGTTACCTCATCAATATTGGCTATTGCCGCCCATTCCCTGGTTACCGGTAATTTTGTTATGCCCTTGAGTCAACTTACCATCTTCATGGTCATAGGATGGGCTCTGGGCATCTTTAGAGACAGAGCCGATGAATCCAGGCCTCTTTCATCACCACAGCCTTCATATTTCATATTGTTCAGCATAATTATTATGGCAGTCTTATTTATCGTTTACGCCTTCTACCCCGACTTCACCCCCTTCAAACAATGGATAGCCCGAACCATGACACAAAATCCAGGCATTCTTCACCCCCGATTCTGGTCTCAGGGATATTTTTAAAGTAGGCGTCCCACAAATTACACTCTCGCATACGATCATAATTGTACCGCTACATTTCGAAATGTTATAATATCAAGGTAAGCGCTCCATGAACACCACCCTGCACACGTTGACCGGTCGCAATATACAGGGGGTATTAATCATTGATATAGACCATAAAGGAAAATAGAAAATAATGCCGCAGATAACCGCTATAATCCTGGCCTCCGGCAACGGCAGCCGTTTTGGCAGACCAAAGCAATTTGCCCTGCTGGGCGGACTGCCGGTGCTGATCCGGACTTTACAGCCCTTTCAGCAAAATAAGCTTATCACCTCTATTATAATTGTAACCAGAAAAACTGATTGCCGGCAGGTGGAAGAACTGACAGTCCGCCACCATATGGACAAAGTAATCATGGTCGTTCCAGGCGGAGACAGCCGCCAGGAATCCTCCCGGCTTGGGGTCGACAGTTGTCCGACGAACAGCGATTTTGTCCTTATTCATGACGGTGCCCGGCCCCTGGTATCAACCGCGCTGCTGCAACGACTCATTACAGCACTCCTTACCTGCCCGGCGGTTAATACCGTTATTGATACCGCCGACACCATTATTGAGCTGGATGCCGGAAATTTTATTAAAAGCATCCCGGAGAGAAGCCGCCTGCGCCGCTGCCAGACCCCGCAGGGGTTCGATTATCAATTAATCAAAGAGGCACATGAACACGCTATCCGCCAGGGGCTGCGGGGAATTACTGATGATTGCGGCCTGGTCCTGGCCATGGGCGGTAAGGTGTTTACCGTAGCTGGAGAAGAATCAAATATTAAAATTACCTATGAGCAGGATTTACAGCTTGCGGAGAAAATAATCAACAACGGTTAAAGGTGTATTGCTGTAATCCCCCCCGCGCCAGAAACCCAGACCGCAGGCAAGGGACAGGCAGGCAGCGACGGATAACGATTATGAAGCAGCACAAACGTAAGCCGTAGGCGGAACACTTAATAATTTTTTAAGGAAATCTATGACATTTGATAAATGCCGGCAATGCGGAACATGCTGCCGAAAAGGCGGCCCGGTCCTGCATTATGGGGATATGGCACTCTGCGAAAATAATATTCTGACTATTAAACATTTACTTACCATCCGGGAACAGGAACCGGTATTTTCCCCCCTGAGCGCCAGTATTGAACCAGCCCCCCGGGAGCTTATCAAACTAAGCGGAGTGAGAGGAACCTGGACATGCCTTTTTTTCAGAGAAGATGACCAGACCTGCGGTATATACCAGAACCGCCCCTTAGAATGCAGAGCCCTGAAATGCTGGGACACCAGAGAGTTAGAGCGGATTATCTACCGTCAGACCTTAAACCGCCAGAACATCATCACCCCTGACAACCCGATCAGACCTCTGCTTGAATGGCATAATGAACATTGCCGATATGAAGAATTAAACAATCTGACCCTCCAGAAAACAGGAATGGAGGGCCAGATCACGACAATAATTAATGATGATTTATCTGTCCGCCAACGGGCAATAAAGATGTTTAACCTGAACCTGGCCGAGGAATTATTTTATTTCGGCCGGCCAATGTTCAAGTCTCTCCCCGCCGCCGGCCTGGCCGTAAGACCAGATGGCCGGGGCGGACTAATAGTTTATCATAAAGAGGTATAACCTATCTCACTATGCTGACTGAGATCAAGACCCAGCACCTCATCCTCCTCATCAACCCGCAGTCCGCCGGTTAACAGGCCGACAATCTTTAAGATAACCCAGGTACAGGACGCGGAGTAGACGATTACCGCCCCCACTCCAACCGCCTGGACAAAGAACTGATGGGGATTACCGAAGAACAGGCCGTTCGCCCCGCCGGGGTTCGCCAGGGTAGAGGCAAAAAGTCCGGTAGCCAGAGCTCCCCAGACTCCGCCCACTCCATGGACACCAACCACATCAAGAGCATCATCATAACCGAGCCTCGACTTGGCCAGCACCGCGCCATAACAAAGAGCGCCGGCAACCAGACCGATAATAACCGCGGAGACCGGCCCCACAAAACCGGCGGCCGGAGTTATGGCTACCAAACCTGCCAGGGCTCCGGATACCGCTCCGAGAGTCGTGGGCTTACCTTGAACCAGCCATTCAACAACCAGCCATGATAACACTGCCGCGCCGGTGGCCACCTGAGTGGTAAAAAGGGCCAGAGTGGCAATCTTTCCGGCCGAAAGAGCGGAACCGGCATTAAAACCGAACCAGCCAAACCAGAGCAGTCCGGCCCCCAGAACAGTCATGGGCAGGTTATGGGGATGAAATGATTCCTTTCCCCAACCACGCCGTCGACCTAACATAATACAAGCCACCAGGGCCGCAACTCCGGAATTTATATGAATTACCGTCCCCCCGGCGAAATCCAGCGCTCCCATCTTCCCAAGCCAGCCGCCGCCCCACACCCAGTGACAGACCGGCAGATAAACAATGCTCGACCACAACACTATAAAGAATAGATAGGCGCTGAACTTCATTCTCTCTGCAATAGCTCCGGAAATCAGGGCAGGCGTTATAATGGCGAACATAAGCTGAAAGGCGCAAAATAACAAATCAGGTATTTTATCAGCATAAGGCCCCGGATTTAATCCTACACCATGAAGCCCTATATACTTCAGGCCGCCGATAAAACCGCCGACATCCGGCCCAAAGGACAGGGAGTAACCATAAAACACCCAGATCACAGAAACCACACCAAGACAGACAATACTGTGCATAATAGTCCCCATGACGTTCTTCGGACGCACAAGCCCACCATAGAAAAGGGCCAGCCCCGGTGTCATAAGCATCACCATGGCGGTGGCAATTAACATAAAAGCAATATCACCAGTATTCATTCTTTTAACACCTCATTTTAAATTTTAAAAAAACTATTAACAGCATTCTACAGTTGCCCCAATTTGATACACAATTCGTGCCACAAAATAAAATACACCATAACCACCTGTTATCAATTATTAAATCTTTACAGCCAAGTAATATCACACGTTAAACATAACAACTTTAATGTAAAAAAAACCAGCAAAAATAACAAAAATGTATATTCATCGCAACAACAATATAACGGGTAAGCGAATATTATTAAGACATCCCACTTTGATTATTACGATAACAGCGCTGCTCTTAAATTCCCATTTCAGATACATATTACACTTGCTTTTATATTTCAGAATAACCTAAAATATCTTCAAGGGGGATAAACTGCCGAGAACTGCGAACCATAAATGCTTATAGAAAAGTACGCCCCACGAACACCCTGCTGTGCGCGCCTGCAAAATAACCTTTACACGACAATGGAGACATCTATGAGATTCAACGATATATCTATAAAATTAAAAGGACTTATTATTTCCGTTCTTGCAATCATCATCATCTCTTTTTCAGCTCTAAGCCTTTTCAGTTCCATCCACGGAGTCAACACCAACTGGGACAAATATCATAACGAGGCCGTATTTCGTTTACGACAGTTAGGGGAAATAAAATCTCAATTCGGCTATGGTGGTTTTATTCATAATTTCAAAAATTTTGTCTTGCGTGGACAACAGAAATATATTGACCGCTTTAATAATAATAAAACGATTATGTTTACGGCAATCGCCAGGTTAAAAAAATTACACCTTTCAGTGCAAGAGCGAGAGGCGGTTCAGAAAATTGAGAAAGTGGCAACGGAGTACGTTAAAAATATTGCCATAGCGGCACGATTAGTTAAAGAAGGGAAAACACCACGTGAAATAGACCACGTAGTTAAAATTAACGATTCTCCGGCATTTCAAGGATTCAAAGTAATCAAGGCAGCAATAAACACCTTGGAAATTGAGCATTCATCAGCCATGCAGAAAAACATCAAATCATTATCCTCCACAGTTATAATTTCATTCACAAGTTTCGTAATTATTCTTGTCATCCTCGCCTGGCTGTTATTTAATATTACCCGGCGCTTACAACAGATAGAAAACTTCACCAACCTCCTGGGAAAAGGAGATTTTACGGCCCAGATTGCCATCGACAGTAAAGATGAAGTGGGCTCCATGGCCAGAAACCTGAATGCCGCGATTAACAGTTTGAATAAAATGTTCGCGAAAAATATTTCCACTTCCAACTCTCTGGCTTCAGCCTCCTCTGAACAGGCATCAACTCTGGAGAACACCGCCTCCGCCCTGGAAGAAATTAATTCCATGACCAGGCAAAACGCCTCCAATGTCGCCGAAGCAAACAGCCTCACCAAAGAGGTGGGAAAAGCGGTGAACAAGGCCCATACATCCATGGACAATACCACTAACTCGATGACGGAAATCATAGATTCCAGCCAGGAGACCTCTAAAATCATTAAGACTATTGACGAAATTGCTTTCCAGACTAATCTTCTGGCCTTAAATGCCGCCGTTGAGGCCGCCAGAGCCGGAGAGGCCGGAGCAGGATTCGCGGTAGTCGCCGAAGAGGTAAGGAGCCTCGCCATGCGCTCGGCGGAAGCGGCCCGTAACACATCTCAAATCATTGAAGGTACTATTCACAAAGTACAGGAAGGTGCCAGACTCGTGAACAGCGCCAACGAAGACTTTAACATAGTGCAGAATAATGTTACCAAGGTAACCAGCCTGATAAACGAGATCGACCACGCCTCCCAGGAACAGGCCGTTGGCATTGAAGAACTTAACAGGGCGGTCTCGGAAATGGATTCAGTAACCCAGCAAAACGCGGCCAGTGCCGAGGATCTGGCTTCTTCCATGTCAATGTTTAAAGTAAGTGGGGCTATTATCACCCCGCCTGAACATACTCAACCTCACCCCGCCTCTGGATTAAATACCCGGAGACTTACGTCGGCAGCAAAACCGGAACAGGCTGTTCCCATGGATACAGACGATGATTTTGAGGACTTTTAGAAAGATATTATCATTTTATTTTTCATCCCCTGAAACGCTTATATTCCGAGATGTTATAAAGTCAGCAGTACGACCATAATCGTATGCTAAAGTGTGGTTTATGAGGGGCTTACTTTTATTTTACCCGGCAGTCTCAACAATAAAATGACAACAAACAAAAAAATAAACTACCCATGCACCTGGTCATACCGGGTCATCGGCCCGGACAGAGGCTTAGTCAAAACAGCGGTACTTGAGATATTTTGTGATTTGAGCTACAGCCTGAAGCCGGGCAATACCAGCCGTACCGGCAGATATCACAGCTGGGGGATCAGCCTGGAGGTTAAAAATCAGGCTCAACGTGACGCCCTCTTTCAGCGTCTGAGCTCTCATCCCGACATAAAGGTAGTTATTTGAAGATCCGGCAGAGCGTAATCCATACCTGCCGTTTTTCAACCTGGACTCAAAGCGTCAGAAAATTATTAAACGGCAGCGGGCTTACGGCATTATTGGCCGGCAGCAGATCGGTGCTGCTAAAACCCAATCTGGTTGAGGTATTTCCACCGCCCATTACAACCCCGGTGGAACTAATTGCGGCCATTATTGATTTTCTGCGCGAATTCAATCCCGACCTTGACATAACAGTTGCCGAGGGTTCAGGATCGTTGGCCTATGAGACCGACCATACCTTTAAGGCCTTGGGCTACAGCGTCATGGCGGCGGAAAAAGACATCCGGCTTATTGATCTTAATCAGGCCCCCTGCCGCCGTCTCGTCAACCCCCAGTGCCGCCGCTGGCCGGAGATGTATCTGCCGGCAATACTCTTCAACTCCTTCCTCATCTCCGTTCCGGTTTTGAAGGCTCATACCCTGGCTCAAGTCACGCTGACAATGAAAAACATGATGGGAGCCCCGCCGCCGAAGCATTATCAACAAAAGGGGCATTGGAAAAAAGCCGCCTTCCACCAGGATATAAATGCCACCATCTTTGATTTGAACCGCTACCGCACGCCAGATTTCACCATTCTTGATGCCACGGTGGGAATGCGGGAGGCGCATCTGAAGGGGCCGCACTGCGATCCACCCCATCTGACGATAGCCGCCTCCAGCGATCCGGTGGCCATTGATGCCTACGGGGCGGGACTGCTTAAACGAGACTGGCGGCAAATAGGTTATATAAAGGCTGCCCATGGCATATTAGGGCAGGCAGAACCACTTGAAATAATTGAATTATGACGATCATCAAAGGCCATACAAATAATAATATTATCCAGACAGAGACAAGACAATGGCGATCCTATGTGGAGATGTTTGTCAAGGCCTACAATCTGGGGCTGCGCCTGAGCGGCCTGCCGAACCTGCATGAAACACAGGCAGGCGGTCGTCTCCCGATTGAGAGCAAAAATGACCGGAGACTAAAAGTAGTAATCTGCGCTCCGCATCCCGATGATGAGACTCTCTGCGGAGCTCTTGCCCTGCGTCTTAAACAGGAGCAGGGGGCTGAGGTGACCTGTCTGATCCTGACCTTAGGCAGTAATCAGACCCGTAAACCGGAGCGCTTAACCGAGCTTAAGGCCGCCTGCGGGTTGTTAGGATTTAGATGGCAGTTATCGACAGCCCCCCTGGGCCTCAACAATATCACCCCAGCCGACCGCCGGCAGCCGGAATGGCAGGATAAAGTTCAAAAAACCGCGGTTAATCTTGGCCGCTTAACCCCTGATATCGTCATAATACCCCACGCCAGAGACCGCCACCCGACTCATGAGGGCTGTCATCACCTCATTATGGATGCCCTTATGAACAGAAGCCGCGAGCGGCGGATAACCATAGTGGAGACGGAATTCTGGCACCCCATGACCACCCCCAACCTCCTTGTCGGCCTCTCGGCACATGACCTGGCCCTCATGCTGACCGCTCTCACCAGACACCGGGGCGAAATAAGGAGAAACCCCTACCACTTAACCCAGACCCCGCGGCTCATGGACAACGTCCGCCGGGGCCGGGAGATACTGGGAATAGAGGTGAAAGAGCCGGATTTTTTATTCGGCGAATTATACCGCATGAATTTCCTGGAAATTGATGGTAAAATGACCCCGTCATCACCCCGTATATGCGCTTTACAACATCTTTGTATAAAACAGGACTATGACCAGACGGAAGACAGGCAGCAAAACCGCCTTTGAACTTTTTCCAGAGTTGATGAGCGGAATCAAACAACGAGAGGCCAAACCCCGGCCGAAAGCAGAAGTGCCGCCCATAACCAGCCCTGAACCAGCCCCTGTACCGCCGAAGAAGATATCTCCGCCCCAGGCTCCTGATTTAGGCTGGCTGCAAAAGGACGAGCGCCGGAGGAAAAGAATATCAGCCGGAGACGCCGCCCTGCTGTTAATGCCGGACAATCAATACAAATCCATGGCGATAGAGATAATAGGCACCATGGGTTATAATATCTGGACTATAAAATCACTGCCACAGGCAGTCTCCAGAGCCGCACAATGCCAGATTATTATTGTCGATACCGAGATCATCGGCAGGCCTGAGCAATCCCCCCTGCATCAGAGAATAATCAATCTGCCAATGACTGTAAGACGTTACATCTATTACGCCATAATCGGCCCGCAGTTCCATACCCTCTATGACCTGGAGGCCCTGGCCTTAAGCGCCAACCTGGTAATCAACTACCGCGACCTGGCATCGCTTAAAACAATCCTCAGCAAGGGCCTGTGCAGTAACGTGGAGTTCTTCGCCCCCCTGATTCAGGCCCGGCGCCATAACAATTCAGCCTCTTAAGACGGCAGAATCTCAGCGGCCAGATCATCCTCAAATATATTCATTTTAGCGATATCCCATTTGCCTGTTTCCTCATACTGGGCAATACCGTCTTCCGTACGGGATAAATCAAGATCATGCGCCGGGAGGGGCATCCCCCTGCTCTCATCATAAAAGATGCGGACAACAGGCTTAATCACATTCTCGGTGGAACCAATCACCACCGCTATTCTGCCGCTCTCCAGTTTGACACAGGTTCCCAGGGGATAAACCCCTATGGAACGGATAAATTTATAGGCCAGTTCCTTGTTAAATTCCTCGCCGCTGCCCTCATATATTTTACGCAGCCCCTCGACCCGGTCGATCCCCTTTTTATAACAACGGTCAGAGGTTAAGGCGTCATAGACATCGGCAATGGCAGCCAGCTGGGAGCAGAAGAGTATCTGCTCTCCCTTTAAACCGTGGGGATAGCCGCTGCCGTTATAACGCTCGTGATGATGAAGGGCAATATCATAGGCCTCGGAGGGCAATCCCCGGCTGCCGGCAAGAATATCAGCGGAATAGGCGGCATGATGCCGCATCTCCTGAAACTCTTCAGTGGTTAACTTACCAGGTTTATTGAGTATTTCCCGCTCAATTCTGGTCTTGCCGATATCATGAAAGAGAGCGCCAATGGCCAGGGCCATACTCTCATCATGGCTCATCCTGTAAAAATTGCAGTAATTCAGGATATAGGCCCCGACACTGATGGAATGCATGAGGGTATATTCATCCTTCCGCCTTATCCTGGTCAACAGTACCAGGGCATCACGATTACGGACAATGGACTCATCCATCTTCTCAATAAGCTGATGAGCCTCCTCAATCTCCACCGGCTGCCCCTGCCGGGCCTCGCACATGGCCCTGTCAATAACATTAACAGCCTGTTTCTTGATATTGCGGGCCACAGCCAGCTCCTCCCGCAGAGGAATATTATTCAAGGTCTCCGGCTCTGCCACGGCCAGCTTATGGAGGGCATGGTCGGTATCAAGATGCAGCTCTATCTGCGCCCGTTCCTCTTTTTTAACATCCAGCCCCCTTTCCGTGTCTATATACACTTCTCTAATTCCCCAGGAGGTCATAATATCAATCAGCTTCCGGCTTTTAATCATGGTTGGTTCGAGAATAAGATTCCCGGTCTGCCATGTACAATCAAAATCATGAATATAGATTCCAGGCCGCAATTGAGAAACCTTGACCTTTTTGATCATAAACTCTCCTGAATTATAAGCGCCCCACAAACCACACTTTTAACATTATGATGACGTCGTCGTTAATATGCCTGTCATGAAACGAAAAATCCAACCTACTGCGTTGCGGCGTTTCAGCAGACCTTCGGCTTATCTCAACAGTCCTCCAGCCATTTAGTCAGGGCATTGATAATCTTCTCAGCCTGATCACGGCTGGAGATATTAAACTTGCTCTTGGGAATATACTCGCCATTACGTTTCTGATAACGCCTGATGGTATAACGATCCGGCCCATACTCCTCCTTTTTGCGGTCCCATTGCTGATAACGATAGATAAGAGTAGCCCAGGCCCCCTTGGTTAAAATTTCCTTGTCAAGCTCCTTGACGATCAAGATTTCATCTTCTTCATAATTTATAGTCAGTTCATCAACCGTAGAGGCCATGTTTTCTCCCGTTTAAAAAAATAAAAATAAAATAAAATAAAATAAAATAAAAATTCTGTTGTTTCATCCCCCTTTCTTCTGCTCCAGCTCTTCCCAGCGCTCATAAAGCCTGTCCACCTTATCCTGAGCCGCCCGCACCTTCAAACAGCAGGCAGCCAAATCCTCCGCCTTACTCTGAATTTCAGGCAGTTCCAAACTGGCCTGACAGGCGGTGAGATTTTCCTCGGCCTCGGCAATTGAGTCCTCAATTACCTTAAGTTCCAGTTCTTCCCCCAGAGTCAGCTTTTTCCCGGCCTGTTTAGCGCTGACGCCCTGAACCTTCCTGACGTTTTTTGTTCCAGGCGTCTTTTCCGCCTTCTGAATTTTCTGAACCGCTGCCAGCCATTGACTGTAATCGGCATAGTTTTCTACCCCGCCCCGGCCGTCGAAACCGATGATGTAATCCGCCAGCGAATCCAGCAGAAAACGATCATGACTGACCAGAACAACGGCTCCGGCGAATTCCGCCAGCCCCTCTTCGAGAACCTCAAGAGAGGGGATATCCAGATCATTGGTGGGCTCATCCAGCATCAGAATATCGGCAGGCTGCCGCATAAGCTGGGCCAGGAGAATACGGGCCTGTTCCCCGCCGGACAACCGGCTCACCGGCAATTCAAGTTGATCGCTGCGAAACAGAAAACGGCGGGCCCAGGAGACAACATGCACCGCCCGGCCCTGATAAATCACCGAATCACCTTCCGGGGCCAGAGCCCGGCGCAGGGTCTGCTGCTGATCCAGCTCCCGGCGTTTCTGATCAAAGAGAACAATCCGCAGACCGTCTATCATCTTAATGGTTCCGGCATCAGGAGACAGACGGCCGGCGAGAATCTGAATAAGGGTACTCTTGCCCGAACCATTATTCCCCAGGATGCCCATACAGCTTCCGGGAGTTAATTCAATATTAAGTTTATCAAAAATACACCGTCCAGCAAATGTTTTTGCCAGTTTATGGGCAGAAAGTAATATTTTACTCCGCCGCCGGGTTCCCTCAAAACCCAGGGACATTTTAGCGCCCGTATTATTGCGGCGTTTAATCTCATCCACCTCCCGGCGCAGGCTGCCGGCGGCCTCGATACGATAACGGGCCTTGGTTGCACGGGCCTTTGGCCCCCGGGCCAGCCAGGCCGTCTCCCGGCGCAAGCGGTTGCTCAGAGCGGCCTCGTTCTTCTCCTGAGCTGCCAGCTGCTCCATCCTGCGGCGCAGAAAATCAACATAGCTGCCCTCAACCCGGAGGTATCCTCCGGCATAGGCCTGGCTCAGTTCAACAATTCTATTCGTCACGTTATTTAAAAAATAACGGTCATGACTGATTAGGATAAAGGCAAAGGAAGCACGGGCCAGAATTTTTTCAAGCCAGAGAATTCCCGCCATATCAAGATGGTTGGTAGGCTCATCCAGAAGCAGGAGATCAGGCTGCTGAATCAGAGCCCGGCCAATGGCTAAACGCTTACGCCAGCCGCCGGACAGATCACCCACCGGCTGTTCCATATCAAAAAGACCGCATTGACCGGCCATCTGCCGCACCCTGGCATAGGCGGCGACCTCATCGGCGCCCGCTCCGCCCTCCACCACGCTCAGCAGGCACTCCTCGACACTCTGCTCTAAAGGTAAATCATCGGCCTGGCTCAGATAGACCTGACGCACATTCTTATTGGCAAAGACCTGACCGCTGTCCACCTCTTCAAGACCGGCAAAGATCTTAAGCAAAGTAGATTTTCCCGCTCCGTTGGGACCTATAAGCCCCAGACGTTCACCAGCCGAAATTCCCATACTGATTTCAGAAAAGAGATGCTGAGCGCCAAATGACTTGCTGATTGCCTGACAAGATAGTAAATGTGCCATAAAAAAACAGACGTTAAACGCCTCGAACCCTATAAATTGGCCAAACTGATGATTAATCCAGCCCAGTATATTCAAAAAATATTCGTTACCGAAGAGTGCGCCGAACTGCCTTACACCCGCCGGATCACGGAAAGGGCAGGACTGCCCGTTGAAATCATAAAAGAACGCCGCCTCCCCGGTTTTAATTCAGGAGATCAATACCATTTTCAATTAACCAATGGCAAGCGCAATTTATTATTATGCCGGAATCAAGGCCATTTTTTTAAGCCATGTCCCGGCACCAGAGAGTATCAATGCTGTGAATACCAGGTCATAAATATCGGCATGAACTGCCCCATGGACTGCGTTTACTGTATCCTCCAGGCCTATCTTAACAACCCCTGGCTGACCTTTTTCGTCAATATTGATGACCTGCTGACTGAACTCGAAGAGGCCGTGAACGAGGCCGGCCCCGAACGTTTCTGGCGTATCGGCACCGGAGAATTCACCGACTCCATGGCCCTTGACAAGTGGACTGGTTTAAGTGAAATTCTGACCGGCTTCACCGCCCGGCACCCAAATACCATTCTGGAATTAAAAACCAAGAGTGCCATAATCGACAATCTGGCAGATCTCGACCACCAGGGCCGGACAATTACAGCCTGGTCCCTGAACAGTCCGGAGATCATGGAAAAAGAGGAACTGCGCACCGCCACCCTTGATGAACGGCTTGCCGCGGCAGCCCAATGCGCCCGCTGGGGCTACAAATTAGCCTTTCATTTTGACCCCATAATATATCACGCCGACTGGCGGGCGGGCTACGCCGAAACCATAAAACGTTTATTCGCCGCCGTACCGGCCGACCAGATCGCCTGGATCAGCATGGGGGCCCTGCGCTTTCTGCCCGGCTTACGGCAGATAACTGCCGACCGCTTTCCCCGGTCACGGTTCATGGCCGAGGAGTTTATCATGGGATTAGATGGCAAATGCCGATATTTCCGAGACCTGCGGGTAGAGATGTACAAATATATTTACAAGTTGCTGCGGCGGGAGGCTGACCGCCGTACCTGTATATATTTCTGCATGGAAAGCGATGAAATATGGCAGGAAGTCATGGGCTTCCGGCCGGCCGACAAGGGCGGCCTGCCGGCCATGCTGGAACAGACGGTTCAGCGCGGAGCGTAATACCCGCCTACACGCCCCCTGGGTGAGAGTACCAGCTGCCAGACCTGGTTTTTGCGGGCCCGGAAGGAGCCGGCGCAGGAGAGGAGGTAATATTTCCACATTCGGTAAAAACGTTCATTATATTTTCCGCCCTGTATTTCAGGCCAGGCCCGGTCAAAATTTTTAAACCAATGCATGAGGGTCGTATCATAATCCGCCCCGAAATTATGCCAGTCCTCAATAACAAAAAGTTTTTCCACGGCAATGCTGATCTGCTTGGCAGAGGGCAGCATGGAGTTGGGGAAAATATAACGGTCTATCCACTTATCGGTGGTGCAGGTGGAATGATTATTACCGATGGTATGGAGTAACGCCAGGCCATCTTCAGGTAAAAGCCGGTGAACAGTCTCCATAAAAGTTCGATAATTTTTATAACCAACATGCTCAAACATCCCCAGAGATACTATCCGGTCAAAGGTACCGTTAAGTTTACGGTAATCCAGCATTTTGATGGTCACCGGCAGTTCCCGGCACAGCTCCACGGCGTAAGCCGCCTGTTCCTTGGAAATCGTGATCCCCAAGACCTCAACACCATACCTCTCGGCCGCATAGGCTGCCATACCGCCCCAGCCGCAGCCTATATCAAGGAGCCGCATGCCCGGCTTCAGGTCAAGTTTACGGCAGACCAGATCTAATTTGGCCTCCTGGGCCTCATCCAGGGTCCGGGCGTGCCGCCAGTAGGCGCAACTGTAAATCATGCGTTGATCCAGCATCCGGCGATAAAAATCATTACCAATATCGTAATGAGTCCTGCCCACCTCCAGAGATCTGGATAAACTCTGATGATTAAGCAGCCGGGCCTCAATAACTGCGCAGCCGTCCTTCCAGGTTACCACCCGCTCGGCCAATCCGGCCCGCAGCACCCGGAAGAAAAACTCATCTAAAACAGGACTGTCCCACCAGCCGTCCATATACCCCTCTCCCAGTCCAAGAGAACCCTGGGCAAAAATTCTGGCATAAACAGCGGGGTTATAAACTTGAAAATCATAGGGCCGGGTGCCGTTAATATTGACATCAGCCCTCGATAAAAGCCGCTCAAGACGCCGGTGAAGGGGTTTGTGATCCTGGCAGGTCAGCCGTACGGAGCCATGCGGCACACAGGAGGCCGGAGCCGGAGATGGATGGAAAAAATGTTCTGTAAAGTTCATGGCCAACACCTTAAAACATTTTATTTTTCAGGAAAGCACGACATTTGAAACAGGATTTACACCTGCCCACGAACCTCATTATCATTTACCCTGCGTTTATTTTGTAAGCACCCCATAAACTACACTTCAGCATACGATCATGTCGTACCGCTGACATTATAACATCTCAAGATGTAGTGGTACGATTAGGCTCGTATGCGTGCAGCAGGGTATTCATGAGGTGCTTACTTTATTTTACTAACGCGAATAAAATAAATTGGCAAGAAATATAATTCATCGGGCGAATCAGCCCGTCTCTACTTGAGATTAGAACCGTTTTATGGTATGTGGATAACTTAAATTTTCTGATTTTATGCAGATGCGCCCAATCAAAATACGTGAGGTAAAAATGAAGAAGATAGCAATTCTGGCCGGTGATGGTATCGGCCCGGAGGTTATGAGTGAGGCCTTAAAGGTATTAGAGGCGGTGAGTGCTGATTTTTCCCTGCCCATGCAATATGAACAGGCCGATGTCGGGGGTCTGGCTATTGACAATCACGGTGAAGCCCTGCCGCCCGCCACCCTCAGCCTCTGCCGGGACAGCGATGCCGTACTCTTTGGTTCAGTGGGCGGCCCCAAATGGGAATCTCTGCCGCCGGATCAGCAGCCTGAACGAGCGGCTCTGCTGCCCCTGCGTAAAGAGTTGCAACTCTTCTGCAACCTGCGGCCGGCCAGGGTCTTCAAATCAATGGCGGCGGCCTGCCCCCTGCGGGCCGATATCGCCGCCAGGGGCTTTGATATCCTCTGTGTCCGCGAACTCACCGGTGGTATCTATTTCGGCCGCCCCAAAGGCCGGGAGGGCAGCGGCCCAACGGAAAAGGCCTACGACACTCTGGTTTACAGCCGCCGTGAAATTGAACGTATCGCCCATAAGGCCTTTATGGCCGCCAGAGGACGCCGCAAACTTGTAACCTCGGTTGACAAGGCCAACGTCCTCACCTCCATGGTTTTATGGCGCGAGGTCGTGATGGAGGTGGCCAGAGAGTATGAAGATGTCGAGCTGAACCATATTTACGTGGACAACGCCACCATGCAGCTCATCAAGGATCCCTCCCAGTTTGATGTCATGCTCTGCGGCAATATGTTCGGCGATATAATCTCCGATGAATGCGCCATGATGACCGGTTCCATGGGACTTCTGGCCTCGGCCAGTTTAAATGAATCAGGTTTCGGGCTTTTTGAACCAGCCGGCGGTTCAGCCCCTGACATAGCCGGCCGGGGCATTGCCAACCCCATCGCCCAGATACTCTCAGCGGCCATGATGCTGCGCTACAGCCTTGGCGCTCCGCAGGCCGCCGATGCCATTGAACAGGCGGTAAGTAATGTTCTTGATGCCGGTATCCACACCCCTGATATAGCCATCGACAAGACCCGAACCGTGGGTACGGCAGCCATGGGTGATGCCATTGTCCAGGCTCTCAGCAAATAAGGCGGAGAGGCGGGAGCCGGAAAATATCACAATCAGGAACTGTACCCGCGCCTTTATAAATGAATTCCAGGCCGGCAGGAGGCCTGATTATGAATTACTGACCAGATTATACCGCCTGGCCGCCGGGGATGACGAACAGGCGGATGATGCCGTCTGCGGTATTTTCTGCGGCATCATTGAGCCGCTCTGCGATGATTTTTCCAGGGCCGGAGTCGAGATCGGCAATGAGGTTATGACCCGTATAATCTCATTTGTCCGCCAGACCCCTCAGGGCCGGGAATTAGACCGCCTGCTGACGGAGCGTGAATTTCATCGTCCGGCCGATATCATAAAACGCTACAGGAACATCAGCCGTCCCAGGGTCTTAAGCCTGGAGCACAGGAAGACGGTACGCAAGGTTATCGTCCTTTCCAGGGTAACTACCGGGGCGGATATCGCCATCACCAGTGTTATAGTCCACCGCCTGCGCCGCTCACTTCCCCTGGCGGAGATAGTCCTCATCGGCCCCCGGCACCTGCCGTCTCTGTTCCCGGAACTTGATAACTGCCGCACCATACCTTTTGTTTATAAAAATAGCGGTAGACTTTTTGAGAAGATGACCTCCTGGCCGCCCCTGCTTAAAATTGTTACGATGGAGACCGAAAACGACCCTGAGGACACCGTCCTGCTCTTTGATCCGGACAGCCGCCTGACTCAGCTTGGACTTCTGCCGTTACTTGATGACCATTCAACCTGTTATTTCCCCTCCCGCTCATGGCAGCCCGGTCCGGGAGAATCAGGCTGCTTATCGTCCCTGACCAACCAATGGCTCAACCGGCTTTTAGACGAGAAGGAAGAGATACCACCCTACCTTGTTCTTCATAATGAGGGGCATGGCTATAACACCTTCTGTCAGGGGCTGAAGGCCAGGGGCTGCCGGTTTATCATGGTCATGAATCTTGGGGTGGGAAATAACCCATGCAAAAAAATATCCCGCCAGTTTGAAAATCAACTGATAATGAAGCTGGTTCGGGAGCCGGGTACTATTCTGATTCTGGATCGCGGTCACGGCAGAAAGGAGAGCGGTCAGACAGATGCTATCCTGACCATGGCCCGCAGAAACGGCATAAAAACCGACAGCCTGGCGGCAGCAGAAATACCAGCTGCCGCGCCTTCATTTAACAGCGGCATTCTGGCTTTTGACGGTTCCATTGACGCCCTGGGTAAGATAATCTGCGCCGCGGACTGCTTTGTGGGTTACGATTCCTGCGGCCAGCACCTGGCCGCCGCCACCGGTACCCCGGCGGTTATAATCTTTGCCGGCGCCCCGTCCTCCCGTTTTATTGAACGCTGGGCGCCAGCGACCGGGAACAACATAACCCTGGAGATAAAGCCGAATCAAACCAGCAAAAACGATATGCAATCATTAATTACCACAGTCTGCGACAAGGTACGGAAAATTAAAAATAATGATAAATAAAATTCTGACAAATATTGACGCTCCAGCCCTGCACCGGGCCCTGGAGTCCTTTAATAATCTTCGCGTCCTGGTGCTTGGCGATCTTATTATCGATCATTTTATCTGGGGTGAGGTCTCCCGCATCTCGCCGGAAGCTCCGGTGCCGGTGGTAAATGTCACCCATGACGATCTGCTGTTAGGCGGTTCCGCCAATGTTTTGAATAATATTTACGCCCTGGGCGGTGAAGCCGTTATCTGCGGAGCCATTGGCCGGGACGACATGGGCGGCCGTATGCTGACCCTGCTCAATGACCTATCTTCCGACCCGGGCGGAGTTATCCGTCTCAGCGGCCGCCCCACCACCGTCAAGACCAGAATTATCGCCCGCAATCAGCAGGTGGTACGCTTCGACCACGAGGACAACAGCCCCATTAACGGCCCTCATCTTGAGAAGATAAAGGAATTTATTACCGCCCATATCGCCGATTTTCAGGCGGTGGTGGTCTCTGATTACAATAAGGGCATGATCAGCCCCCAGTTAATGGATTTCCTGCGCCTCTGTCTGCGGGATCATCCGGATATCCCTTTGATTATCGACCCCAAACCCAATCTGCCCCAGCGCTTTATGGGGGCCTCCATAATCACTCCCAATCATCATGAGGCCGAGCAGTTAACCGGAATCAGCATCGTTGACGAAGCCTCCCTGGAAGAGGCGGGCCAGAAACTGCTGGCCCAACTTGATCTTGAGGCGGTGCTGATCACCAGGGGCGAGGCCGGAATGGGTCTGGTGGAACGGCATAAACCCACCATCACCATCCCCACCGTCGCACGGGAGGTCTTCGATGTCACCGGGGCCGGAGATACGGTGATTGCCGCCCTGGCTCTGGGGGTGGCCGCCGGTCTGCCTTACGCGGCCGCCGCGGCCCTGGCTAACTTCGCGGCCGGGATTGTGGTGGGTAAGGTGGGCACGGCCACGGTGAGCCGGGAAGAACTAATGGAGGTGATTAAATGAGTCCCCTGAGCATGACCGCCTTTGGCCGGGGAGAATTCCAGGGCCGCCGACAGTGGACAGTGGAAATCCGTACCGTAAATCACCGTTTTTGTGATATCAGTCTCAAAATTCCCCGCCGTTACGCCATGTTAGAGGATAAAATCAAGAAAACGGCCGCCCGGCTCCTGTCCAGGGGACATATTGAGATCATCATAAACTATACCCCCGGCAAGACGGAAGAGATCACCCTGCGCACCAACCGGCCTCTGGCCAGAGCCTATTACCAGGCCCTGCTCGCCCTGAACCAGGAGCTGGAGCGGCAGGAGCTCCCCGATTTACGGCTCGTTGCCCAATATCCCGGCATCATTACCGAGGCCGAGCCGGAAGAGAATCTCGACGAGACCTGGGCGGAGATTGAGGCCGCCCTGCAACAGGCCTTAGAGGCCTGTCTGACCATGCGCCGGGCCGAGGGCCGGGCCTTAAAGACTGAACTCATGGAACGGCTCAACGGTTTTGAGACCATTACCGGCGAGATTGAGACGGCAGCCCCGAGATTATTGCGCCAGAAAGAAGAGGCCTGTAAATCCCGTTTAGCCCGCCTTTTAGACGGTGTTGAGCTTGATCCCGGCCGCCTGGCTCAGGAAATGGCGATATTGGCCGACAAATCCGATATTACGGAGGAATTGGTGCGTCTTAAAAGCCATATTCACCAATTCAGGAATTTTTTAGATGACAGCGCCCCCGTGGGCCGCCGCCTTGACTTCCTCATGCAGGAATTTCTGCGGGAGATAAATACCATGGCCTCCAAAATTAATGACAGCGCGATTATTCACCGCACGGTAGAATTAAAGAATGAAACGGAAAAACTACGGGAACAAATCCAGAATCTTGAGTAAACGGTAAGCACCTCATAACCACACTCTCGACTTTATAACATCTTGGAGTAAATTATGGAACAAAGATTAATCAATGTCGGATTCGGCAACTCAGTGGTGGCCGCCAGGATCATCGCGGTGGTCAACCCCAAATCGGCCCCCATGAAAAAGCTGCGGGATGATGCCAAAAACAGTCATAAACTGATTGATGTCAGTGAAGGCCGGCGTACCAGGGCCATTGTCATCACCGACTCCGGTCATGTGGTACTCTCCTCCGTACAGCCGGAGACCCTGGTGCAGCGGTTTCAACCCATGAGCGGGGCTGTACTGGGAGAGAAAACGGAGAAGAAGCCATGAGTACCGGACGTCTCCTCGTTGTCTCCGCCCCCTCCGGTACCGGCAAGACCAGCATTGTTAAACCGGTTTTAGGCCGCCTGGCAAAACTGGCCTTTTCCATCTCCCACACCACGAGACAATCGCGGCCGGGTGAAAAAAACGGCCGCGATTATCATTTCGTCAGTATGGAGGAGTTCGAGGCCAAACGCCGGCGGAATGACTTTCTTGAATGGGCCAGGGTGCATGATAATTATTATGGTACCAGCAGAGAGGCGGTGCAAAAGCAGTTAGCCGCCGGAGTTGATGTAATCCTGGATATTGACGTGCAGGGCGCCATGCAGCTCAAGGCCGCCGCCAGTCTGCCGGCCTCCTACATCTTCATCGCTCCACCGTCCATGGCCGAACTTGAACAACGCCTCAAAGGCCGGCAGACGGAAAACGCGGCAAGTCTGCACACCCGTCTCGCCAATGCCGCCGGAGAATTGGCACAGGCCGGGCAATACGACTATCAGATTATTAACGATGACTTAGAAATGGCTATCCAGACCTTTGAGGCGATTGTCATTGCCCTCCGGGCCGCCAGTGGCCGGGATATGCGGGGCGAGGCACTAACATGGCCAATTTAGAACGGAAAAAGGGACATAAGGCCAAGGATACCGACTTGATCTGGGGAATCCATCCGGTCATGGAACTGCTGTCTTCAAACCCGGCGCAGATTCTTGAACTCTGGTTCCAGAAAACCATAACGCGGGCCGGAGAATTAGTAGAAGCAGCCCGCCGCCAGGGAGTTCCATACCGTCTGATAGAGAATTTAAACGACATATCACCCGCAGCCGTTAAGCATCAGGGGGTAATGGCCCGCATCCGGCCGTTTAATATTATGGGCTTAAACGAGCTCCTCAAAATTATCCGCCGGCAGCAGACGGTTCAGCCCCTGATTGTGGCCCTTGACTCTATCCAGGATCCCCATAATTTCGGGGCCATTATACGCTCGGCCGCGGCAGCCGGAGCTTTAGGGATTATCTTCGCCAAAGACCGGGCCGCGCCGCTCTCCGGTACCGTGGCCAAGGTTTCAGTGGGAGCGGTGAGCCGTGTAAACCTCTGCCAGGTGAACAATATCAGCAAGGCCCTGAAGGCCCTGCAAGATGAGGGGTTCTGGGTGTTTGGAGCCGCTGGTGACGGCGGGCAAAGTCTCTATGAGACCGATTTTAACGGGCCGGTCTGCATAGTAATCGGCAGTGAAGACAAGGGTATCAGACCCCTGGTAAAGGAGCAGTGCGATTTTCTGGTCAGGATCCCCATGGCCGGCGGCATAGAGTCATTAAATGCCTCAACGGCTGCCGCCGTTATCATGTTTGAAATTGTCCGCTGCCGGACTTTATAACATCTCGGAATTCTCGGAATTCTCGAAATATAGCGGTACGACGACGATCGTATGCGAGCGATCGTCGTATAAAAGCGATACCACGTCAGGGACGTAACAGTGCACGTTGAGCGGGTGCAATTACCCCCTGTATATTGCGACCGGTCAACGTATGCAGGGTAGTGTTCATGGAGCGCTTACCTTACTTCAATTTAGCCGCCAGCAGATCCCCCAGAGTGCCCATGGAACTGCCCTTGGCCGACCGGGTGTACTGCCGGTAATCATCTTCAGCGCCCGGTTTTTTCTCCCCCTCCGGGGCCCCATCTGCGGCCGGAGTCAATTCGCCGCTCAGAGCCAGAGAAATTCGCCGCTCTTCAGCCTTTACCGCCTCAATTTTTACCTCAACCTCCTGACCCATTTCCAGCACCTCACGGGGATGGTTGAGACGGCGGCCGGCCCCTAATTTGGAGATATGGAGCAAACCGTCAACCCCCTCCTCCAGGTTAATAAAAGCCCCGAAACTGGTCAGCCGGGCCACCCGGCCCTTATGGCTGGTGCCTAAGGGGTAATTCCCCAGAATATCAGACCAGGGGTCGGGCATTGTGTCTTTGAGGCTGAAGGAAAAACGCTCCGCCTCCCAGTCCAGCTTCATGATCTTGACCTCAACCTTCTGGCCGACGCGCAGACGCTCATTAATATCCTCAACATGGCCCCAGCAGATTTCCGAAATTGGCAGTAAACCGTCTAAACCACCGATATCAACAAAGGCACCAAAATCACGGATAGAGGAAATTGTCCCGACAACCGTCATCCCCTCGCTCAAGGTCTCCCGTAATTGAGCCATTTTCTCCCGCCGCTGTTCTTCCAGAACCTTGCGGTGTGAGACGATGATATTACGACCATCCTCCCCGAATTCAATAATCTTAAAATCAAGCTCCCGGCCGCTGAGGTCTTCATCCTCAGCACGGCTGACCCCAATCTGCGAAAAGGGACAGAAGGCACGGGAGGCGCCAGCCAGCTTGACGGCAAAACCGCCCTTAATCTCGCTATCCACTGTGCCGGCCACCGGAATACCGCTTTTGAAAGCCGATTCCAGGAGAGCGCGTGACTCCGGCCCCTTACCGAGACGAGTGGTGCAGCGAGTCTCACCATGCTCAGCGCTCAGGAAAAAGACCTGGATCTCATCACCCTCCTTAACCGTCACTTCACCATCGGCATCTACAACCTCGCTCAAGGAGAATATCCCCTCACTCTTGCCGCCCAGGTCAACAAATACCAGGTCACGGCCCAGACGTACCACCCGGGCCTTTATCTTGTCACCGGCCTGGAGTTTCACCGGTTCTTCATAACTCTCCGCCAACAGCTCGGCAAAGCTCATTTCCTCATTCATTTGCTGTTTCTCCTTTATTTACCAAAAACCGGACTACGCGCTCTCATCCACCATCTGCCGTCCAACCTCTACCCTTTCCACCTCCCTTGATACAGTCTCCAGAATACAAAATCCCGGCTGCGCCTCGGCCCCCAGCATCTCACCGGGGTTAATGAGCAGCGTGTTGCCTACCTCCCGCACCGCGTAACGATGATTATGACCGCAGCATACCACATCAAAATTATCCATGGCCGCCAGCCCCCTGGCCATCTCCGGATAATGAGTAAAGGCAATCTTCAAGCCGCCGGCCTCCATGGCTCCCAGAACACCATGATGATTTATGGTGGGAAACTTCGTGCCGCAGAATTGTGATATGAGGTGCTGATCGCCAACATTATTGCCGTAAATAAGATGTACCGCACCGCCGAATTCGGCCAGTTCCGCCAGCATAAAAGGCGATATAAGATCACCACAATGGATAAGGGTACTCACGCCATAGGCATTGCAGTAGCGCACCGCCGCCCGCATATTCATAACCTGATCATGGGTGTCCGTCATAATTGCTATTCTCATTTTCTGATAATCTCCGTACCCGCCGGCGGGCTGTAGTTAAAAACATCCGGCTTTATTTTTATATTTCTCTGCACATTACTGAAGGTTATATCGGTGTGCGAACCGAATTTATCCGTCATTCTCAGGCACTTCAGGATGAAGGAATGCTGATCAACCCAGAGATCAATATGATCTATCTGGGAATTATCACGCCGAGGCACAATCTCTATTTCATAGGTTCCGGCTATGAGCTCCCTGTCCTCCGCCCTGGGGGCACTGACCACGAAATCTCGCAGAATATTCCCTTTACCGGTAAAAAAGGAATAGGTTACATCGGAACTCAGGTAACGGCTGGCTGCAATGTTAATCATCTGTTTTTCGGCGGCAAAATACATGGAGATGAATTTACCGTCTGAAACCAGTACTTGAGCAGTGGGCGAGGTATAATCCCAACGCATGAGATTCGGTTTCTGCAGACGCAGGAAGCCGGCTCCCTCACGTTTATGACGGCCGCCGGCACTAATCGCAACCTGCTTAAAGTCGGCACGCATGGTTCTGGTTTTAAGGTATTCCTGTTGCAGACGGCTGGCAATATCATGAGGTGACATGGCCCCGAAGGCCGAAACCGGCAGCAATAAAACGAACCAGATAACGATTTTTTTATAATATTTCATATATTTTGTATATTTTGTATCATTATTGATGAGTAAGCGCCTCAGCCCCCTGCTTCCTGAACCTCCAGTTCTATGGAACGGCCAAAAATGCGGCGGGCAGTAGCAGCCGCCGCCGGGGTCATATCAGAGACATAAAATCTGCTGTCACCCGTTGCGGCACCGCACTCCGGGTGATCATCTAAATATTGGCGCAGTTCACGGGCTACCTCAATGGATGAATCGACAATCCGCACCCGCCTGCCAATCCGAGGCTGAATCAAATCACGCAGCAGAGGGTAATGAGTGCAGCCCAGCACCAGAGTATCCACCTGCCGCATCTTCAAGGGCCGCAGATAATAGCGTAAAATCATTCTGGTCTCCCGCCGCTTCAACCAGCCCTCTTCAACGAGAGGAACCAGCAGGGGGCATTCATTGCCATAAACCCGCACATCCTGATTTATCCGCCCGATCTTCCGGGGATAAACCCCGCTGTTTATCGTCGCCCTGGTACCGATAACTCCAATACGCCCCGCAGCCGCCGAGCTGACTTCAACCGCCCGCCGTACCGCCGGGCCGATAACATCAAAAATGGGAACCGAAAATTCCCGGCGCATATCCTCCGCCGCCACGCTGGCCGCCGAGTTACAGGCAATGATAATCATCCTGGCCCCATGAGCCAGTAAAAATTCAATATTCTGCCGGGCGTAGCGCCTGATGGCCGCCGGGCTTTTGGAACCATAAGGGGCGCGGGCCAGATCACCAAAATAAATCAAGGCCCGGCCCGGACAGAATTGTTCAAGGGCATGGGCCACGGTCATACCGCCCACCCCGGAATCAAATATACCAATCATATTATAAAAAAATCGTTAAAGTATTTGTCTGATTGTCTGAAAGTCACCGACCAGAAATGTTCTTGGAATGTTTACAGCCGGAGCCTCAGTCGGGAGAATAGGCCCGCCGTTGATCGACAAGATAATTGGAACCATCCATGGCCTTTACCTTATGCTTAACCTGGGAAGCGGCGGCAGCCACCTCGCCATAATGCCGAAAAGCGCCATGACCGGTGGGAATCACCGCGATGGAAATACTGAGCAGGCCAAAATGGGTCTCGGCACCCTGACGATTTTTCTCCACAAAGCCGCCCCGTTTGATATCCTCAACCTCAATAAATGAATTTCTGACCCCACTGAAATTAGCCAGAACCCGCTCACAGACCACCGCCGCCAAAGCCTCCGGCACAATAAAAACAAAATCATCGCCGCCCACATGACCGGCAAAACTATGGCGCCGGGCCATATTATCCAGAACATTCACCAGTACCCGGGCCACAACGAGAATAACCTCATCACCGCGGCTGAAACCATAATGATCGTTGTAGGGCTTGAAATTATCAATATCAAGATAGCAGACAGCCATGGGCCTCTCCCGGCCCTCATCAACGGCCCTCTGGATAGCGTGCAGAATTGAGGTATTACCCGGCAGCCTGGTCAGGGGATTATTGTCAAAAACCCGCTGCATACGAGCCTCGGCCATACGCAGACGAACCAAAAGAGCCTCAATGGATATGGGACGAGTAATAAAATCATCAATGGGCAGCGCCTGCCAGTCCACCTCCGCCAGGGACTCCTCGTTATCAACCACCAGGAGAATCGGAATATTAGTCTTCTGCAGACAGGCCTTAACCACCGGAATCAGGGCCAGATCGCCATTGCCCTCAAACCCTTTTTCCAGGAGGAGAGTATCCGGCGGATCATCAAGAAAGATCGCCATGGCCCCCTGCAGATCATTACGGCTGACCACCTGGTACCCCTGGGCCTCAAGAACAATCTTTTGTTCAGGCCCGGAAAAAATATTGCCGACAGCCAGAATCCTCACCGCCATCTACGCCTCCTGCGCCTCACTGTCATCCTCTGCCGCGTCAGCCGTTATCTCCAGGCTGAAGCCCTTAACATCCCACAATTTTTCTTCAACCTCATCAATAATTTCATCCAGATCCACAGGGTCGAAACTTAACATATCCCAGGCCTTTTTGCTCAACATTGGTACCTTATTATCCCCGGCATGACCATAACCCATACCACGAATAAGGATATCGGCAAAATGAACAACAGCGCTGGATATGGGCTCATTAACCGCCTGCTCCGGGGTATGATGGCAGCTTATCGGTTCCACCAGGCGGATGGGCAGATTCCAGTTTTTAGCCAGCCAGCCGCCGACTTCGGCATGGTTAATACCCATAATCTCCATCTCCGCCTCCCGCATGGCAATCCCACGCTCCGCCATCAGCTGGTTCACGGCCCGATATTCCTTTGAAAATTCCATCTTGACCGCCACCTTGCCAAGATCATGAATCAGACCGGCGGTACTGATCTCCTCAGGCTCACTTATTTCCAGACGCCTGGCAATAACCCCGGACGCCACAGCGCAGCCCAGGGAATGCTCCCACAGTTCCACATCCTGATCTTCCATAACCTCAAAGATAGAGGCTGAGATTATAAGACTTTTAACCACGTTAAAGCCCAGGAGAATAATGGCACTGCTCAGAGAGCTGATACGCTGCGGGAAACCATAAAAGGCGGAATTAACCAGTTTTAATAATTTAGCAGCCAGAATATGGTCCTTACTGATAACCCTGCCCATCTGCTCGGTGGTGGTATCTGGATCATCGGCCATCCTGGTCAGTTTGGTCACAATGCCGGGCAGAGTGGGGAGATTTTTGGTGTCCCGCAGGGCCGCCTTAAACTGCTGCCGTCTGTCATCGCTCATAATTATCTCCGGGAATCAATCATTTTTTGCATAATCCGCTTTTTTATATACATCAGGGGCGCGACCTTGGTGACGAGAGAGAAACGATCTTCAATATCCCGCAACTCTTCCTTTAATGTCTTTTCGCCCGGCACCTTTACGGGATGACCGTCCACGGTTATCTGTGTAATATCCATCTTAATCAGACGGTCCAGCAGCGGCCCGGTCATGACAGTCCCTCTGCCGCATAGAACCCGGCCGTCCGGCAACATTACGTCTTTGGCCAATATCATGCCGGTTCTGGCCTGGGCGCTTAGTATCTGCTGCATAACTACTCCCCCATGGTATTTTTTTGATAATTGTTCAACGGCAGCCAGTCGGAATCCGCGCGTTCTGAACTTACTTTATTTATAACGTATATTGAAATAATTATTCAACACCCTAATCCATCCGCCATATAGCTTAAAGATATAAATTAAACCAAGCCGCCATAAAGACCATTGACATCGCCACCGGACAGCATTATTTTCAAACTGTTTTTTTGTTAATCTCTAACACGCAGCGCAAAGGAGTTAATTAAATGCCTATTTACGAATACGAATGTGAGAATTGCCATGAGATAACCGAGGCCTGGCAGCACCTGGCCGATGAACCGTTAACCACCTGCCCCAAATGCTCCGGCATTCTGAAAAAATTAATTTCCCGCAGCTCATTTCAGCTCAAAGGCGGCGGCTGGTACGCCGACGGCTACAGCAGCACATCTAACAACACCTGCAAGGACCCCAAAAAATCAGATTCAAGTACCGCCCCGGCAACTCCCGCCCCGTCATGCCCCAAGAGCGACAGCAAGACCTGCAGCGCCTGCCCCGCCTCCTCGACCTGAGTACCTCTCAGCCAAGCAGAATTACAGCATGACAGGCTATTCCCTCAAGGCGGCCGCTGAAGCCCATTCCTTCCGTAGTGGTGGCCTTGACATTAACCTCAGCCTGTGAGACCAGGCAGACTTCGGCCAGATTCCGGCGCATTTGTGAGATATAAGGTGACAGACGGGGTTGTTGAGCGATGATGGTCAGATCGGCATTAATCAACCTATATGCCGCCCGGCAGACCTTCGCCATGACCATTTTCAGCAGCCGGAGACTGTCTATCCCCTTATACTCAGGGGCGGAATCAGGGAAATGATGCCCTATGTCACCGGCTCCCAGGGCTCCAAGCAGAGCGTCACAAAGGGCATGGGCCACCACATCGGCATCTGAATGGCCCAGCAGACCCTTGTCCCAGGGAATATGCACCCCGCCCATAATCAGCTTACGCCCCTCGGTCAGACGATGAGCGTCATAGCCATGCCCTATCCTGAAATTTATATCCCGTGCGGTCATTAAAATTCTCCAGAGTAAAAAATGGGACACCAGACACCTGTTCCCCCCGGATCAGCGCCTGATGAAGAAGAGAGAGGGGGGGGATAAAAAAAAGAAAAGGAGCGGACTATAAGCCGAATTCTGTATTCACCTGACGGTGAACCATGACCATTTATCTGGGACAGCAGTCGCCTGCTGCCTCTAGCAATCTACCCGGAGACTTTGGGCGGGCCGCCCTCAAACGTCTCCCTATTTGATTTTGCTCCAGGTGGGGTTTACCATGCCCCGTGTGTCACCACACGGGCGGTGAGCTCTTACCTCGCCATTTCAACCTTACCAGAGCCTTGCGGCCCGGCGGTATATTTTCTGTGGCACTTTCCTCGGGGTCACCCCCAGTTCGCGTTACGAACCACCCTGCCCTGCGGAGTTCGGACTTTCCTCCAGCCACGGACTGCGGCCGGCGGCCATGCGTCCGCTCCTTAAAATTGACGTCATTAACAACTGTTTATTCTTCAGTACTTTCCGCGGCTTGATGATACATCATCCGATTGCAGGTCGGGCAAGACAATATCTCATCCTCCCGCAATAACTCATTAAACATCTGGGGCGGAATATTCATATTGCAGCCCAGACATACCCCGGCAGCTACCCCGGCCACCGCCAGCCCGCTCCGGCGTTCCTTCAAGGTCTCGTAACGTTTGAGATATTTTTTATTCACCTTGGCCGCCTGCGCCTCTCTGGCCTTCATGATATCCTTCTTTTTTTTCTTTAATTTAGCCGCCTTATGATCAACAGCCGTGGAGTCTTTTTTTATCTTTTCCTCCTCGGCAGCGCATTTATTTTTAATTTCCTCAATCTTATTTTCCATGGCCTCAAGCTGCTCAATGAGAAGCAGCAATTCGTCTTCCCGCTGCTTATTAGCCAGCTTGGTATCCTCAATTTCCTTAAGAATACTCTGATATTCACGATTAGTCTGAATATTCATGATTTTTGACTGCCGATCCTTAATTCGTTCCTCCTCGTCACTGATCATGACCTCAAGCTCACGGCGACGTTTCGCCCCTGATTCAAGCTGTTCCTGGTAGTCGGAGATAGTTTTTTTATCGTCCTCGATGCCCTGCCGCCTGATATCCAGACTACTCAGGCCCTCCTGCATCTCTTTGTTAATCTTATAGACCTCAAGATCAATGGTCTGCAATTCAATAAGATTTTTAATTTCCTCTTTCAATGTGACTACCTCTGGGTGTTGATTGATGTATTATTTTTCAGTATAACTGTTCACAGGGTAAAACCGGCACCCCGCAAACCATTCTTACGGGTGCAATACAACTTTGTGAAAATAGCATAAATATGGCTGTTTAAGATCAGCGTTTAAAAATTGGACGTCCAGGTAAGCGCAGACTCCGACACCGAACATTCAACATAGAACACCGAAAAAAAACAGCGAATACAGCTGTGCTTACGGAGATCCTGACAATATTTTGTTGGTTTACCATGTAAGTAGTTTTTGTTGTTAATTCATAATTCGGTGTTGAATGTTCAGTGTTCGGTGTTCATTTCTTTTGCACTGTCACTTTTTTGTATTGCACCCCCTCCTTATCAGGCGTCAGGGGAACCAGAGATACAAAGGCATTGGGCTGAAATCATAACCGGTACGTGAACTACGAAGCAGATTCGGCGCCCTGTAGCCGCTTACCCTGATCTATGACTGAGCAACAAACAGGCCCATGGGGTCACACTGCCGGCTGGAGACGATAACTGGTAATTCCAGCCCCTGTTCCTTCAACTGGCCGCGCAGTAAATCCGCAAAGACGGGGATACCTGTATTTTCGGTGCCAAAATGACCGGCATCAACTATGCAGAAGCCCACCTCTTCCGCCCAGCGTGCCGTACTGTGCTTAATCTCACCGCTTATATAAATCTGAGCGCCGGAATGTCGGGCGGCTGTCGCAAAATCTGAACCGCTGCCACCGCATACCGCCGCCCGTTGAATGATTTCAGGCAGCCGGCCGCAGATCCTGACTGCCGGCTGTTGCAGTACGGCGCAAAGCATCTGCAAAAACTCCCTGCCCGGCAGCGGCTGCCGCAATCTGCCGCTCAATCCTAAACCGAGCACCGGTTCCTCAGAGGCCGCAGCCCGCAAAGGACGGCAGTCAAGAATACCGAGAGCCCCGGCCAGGGCATCGTTTATCCCGTGACGAACTGCATCAAGATTGGTATGACAGGCAAATACTGCTACGTTGTTACGAATGGCACCGGCCACAAAGGCGGCTCCCGGCTCGTTAAGCCGTATATGCCGCCAGGGCCTGAAAATTACAGGATGGTGGGTAATAATCAGATTGGCGTTTACCGCGGCAGCCTCCTTCAGGAGATCCCTGGTTGGATCAAGAGCCACGAGAACTCCCTTGACAACCTGCTCGGGATGGCCGCTCATGAGACCTACATTGTCCCAGTCCTCAGCGCAGGACGGCGGAACGACACGGTCAAGAATATCAATGATATTACGAAGTTTAATCTCGGCAGTACTCATACGCGGGCTAAATAAAGCAGACGGGTTATAAAAAAAGGTGCAACCTTATACAAGGTTACACCTTTTTAAAAACCATAGCGGTACGGTTTTCGTAGTTTATGTAATGCGCCATGATAATAGAAATTTCAAAGTAACAGTTACAGCTCACAGTTTAGGGCAGCTGTTCGCTTGTACCTGAAAGTATTACATTCCAAAAATGTTAAATCACCGTAAATCCGGCAATCAAGCCATACTGATAAACTGGTGGGCCCACCTGGACTCGAACCAGGGACCTACCGGTTATGAGCCGGTGGCTCTAGCCAACTGAGCTATAGGCCCGTTTACCACAACAAAGTCTAATAATATGACTCGTAAATAAAAAAATGTCAAGAGTTTTTATATCATTGAACTCATTATCTCCTGCTTAAGCAGACAGCATGAAATACGGAATTTCGGCCGACCAGCACTATCATAGCTGATATTAGAGGGCTGCAGCATCTTATTCATTACGCAGCCTTCTGGAATACGCAAACTGAAAAATTGTTCCTCACGCAGTCCGGGGTTCGGGCGCAGATGTCTGTCTGCCGTTATCTCAAAGGAATGAACCGGAAAGTCTTCACAAAGAGGGCAGCGGTACACCCGGCCGTTGGGAAAGATAAAAAAGTTCTCCGCCGCCTCCCCGGCACAGACAAATTGTTCACTCTCATCTAAAAAAACTTTGGGATAGATGACATGCAGGCCAAGAGCGGCCGCCTCCGCCGCCACTGACGGCACCTGAGCCAACCATTCCTCCGGACTGAGCTGAAGGCCGGAAGAGTCCCCGCCAGCTGAATTACCCCGCAGCCCGATGATCTGAATGAAGAAATTACGGATCCCGAGAGATTTTACCAGGGCCGGCATACGCCGCAAAGCAGCTATATTCAGAGAACTTACCGTATAGATCAGGCTGGTTTCAAACCCCATGGCCACCGCCCGCCTGATATTGGCGGTGCAGACCTCGAAAACCCCGCTGCCGCGCAGGGGATCGTTAATCTCCGCCTCAGGGCCATCCAGACTGAAACTCAATACCGCTTCCTCCGGCCCTATTTTGTCGAGCAGATCATGATGGAGATAACCGTTAGTATCAACGGTTACAGTGCGATAGCCCAGCCGCCGGGCAGTTTTAACGGCAAAGGGCAGATCGGGATGCAGGGTAGGCTCTCCGCCCAGAAAAATTACGTTGGAGTCCTTATCCTGATTGGCAAAAAGAGCCAGCCAGTCGGCAATGGTCTCTTTAGTCAGGGTGTTATTACCGTGCTGGGCGGGATTTATATAACAATGGCGGCAGGACAGATTACAAGCCGTAAGGATATGAAAAAAAATATTCCGTTCGTTGGGCTGAAAGGCCAGAGTTCTAACTATTTGGGAAGTCATTTTGTTCAGGCATTTAAGGTATATTGGGCCAGAATAGTGCCGCGCAGATAGGCCTGCGGGCCGCCAAAAAAATTCTTAAACAGAGCCAGGCTTTCAGAGCGCAAAACGCCGGGAGTAATCACAGGCCGCATATTTCTATACAGGGGAGACAAACGCTCCAGGGGAAGATTGGTACCACCGCCCATAACGTCTTCGTAGGCATAAATAAAACGGCGGATACCGTTAACCAGCAGGGTGGAATAACACATCAGGCATGGTTCCATGGTAGAATAAATGGTGACCCCCTCCGTGGACAATAACGGCTGCTGCCTCCGAAGAGCGCGCAGGGCATTAATCTCAGCATGATCCAGTTCACTGGCCGGCCCTGCGCTGCTCTGCCTGCTATGCTGCCGACCGCCCCTGGCGACAATCTCACCAGCAGAGACAATAACACAGCCCACAGGGAATTCCCCCCCGGCGAGCGCCGCTTCCGCCTCTTTAAGGGCCGCAAACATAAATAGCTCATGGTTATCAGACATAGCGGCAACTGTGAACAGTCTTTAAAGAGTCTTTATGGAATTATCCGGGTTCAACACCACGATTTGCGGTTCATAACCCTGCAATTCGGTCTCGTCCAGGAGGGCGAAAGTGACCACTATAATCAGATCACCCACCACCCCCTTACGGGCCGCGGCGCCGTTCAGACAGATAACCCCGGAATCCGGGCGGCCGGGAATAACATAGGTATTAAAACGTTCACCGTTATTAATATTATAGATATTAATTTTTTCAAAAGGCAGCAGACCGGCTCTGTCCATCAGGGCGCTGTCCACCGTCAGACTGCCTTCGTAATTCAAATTGGCCTCGGTAACAGTGGCCCGGTGGATTTTACACTTTAGCATTTGACGCAGCATTATATTCCTCTCATGGGGGCAGCAGACCTGGAACGCTGCCGAACAGTTACAGTTGGGGGCAATTAGCAATCCGTGCTGAATAGTTCCCCTGATTTTTATTTTTTATAATTGGTGCATTTCAGCCCTTCTTCCGCAAAAGATAGCTGGCGAGATTTTGCGGTATTTTATCCGCCTTTTGCAGCCTTTCTATGCGTGATTGTATATATTGCTTATATTTAATCCGTTGATTTTTTATTATTTCCGGTAATTTTTTAATAAAATTCTTATAGGCCGTTGAACTGAAAAAATCTATTGCCGCATCTAATTCCTTATTCGTATAAATCTTTTTAGTCGACATGGCCATGCTGTTTAGATAATAATGTTCGGTGAACACCTTTTTGAATCTTGTCAGCATAAAAGGCGGCAAAGCTCGAGATATCATCCGTAACACTTGTTCGTAATTTTTCTTATAGTCAAGCACCTTGAAAAGCTTGAGGCTTTTGGCATATCCAGGGTCATTTAAATCTGCAGAGGGTAATTTTACGGCAGTGCCTTTTTTAACAGACTCTATCGTATTTTTTATGATTTCATTCTGTCTTTTCTTTAAATCCACCTGTTTAGCAATTATTGATTTACCAACCTCTGAAGAATAAAAACTGATCCACCTGTCCAGATCAGCCTCTGTTACCCGCTTCGAAAAGAAGGGTACAAAAAGCTCACTCATGATCTTCTGTTTATCAAAAATGGTTGCTGAATATTTTTTAAATTCCTTTTTAAGGTCGGCCGGGAGACTGACAAAAACATGTTCCTCGTTTTTATCAATTTCCCGTTCAACACCTCTATCTATACGCAACAGCCCAAGCCATTTTTCTGTTTTATTTATCTTATTTGTTTTTTGAGAACCAGCGGCATTTGAAAGTCCGACCTGCCCTGATAATATCATTAAGATTATTAAAACATAAACAGCTGATTTTTCACTTCGCATTATGTTACTCCTTGACTGATTGTGACATTTAAAACTCTGATGGGTTCAGGGCAGAAACTGCGGATCTCAGTTCAACAAGCTGCTGAGTTAATAGAATTCTGCAGGTTATCTCTTTCAGGAAACAGATAACCGTTATCAATTAAACGGGTACTGCCAATAAACACCGCCATCATCAACAATGCCGAATCAGTCAGCTTTTCCAACTCCCGTAAATCCGCGTCATTGACAATTTTCAGATAATCCACCCGGGCTTTTGGTTCGGCAGCAACAACGGCTGACAGGCGGGCAATAATTCTGCCGCAGTCTCGCTCTCCCTCTGCCGCCTGCCGCCGGGCAGACTCCAGGGCCCGGCACAGACATAGAGCAGCCTGCCGTTCAGCGGGGCTCAAGTAACGGTTACGAGAACTCATAGCCAGACCGTCCGCCTCCCGGACAATGGGACAACCGACGATCTCCACCGCAAAATTAAGGTCTCTCACCATGGCCCGTATAACAGCCAGTTGCTGAAAGTCCTTCTCCCCGAAAACCGCCAGTTGCGGCTGGACAATATTAAATAATTTTGCCACTACCGTGGCAACTCCATCAAAATGACCGGGCCTGGAGACACCGCACAGGCCCTGCGTCAATTCCTTGACTCGAACCACGGTCTGAAAACCAGGTGGATAAACGGCCGCCGCCTCAGGGGCAAAGATGACATCCACTCCAGCCTTTTCGGCGGCAAGGCAGTCGGCCTCAAAGATTCGGGGATAACTGGCAAAATCCTCATCAGGGCCAAATTGAGCCGGGTTGACAAAAATACTTACCGCCAGCAGGTCGACCCGCTGTCTGGCGGCAGCCATCAGACTGAGATGCCCGGCATGCAGACAACCCATGGTAGGCACCAGAGCCAGACTCCGCCCACCGGCCCGTTCCGCCTTTGACCAGGAGGTCATGGCGGCTGGAATACGAATAATTTCCATCTCTATTTTTGTAATTGGGCAATTCTGGTCATAACCCAATCCTTAATCGCCCCCGGCTGAGTTTCAGGCAATTTTATATATTCCTGATAATAAGTCAGGGCCTGGGCCGGATCACCGTGTTTTTCATAGATTCGGGCCAGACCCAGATCACCTTCGCCGATAAAACCATTAATATCCGTGAGCTTTAAAAAGGCCTCCTTGGCCTTATCCACATTATCCATATTTTCATAGGCCTGAGCCAGACTGTAAAGCACCAGGGGATAAATGGGATGAGTGTTAGATATTCTGGTCAGCGCTTTGCTGTAAAAATCGGCCGCCTTACTGAAATCGCCCTTTTTAAAGGCCACATGCCCCAGCTCAATATTCGCCCACAGTGCACTGCCGGTATGGGAATATTTCGTACTTAACTGCCCCAGAATCTTAGATTCCTGAGCCACATCGGCACTCTGGAGGGCGGAATAAAGCATGGCGGAAGATTTTTCAGCCTGATTAGCGGTGTATTTCTGATACCCCTCACCGCCCAGTATCAAAAGCACCAGAATGACAAGCCCCACCTTTATCATTTTTTCATATTTACGGAAAAACTCTATGACTGCCGGCGGCAGATTCAGCTCCTCGAGAATCGCCTTTTCATCCTTGGCAACCACGTCCTCATGCTTCTTATGAAATACATCCTCAGCGGCCATAATTCTCCTCAAATAAGCACTTGATTATTAAAAATAATTAAAGTTTAATTCTAAAAAATTTAATTTTACAAGATACCCTTTAACCGCCTATTACCTCAAGAAAAAAAATCAATTATGGCAATAAATTTTACCAATACCGTACAGACGGTGACAGAAATCACCCGTTCCATAAAGGGTATTCTGGAACACGGTTTTGCCTTTGTGGCGGTGAACGGTGAAATTTCAAATCTGCGGCGGCCCTATTCAGGCCATCTATATTTTACCCTGAAGGACGATAATGCCCAGCTCAAAGCCGTACTCTTTAAATCACAGAGCCGCTATTTAGAGAAGGAGCTCCGCGATGGGGCCCAGGTCATCTGCCGGGGCCGGGTTTCAGTCTACGAGGCCAGGGGTGATTATCAGATTATCGTCGATTCCGTTGATTTTGCCGGAGCCGGGCTAAAATACCTGGCCTTTGAAAAATTAAAGAGACGTTTAGAGGGCGAAGGACTTTTTGCCGCCAGCCATAAACTGCCAATTCCCTTCCTGCCCCGCAAGATAGCCCTTATTACCTCCCCCCAGGGAGCGGCGGTGCATGATTTTTTAAAAATTGCCGCCCGCCGTTTTCCTGCCGTACCCATTGAGATATATCCAGCCCCCATGCAGGGTGAACAGGCGGCAGCCGCCATAATCCAGGCCCTGCGTCTGGTTCAGGAGCGAAACTGCGAGGTAATTGTTATTTGCCGGGGCGGCGGTTCCTTTGAGGATCTATGGCCCTTTAACAATGAAGAGCTGGCGCGGGAGATATACAAATGCCCCCTGCCGGTGGTGAGTGCCATAGGCCATGAAGTAGATTTCACCATCCTTGACCTGGTGGCCGATAAACGATCCCCCACCCCCACCGCGGCTGCCGAGGCAGTACTGCCCGACCGCCTGGTTCTAAGCCAGACAGTAAGCCGGAACAAACAACGCCTCACAGAGAGCATGAACCGCCGGCTCACCATCCTCCGCCAGCGGACAGAGGCCCAATGCCGTCTCCTCACGGTTCCGGCGAATGCCCTGCAGGGTATTCGCCTGCGCTTAGAGCAAACCGAGGGCAGCCTCCAGCGGGCAATGGACAACATACTCCTGACCATGAGCCGGGCTGTGGACAATCAGGTCAATGCCTTGCTCTTCCACAGCCCCAGGACCTTAATCGCGCGCCACCACGAGCGGTTGCAGGTGTTCAAAGAGAGCCTGTCCCGTCAGATACGGGCCAGACTGGAGCATGAAACCGCCAGATTCCGTCAGGCCGCCGCCCTGCTCAACGCCGTAAGTCCGCTGAATATCTTGGGCCGGGGTTATGCCGTGGTCACTCTTCTGCCGGATAACAAAATCCTCCGCAGCCGCGGCGACGCGGCCCCCGGCGACCGCCTGCGGCTGACTCTCCATGATGGAAAATTAGATTGCCAGGTTGTGGAATAGAACTTATTATTTCTTCCACGGCTAATTTAAAGGTCTGTCGAAACGCTGCGGAGCGACAAATCGGACAAATCGGACTTTTCGTTTCATAACAAACGTAGTTAACCGCTACGCCATAAATCATGGCTCACGACCGCTCACTATCAACAACATTATGAATTTTAAAAATATACTTATTTACCTGACTATACTGTTTCTGCCCCAGACAGCCTTTGCCGCCCATGGCGTCAGTTTAGACGGATCGTTAAAATACCCGGCCGATTTCACCCATTTTGATTATACATCTTTAAAGGCCAGAGAAGGCGGCCGCCTTGTCCTCCACAGTCTGGGCAGTTTTGACAAGATGAATCCGTTTACCCTCAAAGGCACAGCCCCGGACGGCCTGAACACCCTGATCTTTGAACCCCTTGCCGTCAGCAGTCTTGACGAGCCCTTTACCAAATACGGCCTCATTGCCCGGGACATCAAGACAGCGGCTGACGGCCTCTCCGTCACCTTTACCCTTAATCCCCGGGCCCGTTTCTCCGACGGCAGTCCGCTGACGGCGGCAGATGTAAAATTTTCCCTTGATACCCTGAAAGGCCCGGCGGCCCACCCCTTTTATCAGTCGTATTTCCGTGATATAAGCGAGGCGCGTATTCTCGGCCCCCATAAAATTAAATTTATCTTCAGAAAGGCCAACCGGGAATTACACCTCATCGCCTGTGAACTGCCGATACTCTCCCGCGCCTTTTATCAGCGCCACCCTTTTAATGAGGTTGGACTTGTACCGCCCGTGGGCAGCGGCCCCTATACAATAAAGAGCTTTGAGGCCGGTAAATATATCACCTACGAGAAAAACCCCAATTACTGGGCCAGGAATCTTCCGGTACGGCGCGGTATGTTTAATTTCCAGACCATTACCTATAAATATTTCAAGGATCAACAGGTGAGCATGGAAGCCTTCAAGGCCGGCGACTTTGATTTTATGGCCATCAATATTGCCAAGCAATGGCAGCGCGACCTGAAAGGCCCCAAATTCAGAAGCGGCCAAATCATAAAAAAATATCTGCCCCATAAGAATGATGCCGGCATGCAGGGCTTTGTGATGAATATCCGCCGCCCCCTCTTTGCCGACCGCCGGGTAAGAGAGGCCCTGGGCCTGGCCTTTGACTTTGAATGGACGAACAAGAGCCTCTTTTTCGGGCAGTACACGCGCTGCAACAGCTATTTCAGTAATTCCGAGCTGGCCGCCACCGGTCTGCCCGGCGGCCGGGAGCTCACCCTGCTCAAGCCCTTCAAAAAACAATTACCGCCGGAGGTATTCACCACCCCCCTGACCCCGTTTACCACCACTCCGCCTCACTCCCTGCGGGGTAATCTGCGTCGGGCGCAGCGTCTTTTAAAGGAGGCCGGCTGGCAGGTGGTTAATAATCAGCTGGTGAACCGCCGCACAGGCCGAAAATTCATCTTCGAGATTCTCCTGGCCTCCCCCGCCTTTGAACGGGTGATCGCCCCCTATGTCTTAAATCTGAAACGTCTGGGAATCACAGCCGATTACCGCACCATCGACCCGGCGCTCTATACCCGGCGGCTGGAAAAATTCAATTTCGACATGGTGGTCGGGGTCTTTGGCCAATCCCAGTCACCGGGGAACGAGCAGCGTGATTACTGGTCATCGGCCGCCGCGGACCGTGAGGGTTCCCGCAACCTCATCGGCATCAAAAGCAAGGTGGTTGACGCCCTGGTTAACGATATAATATACTCCCATAACCGCCGGCAGTTAAAGGCGGCCTGTCATGCCCTTGACCGGGTGCTGTGGTATGGTTATTATGTGGTACCAAACTGGTATCTGGCCCGCCATCGGGTGGCCTACTGGAATAAATTCGACCAGCCCAAAACCCTGCCCCTCTATTACCAGCCCATCCAGGCCCTTATGACCTGGTGGAAAAAATAAAAACACCAGGTCACCATGGCCCGTTATATCCTGCGCCGTATATTGTTTATGTTTCCCACCCTCTTCGGGGTCATGCTGATAACTTTCACCGTTACCCAGTTTGTGCCAGGCGGCCCGGTGGAGCAGATGCTCTCCCAGTTAAAGGCCCACAATACCGGCAGCGGCGAGGTCAGTTCCGGGAGTATGGGCCTTTATCAGGGTGATAAAGGGCTGGATCAGCAGCGCATCGCCGAGTTAAGAAAGCTCTACGGCTTTGACAAACCGCCGCTGACACGTTTCCTGACCATGATGAAGAATTACCTCTGCTTTGACTTCGGCACCAGCTATTATCACCATCAGAGCGTCACCAGTCTGGTAATATCAAAACTGCCGGTCTCCATGTCCCTGGGACTGTGGAGTTTTTTCATCGTCTATCTCACCTGTATCCCCCTGGGAATCAAAAAGGCGGTAAACCACGGCACCCCCTTTGACGTCTTTACCTCCACGGTTATCCTCACCGGTTACGCCATTCCCGGCTTTGCCCTGGCCATTATTCTCATTGTCCTCTTCGGCGGCGGCAGCTTCTGGAGCATCTTCCCCCTGCGGGGCCTGGTCTCGGACAACTGGTCCAGCCTCAGCCTGATGGCCAAAATCACCGATTATCTCTGGCATATGGTCTTACCGGTAATCTCCAGCACCGTGGGCAGCCTGGCGGTCATGACCATGCTCACTAAAAACAGCTTCTTAGAGGAAATCAGGAAACAATACGTCATCACCGCCCGGGCCAAGGGATTGTCTGAGAACCATATTCTCTACCGCCATATTTTTCGTAACGCCATTATCCCCATTATTACCGGCTTCCCCGGCTCATTTATTGCCGCCTTTTTCACCGGCAGCCTGTTGATCGAGACCATTTTTTCCCTCGACGGCATGGGGTTGCTGGCCTACAACTCCATTATGAACCGCGATTACCCCGTGGTTCTTGGCACCCTTTTCTTCTTTACTATTATCGGACTCATAGCCAGACTGCTCTCTGATTTAAGCTATGTCATGGTTGATCCCAGAATTTCTTTTGACAGCGTGGATAATCACTGATGGCTGCCGTGGGAGACAAACCGGGCGGCCGGCACTGGCGGCAGTTCAAGGCCAACAAATTAGGCTATTACAGCCTGATTATCTTCTCCGTTATCTTTGTAACAAGCCTGTTTGCTGAACTCATCAGCAACAACAAGCCCCTGATTATGGATTATCAGCATCATATCTATTTTCCCGTTTTCAAGACCTACCCAGAGACGACCTTTGGCGGTGATTTCCAGACCGAAGCCGATTATCGTGACCCTTATATTCTGAAAAAAATCACCAGCAACGGCAACTGGGCCGTCTTCCCTCCCAACCCTCACAGCTATGATTCCATTGACCTGAACCTTAATGTCCCGCTGCCCTCGCCGCCCAGCCGGGAGAATCTGCTGGGCACCGATGACCAGGGGCGTGATGTCCTGGCCCGGGTCATTTATGGCTTCCGGCTCTCCGTCCTCTTCGGCTTTGCTCTGACCATTATCGGTACCGCCGTCGGCATACTGGCCGGGGCGCTGATGGGTTATTTCGGCGGTTTCACCGACCTCCTGGGCCAGCGTTTTATTGAGATATGGGGCTCCATGCCGGAGCTCTACCTGTTAATTATATTCTCAGCCATTTTCAAGCCCTCCATCACCCTGCTTCTCATTCTGCTTTCCATGTTCGGCTGGATGGGGCTCTCTGATTACGTGCGGGCCGAATTTTTAAGGGGCCGCAATATGGACTATATCACGGCCGCCAGAGCCCTCGGGGTGGGGAATGGTGCCATTATGTTCCGCCACCTGCTGCCCAATGGCATGACCCCGGTAATTACCTTCCTGCCCTTCCGGATGTCAGGTGCCATTCTGGCCCTTACCAGCCTTGATTTCCTCGGCCTGGGCGTGCCGCCGCCCACCCCCAGCCTGGGCGAGCTCCTGGCCCAGGGCAAGAATAATATTGAGGCCTGGTGGCTGTCGGCTGGCAGTGTAGTTGTTCTGGTGGGAACCCTGGTTCTGTTAATCTTCATCGGCGAGGCTCTGCGTCAGGCCTTTGACCCCAGAAATGTAAGCGCTCCATGAACGCCCTGCTGCACGCGATCAAAGCCCCCAATATACGGGGTGTATTATCGGGGGCTTTGATCACGCACAGCAGGGCAGTGAAGCGCTTACATTCGCATACGATCATGGTCGTATGCGAATGTGTGGCTTATGGGGCGCTTACCAAGAAATCAATGAGACTTATTTTAGATAATGCTGCTTAATATCAAAGACCTGCGGGTAAAATTCAAACTTGACTCCGCTGAGGTAGAGGTGGTGCGGGGAATCGACCTGCAAATACCCCGGGGGGGCACCACGGCCCTGGTGGGGGAATCCGGCTCCGGGAAATCGGTTACCGCCATGAGCATTCTGCGTCTGCTGGACAAGGTGGCTCCGGTGGAGACCAGCGGCCGCATCGAGTTCAACGGCCGCAATCTGCTGGAACTCTCAGAGAATAAAATTCGGGAAATCAGGGGCAACCGCATTGCCATGATATTTCAGGAGCCCATGACCTCGTTAAACCCGGTCTATAATATTGGCAGCCAATTGCTTGAGCCCCTCACCATCCACCGCCAGCTTACCATTCCCCAGGCCCGCCGGGAGGCCGTAAATCTGCTTGAACGCTGCGGACTTCAAGAGGCGGAAAAGAGGATGGGGTATTACCCCCATCAATTATCCGGCGGCCAGCGGCAGCGGGTGATGATTGCCATGTCCCTGGCCTGCCGCCCGGATCTGCTCATTGCCGATGAACCTACCACGGCCCTGGACGTTACCATCCAGGCCCAGATAATCCACCTTATTTTAGACCTGCAGGCCGAATTCAAAATGGCGGTACTGCTCATTACCCATGACCTGGCCATGGTGCATGAAATCGCCCAGACGGTCTATATCATGCACCGCGGCCATTTAGTGGAATCAGGCCCAGCCCAGGAGGTTTTCCACCATCCCCGCACCGCCTATGCCCGCAGTTTGCTGAATTCCACCCCCCATGGCAAGCCGCCAGAGACAACCGCTGCTACCAATGAACCGCTCATCGAAATAAAAAACCTGCGGGTTGAGTTTTCCCAGCCGGGAAACTGGTTCAAGGCCCGTGAATGTATCACCGCTGTTGACGGGGTATCCCTTAAAATAAAACAGGGCGCCACCCTGGGGCTGGTGGGGGAATCAGGCTCGGGGAAGAGTACCCTGGGATTTGCTATCCTGCGTCTGCTGGCCAGCAAGGGGGAGATTGATTATAAAGGTATAAAATTGAATAAATGCGGGGCCCGCCGCCTGCGGGCTCTGCGCCGGGAATTACAAATTGTCTTTCAGGATCCGTTCTCCTCACTCTCCCCCCGCCTCACCGTGGGCAGGATAATCAGCGAAGGCCTGCGGGTGCATTTTCCTGAACTTCACAAAAACGAGCTCAAAGAACGGGTGGAGAAAGCCTTGGATGAGGTTGGTCTTGATGCCGCCATGGCCAGCCGTTACCCCCATGAATTTTCCGGCGGCCAGCGCCAGAGGATTGCCATTGCCAGAGCCATTATCCTCCAGCCCCGCTTTCTGATCTTAGATGAACCCACCAGCGCCCTTGACATGACCATTCAGGCCCAGATCATTGATCTCCTGTGCTATATTCAACGGCGCTACAAGATGACTTATCTGTTCATCAGCCACGATCTGCGGGTAGTACGGGCCCTGGCCAATGAACTGGCAGTGATGAAGGACGGTAAAATAATAGAGAGTGGAACAGCGAAGGAAATTTTTGAAAACCCCAGGGCGGCATATACCAGAGAATTATTCAAGGCCGCCTTTGCCTTTTAGAAAATTATAATCTTCAGGAGGGAGGGGACAGAGGCTATAATTTAGTTTCCCACCAGCGCATTATACTATCATGGCATCTGCGCATGGTCTCAATTACGTCAGGCATGGCAGGCCAGCTGCCCTCTATGGCCAGCTGGCGCAGCTCAGAGGCCCGTCTGGCCAGGCCGTCAGCGCACATACTCCGGGAAACACCTATCATACTATGACAAACCTCTCGCAGACGTTTAACATCTTTACCCAGAACCGCCTCCTCGGCCGCCTGAATTAACTCACTAACCCGACTGCTGACAAATTTATTAATCAGACTTACAGCCAGATCATGGTTTTTATTGCACATATCGCCCACAAAACGCTCATAGTCGATAACACATGATAAAAGTTCCGTCTGGGGTTTTTCCGCCCTTTTACCGCCCGCGTTATGACCGATTTCTCTAAACAAACCGGGCCAGTTTATGGGCTTAGCCACATAACCGTCTATCCCGTTTTTTAACCATTTACGATGTTCATCCGGATCAGAGAGAGCGCTCATGGCAATAATAACGGCTGGTGCGCGATGCTCAATCTTCTCAATCTTTCTGATCTCGGCCGCGGCAAGATAACCGTTCATCACCGGCATCATAATATCCATCAGCACAATGTCAAAAGAATGAGCCTTGTAACACTTCACCGCCTCAAGGCCGTCACAGACAGCAGTTACCAGCAGGCCTTTATCCTCAAGTATATTAACCGCGACCTCGGTATTTATCTCTTCATCCTCGGCCAGAAGAACAGTCATCCCGGCCAGCGCAATTTCACTCATAGCTACATTTCATATTACTTTGTACGTAAGCGCTCCTGAAACGCTTACCTCTGTACTTCATGGCTGCCACCCCCTGATTAATTCCAGAAGAAGGCGGACACCGACACCAGACGGTCCCTTGGGAGGGACATAACTCTTTTCAGTAAAATTCCAGGCCGTACCGGCAATATCGAGATGAGCCCATCTGGTATCAGTAATAAATTCCTGCAAAAAGGCACCGGCAGTTATGGTGCCAGCCCCCTTATCCCCAACATTTTTCAGGTCGGCGGTCAGTGATTTAAGCTGTTTACTATACTCCTTACCAAGGGGCAGACGCCAAACCGGTTCAGCGCTCTGCTCACCAGCCAGGCAAAGCCGTTTAACCAGATCATCATCATTACTCATCAGACCAGTCGTATGATGCCCCAAACCGACAATTACCGCTCCGGTCAGGGTGGCCAGATCAATCACCACATCCGGTTTAAAGCGTTTAATCCCATAGCTCAGAGCATCTGCCAGAATTAGACGCCCCTCGGCATCAGTACTGATAATTTCGACCGTCTTGCCGTTATACTGTCTGATAATGTCACCCGGTTTCAGGGCTCCGGACCCCGGCATATTATCCGTGGCCGGAACCACGGCCACAACATCCACATTATCAGGCCGTTCCCGGCCCAGGGCCGCCATAACCGCCAGCACCGCCGCCCCGCCGCACATATCATATTTCATATCCTGCATACCAGCACTGGGCTTCAGAGAAATGCCGCCGGAGTCAAAGGTAAGGCCTTTACCAACCAGCATCAGAACAGGAACTTGACGACCGGTACGATATTCCAGCATAATCAGACGAGGAGGAACAGTAGTCCCCTGATTAACACCAAGCAGCCCCCCCATCTTCAATTTCCGTAATTCGCTCTTTCCCAAAATCTTACATGGCATATCAAATTCTGCCGCCAGTTCCCGGGCATAGGTGGCAAAATCCTCTGCTGTCCAATGATTACCCGGCTCATTTGCCATATCCCGAGCCTGACAGGCAGACTCAGCACTTATGAGACCGCGCTTCATGGCAGCTATATTCCCCTGAACATCACTCGCGGCTATTATCAGCTCACTGATGATATTACACGGTTCATCATCTTCCTCTACAGTCTTATATTTATTAAATTGATAGTTCCCTAGGATAAGACCTTCTACTATACATTGACTCATATCCAGGGCCGGATATTCGAGTTCTTCCGGCAGGGCGGCAACAATTCTGGCCGCCTTGATTTTTTTCACCTTTTGAGCAATACGGCCGGCAGCAAGCCGGAAAGTCTCACCGTTTAGATCCCCCTTACCCAGACCAACAACAAGAACCCGGCCGGCAGCGCAGCCCTGCTCACTCTCTGGATAAAAAGACAGCATCCCCTCCTGGCGGCTGTAAAAATCACCAGCCTGCCGCGCCCTTTCTACTTTTCTCAGTACCGCCTTCGGCAGCCTGGCTGGCAGACTGTCATGGACAAAATAAACCTGTATATCGGCATCACAGCGCCATGGATCATTTGTAGTAGTTGAAATATTCATAATTAAAATTTAATTCTTCGGTATAAGAAAACAAATAACGTCGTTCGAATAAACACTTAAAAAAAGTCAAGGTAATCTTATTGCAATGTTTTTGCAAGCGGAGAGCCGCCATTTTATTCTGACTCACCGATAACTTAAGCTATATCCGATCCGGAATCCACACTTTCAGCCTTCCTTTTCTAACATTCTCCGAAACTCCAGAGCGCGAAACCGTAAGCCCCCAGGAACTACACTCTCGCATACGATCATGGTCATACCGCTGACTTTATAACATCTCAGAATAGCAGCGGTACGACTACGATTGTATGTAAGCGTTTCGCTGCCCTGCTGTGCGCCTTTAAGTCCCCCGATAATATCTCTGTATATTGGGGGAGACTTAAAGGTGTGCAGCAGGGTGTTCATGGAGCGCTTAGCCCGTAAGCGACAAACGAACCACACCTTGACATTTGCAACACCCCCAAACTGTAAGCGATCGTCGTATAAAAGCGATACCACTCAGGGACGCCGCCATGTGCACGTTGACCGGGTGCAATCATACCCCCTGTATATTGCGGCCGGTCAACGTGTGCAGGGTGGTGTTCATGGAGCGCTTACCTTAGCCCTTCAACAGCACCATGGCATCACCATAGGAATAAAAACGGTATTCAAGCCGCAGGGCCTCCTCATAGGCGGCCATCACCCGCTCCCGGCCGGCGAAGGCGCTGACCATGAATAATAATGAGGATTTTGGCAGATGAAAGTTGGTAATCAGATTATCCACCACTTGATATTCATAACCGGGATAGATATAGAGGCGGCAGGCCTCCCCGGCAACGGAGCGTATCCTGCCCTCCCCGCAGGCGGCAAACTCCAGGGCTCTGGCCGAGGTAGTCCCCACCGCCCACACCCGGCCGCCTTTTTCCCTTGCCCTTTCTACCGCCCTTACCACCTCCATCCCCACCGTAACATATTCGGCGTGAATCTCATGGTCACGGATGTCCTTCACCCGCACCGGAGCGAAAGTGGCGTAACCAACATGCAGAGTTACAGGGGCGATTTCCACTCCCATCTCCTTAATAACAGCCAGCATCTCCGGGGTAAAATGCAGCCCGGCAGTGGGAGCGGCAATGGCGCCATGCTCGCGGGCATAAACCGTCTGATAGCGTTTTCTGTCCTCTGGATGTGGTTTGCCGTCCCGATGAATATAAGGAGGCAGGGGAATACTTCCGTAACGCTCTAAGGCTGCATTCAGCTTTCCCTGCCAGTTTAGACGGATTAGGACCGCTCCGCCCGGACGCAGTTCAATAATTTCAGCCTCCAGATCAGGGCCAAAAAGAATCTTACTCCCAGGCCGCGGGCGTTTTGAACTACGAGCCAGAGCCGGAACAAGAACACCACTGCCCTCCTCCACCGCCGGATATTCCAGCAGCAGAAGCTCAATGCGTCCCCCTGTTTCCTTACGGCCCTGAAGACGGGCGGGGAAAACCTTTGTGTCATTCACCACCAGAAGATCATCGGGTTGCAAAAGTCCAGGAAGCCCTGAAAAAAGGCCATGTTTAATTTTCCCGGTACCGCAATCAACCCGCAACAGGCGTGATTCCTCCCGCCTCTCCGCTGGATGCTGGGCAATCCTCTCCTCCGGCAGATAAAAATTATAGGCTTCTATTTGAAATTCATCCATAACAAATGGGGGAATAGATCCATTATTTTTTGATTTTAAATTTACGCATCTTGTATTGAAGCAGGCTCTTGGTAATACCGAGCTCACGGGCGGCTTGAGCCTGCACGAAACCGGCTTCCCGCAGAGCCCGCCGCACTAATTTTTCCTCAATGGCATCCATCAGTTCCGGCAGTTTACCATCTAAGGATACAGCCTCAATGGCGGCTGTCCCGCCGCTCTCGCCACTCCCGGTATCCTGAATATCAAGATCTTCCGGCTCAATTTCATCTCCCCGGCAGAGGATAGCGGCCCGTTCAATGGCATTCTCCAGCTCCCTGACATTACCAGGCCACGGGGAATGACTTAATCGTTTCAGGGCCGCCGGGCTTATCCCAAGTTCAGGTCTACCGGCCTGTTTTCTATATTTTTCCACAAAATATTTAGCAAGCAGAGGAATATCATCAATTCTCTCCCGCAGGGGAGGAATAATAATACTCACCACATTTAAACGATAAAACAGATCCTCCCGAAAACGTTTTTCCCTCACCTCCTCCGGCAGGTTTTTATTGGTGGCAGCCACAATACGGACATCAACTTTAATAGTTTTGTTCCCCCCGAGACGCTCAATAGTCTTCTCCTGCAGAACCCGTAGAAATTTGGCCTGCAGGGACAGGGGCATCTCGCCGATCTCATCAAGAAACAAGGTTCCGGTGTCGGCGGCTTCAAACTTACCTTTACGCATGGCCACCGCACCGGTAAAGGCTCCGCGTTCATGGCCGAAGAGCTCACTTTCCAACAGGCTTTCGGGCAGGGCGGCGCAGTTAAGAGATAAAAAGGGACGCCCGGCCCTGGGGCCCTGATAATGCAGGGCGCGAGCCACCAACTCCTTGCCGGTACCAGATTCACCAGAGACCAGCACCGTGCTGGGAGTCGGCGCTACCCGACTGATAAGTTCATAAATATCACGCATAGCCCGGTTCCTGCCAATTATCCCTTCAAAGCTGTAACGACCGCGAATCTCCTGCTGCAGACGGCGGTTTTCCTGGGCCAGAGCGCTGTGTTCCAGGGCCTTATTAATACTGGCCAGCAACTCATCATTATTAAATGGTTTGGTAATATAATTGAAGGCTCCGCTGCGCATGGCCCGCACCGCCTTTTCCACTTCACCATAGGCGGTAATCATAATAACCGGCATCTCCGGCCAGCTTGATTTCACAGCCTCCAGCAAGGCAAAACCGTCCATATCCGGCATCTGCATATCAGTAAGCACCAGATCAATATCCGCCCCCTTCATCAACTCAAGGGCCCTGGCACCGTTATCTGCCGTAATGGTCTCAAACCCCTCTTCACCTAAAAGTTCTGAAATAACAATCAAATAATTGGGTTCATCATCAACAACTAAAATTGTGTTCATGGTTTTCTCATGTTTTTTTTATTTGATGACGTTGCAGTTAACATGCCTGTCATCAAATTTGAAAGTTTGCAATGTCGAAATCAGGAATCAGGCGGCCGCCGCCGTATTCACCAAGGTCTGCCCTATCCCGTTCACGGCCGTGAAAGTCAGAGCCGCCGCTGACTAATAAATTACGGTGCTCACAAAAATCAAGCAAAAAGCGTATATTTTTAGGGCTGTTTGAGGGATGATATACCTCTACCCCGGACAGACCAAAGTCCATAAGTTCAGTTAACAGACGGGACAGTACCGCCTCCGAAAGACCAGCGATACCGGGATGAGCCATAAAGGCAAGACCGCCTGCTTTCTTAATCATCGCCACAGCCTCCTCAGCCGTGAGGATATCCCGCTTGACGTAAGCCGCCGCCCCCTTGCGCAGAAATCGGCGGAAGGCGTCATCCTCCGAGGCCGCTATTTTTCGGTCAGCAAGAAGACGGGCGATATGAGGCCTGCCAAGCTGGCCGCGGACATTAAGCTTTAAATCAGTTAATTCAAGTTCATACCCCAGGGCCTGTAATTTATCCAGAACAGCCTTGTTTCGCCGCTCACGGGCCCTTTGAATATTCTCCAACCCAGCTTGTAATGCCTTGTTGCCGGGCCGCATGTTATAGCCCAGGACATGGATATCAATGCCATTATGATTGGCGCTCAGTTCCAGACCCGGAATAAATTGCAGCCCGCAACGGTGAGCGGCATCCCGGGCCTCAGGAATCCCGGCCATGGTATCATGATCGGTGAGGGCCAGGAAATTCAGGCCCCGGCCCCTGGCCCGATTCACTAACTGAGTTGGAGAAAGCAGGCCGTCTGAAAAACAGGAATGACAGTGGAGATCGATTTTATACATTTTTTCAAAAATAATTTGCCAGGCCCGGCATTTTTGATAGAATAACTATGATGAACTCGCAAAGTTCCATCACTAACTAAGAGATGGCCAGGTAGATAAGCGCATGAGTCATGCGGAATGTCCTTGATCTTCTTATCCGTAAGCGCCCCATAAATTACACAAAACCTGAGGTAAAATATGGCCCAGATTGATGCTTTTTTTAAACTTATGCACGAACAGAGCGCCTCCGATCTGCACATGGTCTCCGGCCAGCAGCCCATACTCCGAATCAGGGGCGACATGGAGCGCATAAAGTACAAGCCCCTTGACAATGACTCCCTGAAGCCCCTGCTCTACGAAATTATCACCGAAGAGAAAATTAAGGAGTTTGAGGAGACCGGCGATGTGGACTTCGGCTATGAAATCCCAGGCCTGGCCCGCTACAGAGGCAATCTCTTCATGCAGAAGTACGGCATCGGCGGCGTATTCAGAGAGATTCCCAGTGAGATTCTCACCTGTGAGCAACTTGGTCTGCCCCAGATTATCTCCAAATTATCCGGCCTGCCCAAGGGCATGGTACTGGTAACCGGCCCCACCGGCAGCGGTAAATCAACTACCCTGGCCGCTATTATTGATGAGGCCAACAAGACCAGACACGATCATATTCTCACCATTGAGGATCCCATCGAGTTTGTTCACAAGAGCCGGAACTGTATTGTTAACCATCGCGAAGTCGGCCTGCACACCGCGTCATTCTCCACCGCCCTGCGCGGCGCCCTGCGTGAAGACCCCGACATAATCATGGTGGGCGAGATGAGGGACCTGGAAACCATCTCGCTGGCCATGGAGGCCGCCATGACCGGTCATCTGGTATTCGGCACTCTGCATACCATCAACGCCTCTAAAACCGTTGACCGGATGATTGAGATATTCCCGGCCAATCAACAGGCTCAGGTACGCTCAACCCTGGCCGACGCCCTGAAGGCCGTAGTTTCTCAGACCCTTTTTAAACGAATAGACAAAAAAGGGCGCTGTGCCGCCCTGGAGATTCTGGTCTGCACCCCGGCCATCCGTAATCTCATTCGTGAAGGCAAAACCTTTCAGATTCCTTCCGCCATGCAGACCGGCAAAAAATACGGCATGCAGACCCTGGATGACGCCATTATGATCTATCTGCAAAAAAACATGATTTCTGCCGAGGATGCCTATACCAATGCCATTGAAAAAGCCAAATTCGTTGGTTTCCTGAAAACGCCGCCAACGGATTTCACCGACGCTTAGAGCCTGTCAGCAACCGGCGGCTTTTGACAGGTACATTAAACCCGGTCATTGCTTGATCTGCTGTCTTCGTGTTCCGGGATACGAAAGACAAAATAATAGAGAACCCAGGAGACTATAAAGGTAATTCCCCCTGACCAAAGTACATCAGAGAGGAAATGGGCTCCGGCCGCCATCCGGGCCACACTCATCATAAGGCCCAGCCCCAGGCCGCCGGCAAGGGCGGTAAAAGCCCGGAGCCGGCACCGCCGCCAGATAAAATAGAAGACCAGAAATTCAAAGGCGATAGAGGCGTGGCCGCTGGGGAAAGAATGCCCCTGTCCCCCTGTCCCCTTGACAAAAAGCGGCTTAAAATCAAGCTGACCGCCAAACTCCTTCACCTGCTCCGGACGGGGCCGGCCCCAATGATCTTTCAGACAGATATTTACAATCAGACCGGGACCGATCAACATACTGACTATAATAAAAAGCGCCCGCCGCCGCCAGATTCCAGCTCTTGAAATCAGGAAACTTAAAGATAAAGCGCCAAGGGCTATGGCACTCAAAAGCAGGGTAAACAGTTTATCGGCATGATTAAAAAAACGCCAGGGCTGCAGACGGCCATAGGGCCAGGCAGCACTTAACCCCGGAGGATGATAAAACCATTTAGCGACAGTTTCATCTAAGGCAAAGGCACGGCAGAGCAGGCTGCCGGCAATTAATATTATCAGAACCGCGATAATATCCTGACGCCAGTAACGACTGTAATTCCGCCCGTTAGAGGCCTTACTCAAAGGCTCCTGCCTTATCATTCGGGCCACCGCAAAAGATTGTGGCCTGAATAAACCTTATAATTCCGGCTGGCAGCGGCCCCCATGGGTATGGAAACAGGCGGCAGAGACCGCACATCACTAAAGACCTGCCGTAATCCCCCCGGCAAGGCCCCGCCGCCAAGCTCAGTTTCAATTAGAATAAGGGCATCGGAACCGATCTTCCCCACCGGCCCCGGCCATATATCATACTGTGAAGAAACTCCCGGCGCGCTGTTCCAGACATAGACAGTTGGCCGCCCCTGGACATAAAAGGCCAGTTCACTTGCCGTCTGCCTGGTCACGGCGAGGATAAAGGGCTTACCCTGGCTGGAGTTTTTATTCCTTAAAGCCGTCACCTCACGCCCCAGGGCGCTCCAGCCCTTCAGGCGGTGCAGGGGATCTTTTGCCCCGCCGCCAATGGCGGTATGGCCTATATAAAAACTCAAAAAATAAATAAGCGCAGTCAGTAACAGACCGCTCAAGACTGTCCACAGCCGCCTGCCGCGGCCGGCTGCAGAAATACTGTTACCCAGGCTGCCATGACCGGTGAACCAGGCGGCAACAAGAATAAAGGCCGAAAGATAGAAGACCGCCGGCCAGTTAGCGTTGACCCGCTGCCGCAGGGAAAGAAGCACAAAAACCAGCAGGGGCAGGACGCTGAAAATAATCAGTAATTCAGGACGACGCTCTATTTTCCTCCCATGCCGGAATAGAGCAAAGGTGATAAACCCCATAAATATTACAGTGAGGGGTGAAATAAGCAGCAACTGGCTGCCGATAAAATCAGGCAGAGTTGTTTCAAAACGCCAGAAACTGTGATTACCCTGAAAATGATGGGCCGTATGCTTCAGGGTAATCCAGCCATGATGATAGTTCCAGAACAGATCTGGAAGCAGAAAAAGCAGAGGGAGCAATACAAGCAGCCAGGGCCAGGGGCGACGCAGGTGAAAACGATCTTCCCGGCTGGCCCACAGAAAGATCAAAGTCAGCAGAGGGAAAAAGATCATCATCTGCTTGGCAAGGAGACCAATACCACAGCAAATTATGGTAAAAGCGGGCCAGAACCACCTGCCCTCTTCACCCTCGAGACAACGCCAGAGTCCGTAAAGAGCCAAAGACCAGCAGACAACCAGAGGGGCGTCAATGGTCATAATCAGATTCAAGACGGCGCTGCCGGGGGCCGCCACCGCCAGCAGCACAGCCCAGAACCCGGTTTCCGGATTGAACATGCGGGCCGCAAGGGCGTAAAGCGCCCAGAGGGAAACAGAACCGCAGATCACGGCCGGCAGCCGGACAGTAAAAGGACTGACCCCGAAGACGAAGGAGGACAGGGCATTCAGCCAGGCAATAAGCGGCGGTTTACTATAATACCCCCAGGCCAGATGACGGCCCCAGTCCCAGTAATAGGCCTCATCAGGCACCAGATCAAGGGGGGTAATAATCAGATAAAGAAACCGCCAGGCGGTAACCGCTAACAGCAGGAGCATAAAGGCCTGCCGCCATTGGCGGTCACGCGCTCCACTGTTATTCACTTGTATATTATTCATTATCTATCGACAATCAGAAAACATATTTTTTTATATAATCAAAGGCAGCAGCGCCGGGCAGGCCTCAATCCGCACTGCCGCCTTCCCGGCCGCCTCCCCGTCCAGCTGTAACCGCCCCTGGCCGCTGACAGTTAGACGGGCAGTGGTTAATATCCGGCCCGGCAGCCGTATTCGTCCTCTGAATAATGATAAAAGACAAATAAGGAGAGAAAAACGCCCCATGAAGGGCAGAATGACAACCTCAAACCGAGGGCTGAAAATAGAAGCGGCAGGTGCCAGACAGAAAGGGCCGCCGTATAGTCTGCTGTTACAAACCACCACCTGCGAGAGATGAGAAAACACGGTGCCGTCTTCCAGCCGGCAGCAGATATCCCGCACCGGCTGCCGCAGCCAGACCTTGAAGGCGCTGTAAAAATAAGCACCCTTCCCCGTCAGCTTCTTAAGACCCAGATTAACCCCGTCTACCGCCGCCGCGTCCATCCCGGCCCCGGCCATGAGCAGAAAATAACGGCCATCGGCCCGGCCCAGGGTGGCCGGCCGAGGCTCACCGGTTACAGCCAGAGCGCACTGAGCCGCCAGGTTCTCAGGCAGGGCGCATTCCAGGGCAAGAACATTGGCCGTTCCGAGGGGAATAACGGCCATGGGCCGGGGTTCCGGCATCATGCCGTTAATAACCTCATTGACAGTACCATCACCACCCGCCACCACCAGACGTTCAAAGCCCGCCATGTCGGCGGCCAGTTCCGCGGCATGTCCGGCGTGTGCGGTGATAAAGACCTCCACCTCAGCTCCCTGCCGCCTCATATATCCGGCAGCCCGTTCTATAATACCGGTCTGATGAGAGCCCGCCGCCGGATTGGCAATAAATTTAAGGCGCATGCCGCCGCTGACTCGGCAATTTATATTTATGGCCCTCAAAAAGTTCAAAAGCCGTCTGGAAATAAGCGGTGGCCAGATCAACCAGCTCAGGGGCGGGCACGGACGATTTCAAGCTGTAATCCAGCGGATTATAATCATAGACATGCACAGCCTTATGGAGTCCCAGCACCACCAGCTTGTTATCCATGAGCAGCCCGACATCATGATCGTGGTTTACCAGAATCGGCCGCGGGCGATTCTGAATAACCGGATCAAGAACATTCTGACCATAAAACGGGGCACTGAAAGGCAGGCCGAGGAGCCCCATAACCGTGGGGGCAATATCAATCTGTCCGGTGGGCACCGTAACCCGCCCCGGCCGCAGATGTCCGGGGGCCAGCATAAGCAGTGGAATCCGATAATGACGCATGGGGATCTGCTGACTGCCGTAAACCCTGGCATCATGATCAGCCACAATAATAAAGAGGGTGTTTTTCCCCCATGGAGTAGCCAGAGCCGCCTTTATAAAACGACCGATAGCGTAATCAGCATAACGCACTCCGGCCAGCCGACCGCCGTTCCGGGGAGGAACACCAGCAATCCCGGCGGGGAACCGGAAGGGCTGATGGTTGGAGGTAGTCATGATTACCGACAGGAATGGTTTGCCCCGCGCCGCGGCCCGGCTGTAATAATCCACCGCGTGCCGGAATATATCCTCATCACAGACCCCCCATATGGTACGTTGGGTAATATGTTTAATATCACTAATATCACTGATGGCAAAACCGTTAGTCGAGAAAAAATGGTTCATATTGTCAAACATGCCGTGACCGCCATAGAGAAAACTTCTCTGATAGCCGTCAGCCCGCAGCACATCACCCCAGTTGGCAATATTTTCAGATCCGGGCCGCTTCATTATACCCTCACTGGGAATAGGCGGCATGGAACAGACAATGGCCCCCAGGCCCCGCACCGTCCGGGTACCGCTGGCATAGGCATTGGTAAACAGAAGACCTTGTCTGGCAAGGCGGTCAAAATTAGGGGTAAGGCCGCGTTTATCACCATAGGCCCCGACAAACTGAGCCCCGAAGGACTCCTCCACAACGGCCACAATATTCAGCTTGCCAAGCCCCTTGAGCGGCGCTGGAAATGTACGATTCAGAGTTTCATTAAAGTCTTTCTCCGGCCGACTGTCGGCGGTGCATAACTGACGCCGCATAATGGCAAAGGCCCGTTTGTCGTCAATGGTGCGGTAATATTGTTTAAAATTCAGTTCATTGGTATGCAGGGCCCGGAAAAAACTGCTTATACCGTTAGCGGCTATCTCATTGGCCACCCGATTTTTGAACAGAGCCAGACTGTCAGTGGAAAAAACACTGAGGCAGAAAACCGTCAGCAGGATATGCGCCCCGAGAAAAAGCAGCCGGCGTTTAAAGGACATGGCGGACAGACGACGGCGGATGAGGCGACGGTCAAAAACAGCCTGAATGATAATCGTCAGCAGAGCCGTGGCTAACAAAAGCCAGAGGACGTGATAGGTCTCCCAGATATTCACAAAGACCTCATTAGGATAGATGAGATAATCCACAGCTACCAGATTGAAACGGGCGTTAAACTCAGCGAAAAAGAAAAATTCGGCAATGGCTAAATAAATAAAGCCAAAGACCGCCGCCATGGAAAAAAAACGGGCCCAGAGACGGCGGAAGAGGGACTCACCCCTTAAAGTGGGCAGCATGGTCAAGACCAGAGTCAGAATCAACAGCAGCGGCGGTAGAACCAGCAGATCATTAACCACCCCCAGCCCCAGAATTATAAATTCCTGCGCAGCGGAAACCTGAAAATTGCGGCCCATGGCAGCCCAGAGGACAATACGCAGCACAAAAGAAAGCAGCAGATAAACGGCTCCCATGGTCAGTAGAGGGCGATAACGGCCTTTAAGGCCGGAGCTTATAATGTTAGGTTCCGCGGTGGACATCTTTATTTTTCTCCTTTTTCAACGGTATTAACTTCATTTTCCGGCAGAGGCGGCACAATCAGCCCGAGGGAGGCTCCGATGCGGCGCACCAGTTCAATAAAACGATGCGGCATTGGTAAATCGCGCTCAACCAGTAAAATTCCATAATTCTGGTTTTGCGAAAGAATTCTGGAATTATCCACCCCCTCCTGATGGTCACACAAAACCATGATTCGCAGGGCGTCAGTAAGGGGAATCCTGAGCTGCGGTAAATCAGTGGTCAGGCGGCTCAAAATATCATCAATCACCTGATCTTCACTTTGAGCAAATTCCTGGAAGTCGAGCTCCGGATTAACAATCCCGAAACAACGGTTAATCACCGCCCCGGTCAATTTATTATGATACTGTCGTTCCCGTTCTGGAAATCGGCGGCAGACAACCTCACGCAGATCACGAAAGGCGATCATCTTGACAATTTCAACCCCCTCTCGCAGAACGGGGATTATTTTAGACTCATTTTTCATTTTGTCAGCTCATTATTTGTTTTTTGGTACATAAGCGCTAATTTTTTAATGTTGGCCTTTCAGTGAATGCAGGTTAAATAACACAAACTGCAAGCCTGGGTCAATCTAACATTTTCTGTATTATGTAACTATTCAGCAGCCCCGGCTTCCCCTGCAACCACAAGCTTAAATTATAAACATGCCCCGGATGACCCCCTTTAAAATAGGTCTGATTACCATTGACCCGCCTTTGATTTTAGCCCCCATGGCCGGGATAAGTCACTCGCCGTTCCGAAGACTGGTCGCCAGTTTCAAGCCCCCCGGCCTCTTTTTCAGCGAAATGTTAAGCGCCCGTCATCTGCCCTGTGACGTTAAAAAAAAATCGCCCTGGCTCCGGAGTTCAGCCCTTGAGCATCCCATGGCCTGGCAGATTGTGGCTCCCAGCCCGGAAGAGGCGGCCCTGGGGGCGGCTCACCTGGCCCAGGCAGAAATAATTGACCTGAACCTGGCCTGCCCCGCCCCCAATATAGCCCGCCGCCGGGCCGGCGGCCATCTGCTCTCAGACCTGAAGCTCACTGATTCCATTATCAAGGCCGTACGCCAGGCAGCCCCCCGGGCCATGACAGTCAAAATCCGCCTCGGCAAAAAGCCTGATTTAGTATTCCTTAAAGAGCTGGCCGCGGTCATTGAAGGAAACGGGGTTGACGCCATTATCCTTCACCCCCGCCTGACAACAGAAAAGCTGAAACGCCGGGCCCGCTGGGAGTATATCGGCTATCTGAAAGAAATGGTAAAAATCCCGGTTATAGGCAATGGTGATGTCCACAGCCGCGCAGATTGTCTGAAAATGGCCGCTCAAACCGGCTGTGACGGAGTAATGATTGGCCGGGAGGCAGTAAGGAGGCCCTGGATATTCGCTGAAATATGCGGCATAGAACAGAAAATCAGCCCGGAATTTCTGCTCAGCACCTATGAAGAGCTGTTTAATGAAATTATAAATTTTTTTCCGCCCCGCATGGCCATCGGGCGGATAAAGGAATTTACCTGGCATTTCAGCACCAACCTGAAATTCGGTCACCGGCTGGCCGCCCGCCTGCAATCCTTAAAAAACCTTGACGCCTGCCTTGACTTTATCCGGGAAAACTTTATAACCGCCTGTTAATCCGCAATAACACCAACCAGCAGATTGTAACTATTCAGCGGTTACTGATTGTCAGAACCGCCGCCCCCTTAATCCGGCCCCGGCGCAGATCGCCAAGCGCCTCGTTGGCGGCGGTCAGGGGATAGGTCGTAACCTCGGTCTTAATAAAATGACGACCTGCAAAATCAAAAAACTCCCGGCCGTCCTCCCTGGTAAGATTAGCCACAGAGCATATTCGCCGTTCACCCCACAGCAGTTCATAGGGAAAGGCTGGGATATCACTCATGTAAATTCCGGCACAGACCACCACGCCGCCCTTTTCAAGAGTTCGCAGGGCCTGAGGTACCAGATGTCCGGCCGGGGCAAAAATAATCGCCGCCTCCAGCTCCACTGGGGGAAGTTCATCCGAGCCGCCCGCCCAGACCGCCCCCAGCCGCCGGGCGAATTGCTGGCCACGTTCATCACCCGGCCTGGTAAAGGCGTAAACCCGACGACCCTGAGCTATGGCCACTTGAGTAATAATGTGGGCTGCGGCCCCGAAACCATACAACCCCAACCGCCTGGCCCCGCCGCTCATGCGCAGAGAACGAAAACCGATGAGACCGGCGCATAAGAGCGGCGCGGCATGAGCGGCATCATAAGGCTCCGGCAGAGGCAGACAAAACCCGGCATCCGCCACCGTGTATTCGGCATAGCCGCCATTAATCTGATAGCCGGTAAAAAGAGGCTCATCGCATAAATTTTCCCGGCCGCCGACACAGAAAGTACAATGGCCGCAGACCCCGCCCAGCCATGGCACCCCTACCCGGCGGCCCAGCCAGGATAAATCAAGCCCGGCACCCACTGCCGCCACCCGGCCGACAATTTCATGGCCGGGAATCAACGGTAGATGCGGATTGTGCAGATCACCGTCAACTATATGGAGATCCGTCCGGCAGACCCCGCAGCATTCAACCTGGATTAAAAGCTGCCCGTCACCCGCCTCCGGCCGCGGCAGGTTCAATAACTCCAGACCGCCGCCCCTCTCCTTCAGCACCATGGCCCGCATATTATGATTCATAATCAATCCTCCTCAGTTATCCTTTGACCTTTGTTCTAAAGTTATTTATTATCCACGATGGATTTTTAGTTTCATGACAAGCATGTTTAACTGCGATGCCATCATTTATTAATACAAGATAAAAACTTACAGGCACAGCTAAGGCAGTTACGCTTCGGAATTGGGGGATGATTCCCGACTCCTCACTGAATAGTTACCTTACACATATATAAAACACAAAGGAGAAATCATGGTTAATAAAGTTATTTTAATCGGAAACTTAGGCGCTGACCCGGAGGTACGTTACACCCAGAGCGGGGCTGCAGTTGCTAATTTTAATATTGCCACCACTGAGGTATGGGTAAAAGACGGCACCAAGGAAGAGCGGACGGAATGGCATCGAATAGTGGCCTTTGGCCGTCTCGGTGAGATATGCGGCGAGTATCTTTCCAAAGGCTCAAAGGTCTATATAGAAGGCAAGATACAGACCAGACAGTGGGACGACAAAGACGGCAACAAACGCTATACCACTGAAATTATCGCCCGGGAGATGAAGATGCTCTCTCCCAAGAACCAGGGCGGTCAGGGTGGGAATTACAGCCAGGAGGAACCGCCCCTCGCGGAACCGGTCATGGGCGATGATGTACCGTTCTGAGCTTAATATTAATTCACTTTTTTCAAACATCCCACCATAATTTCACCAGCCCCGAGTAAGTCGGCACATACCGTGCGGACTTACTCACAATTCATATCCCGGCCACAGGTACAGGCCCGGCCCTTGAAACTGAAAAAAAACTTCAGCCCCTTACGCACCGTATTAGAGAATATTTTAGGCGTAAATACCGAGCCGACCACCTTTTTATTAATCTCGCTTAAAGTGGGATAGGGGTGAATGGCTGAAGCAATTTTCGACAACCCTGTGCCGCCATTCATAATCGCCACCCATTCACTCAATATATCACCAGCCCGGGAGCCGATGATCTGGACGCCAAGCGGTTTTTCCCTCTTGTCCAGGAGAAGTTTTATACGCCCCACGCCCCCGCCCTCGGCCAGACTCCGGTCATTGGCGGCGAATTCCTCCGTAAAGACCGTGTAATCCAGCCCCGCCTTCCGGGCCGCCTTCTCCGTTAACCCTATTCCCGCCAGTTCAGGATGACAATAGGTACACCATGGAACAAAGGTGTAATCAGCCTTTTTGGGCAGATGAAAAATGGCATTACTCAAAACCACCCCACCCTCATAGCCCGCCACATGGGTGAACTGATAACCGCCGATTACGTCACCGGCAGCATAGATATGTTTATGCCTGGTCTTGAGATATGAATTAACCTTTATTCCCCGGCGGTCAAATGACAGGTCAATACCTGCCAGCCCCAGCCCCTCAACGTTGGCACTGCGGCCCAGAGCCGCCAACAGAACCTCAGCTTTGAGGACATGAGAAGAACCTGCCGCGTCTCGAATCTCCACCTGCCGCTCCGCCCCGTTGTTAGCGACCTTAACCAGGGCGGAATTGAGCAGAAAGCTAACGCCCTCAGCCTCCAGCTCCGCCTGAATAACGGCCGCCATATCCTCATCCTCCCGGCTCAATATCTGACTGCCGCGCTGCACCACTGTTATCCGGCAGCCCAGACGATTAAAAGCCTGGGCCATCTCAATGGCAATGGGCCCCGCCCCTAAAATAATCATTGAGGCCGGGAGGTGATCAAGATAGAAGATATCACGATTAGTCAGGCAGGTGGTTGTATCCAGCCCCGGAATCTCCGGCAGAGCCGCCGAAGAACCGGAGGCAATAACCCAGGTGCGGGCTGATATTCTCCGGCCGTCAAGATCAATCACATGCTCATCGGTAAAAACAGGGGAACCGAATTCCACTTTAGCCCCCAGTTTACAAAAACGTTCCACCGAGTCATGTTGCTGTATCTCGGCCACCACCGAACGAATACGATCAGCCAGGATCCGGAAATCAACCGGTGGCGGGGTAAGAGCCGGCAGGCCGAAATGCGGCCCGCTCTTCATCAAATGATAAACATGGGCGCTTTTAATCAGGGTCTTGCTGGGTACACAACCATAGTGCAGGCAGTCGCCCCCCAGACGGGGTTCCTTTTCAAGCACCAGGGTTTTAGCTCCTAACTGAGCCGCGCCGGAGGCCACGGTAAGCCCGGCAGCACCACCGCCGATAATGCCGATATCATAATCGTAGTCTGCCATGCATCCTCCTGCCGGTAAAGTGTAAGCTCCCCATGAGAGAGCGTGAGAGTGTGGTTTATGGGAGCGCTTACGTTCTGTTCAATAATCTCGAACAGGCTATAACCTGATTTTTTTTCTCTTTTTATACAGAGCCAGCCCCTTCCTGACCACAATGGGAAAGAGACCGAGAACCACAAAAGAGGCCAGGAGTCCTGGTGACATAATACCGCTTAATGAATCTATCCCGGCCAGCTCTTTGCCGGCGTTAACATAAACAATAGTTCCAGCCAGCATTCCCAGCTGCGAAACCCAGAAATAGGTAAAAAGCCGCATTCTGGTGAGTCCCATGAGCAGATTAACCATAAAAAACGGAAAGACAGGTACCAGACGCAGAGTAAAAAGATAAAAGGCCCCCTCCCGTTCAATCCCCTCATTAACAGCCGTCAGCCTGTCACCAAATCTCGCCGCCACCCATTCCCGCAACAGAAAACGGGAGACCGCACAGGCCAGAGTAGCGCCGATGGTACTGGCCATGGAGACCACGACAGTCCCCACCACCAGGCCGAAGAGACCACCTCCGGCCAGAGTCAGCACCACCGCTCCCGGCAGAGACAGAGCGGTAACCAGGATGTAAATTCCCATATAGGTCAAAATCACCAATGGACGATTCGCCTGATACAGGGCCTGAAAATGAGCCTGAGAACTCTTCAGGTAAGCCAGCGTCATATATTGCCCCAGATCATAGTAACGAAAGACCACAATCAGCAGCACGATAATACAGACGATGATAATTTTTTTGCCTATTCCGGCTTTATGCTCTATCATTATCTATATTTCATATCAGCACTTGTTTTCATTTTCATTTTCATTTTCATTTTCATTTTCATTTTCATTAAACTGCAATTATAGTAGCTATTCGGTTTTCAGTTCAAATATGGGAGGCGGAATTTTCAAGCCATGCCCGGCAAAAAAATCTATCCGCAGCCAACAAAAAAGAAGGGAGAAAAAGATGAATTATGTATGCACAGTATGCGGCTATGTCTATGAACCTGAGGCCGGTGATCCCAAGAACGGGATCTCTCCGGGAACCCCCTTTGCCGATCTCCCCGAGGACTGGCTGTGTCCGGTATGCGGGGCCGGTAAAAATGAGTTTGAACCCGAGTCATAATCCCAGGGAAGAACGAATCTTTTTGACCAGGACACCGGCTCTGGTTTCCTTAACAGCTAAAAACTCACCATCCGCCTGCGGGATTAATTCAGGGCGGTACCGCAGAATAATCCTGGCGGCCAGCTCGGCGCTTATACCGGTAATGTTCTGACAATTACAGAGCCGGGCCTGATGATTACCCTTCTGGGCCTTGGTCAAATCAGCGCATTTTTCATATTTAAATTTCTTCTTGAATTTATTATGTAACTCAGCGCTGGCAGAGCGGATTTTTTTATTGGTTCTACGGCTGTGATTCTCATTGGCGGTGAGCAGCAGACCCAGGACAAATATAGCTCCGTTCAAAGCCCCGCAGCCCTCATTGGCTCCCATGCCGCCGCAAAAACCCGCCCCCACTCTCATCGCTGTTTCATCCTGCAGGCCGCCGTTTAACGCATGATTTAAAGCATAGATTATTGATTCGGAGCAACACATTTTTTGATTAACATAACAATCCTCCGTTTTTATCCGTAATTGTTCTATCAACGCCTCGTTATCGTTATTATCCATATTTTTTGTTCTTTTTATTCTTTTTATTCTTTTTTATTCTTTTTTATTATATCAGAAACGTATTAAACGCAGGGGCATATGCAGCAATACGCCCCTGCATCCGTGTAATAGCGCGATTTATTATTTTGTAAATTCCAGCCCCCCGCCATCAGCCGCCGCCTCTACTTTTATGGTGTCTCCGTCCTTGAAACTGCCTTCAAGAATCTTCATGGCCAGGGCGTCCTGAACATAATGCTGAATGGCACGTTTCAGGGGCCGGGCTCCAAAGGCGGGGTCAAAACCAGCCTGAATAAGAAAATCCTTAGCCCCGGCGCTGAATTCAAGTTTTATATTACGTTCAGCTACCCGCTGCAGGAGCGAAGCCAGCTGAATCTCCACAATCCTGGCAAGATGTTCCCTGGTAAGACTGTGAAAGGTGATTATCTCGTCAATGCGGTTTAAAAATTCCGGCTTAAACTGCCGATGCAGCATCTCATCAAGTTTGGCGCGCAGCTCCGAACTCTCTTCGCCACCCATATCCATAATCAGCTGACTGCCAAGATTGGAAGTCATAATCAGAATGGTATTCTTGAAATCAACCGTCCGGCCCTTGCCGTCCGTCATCCGCCCGTCATCTAAAATCTGGAGCAGGACGTTAAAAACATCGGGGTGAGCCTTTTCAATCTCGTCAAAGAGAATAACCGAATATGGCCGCCGCCGTACGGCCTCAGTGAGATAGCCGCCCTGATCATAACCCACATAGCCGGGAGGCGCCCCGATGAGACGGGCCACGGAATGTTTTTCCATAAACTCCGACATATCGAGGCGAATCATGGAGTGTTCACTGTTAAAGAGAAAGTCGGCCAGGGTACGGGCAAGTTCCGTCTTCCCCACTCCAGTGGGGCCCAGGAAGATAAAGGCGCCCAAGGGCCGGTTGGGATCCTGAAGTCCGGCCCGCGAACGGCGCACGGCGTTAGCCACGGCGTGAATGGCCCGTTCCTGCCCCACTACCCGCCGAGCTAAATATTCATCAGCCTTAACCAGCTTTTCCTGCTCTCCGGCCAGCAGGCGGTCAACGGGAATACCTGTCCACTTGGCTACTACCTGAGCGATATCCTCTTCGTCCACCTCCTCTTTAAGCATCTTTCTGTCTTTTTGAATGGCCTGCAGCTCCTCGTTGGCAGCCGTGAGTTTCTTTTCCAGTTCAGCTATCAGGCCATAACGAATCTCGGCCACCCGGCTTAAATCTCCCCGCCTCTCGGCCTGCTGCTCCTCCACCCTGGCCTCATCTATCTCGCCCTTGACTTTTCTAATCTGCTGGATCTTATCCTTCTCCAGTGTCCAATGGCCCTTCATACTGTTCAATGTCTCATTAACATCGGCCAACTCGGCCTCCACCTTGGCCAGGCGCTCCCTGGATGCCGCGTCTTTCTCCTTTTTCAAGGCCTCACGCTCGATCTCCAGCTTAATACGCCGACGGTCAATCTCATCAATCTCGGTGGGCATGGAATCAATCTCAATCCGCAGCCTGGAGCTGGCCTCATCAATCAGGTCGATGGCCTTATCAGGCAGAAAACGATCGGAGATATAGCGGTCGGAAAGGGTGGCTGCGGCCACGGTGGCGGCATCGGTAATCCGAATACCGTGATGCACCTCATATTTTTCTTTGATACCACGCAGGATGGCAATGGTATCATCCAGAGTCGGTTCCTGCACCAGAACCTGCTGGAAACGACGTTCCAGGGCTGGATCACGCTCAATAGTACGAAATTCGTTTAAGGTGGTGGCCCCTACACAATGCAGTTCACCTCTGGCCAGGGCTGGTTTAAGCATATTTGAGGCATCCATGGCCCCTTCAGAGGCCCCTGCCCCCACCAAAGTATGAATCTCATCAATAAAGAGAATGATCTCGCCGGCCCGGCTTTCTACCTCCTTTAAAACAGCCTTCAGACGATCTTCAAATTCACCCCGGTATTTAGCCCCGGCCAACAAAGCTCCGATGTCTAAGGCCACAACCTGCTTCTTGCTTAAGCTATCCGGAATATCACCCATGACGATGCGCTGGGCCAGCCCCTCGACAATGGCGGTCTTCCCCACTCCTGGCTCCCCGATGAGGACAGGATTATTCTTGGTGCGCCGGGCCAGCACCTGCACCACCCGCCGCACCTCGTCATCGCGGCCGATAACCGGATCCAGCTTGCCCTGTTTGGCCAGCAGAGTCAGATTACGGCCATATTTTTCCAGGGCCTGATATTTACCCTCGGGATCAGGGTCGGTAACCCGCTGACTGCCGCGAATAGTGGCCAGAGCCTGCATAAATGATTTAGAGTTTATGCCGAGTCCCTGCAGAGACTTGGCCACGGCCGAGCCCTTCTCCTCCAGCATAGCCATGAACAGATGTTCCTGGCTGACATACTCATCCTGCATTTTAGAGGCAAGTTTAAAGGCCTCATCAATAGTCTTTTTCAGGGCGGCCGACAAATAGACCTGGCCGAAACCACTGCCCGAGACCTTGGGCAGACTGCTCAGCAGCCGCTGCGACTCAGCGCTTACCGTCTCCGGCGCAACCCCCATCTTCTGCAGAACCGGAACAACTGCCCCTTCCTGCTGCTCCAGAATGGCCTTCAGTAGATGCTCGGCCATAATTTCCTGCTGGCCGTTCTGTTCGGCAATACGCTGGCAATTCTGCAGAGCTTCCTGTGATTTCAGGGTAAACTTGTCATTTTGCATTTTTATTCTCCTTATATTTTGTACCTGTTGCCAATGGGCCGCAAGTTGTACACAAACAAATAAGTTCAACCAGCCTTGATGTCAAGGAGACAACTAAGGCCGGAGGTAAGCTTGTGGTTTATTTTTCAGCAGTTATATGGTAAAAACAGCGGCCAGAACGTAAGCGCTCCATGAACACACCCTGAAACGCTCACATACGATCTTCATCATACCGCTACATTCTGAGATGTCAGAAAGTCAGAAAGTCAGAAAGTCAGCGGTACGGCCATGATCGTATGCTAAAGTGTAATTTATAAGGCGCTTACGCCAGAACCTCCGGGTGCTGATATGTGCAAGCGACAAACGAAGCACACCACCAACTTCTTACAACTACTTAAATCAATGGGCATATACAAGCAACAGATAGAACGCTGCCGCACCTTCGGAATTATCAGCCACCCCGACGCCGGCAAGACCACCCTCACAGAGAAGCTCCTGCTCTTCGGCGGTGCCATTCAACTGGCCGGAGCGGTAAAATCCCGCAAGGCGGCCCGTAAAGCAACCTCCGACTGGATGGCTGTTGAGCAGGAACGCGGAATATCGGTTACTACCTCAGTAATGAAATTCGGCTACCGGGACTTTGAGATAAATCTTTTAGATACGCCGGGCCATCAGGATTTTTCCGAAGATACCTACCGGGTATTGACCGCCGTGGACAGCGCCCTGATGGTTATTGACAGTGCCAAGGGAGTGGAAAACCAGACCGAACGTCTGATGGAGGTCTGCCGCATGCGCAATACCCCCATTATCACCTTTATCAACAAACTCGACCGGGCCGGAATGGAACCTCTCGAAGTCATGGCGGATATTGAGGATAAACTGCAGATTGAATGCGCCCCCCTCACCTGGCCCATCGGCATGGGCAAGTCATTCAAGGGGGTATACAGTCTGTATAACCACAAACTCCATCTCTTCAGCCCCAGCCAGGAGACCAGGAGCAGAGAGGGCATAACCATTGAGGACCTCAATGACCCGCGGCTGGCGGAACTGATCGGCGCCGAGGAGGCGGGAGAATTACGAGATGACATTGAGCTTCTCGAAGGAGCCGCCAGTCCCTATAAGCGCGCGGATTACCTCTCAGCCTCCCAAACTCCGGTATTCTTCGGCAGCGCGGTAAATAATTTCGGGGTACAGGAACTGTTAGACGCCTTTGTGGAGAATGCCCCGCCCCCCGGCCCCCGGCAGGCGGCAAGCCGGATGGTTTACCCGGATGAAGAGGCCTTCTCGGGCTTTACCTTTAAAATTCAGGCCAATATGAACCCGGCCCACCGCGACCGCATCGCCTTTCTGCGTATCTGCTCCGGCAAATTCACCCGCGGTATGAAGGTTCTGCACAACCGCCTCGGCAAAGAGATTCCCCTGGCCAACGCCACCATCTTCATGGCCCAAGGACGCACCAACATAGAAGAAGCCTATCCCGGCGATATTATAGGAATTTACAATCACGGTACCATTAAAATAGGCGATACATTCTCCGAGAAAGAGCCCCTGCGCTTCACGGGAATTCCCAGTTTCGCCCCGGATCTTTTCCGGCGGGTTCTGCTGAAAAACCCCCTGCGGCTCAAACAACTCCACAAGGGCCTGACCCAGCTGGCCGAGGAAGGGGCGGTACAGTTCTTCAAGCCCATATTAGGCAGCGGCCTGGTACTGGGAGCGGTGGGTGAATTACAGTTTGAGGTTACCATGGCCCGCCTGAAGGCGGAGTACCAGGTAGAGGCAGTCTATGAGAGTGTTGATCTGGCTGCCGCCCGCTGGATAAGCGCCGAGCGGCGGGATTTAGACCGTTTCAGGGCAGCCAGTCAGGCCAGCCTCTATACCGATGCCGAAGATAATCTGACTTATCTGGCTCCAAGTGAATGGCATCTTAACTATTGCATGGAGCAATGGCCGGAGATAACCTTCGAGAAGACCAGAGAAAAAAATATGGCATAGCTCTTATTTTCTGTCGGCAAAAAGGGCATATTTCTGATCCTCCACCAGAATATGCTCCAGAAGCCAGTTCTTAACCGTCTTAATAATATGAGAGTTAAGCACAATTTCACCATCGGTCATATCCTGCCGGAATTTATTAAGCATAGTATAAAAATTCTTGTGCAGAAGCAGATGAGCACTTAGCTCGGTATAACCCAGCTGCCGCATATAATCCTCTTCAAAGGCAAAATGTTTGCGGCCGTATTCCTCCATCTCATCCAGGGCTTTCTGCCCGAGAGTATCAAGAGCCTCATTGTCTCCTTCCATCATGGTGACGTGCATTTTATTATAAATAGCCAGCCACTTCCGATGCTGACGGTCAATTTCCTCATTACGGACAGAGAATTCATCCTGCCACTCAATTTTACTCATTTACTACTCCTTACAATTTTAATAATTAATGGCCCGGTCAATATCTAAAAGAATCTTGACACTGTCATCAGTTTTGGCCATCCCCAGAATATAATTGGTGTCAATGGCGGCCCCGAGCCGGGGCGGATCATCAATATCGGCCGATTTAAAACTGATCACCTCGGAGACGGCATCCACCGCCAGTCCCACCTGCTTGGTATCACCGCCAAAGGCGTTGGTCTCGACAATAATTATGCAGCTCCTGTCGGTATAATCAGCCTCCGGCATCCCAAGTTTGGCCCGCATGTCAATTACCGGAATCACCTTGTCACGCAGATTAATCACCCCCTTGGCATAAGGCGGGGCCTGATGAACCTGAACAAACTCCATCATTTTGATAATTTCTCTGATCTTGAAAATATTTATGCCGAACTCCTGCTTATTAAGCATAAAGGTAAGATAGCGGCCTTCCTGCTCCAGCATAGCCTTGGCGCCGGCATCATGCTGCTGCGTCAGCGGCTTTAATATATCTTCCAGAACCGCCTGAGTCAGATCAAGTGCCGAGGAGGTGCGCGGCATACCGGCACAGGCGGCATCGGCATATTGAGGATCAATAAATTTATCAAGGTCAATTAGACCGCCAACCTCCATACTGTCGTGCATATAATGCTGCATCTTATCGAGATCGTCTCTGGAGGGATAGAGGTCAGAGGTTTTAATACCCTGCGGATCGGTTAGAACGTTCTTCAGTACCGGCACTTTTAAACCCAGTTTACCATCCGGATCTAAAAAATTAACGGCGATTTCCGCCGCGGCCTCCGGCCGTTCAGCAATGTATTTCCCCGCCTTGACAAGAAGAGCGGTAAACTCATAGACCGCCTCTTTATGAGCGGCCGAGAAGTCATCCCGCACCGTTACTACACAGCAGGGATGATTCTGCCAGAGCTGATTGGAGAGGAACTGCTGCTCGGCAATACCGGCGGCAATCGATTTGGTACCAATGGGTTCCGCCACCATGAAACCAGCGGCATTGGCGTTATCCTTCAGAAAGGGCGGCATGTTGATGGGAGCCACAATCTCCAGATTAACATCAACATCGTCGCCCTTATGGAGACTGGCCTTAAGACCAATCCCCTCAAAAAACATATGCACCAGCATATGATGTATGGACATCTTATGGGGAATAAGAACGGTACGCTGTTTAAAAAAATCCGTATATGGCGGCTGATAATTACCCTGAGTACTGCGCACAAAGATACTGCCGCTGCGGTGAGCGAAAAGTACCAGCTTCACCGGCACCCCGTAATTATAAAGATCCATGGCAATAGGAGCCAGGATACAGGCGGCATCCACCGTCCCCTTTTCAAGGCCGCTCTGCACCGGATTCCAGCCCGCCAGACAATGGGTCTCCAGCTCAAAATTTTCCGGTGTTACCTGACCTTTCTCTATCCAGTCTTTAAGCACACCAAGCACAAGATGATCGGTGATCTGAATATGAGCTACCCGGAGCTTAACCTTACCCGAAGCTCCCATCTGCGGTCCGGCGGCAATCTCGTCCTCTTTACCGCCCTCACCCATGACCTCATTAATCTTGTCCCGCAACTCATCGGGAGTGAATGGCTTGGCGATAAGGGCGTTGGCTCCATGACTCAGCGCCTTCTCGGCCTGACCACGGTCAGACTGGCCGGTGGCCATCAGAAAGGGAATCCCCTTAAATTTTTCCTGTTTTCGAAGCCAGATGGCCAGTTCGTCACCGCCCATTTCCGGCATATTCCAATCACTGATAACCAGATCAACACCGTTATTTTCTTCAATAACAGCCACGGCCTCTTTACCATTGTTGGCCTGTATGACATTTTCGAAGCCAAGTTGTTTAAGGGTTTTAACCTCAATCTTGCGCATAGTCACAGCATCTTCGGCCAGAACTATCTTGATATCTGCCGGTACAGTCATCTAATTATCCTCGGTTATATTTTTAGTAAGCCCCCCGACAATACCCCCTGTATATTGAGAGACTTAAAGTGCGTGCAGCATGGTGTTCATGGAGCGCTTACTATTTTTAAGGTGTTAATTCCGGTCAGCCGGCGGCCGTCAGTTATGGGATTTAAAGGAAATAATCACCCTGGCGCGAAAGGTGGAAACCAACTCCCCCTCAATGGTCATATCAAGTTCTTTAACCGTTGCTACCCGCAGATCGCTGTACTTCTTTCTGGCGTTGGCGATGGCGTTTTTAGCCGCATCCTCCCAGGAAACTTTACTTGTCCCCACAAATTCTACCATCTGATAAACACTATCTGTCATTTACTCCCCCCCTGTTTTATTATAGTTACATGACATTTATTCATAACAAATGGCGCAGCTGAATAATTGCTATAATTCTATACATAAAAGGCTGAGCGTTTCAATAAAAAAAAATCATGGCCGCCGGTAAATTTCCACCCTGTATGGTTCATCAGCCGGCACCATTGACGATGACTGTAATTTAAAATCAACGTCGATATCGGGGAACAAGGTATCACCAGGCACAGCATCAGGCAGAACCGAAAGAATAATCGTATCCGCCAGGGGCATTGCCTCCTTAAATATCTGCGCCCCGCCGATAACAAACACCCTGGCAGCCCCGGCGCATAATTTTAAGGCCTCCCTTAAACCCGAAGCCGTCTGACAACCGGCTATTTCAAGCCCCTGCCTGCGACTGACAACAATATTATCCCGCCCGGGCAATGGTCTGCCTATGGAGTCAAAGGTCTTACGCCCCATAATTAACGGCGCCCCCCAGGTGGTTTTTTTAAAAAAATGCAATTCATGGGAATTATGCCACGGAACAGTGCCGGCCCGGCCGATGACCCGGTTGGCAGCCATGGCAGCGATAATAATTATTTCCATAATCCTGTTTACTATAAAATAACGTTTTTAATAAAGAAACCTGCGGTCATTAACCTTGCCAAATCAAAGCAGTCGACTTATTATAGCAAAAATAAGCCCCCACGGACTTAAAAATTTAAATGATGATCTGCGGTTTTAAATTAAGACACAAAAAAAAGCATGGACTATTATAAAGTATTAGGCGTAAACAAGCAGGCCGGTAAGGATGAGATCAAAAAGGTCTACCGCAAACTGGCCCTTAAATATCATCCCGACCGCAATAAAGGCGATAAACAGGCCGAGGAAAAATTTAAACAGATCAGCGAGGCCTACGCCGTTCTCTCCGACCCGGAGAAAAGGAAACAGTACGACACCTTTGGCTCCGCCGATTTCCAGAAGCGTTACACCCAGGAAGATATTTTCAAGAACGCCGATTTAGGGGATATCTTCCGCGAATTCGGCATCAATCTGGGCGGCATGGGAGGAGGCCGGCCGCGCGGCGGCATGAATACCGGAATGGGCGGCGGCAACCCCTTTGAATCAATTTTTGGGGGAATGGGCGGCGCGACACAATTCAACAGCGCTAACTTCAGCGGCCGCCAGAGCTGCCAGATCGTTAAGGGCGGCGACCTGCAGATGGAGCTTGTCATCAGCCTGCGCGAGGTACTGCACGGGGCAGAGAAGACCATCGCCTTAGGCCGGGGCGGCAAGGCGGAAAGAGTATCAGTAAAGATACCGGCCGGAATCGATTCCGGGAAAAAACTGCGGGTAACCGGTAAGGGTTCACCTTCACCGACCGGCGGGCCTCCAGGCGATCTCTATATAAAAATAAGAGTACAACCTGATCCTGATTTTATCAGAGACGGTAATGACCTGATTCACGAGAAGCAGGTTCCGTTCAGCACGGCGGTACAGGGTGATAAGACAGAGGTAACCACTCTGGAAGGCAAAACCTTAAAAGTCAAGATTCCGGCCGGCATTCAGCCCCAGGCCAAGCTGCGTCTTAAAGGCCACGGTCTGCCGAGCGGCCCCCACGGACCAAGAGGAGATCTCATCGTCAAGATACTGGTAGCGGTACCAAGACCAAAAGAGCTTACGGATCGTCAGCGGGAGTTGATTAAAGAACTGGCGGCCAGCGGGTTATAAAATAATTGAGACAAACATGGTGGACATATCAAATATATATTTGCCCGGCAGTCCGCCCCGCAGATAGATATCGTCCTGCACCCTGGTGAGGATAGCAGTCATGATAACCTCATAGCCCATATTAAGATAGCCGTCCGCCCCTTTTTCGTTAGTTAAAAATAATAAGCGGCCCTGTTTGTCTTTATAGGTCTTTAACCGCCAGTTTACCTGGCTCAGGTTACGATACAGGCGTTGCAGACGTTCCAGCGGCACCTGGAGAGCGGTTATCATTATCTGTTTATGCTCCACGCCATAAGCCTCTCTGATACTCTTCATCATCCCCAGACCCAATAAAAACACCCTGTCCGGTTCATCTGTGTCAGAGGCAAAGGCAGCGCTTAAAACCTCGTTAGAGGGCATGCCGGCGTATTTATTCAACAACGGCCGGCCATGAAATATCTGCTCAATCCTTTCATGCCGCATAAGACGGGAAGGCTGATATTTGGGGTTCTTGGCGTAAAGGCGGCGGATCATTTTTTCCAGATCCCGCCTGTCCTCCTGAATATGATAATGAAATATTTTGGCCCCGGTGGGGATAACAGCCTCCCCGACACAGCCGCTGACCCCGCTCAAAGCCAAGAGAAAAAAAACAACTATTAAACCGCGGTTAAAGGGGTGGACGTCAGACATCCGGCCGCTCCGCTACACTCCGGATTCCCGCCCCCTGATCCGTTCCAATGCCTCAAGGTAGCGTTCCCTGGTCTTAATAATAATATCAGCCGGCAGCGGCGGGGGCGGCGGATTCTTCGACCATTTGATGGACAATAAATAATCACGCAGGAATTGTTTATCAAAACTGGCCTGGCCACGGCCCGTTTCATAGTCTGCCAGAGGCCAGAAACGGGATGAATCGGGAGTCAAAACCTCATCAATCAAGATTAATTCTCCCTCATACCAACCCAGTTCAAATTTTGTGTCAGCAATGATTATACCCCGTTCCAGGGCGTAAGCAGCCGCCTTTTCATAGAGGCGGATACTGACTTCCATAATCCGCTCCGTCTCTTCATCGCCGACAATCTGCCGCATTTCAGCCACCGAGATATTCTCGTCATGCATCCCGGCCTCGGCCTTGGTTGAAGGAGTAAATATAGCCCGGGGTAATTTTTCCGACTCCTGAAGACCAGTAGGCAGGTCAAGTCCGCAGGGGTCTTCGCCTCTGGTATAGGCCTTCCAGAGTGAACCTGAAATATAACCACGCACAATACACTCCACGGGCAGAGGTTCAGCTTTTTTAACCAACATGCTGCGGCCGGCAAGATCAGCGGCATAGGGCCGGCAGACAGCTGGATAATCCTCCACCCTGGCGCTGATCAGGTGATTGGGGATAACATCGCGTAAATAGTCGAACCAGAAGAGCGACATCTCGGTTAAAACAGCCCCCTTGGAATCAATGGGCTCCGCCATTACCACATCAAAGGCGGATATCCGATCCGTTGCCACCATCAGCAGGGCATCATCCACCTCATACAAATCACGTACCTTTCCCCGGTGAATGAGATTCAAATCTCTAAAATCAGTTGTTGTTATTGGCTTTGTCATATCCTTTCCATATTGTATTATATTAATTGTAACTACTTACAGGATGGTGGAAATCGAGGAGTCTCGAGGTCTCGTCCTTCGCTTACTATCAGTCCGGGCCGGCCTTAGAGATAACCACCTGATTACGGCCCCTGTTCTTGGCCTGATAAAGCGCCCTGTCTGCCACGGCAATAAGGCTGTCGGGCTTACTTTTACGAACCGGAGCCATGGTCGAGGTGCCGATACTTACCGTCAGGATATCGCTGACCCTGGAGGACTCATGGCGGATAGCCAGGGCCCGTATCTGTTCAATAATACCATAGGCCACATCCGAGACCCCGTCTGGATCAGTTTCCGGTAAAATGAGCGCGAACTCCTCGCCGCCGTAGCGGGCAGCAAGATCTCCGGGACGTTTTTCCATCTCCTTCAAGACCCCGGCCACGGCCTTTAAAGTCTCGTCACCGCCCTGATGACCGTAAGTATCGTTATACAGCTTAAAAAAATCTATATCCAGCATAATGAGTGAGATAGGACATAAATTGCGCATGGCCCGATTCCACTCCTGACGCAGGGTATGATCAAACTTCCGGCGATTGGCAATATTAGTAAGGCCGTCAAGAGATGATAATTTTTCAAGGGCCAGATTGGCCTCATGGAGACGACGCTGGCTCTCCTGCAGGGCGCAGAATGCCTCCTCTTTCTGCATATAATTTATATAAGCCTGAGAATGATAACGGATACGGGCAATTAATTCAATCTTGTCCGGCAGTTTAACGATATAATCATTGACCCCGACCTTGAAAGCCTCACTCTTGACCTCCGGCTCTTCCTTGGTGGAAAGCACGATAATCGGCACCTTGGCGGTCTGTTTATTTACCCGAAAAAATTTAACCATCATCAGACCGTTGACTTCCGGCATGATGAGATCCTGGAGGATCAAAGTTGGTTGAATACTGTCAGCGGTCTGCATTGCCCTGGTCGGGTCAGAGCAGTAATGAAAATCTATATCACCTTCACCCTCCAGAGCGCGGCGCACCGCCTCTGCCACCATGGGCTGATCATCAATCAGGAGAACAGTAATCCTGTACGATTTCAAGGCCTGATAATCGTCAGCAGGCGGAGATTTAAGGAACTTATCTTTTTCTTTATTCTTCAAGGTTCACTGGTTGGTTGGTTGGTTGTTATTACCTCGTAAGGGCTTAAGGGGCGCCCTGATGTGCGTATTTAGGCCCCCGATAACACCCCTGATCCCCATGGGGGACTTAAATGCATGCAGGGGGTGGTGTTCGTGGATCGCTTACAGCTTTGGGGCGTTGCAAGTGTCAAGGTGTGGTTCGTTTGTCGCTTACTTTTATCTTTTAGCAAGCAATTGCCGAATCCGGCTGCCAATTTCCTTCATGGGCAGAATCTCGCGGGCGGCATTAATTTCCGCCGCCGCCTTGGGCATCCCATAGACCACCGAGCTTTCCCTGTCCTGGGCGATGGTGTATCCGCCCTTATTTTTAATCGTTAACAGGCCGCGCGCCCCGTCACGCCCCATGCCGGTCAGCAGAGCGGCGATAATCTTACCCCGCCAGTTAGCCGCAAGGGTCTCGAAAAATACATCCACCGAAGGATGATAAAAATTCGCCTCCGGTTCAATGGAATAGCTGAAACGCCCCGCCCTCGTCATCTGCAGATGAACATTGGTATTGGGCAGCATAACAACACCTTTTTGGGGCATATCGCCCTCGTTAATCAACTGAACCGGCAGCTCAATCTGTTGATTGAGCCAAGTGGCCAGACCGGGGGTGAATTTTTTATCCATATGTTGAATCACCACCACCGGGACATTACAGGAACAGGGCAATTCCGCCAGAATAGCGGCCAGAGCCGGTGGGCCGCCGGTGGAAGCGCCGATAACCACCAGCGAGTCAATGCCGTCATCGTTCAGCTCTTTCCTGCTCTCTGTAGAGATAAGCTCTAAGGGATAATTAATCAAACGGGCAATTATCCGAATCTTATGCAATAAATCTGCCGCCTCCCTGCCGTTCCCGCCATCACCAAGCACCGGCGTGGCCACCGCGTCCATGGCCCCGGCCCCCATGGCTTCGAAAACCAAAGAGGCATTGTCGTTAACCGAAGAGGTAACTATGAGAACGGCACAGGGCGTATCCCGCGTTATCCGACGGGTGGCCTCTACCCCGTCCATAACCGGCATAAGTAGATCCATCAAGATCAAATCGGGGCGTGCTTCCCGACAGTTTCGCACCGCCTGAAATCCATCCTCCGCCATCCACATAACCTCGAGGCTGGGTTCAGCTTCCACAATGCGGCGCAGAATCTCCGCCGCCATCATGGAATCATTAACAATACCTATCTTCAAGCAACTCCCCCCATTCTTGATATTGACTTTGGTTATTTCAAGCGGAACCAGCTCCTCAGGCAGACTCTTCGATATCATCGACAGGACCGATTAAATCCTCCACCGCCTCAATAAACCTCTGATTGCTGAAACTGCCCTTGGTGAGATAATAATCCGCTCCGGCGGTGAGACCACGCTGCCTGTCCTCTTCCCGATCTTTATAAGAGACAATTATCACCGGCAGTTCTTCCAGCTCCGCGTGTTCCCGAATCTGAGACAGCAGCTCAATACCATCCATATTGGGCATATCAACATCGGTAATCACTAATTGATAATCCTTCTCCCTGACATTATTCCAGGCCTGCAGCCCGTCATTGGCCGTATCTACCAGGAAACCATGCCGGGCCAGGATGGTACGTTCCACCTCACGTACCGTGGCGGAATCATCCACCACTAAAACCCTCTTGCGCGGCTGACGGCTTATCTTACTGCCGCTCTCCATTCGCCGCAGACAGTTGCCGGATATCATATGATCCATCGTGTTAATCAGATCCATAACATCTAAGATCAAAATTGGGGTACCGTCCGGAGCCACCGCCGCGGCGCTGATACTGCGGAGCTTGCCAAGCCGGTCATTTAAAGACTGCACCACCAGATCACGAATTCCCTGCAGTTTATCGACAATAAGACCGTAGGGCTTACGCTCATTCTCCAGAACAATGATGGAGATCTGATCTGTTTCCATCCCGTTATTATCGAGATCCAAGACCTGCTGAGCGGCAATAATGCCCACCCTTTTTTCATGGGAAATTATATAACGCCGCCCCTCCATGGCCTTAATTTCAGAACGTTTGAGACGAATAGCGTGATCAATATTAATTAGAGGAACAGCGTAAGGTTCATTATTTATTTCAACAATAAGGGCTCGGATAATAGAGAGGGTCAGGGGCAGGCATAGTTCAAAACAGCACCCGTAACCAGGGATGGAGGTAAGATCAACACTGCCCCTGACCTGGGAAATTATATCACGCACCACATCCAGTCCCACTCCACGCCCAGAGGTTTGATTTGGCATTTCCCTGGTACTGAAATTGGGCAGAAAAACAAACTCCAGCAGTTCGGCCTCACTAAGCTCTGCCGCTACCTGTTCTGAAACTAAACGTTTACCGACAATCCTGCGGCGCAGGGCCGGAAGATCAATACCCCGCCCATCATCCGCAATAGTTATATAGAGCCGGCCGTGCATATGCCGGGCGTTGATGCTCACCACCGCCTCAGGGGGTTTAGCAGCCCGCTGCCGCTCCTCGGGGCTTTCAATACCATGATCCACGGCATTAGTGATGAGATGGATAAGCGGTGACTCCAGTTTCTCCAGGATATCTCTATCTACCATAGTCTCCGCCCCGGTAACTGTAAGGCGGATATTTTTGCCCTGTTTAAGGGCCAGGTCACGGACGAGACGTGACAGCCCCCTGATACCATCCGCCAGGGGCTGCATCCGGTTATTCACCACCTCCTGACGCAAACGATGAGAAATAGTCACGGCGTTCTGCACATGATCGTCAATATCCGCCAGACTGATACTGGATAAATGAGCGCATAATTTTATCTTATCATGCAGATAACTGAATGAATCTTCAAGATACTGCGGCATCCCCTGCTCCTGCAGATGTTTACGGATCCCGGCAACAGCCGCCCATATTTCCTTTTCCTTCTGCTGCCAGCGCAAGGCGTTAGTTAACATTGACGGCAGCCATTCGGCCTCAATTATGGCCTCTCCAGCCAAATTCATCAGCCGGTCCATACCCCGAGCCGACACCCTTAAACTCTGGGCTCTGCTTGTCGTTTTACTCTCTTCAGCAGTCTGTATCTGCAATACCGGCGCCGGCCCGATAGAGGTTCCGGCGCTCTCATCGCTTAGACGCTTAATACAGGCCGCCACGATCGCCCTGTTCTGCGAAAGCCATTGTTCGACCTCACCGGCCGGGCTGTTTATCAGCGCCTGCAGCAGGTCACAGGCCCCTAAAAGAGCATCAATGGTGGAATGAGGCAGGGAATTGGAGTTATCCTGTATTCTGACCAGCACATCCTCCATGGCATGGGTAAGACCGACAATATCATGCAGTTCGATGATACGTGCCGCGCCCTTAATTGAATGAACCGCCCGCATCCCCTCGGTAAGCAACAGACTGTCATGGGGATTACGCTCTAATTTAAGGAGATTATCACTGAGCAGGGTTAAATGCTGACCGGCATCCTGCCGAAATATATCAAAGAGATCCGCGGGCAGGGGCGGCAGGAGTTCCTGCTTTGCTTTAACCACCTGATTTTCAATATCACCGTTAGAGCTCACCGGCGGTTCTTCCGCTTTCGTCTTCTCGCCAATATTTTTAATCAACTGACTGATAATATCGCGCCGCTCTTTGACCTTGAGACGCAGACTGCCGCCCGACAGGCGGCTTAAAATATTTAATTCATCAACCGCGGCCTCGATAATATTCCAGGGAATCACAGATCCCCACTGCCGGCGGAAAACATTTTCCAGGGCTTGAGTCAATTCAATAATCAACCCCAGATCGATTATCCGGGCAGCACCTTTGATTGAGTGCAATGCCCTTTGCATGGAGCTGAAATCAGCCTGGGGATTAGTATTATTTTTCAGCAGAGCCAGCTGCTCATTTAATATCTCACATTGATGACCGCATTCCATCAGGAAAAGATCAAGAAGCGATATATCGTTTAAGTTCTCAGCGCTGCTCATGCCAGATTCCTGATCAAAATACGAAAAAGCAAGACATCGTCCAGGAGGCCTATTTCCTTGTCATCATAATGGAGAATACCCTTGGTATAAACGGCCTTGGAACCGGATATAGTGACGGGCAGGGGCAGAATATCATCCTGCTCATAGGGTACCGGCCCCAGAACCTCACTCACCGGGAAAACCACACTCCGCCCCCCCTTAACCACCACAACGAGGCGCTCCGGTGAAGCCGCCCTGGGGGGCTGAGAAGCGGGTTCCAGACGCAGCACCCCGCCCACGGATACACATATTTCAAGACGGCCCCGGACATTAACAATCCCCCTGAATATGCGGCTGCTCTTGTGAGGTATGGAGTGTATAGGGCCCATATTAACCACCTCATTAATCAGAGAGGCCCGCAGTCCCAGCCATTCATATCCCGCTCTGAAGACAAAGGCGGTTTTACCATGTTTTAACGACCTGACAAGTGACTGCTCATATTCCTCGGTGAGCCGGGCCTGATATTCATCCGACAGGGGCCGGTCGAGGAGAAGACGGGCCGCGGCAATAAAATGCGGGCAGTTACGGCAGAGAGATAACTCCGTTAAACGTTGGCAGCGGATTTTTTTATCCGCCCGCTCGCCAATACGGTTCCAGCAGTCATCTATATCAAATTCAGGCATATCTCACTCACTACCCTTTCCGGCGGACTGATTCCGGGCCGCGACCCGCTGGGCCCGCTGTTTAAAAACCCGATAATTATTATCGTCGCCAAGCCCCTTGTAAAGAAGGGCTAACATATCAATGGCCCTGACAAGATTTGGATCAAGATATACGACCTTTTTCAGCATGCGAATAGCCAACCGGGGCTCATCCATATCCGCTAAAATCATCCCCATAAGGAGATAGGCCTCCTTATCAGGACCGTGCCGGCGAATATATTGCTCACAACATTCCATGGCCTCCTCATGCCGGCCGGCATCGGCCAGATCCCGAACAGCATCTAACTCCGTGGATAATAAAGGCTGAACCGGCAGTGGAGGCGGAAAGGCCTGCCAATTACATTTATCCTGATCAGGTTTACAGACAACGGCATGCCTCCTGGTCAGGGCAAAGGCCTTTGGATAGGGAGCCGGAACAAACACGCTGTCGGCAAAGACTCCCGGTTCAGCATGACCCGTAAAGATAAGGCCTTCATCAACCAGCAGGTTATCCAGAATTGACACCACCAGCCTTTGATTATCTTTATCAAGATAAATTAATAGATTACGGCAGAATATAATATCATATCGATTAGTTAAAACGGGGAGATCAGCATCTAAAATATTAGCCCTGACAAAATTAACCGAGTGCTTTATATGTTTGGCAATCACATAACCGGCCCTGGTTTTTTGAAAATATTTCCGCTGAAAAAAATTATTGCGGCCCCGAAAAGAATTACGGCCGTAAATACCCCGGCGGGCCAGACGCAAAGCCCGATAACTAATGTCTATGGCATCAATTTTGAATAACGGGCCGTTAACCCCGGCCTCCAGCAGAGCAATAGCAATGGAATATGGTTCCTCACCACTGGCACAGGGCATGCTTAATATCCTTAAACATGAACCACGGCCCCTCTTCAGCCAGTTACGGGCATAATGCTGCAGAACCAGAAATGGCGTATTATCCCTGAAGAACCAGGTCTCATTAACCGCCACCTCATCAATTAATTCATTTAACTCCGCCGCGCTGCGGCCGGTCAATTCATAATATTGCCGCCTCTCTTTGATGCCAAGAACCCGCATACGCCTGGCAACCGCGTTGCGGAGAGAATTACGGCCCACGGTCTGCAGATCAATCCCCATGGCCCGCCGTAATTTATCCTCCAGAATATTATGGCTGCTTTTCGTCATGGCAGCAGATCCAGCCGATCACCAAGAATGGCCATGATCTCCGCCCGGGGATCAAACCACTGCACCAGTTCCCGGCCCACGAGGTCGGCATCCAGGTAATGTTTGACCTTTAATTCCCCGGCCGCGCGCTGGAGACAGGCCTCTAACAATTCATCCGCCACCACGACCGTTTCGGTGACTTTCTCCGCCAGCAGCCCCAGACGTCTCTCCCGGCGGCCGGAAGCCCGCTCATCCAGGTAATTAATGACAATAATTCTGCTGCTCAGACTTTGGCGGCAGGGAGAATCGGCAAGATGCACCCGCAGATCCAAAACCGGCAGCGGCCGGCCCCGGTAGTTTATCAAACCGCTTATCTCCTCGCAACGGGGCGAGGCCTCCTGTAGGCGCAGAAAAGGTAAAATCTCCACCACGATATGACTGGAGATGGCAAAACGTTCTACCCCTATATTGAACAAAACCAGCAGCATTTTCAGGAGACAGGCGCTTCTGACGGTGGAGAGCCGCCCTTGAGTTTGAATTGCGACACACTGTTACGAAGGGTATCAGTGGCCATACTTAACTGGTCAATGGCAGAGCTGCTCTGGCCCACCGTCTCGGCGATCTGCTGAGCCGCCTCATTTAACTGGCTGACAGCCTCGCTGATCTGTTTGGCTCCCATGAACTGGGCCTCAATCCCCTCATTCACCGTCTCAATGGGAGGCCGCAGAGCCTCAACCTGACTGATAACCTCAGATATCTGATTGGAGCTTATCTGGATATCGGAGAAACCACGATGGACATTATCGGCAAATTTTTCAATACTCATTACCCCGCTGTTAACCGCCGCCTGTACCTCATTTACCGTCTGCTCTATATCAAAAGTGGCCACCGCCGTCTGATCGGCCAGCCGCCTTATCTCCGAGGAGACCACCGAGAAACCGGCACCATACTCACCAGCCTTCTCCGCCTCAATAGCGGCGTTTAAAGAAAGAAGATTGGTCTGATCGGCAATTTTGTTAATCGTCCTGGTAACCAGGGCAATACTATCGGCCTTATCATTCAAGATAGAGAGTTTGCCGACAATGGAGTTCACGGCATGCTCCATTTTCTTCATAATTCGATTAATATTCTGCAGCCGTTTATGACTTTGCGAGGCGGCCATGGTGGTGTTGTGTACCATATCCGTGACTTTGGACATGGTATCCATGAGATTTTCCGAGGTGGCGGCAATCTCCGTAGTAGAAGCGGCGATCTCGTTTGAGGTGGCGGCATGCTCGTTTACCGTTGCCTCCTGCTGTTTGGCCGAGGCGGCAATCTCGGTAATGGAGCTTGTCACCTGAATGCCCGATTTTTCAACGGTGGCAATCAGACCGCCCAGGTCATCCATCGTTTTGTTAAACCCCTTGATTACTATTCCGAATTCATCATCATGGTCATAGGACAGGCGGTGGCTGAAATCACCATTCATCAACTTCTTCACGGCCCTGGCTATTTCAACTAATGGCTTATTAATACTGCTGATAAGCATAAAAATCATAACCCCGGCAATCACGGCACCAGAGATCAGCGACAGAATAAAAACATTACGAGCCCACTGATAATGACGCTGGGCCTTTTGATACTGCCCCTCCATGGCCGCCAGTCTGTTTTGCGTCAGACTTTCCGTTACCTCGGAATAGCGGTCAGCTAACGGCACCAGAAACTTGTCTGAAAAAACATCCAGCTTGGCGCGATCCTGATCCTGCAGAATAACGGACAGGCGGTCAAGAGTCCGTTTGGAAAGGTTGGCCAGAGGAATAAGTCCTTTAAGCCAATCCGCATCCGTTATGTTAATTTGCCGCAGAGAACGCCAGCGCTTATTCATCTCATGAACACTTTCATTAACTCTTGTCAGGCATTGCGCCCAGCTTATCTGTTTAAAAAGCAGCCGGTCAACGGGCCGCACCAGGCCGTTATGGGCGAGGATGTCTAAAGCCCGCAGGTCGTTCAAGGGGTTAATTTCATATTTGTAAACAGAGGACAAAACAAGGTTATTGTCCCGCATCCCCTTCAGTCCCATAAGTCCGGTACCAAGAGCGAAACTCAACAATAGACAGGTGACGATAACAAGACGACTGCTGACGCTGATAGATTTGAACATTATAATACCACCTCGTTATTGATAAAGAACTCCAACGGCCACGGACTGGAACCTGGCCTATATCTCAATTTTTAAATTATATGAATAGAAAGGGCGAAAAAGCAAGGAGATATATATTTTTTACTTAGTGTCCCTAATATTCCGGTAAACCAGAAGGCTGATACGACTTTGACAATGCCTGTTCAAGCAAACCCATGAGTAATATCCAGTTAAAGAACCGCGGAAGCGATCGGGGCGTAATTTAGAAGAGCGTATTAGAATACGCTTCTAATCCGTGCCTTTCTCTGGAAAACCTTATCAATTAGCAAATTATCAGTTTATCAGATGCACATCCATCTGAGGAAAGGGAATACTGATCCCGGCCTCATTCAGGGCCTGGTAAACAGCAGTGAGAAGTTCATGCGCCGCCCTCCCCTTGTCACGGGGATCGTCCACCCAGCAGAGCAGTTCAAAATCAAGAGAGGACGGCCCCATTGACCTGAATCGTACCCGCGATTCAACGCCCGGCGCCTTACTGACCAACGGGCTTTTGGCAGCCACGCCCATCAAAAGCTCCCCCACCGTCTCAGGACTGCTGCCGTAGGCCACTCCCACCGGGATTTTTATTCTGAACCTGGGAATGGGGGCACTCTCATTAATTACTTTGGTATTGGCCAGAATTGAATTAGGGATAGTAATCAGAATATCATCACGGGTCTTAATCCGGGTGGAGCGCATACCGACCTCCATCACCTCACCCCGCTCACCGCTGTCAAGAACGATATAATCCCCCTCCTTGAATATGTTATCCATAAAAATACTTAATCCCCCGAAGAAATTGGAAAGGGAATCCTTGGCCGCCATAGCCACAGCGATACCCGCAATCCCCGCCGAGGCAAAAAACGGGGTCAGATCAACCTGCCAGACTCCGAGGAGCCAGACCACCGCTAAGATGACGAGTAGAATCCTCAATATTTTAGTGATAATATTAAAGGCGGTGGCCGGAATCTGACGGCGCAGCAAGGTCTCCAGCGTTTTCTGACGCAGAGTCAGCCTAATAATTTTCATAGCGGTAACCGACCAGATAACCACAATGACGGATTTAGCGGCACCCGGCAGCACTATCTCCCAGGGCGGCGGCAGAGGGGCAATGGAAAGGGCATGCAGAATACCAAGGCAGAATACCGTCCAATAAACCGGGCTGTGGATAATCACCAGAATCTCATCGTCAAATTCCATCCTTGACAATTTAACCAGTCGTCCCAGCACCCGGTTGATAAAGATATCAACCGCCTTGGCCAATAAGGCATAACAGGCTAGAATGATAAACCTCTTGATTATAATATCGTGCTGAGTAAAGACAGGAAGCCAGTCATTTATATTCATTAATTTTCACCTGATTTTAGTAACTTTATCCTTATTGACGCAAAACTAACTGAAACGGCCATACTGATTTTTATTTCTATGAATTTAACATTGCCTAAACTGGTAATTGTGGCTATTATTGCATAAACTGCTTAGTGGGTAAAGGGGCTGATCGAGAATAAAAACGGTACGTAACCAGGAGAATGCGTTATGTTTGGATTAGGCATGCCGGAATTATTAGTAATCCTGGTTATTATAGTCATAATATTCGGGGCTGGAAAACTGCCTGAAATCGGTTCCGGAATCGGCAAGGGTATCAAGAATTTCAAAGATGCCACCAGGAAGGATGCTGATAAATCAGAGAAGATAGAAGACAACGAGCCAGAACACAAGGCCTGAGCTTTTCTCAGACCAAAAAATAAGGAGCAAGAGCTATGTTTGGACTTGGTACACCGGAATTAATTGTTATCCTGGGAATCGCCTTTCTGGTATTTGGCGGTAAAAAATTACCTGAACTTGGCGCCGGATTAGGCAAAGGTATCCGCGCTTTCAAAACCGGCCTTAATGATGTGGAAGAAGGCGGCAAAAATATTCTGGAAGAGAAGGTTCCCGGCCTCAAAGAGGCTGCCGCTATCAAAGAAAAGGTTGATAAGGTTAAAGACCTGGGATCAACCCTCAAGAGCTGACATTCTCTCCCTCAAGCCCGGGCGCTGATTTTCTGAGGGCCCGGGCCGTCAGAGCTAAAAATTTTCGCCGTCCCAGTGGCTTATGGGCGTATATAATTCCCTCATCACGCTCTCCATTTACTGCCGCGTTATTACCGGAACAAATAATAACCGGTAAATCGGCTCGTATTGTTTTAACCAGAGCGGCTAATCGGCTGCCAGCCATCTCCGGCATGGTTAAATCGGTAATAAGGAGATCCCAGGCCGTAATATCCGCTCTCATTGCCTCCCAGGCCTCACGACCATTCACAAAGGTCGTAACCCTGTAGCCGGCCTGGGTAAGGAACTGAACCGCCAGATCACGAATAGCCTCCTCATCATCCACAAAGACTATCCTTTCCGCCTGCCGGGCCCGCAGTTCAGTTTCATCATTATTTGCAGCCAGCCGCTTTTCAGGAATCCCGTTCAGCGCCGGTAAATATATATTAAAAGTAGTCCCGTTCCCCGGTTCACTATAAACCCCGATCCGGCCATGACAGGACTCGACAATACCATGCACCACGGCCAGCCCCAGGCCGGTGCCCTTGCCTTTTTCCTTAGTCGTAAAGTAGGGCTCAAAAATACGCTCACGAGTTTTCCTGTTCATACCGGGGCCGGTATCAGTTATGGTCAACACCACATAACGCCCGGGCGGCACCTCCTCACCGGCATCATTAACGGGCCGATCGTAATCAATCTCCTTTAAAGATACAGTAAGAGTACCACCGCTGTCGGCCATGGCGTAATAAGCGTTGGTACAGATATTCATCATCACCTGATGGATCTGGGTTGGATCGGCCAGCACCATGGCCTCGGTCTGAATATCCTGCCTGATATCAATGGTAGTGGGGATTGAGGCCCGCAACAGCTTTAAGGCCTCCTTGACAATCAGTGAAATCTGCAGGGGGCTGACCTCCTGATACTGCCTGCGGCTGAAGGTTAGAATCTGCCGCACCAGACCTACAGCCCGCTTGCCGGCCTGTTTGACCTGCTGCAAATGGCCATACAGAGGGGTATTTTTTTCAACCTCAAGAATGGCCAGTTCACAATAGCCCATTATGGCAGTTAAAATATTATTAAAGTCATGGGCAATACCGCCGGCCAGGGTACCGATGGCCTCCATTTTCTGGGTCTGCTGTATCTGAAGCTCCAAGGTATGTTTATCTTTAAGGGCATTCATCCTCTCGCTTATATCACGGGCCAGCCCCATAATATAATGACGCTCACTATCTTCAAAAATTCCCAGGCGCACCTCAACCGGAAAGGTACTGCCGTCTCGACGTCTATGCCGGCCCTCAAACATTAACGACTGACCAGGTTCAGGCCTGCCCCAGTTCCTTTCACCATCCTTACGGCCGGCTGCATTAACCTCCACATCTGCCACAGTCATATTCAACAGCTCTTCCCTGCTGTAACCAAGACTGAGACAGGCCTGCTGATTAACATCAACAAAACGTCCTTCCATATCATGGAGGAAAAAAGCATCAACTCCCTGCTCAACGAGAAGACGGAATCGTCGTTCACTTGCGCGCAGACGCTCACTGCGAACAGCAATGGTATCCAGCATCTTGTTAAATGAACGGGCCAGCCGGCCTATCTCATCATCGGCCCCCACCACGGCCCGGAGATCATAATCCCCATCATCGGCAATCCGGGCGGTGAGAGCGGTGAGTTCCATGGCGGGCCGGGTGATAATCTGGCATAATTTGCCGGCAATAAGCACGCAGATCACAATCAGTAATACTGACACCAGGGCAAGAGAGATAATGGCTCGACTCTTAAATACCGCGATGGGGCGCATATTATCCCACAGTTCTATATGCCCCAGGGCCTTTCCCAGTCGATTAATATCATACCTCACCTTTAGGAAATCGCCCTGCAGCACTGAAGTTTGTTCTGTTTGTTTTGTTTGCTTTAAGGCTCCAAAGGCCGCCAGTCGTTTTCCGTAATTATCGAAAATAGCCGCCCCGATTATAGACGGCCGATGCCCCAGAGTGGCAAGAATGTCCTGCGCGTCTTCCGGAATCCCAAAGGACAGAGCGGCCTGACTGTTGGCCCCGACAATAGCAGCCTGATTTAAAAGATCAGCCCGATAGGCCTGGCGGTAGATGGAGCAAATCTGCCAATAACATAAAATCGCCACAGCGAGTACAGCACCGCTGGCAGTTCCAGCTATTATAAAAAACAATTTGCTCTTAATAGAACGGAAGATCGGCCGCCGCATTTTATTTTCCCCCCCGTCCAACAACCATATCAGCATTACGCAGAATCTGGGCGGCGAAACTCAACCCGGCCTCCCGGGCCGCGGTCTGATTAATCTGCCAGCGTAAACGGCCATGCCTGCTAATAAGACCGACCATCCCCCCGCGCTCCACAAATCCGGGTAGATCAGAAACGGTCAACAATGGCAGACCCTTAATCTTAGCCAGAATTTGCTTCATATGCGGCCCGTCATTTTTACTGATAAAAATAAGGGAACAGAATTTCAGATCCCGGGCCTTGAAATCAGGAGAAAGAATTTTTAATCCCATGCTCTGGGAACTGCCTTTGATCGGCTTATTGGCCTCAGGCATCAAAAAGGCACCGATACTTTCATCATCAAGAATACAGATGGTCAGCCGTTCTCTCGGCTGGCCGGGCCAGTGTATAAAGAGAAGCAGATTATAGAGATAGTCAGCCTCCACCTCTTTAAGAACGTGAACCGGCGGCTCACCAAAGGCCACAGCCGTCCCGAACCAGGGCAGCAGGCAGCAAAACGCCAATAAGGCGATTATTTTTTTCATCTTTTTCATCTTTTTCATCTTTTTCATTACTTCTCAAAGCCGAACAGACAAGCCGCAGGCTGGTGTTCACACAAGGGTGTTTTCTTTTTTCCTTTTTTAATTATAGCAAAAAAAAGATAGGTAATACAACCCAGCTGGAGCAGGAATAAATTATTAAAAAAAATTTGTTTTTTAAAATACTAATTTATATAATCATTCTTAAATACATATTTCCCCCTTAATTATATCTGTCTCATCTTAAAATCAGTCAACAACTCAGACAGAGAATCCACCTCTTTCCTGCCAATAAAAGAGGATTACAGCAGGGGAAATCCGCGGAAGTCATACACAAAAAAACTTTTAGCATAATACCAAGCAAAAGAGAGGTCAGGCTAATGAAAAGACGAGTAACGGCAATTATCATCACCACCTTATTATTCAGCCTGAGCCTGGCATTTTCCGCCCAGGCCGTAATTAAAATCGGGGTGCTGGCCAAACGCGGTATCCCAAAGGCCATGCAGAAGTGGGGTGCCACAGCAAACTACCTCACCCGGACGCTGGGGGATAAGGTAATTATCATCCCTCTTAAATTCGTGGCCATCGAACCCATGGTCAAGAACAGCAGAATTGATTTTCTGCTGGCCAACTCCGCCTTTTATGTCGATATGGAGAAAAAATATCAGATCAGGGCCATTGCCACTTTGATTAATTCCAGACAGGGCAAAGCCTTAACCTCCTTTGGCGGTGTAGTTTTCACCATTAAGAACAGCCCCATCAACTCACTAAACGACATCAAAGGTAAAAAATTCATGCTGGTCAAATATTCTTCCTTTGGCGGCGGACTCATGGCCTGGCGGCTCTTCCTCGATAACGGTATCAACCCCAAAAAGGATTTTGCCTCTTTCATTGAGGGTAACAAACATGATAACGTGGTACTGGCGGTGAAGCGCGGTATCGTTGACGCGGGTACAGTCCGTACCGACACCCTGGAGCGCATGACCGCCGAGGGCAAGATCAAAATGGCTAATTTTAAAATTATCCATCAGATAAAAGACAGTTTCCCCTTTGTCCACAGCACCCGTCTCTATCCGGAATGGCCCATGGCCGCCCTTAAAGCTACTCCAAAGGCGCTGGCCGACAAGATGGCGGCAGCCTTAAAGGCCATAACTGCCGCAAGCCCCGCCGCCAGGGCCGCCAGGATTGTGGGCTGGACCAAGGCCGCTGACTACACCCCGGTACGGGAATGCCTGCAGGCCATAAAACGTGGGGCCGCGACCAATTAAGCTGCGAGAACCGGTTAATCGACAAACCAGCTAACTATTTCACTAAATCTGTGAGGAAAAACAAGATGGCGGACAGACAGAGAGGTATCACCTTTAAATTTGTACTTATTTCTTCGACTCTGGCTATTATTTTGTTAAGCCTCATGACTGCGGTTATCATCAATTCGGCCCGCAATTCCGAAAAGCATCTCGGTACGAGTTTTATCAAAGTTCTGAAACATGACCGTGATACTCAGGAAAAACTGGCCCGGCAGGGCATAATAGCCAAGGGTAAATCATTTGCCATGCTGCTTGGCAAAGTCGGCTCCACCTTTATCATCGGCTATGACTTTGATTCCCTGCAGCAGTTAGCGAAGCACGCGGCCATGGACAAAGACGTGGTCAATGTCTTTTTCACCGACCCGGCCGGTAAGCCCCTGACCAGGGCCGGGGCCATACAGCCTGACATGAAGGAGATTAAACGACCGGTAAAATTTGAAGGGAAGATTGTCGGTCAGGTAGTAATACGGATGAGTATGGCCAGGGTTAATAAAACAAATAAAATTTTACAGGACAACATCGCGGCTGAAAAGAATGATATTATCAGGATCATGGCCGCCTCTACCCGCCAGTTGACCATTTGGTTCATCGGCCTGGCCCTGGGGTTTATTATCCTGCTCTGCCTGACCATTTATTTCTGCCTTCAGCGCCTGGTGATCAGGCCGATAAGCACCATTGGCCACGAATTAACCGAAACCACCGTAAGGGTCTCCGATGCCTCCGGTGAGCTCAGCGGCTCCAGTCAATCCCTGGCCGATGACTCCTCCGCTCAGGCGGCTTCACTGGAAGAGGTCTCGGCTTCCATGGAGGAAATAGCCACCATGACCCGCCAGAACTCGGATAACGCGGGGCAGTGTGACAGTCTGATGAAGGAGGTAAGCCAGGTCGTAAATAAGGCCAATGAATCCATCATCCGTCAGACCGAGTCCATGGCAGCCATCTCTTCGGCCAGCGAAGAAACCTCCAAAATAATCAAGACAATTGATGAAATAGCCTTCCAGACCAATCTGCTGGCCTTAAACGCCGCTGTTGAGGCAGCCAGAGCAGGAGAAGCCGGGGCGGGATTTGCCGTGGTCGCAGATGAGGTTCGCAGTCTGGCCATGCGTTCCGCCGAGGCGGCCAAAAACACCACCCAGCTTATTGAGGAGACAACAACCAGAATTAATGAAGGCAATAAACTGGCAGCAGAGACCAATGAAAATTTTTCAGCGGTGGCCGAAAAAATCTCCACGGCAGGCAGTCTGGTAGCTGAAATCTCCACCGCCTCCAGCGAGCAGACCATAGGTCTTAGCCAGGTAAATACAGCAATTAACGAGATAGACCAGGTCACCCAGCGAGCCGCGGCCAACTCGGAGGAGACGGCCAGCGCCGCCGCCGAACTTCTCTCCCTCGCCAAAACTTCAACACAGTATATCAACCGGCTTATGCTCATGCTGACCGGCAGTAATGAAATATCCACCACCCCGCCGCAGACACTCCAGCGGCCGCCGGTCAAATCCCCTGCCCCGCCTGAAAAAAGTCATGAGGTCAAACCCCTGCCCGCCCCCCGGACAGTCCCGGAAAAAACAGCGGCCCCGGAACAGGTTATCCCCATGGACAATGACGATGACTTTGAGGATTTTTAAACGCCGTCTAAATCCACCCGCGGCAGAAAAATCGTAAAGGTGGTGCCGCGCTCCGGCACACTGTCTACTACTATTCGGCCCTTGTAGTTGTTTACTAATCCATAAACCGTGGACAGCCCCAGACCGGTTCCACGACCAACATCTTTGGTAGTGAAAAAAGGCTCGAATATTTTATCCATTATGTCCGGGATAATACCACAGCCGGAGTCCGACACCCTTAAACGGACATAGTTTCCCATAGTCAAATTCTCTTCCTCCGCCATGGTTTCATCTATCTTTAGGCAGCCGACATTTATAGTGAAAATACCACCGCCAGCCATGGCATCCCGGGCGTTCACGGCCAGATTCATCATAATCTGAGTAAAATGGGTCTCATCAACTGCAATAATCGGCTCAAGGACCGGGCATTCAAGTCGCAGCTCAATATCTTCACCCATAATCCGCCGCAGCATTTTGCTCATATCCTGAAGGAAATCAAGTAAGTTTATATTTTTAATCAAACAACTCTGTTGACGGCTGAAGGACAAAAGCTGACGGGTAAGCAGAGAGGCTCGGTTACCGGCCTCATTAATGGCCTTAAGGCTTTCAAAAAGAGGGGTTCCCTCCTGAGCCATGGACATGGTCATTTCACTGTAACCAACGATAATGGTGAGAATATTATTAAAATCATGGGCTATACCACCGGTAAGACGCCCCACCGCCTCCATTTTCTGAGCCTGGAGAAACTGGCTCTCCAGTTCCTTGCTGCGGGTAATATCACGAACCGTTTCAATACCGGCAATAATCCGTTCCTCACTATCGCGTACCGGACTGGCCGAGACTTCCATATGCATGGTGGAACCATCCTCCAGAACAACACTGGTCTCCCGACGGTAACTGCCGCCATGCTGAAAAACTTTAACCAGCAGACATCCCTCACAGATACGATCACGATCATGATAGGCCTTGTAGCAGTATTCCCCAACGTGACATCCCTGCTTTTTCTGTAAGGCTGAATTCTGGTAAAGAATTCTGAAATTGGTATCCTGCATGGTTAGACCGTCTCCAAGAGCGCAGAGTACCGCTTCCAATTTATTGCGTTCCTCAATCAATTCACTCTCAATTCGCCGCCAGGCGCTAATATCACGGGCAATACCAACCAGGCAGGGCCGACCATTATAAACAAAGTATTTACCATGAATTTCTACGGGAAAGGTCGTACCGTCCTTCCGGCGGTGAAAACCGATATAGTCATAGGTCTGACCAGGGCTGAGAGGGTTAAACTTCTTTTTCCACTCTTCTATAGAAGGCATGCCTGTCTGGATATCAATCACCCTTATAGAAATCAATTCCTCATAACTGTAACCCAGCATTTCACAGGCCTTCTGATTAACATGCAGAATGCGGCTGTTATCCGGATTAACAATATAGATAGCATCATCTAATTCATTAAAAATGTCATTTAATAGATGTCGATCAATTTCGCCTAACATATTTTTAGTTACTTTTTTTTGTAAGCGCCTCATAAACCACACTCTCACTTTAAGAAACAGCCCGCAATAGTTCACATACTTTTGCATATAATAGCACTAACTGGCATTTTTATCTTCAAAAATAACAGGTACTGATATTTCAATCAACCATTCAGAAAAGAAAAATGTAAACAATCAACAGACCACACTCTGAAAGATAGGGTGTAAGCGCTTACAGAGAAATCAAAGGGCTGGCTTCATATTGTCTGGCTATGGTTATGTCTAAAGGAGAACAGGAATCTAAACCCGGCAGACTGTTAAGCAGGGCATCAATCTCCTGCTGAACTAAATCCGGATGATTATTGGATTCGCTTAGATGAGCCAAAACAACATGGCGCAGACAACCATTCAGCAGATCTTTGACCAGATTGAGGCTGTCTGGATTGGCAAGATGACCATTCTGGGAACGAATACGCTGCTGCAGACTAAGCGGGTAACGGCCGTTACGCAGCATATCGGGATCATGATTACATTCAAGCACCAACCCCTGACAGCCGGAGAGATGATGGGCTATCAAACGGGATATAATACCGGTATCGGTACAATACCCGAATAGATTATGGCTGTCGTTAATCGTAAAGCCCACCGGATCGGCAGTATCATGGGAGATGGCAAAGGGATGGACATCGAAACCGGCACAGGGAAATGAGGTGCCGGTCTTAAATTCAACCACGGCATGTAATTGCCCCATAATCTCGCCGGCCGCGATCAGGGTCGCGGCATTAATAAATACCGGCAGCTTATACTTACGGGACAGCACCCCGACCCCGCTGACATGATCCCGATGCTCATGGGTAATAAGGACAGCCTTTATTACCTCAGGCGTCAAACCCACACTGTCCAGGCGGCGCTCAATCTCAATGCCGGAGAACCCGGCATCAATCAACAGGGCGCGGCCGCGGGATTCGACCAGAGTACAATTGCCCTTGCTGCCGCTGCCCAGTACACAAAAACGCATACGGGATCAGAGACCGGTATGCCCGAAGCCGCCATCCTGACGAGCGCTGTCCGGCAGCTGGTCAACGAGATGAATAACCGCCCGGCAGACTGGAGCCAGAATAAGTTGAGCAATTCGCTCCCCACGTTTGACGGTGAAATCTTCTTTACCAAGATTAATCAGGGGGATTTTCACCTCGCCCCGATAATCGGCATCAATGGTACCCGGCGAATTGATAAGGGTAATCCCGTATTTCAGTGCCAGGCCGCTGCGCGGTCTGACCTGAAGTTCATAACCAGGGGGCAGAGCCACAGCAAAGCCGGTGGGCAGTAAGCTTATGCTGCCGGGCTTAATGGTTAAAGGCTCCAGAACAGCCGCCCGTACATCCATACCGGCGGCCAGTTCAGAATGATAATGAGGAGGCTCCAAATCATACCCATGCTTCAGCCAGCGTAAACGAACATCTATCTGTTCAGACATCGAAGCCTCCCCGGTCAATTAACTTTCAAGCAGAGCCTTGCGACTCAAACGAATCTTACCACGAGAGTCAATATCCAGCACCTTGACCCGGACAGTTTCGCCCTCTTTTAAGATATCCGTCACCTTCTCCACCCGCCGATTCTCCAGCTCAGAGATATGTACCAGCCCGTCAACACCAGGGATAATCTGGACAAAGGCGCCAAAATCAACGATCTTTACCACCAGACCGTCATATATCTGGCCAATCTCCGGTTCAGCGGTTATGGCCTTGATCTTTTCTTCGATCTGAACAGCCACTTCAGCATCAGGGGCAAACACCATCACCATACCACTGTCCTCGACATCAATCTTAACCGCAAACTCAGCGGTCAGGGCCTTGATCATCTTGCCGCCAGGGCCGATGAGGTCTCTTATCTTGTCGGGATTAATCTGGATAGCAACGGCCTTGGGGGCATACTGTGAGACCTCCGTCCGCGGCTGCTCAAGGGCCTCGGCCATTTTCGCCAGGATATGAATACGCCCGGCCTTGGCCTGCTCCAGAGCCTGAGCCATGATCTCCTTTGATACCCCGTCAATCTTAATATCCATCTGGAGAGCGGCAATACCATCGGCGCTGCCGGTTACCTTAAAATCCATATCGCCAAGATGATCTTCGTCACCAAGAATATCGGACAGGATGACAATATCATCCCCCTCCTTGATAAGTCCCATGGCAATACCGGAAACCGGATTTTTCAGGGGTACACCGGCATCCATCAGAGAAAGCGTCCCGCCGCAGACCGTGGCCATGGAAGAGGAGCCGTTGGACTCCATAATCTCAGAGACCACCCGAATGGTGTAAGGAAAATCCTCATGAGCAGGCAGAACACCTTTAATGGATCTCCTGGCCAGATTTCCGTGACCGATATCCCGGCGGCTGGGGCCGCGCATAAAGCGGGCCTCACCAACACAAAATGGCGGAAAATTATAGTGCAGGAAAAAGGGCTCAAAGTTCATACCGTAGAGGGATTCAACCCGCTGCTCATCATCACCGCTGCCCAGGGTAGTAGTGACAATGGCCTGGGTTTCACCACGAGTGAAGAGGGCCGAACCGTGGGCTCTGGGCAGAATGCCAACCTCACAGCTTATGGGCCTTACCTCGTCGAAACGCCGGCCGTCAATTCTGGTTTTATCCTTAACAATCGTATCACGCATCATGCTCTTCATGAGATCATGAAGTATATCCCTGGCCTCACGAGGACAAACATCTTCATCTGCGGCCAGCTCATTAAGGACACGCGTCTGGAGAGCGTAATAAAGATCATTACGTTCCATCTTGTCGGCGCAGGTAGTAACCTGCCGCATTTCCTCATGGGCCATGGCCTCAATACGCTCCTCCAGGGCCGCGTTAGCCACCGGGGCGTCAACTTTCATCTTTTCCTTACCAAGAGCGGCCTGGAGCTCATCCTGCATGGTCAGCAGAGGCTGCAGACCCTCATGACCAAAATAGATGGCATCCAGTACCTCCTGTTCAGAGAGATAATCCGTTTCACCCTCCACCATTACCACCGCCTTTTTACTGCCGGCGACAATGATGTTCAAGCTGGAATTTTCCAACTGGGAAGCAGTGGGATTTAAAATCAACTCGCCGTCCACCCGTCCAACCCTGACCCCGGCAATGGGGCCAAGAAAGGGGATATTAGAGACCTGAAGGGCGGCAGAAGCGCCGACAATGGCCAGGACATCAGATTCATTTTCTTTGTCCATGGACATTACAGTAGCGATAACCTGGGTCTCATTCATATAACCCTTGGCGAACAAGGGCCGCAGCGGCCGGTCTATAAAACGACAGGTCAGGGTCTCCTTCTCACTGGGACGGCCGATTTCACGCCGAAAAAAATTGCCGGGAATACGCCCGACAGCATAATATTTTTCCTGATATTCAACGGTGAGCGGGAAAAAGTCTGCCGACTCCCGAGGCTCTCTCGCCGCGGTAGCAGTAACCAGAACCACGGTACCGCCATAGGTAACCACGACAGAGCCGTTAGCCTGTTTAGCAATCTTACCGGATTCAATGGTCAGGGGGCGGCCATTTAATTCCATCTCTACTTTTTTATACATTACTTCTCCTTGTTATCCGTAAGCCGCCCCGCCAACAGGCAGATAATCCCGCAGCCGGACTCTCATATTATTTATTTCAGGGTAACTGTTCGATTTAACCGGGGTTACACCATATTGTGTTATCACGCTGCCAAAATTGCCAAAGGCAGGTACAAACCGGGGTTCTACTCCCCGGCCCGCGGCCTGCCCGCAAAAGTCTAATGACCTTAAAACTGAGATTTACTTCCTGATCCCCAGCTCTTTAATAACGGTTCGATAGCGCTCAACATTTTTACCCTTCAGATAATTCAGAATCCGGCGACGCTGGCCGACTAATTTCAGCAGGCCACGACGAGAATGATGATCTTTCTTGTGAATCTTAAAATGATCGGTGAGATAAGTTATCCGGCCGCTTAAAAGGGCAATCTGTACCTCCGGAGAACCGGTATCATTCTCATTGCTGCCAAATCTGGCAATTATTTCTTTCTTTTGCTCTAATTGTAGTGTCACGTTAGACCTCCATATTTTTTTGTCTTTAATTGTTTTGTTGTTTTGTTGTTCGCGCAATAACCGCATAGTATATTATTTTTTAAGATGACAGCGAAGTTTCAGATTCATGGTCAAATCTCGCCAGCACCTCTTCCACACTTTTTATCCCACCCTGCAATATTGTCAAGGCCTCATCGGTATCAACAAGCCTTTTACCATCCAGAGCCTCATTAACGCTGAAAGGCCCGTTCACCGTCCGTCTTAAGGCCAGCAAATGAGCCCCGCAGCCCAGAGCCTCGCCGATATCAGCCGCCAGGGTACGGATATACACCCCTTTACCACAGCGCACTCTGATACACATCTCTGCCCCGGCATCCGAACCGGCATCGAGCCGCAGACGGGAAGGAACCGATTCAAGAATCTCCAGCTCATCTATCGTCACCAACCGGGGCGGCTTATCAACCTTTATCCCCTTACGCGCGTAATAATAGAGCGGTCTGCCTTTATGCTTCAGGGCCGAATAGGCCGGCGGCGTCTGATGCTGCCGACCGACAAAGCGGCTTAGACATTGATCTAACATCGAACGTTCAAATTCAGGCACCGGCCGCTGAGAAATAACCTGTCCGGTAAAATCCTGCGTGTCGGTGCTTACCCCAAGCCGCAAAAGAGCCAGATATTCCTTATCACCACCCATCAACTGCGATATGATCCTGGTGGCAGGCCTTCCGGCACAGACAATAAGCAGCCCGGAGGCAAATGGATCCAGGGTACCGCTATGACCAACCTTTTTTATCCCCAGGGCCTTGCGAATATAGTGGACAATCTTAAAAGAGGTCGGACCGCATGGTTTATCAATCAAAAAAACACCTGGCGGCCGCTCTTCAGTGGGTATAGACGGCATAGACCCTCAATAGCCCTCCACCAGGGGCAATAATTCATTAAAGATAAGGTCACGCACCTCTTTTAAGGTCTCACCGTTCTTAAACTTACAACCAGCCGCGTTACGATGACCGCCGCCATTAAACTTACGAGCTACCTCCGCCACGTCACAATCTCCTTTGGAACGCATACTGACACTGATACCATCCTCGGTTTCCTTAATTAAAGCCACTGCCTGTACCGAGGCCAGAGAACGGGGATAATTAATGAAATTCTCCGTATCGGCCAGCTCAGCGCCGGTTATTTCAAACATTTTTTTAGTGGCGCTGATAATAGCCAACCGGCCTATACTGTATAATTCGAGAGTGGAAAGTACAGCCTGTAATAATTGCAGACGACTTTCTGTATAATTGTCAAAAAGTTTACCGGCCACATCTTCCGGATTAACTCCTATCTTAACCAGTTCACCCGCTATCCGAAAGGTCTCTGCCGTCGTCGAGGCGTATTTGAATGATCCGGTATCAGCCACAATGGCGGTATACAGGCAATAAGCCGCCTCATAAGAAATTTCTGCCCCTAATTTTCTGGCCAGCTCATACACCATTTCGCCAGTTGATGAACGGCCGGATTCCACCCAGCGCAGATCACCAAAATCTTCATGGCCGGCATGATGATCAATAACCATAAAAGGCTTAATTTTCAGGAGGTTATCGACCTCACGCCCCAAACGAAAACGATCACCGCAATCAAGGGCAATGGCGCAGTCTATCTGGCTGTCACAGGGGGGAGTATCAAACAGCTCAGTACAGCGAGGCAAAAATTTATAGAGGTATGAGATCTGTGCCTCGCTATAGAGAATTACCTGCTTCCCCATGTCTTGCAGAATATGCCCCAGTCCAAGCTGCGAACCAAGAGCGTCACCATCGGGAAAGGTGTGGGTAGCCAGCAGAATGGAATCTGACTCCTCTATAACCCTGACAATCTCATTCATCCTTCGGGTGGTCATTGGCAATCTCCCTGAAGACCTGATCCATCTCAGCCTGATACATAGCGGCAAGATCATGCTTAAAAACCAGTTTGGGCATATAACGCAGGCTGATACGCTGAGCCAGCGTACTACGCATAAAACCACGGGCACTCATCAAACCGGACAAAACGCCCTTAACCTCGTCTTTCTGACAATTAAAAAAAATTACTGCAGCCCGCAGATCAGGGCTGACTTCAACCCGGCTCAGGGTTACTGCCCGCAGACGTGGATCGCGCGTCTCACGCAGCAGAAGCATGGACAGCTCGTTCCGAATAACCTCCGCCACCCGTCCTGGCCGCCGGTTAACCCTCTGCCCCAGGTCGGCAATGGCATAAGCGCTTACCTTTTTATTTTTTCTACCCATTATTAATCTGGTGTTTAAAGAGTGGCTTCAACTTCATCCATGACAAAGGCTTCCATAGTATCGCCAACCTTAATATCATTATAGTTCTCAATGCCAACCCCGCATTCATAGCCGCTTGCAACCTCTTTGGCATCATCTTTAAAACGCCTGAGAGAAGATATATTGCCGGTGTAGACTACCACCCCGTCACGCAGCAGACGAACCCTGGCATTACGGGTAATTTTACCATCAGTGACATAAGACCCGGCAATAACTCCGATTTTGGGAACACTGAAGATCTGACGAACCTCAAGCGTACCGATAACCCTCTCTTCAAAGGTGGGATCAAGCATTCCGGTCATGGCCTTGGTTATATCATCCACCGCGTGATAAATAACATCGTAAAAACGAATGTCGACATTTTCTTTCTTGGCCATTTCCTGCACCTTGGCATTGGGCCGTACATTGAACCCCAGGATAATGGCATCAGAGGCCGAAGCCAGCAGAACATCGGATTCCGTAATTGTCCCGGTGCCTTCATGAATAATACTGAGCTTAATTTCCTTGGTACTCAATTTTTTCAGGGTCTTGGCAAAGGCCTCCAGAGTACCCTGAACGTCGGCCCGCAACAGGACACATAACTCTTTCATGGCACCTTCCTGAAGCTTTTCAAAGAGGTTTTCAAGAGATATTTTGCTGCCCTGAGCCAGATATTTTTCCCGGCTCTTGGTTTGACGCTGACTGCTTATATTCTTGGCAGTCTTTTCATCCGGCATTACAATAAACTCATCACCGGCACTGGGTACACCGCTTAAACCATGTACCTCAACCGGCATGGAGGGGCCGCTCTCGGGCACAGTCTCACCCTTATCATTAAACATGGAACGGACTTTGCCGTAAAACTCACCCACCACGAAGGCGTCTCCATCCCGCAGGGTTCCCTGCTGAATAAGAATAGTAGCCACAGCCCCCAGCCCCCTGTGCAGCTTGGCCTCAACCACCCGGCCGCGAGCCCGGCGTTTTGGATCGGCCTTTAATTCCAGAATCTCGGACTGAAGCAGAATCTGCTCTAAAAGTTCATTTATACCAATATTCTGCTTAGCCGAAACCTCGCAGAAAATAGTGCTTCCCCCCCAGTCTTCCGGAACCAGATCATATTCAGCCAGCTCCCTTTTAACCCGCATGGGATCGGCATCGTCCTTGTCAATTTTATTGATAGCCACAACTATGGGCACCTCAGCGGCCTTGGCGTGATTGATGGCCTCCTTGGTCTGGTCCATCACTCCATCATCGGCTGCCACTACCAGAACAACAATATCGGTGACCTGCGCCCCCCGGGAACGCATCTCGGTGAATGCGGCATGACCGGGAGTGTCTAAAAAGACCACCTCTCCCTGAGGGGAACGGACATAATGGGCTCCAATGTGCTGAGTTATACCGCCGGCCTCACCGGCCGCCACGTCTGAATTACGGATGGCATCCAGAATAGAAGTCTTACCGTGATCGACGTGTCCCATAACCGTGACAACCGGGGGCCGGGGCAGCATCTCGCCGCCGGCTTCGTTATCCTCAAGATTGAGGATATTAAGCTCTTCGGTCATGGCCTGTTCCACATCATAACCGAACTCTGCCGCCACCAGAACCGCGGTATCGAGGTCAATGATCTGATTAACGGTAGCCATAACTCCCATCCCCATTAATTTAACAATCAACTCATTGGCTTTGATTCCCATGCGGTGAGCAAGATCACCAATAGAGATGGTATCATAAATCTGAATGCGCCGTTTAATGGCCTTGGCCTCTCCGGCCTCACTGCCACCGCCTCTCGCCATCTTTTTACCACCCCGACGCTGACGATCAAGTTTCAAAGCCGATGACAATCGTCCACCGGCCATGGCAACATCTTCCATATCCACAACGCCGTAACCCTGCTTACGGCCCCGCTTGGCCTTGGCACCCGGCTCATGATGAAATTTTACAAACCGTTTACCTCTTTTTCCCTTGCCGGGCGCTGAATTATGGTCATTACCGGGACCGCCATTAAAGGGCCGGGCGGCTCCGGATATATTCTTGTGAGGGGGGCGGGCCGTCGTTTTGCTGCCCCTGGGTTTGTTTTTCTTCGGCCGCGGCCGTTCTTCCTCAACCGGCAGTTTGATTGCCGCCCGTTTGATAACCCTGGCTAATCCTTTGCGGCTGGCCGCCACCGGTTGCGGCTTCTCTTTATGCTGAACCGGAGTAATATCCGTTGCTTTGGACTCAGATTTTTTCTCTTCCTCAGCCTTAATATCTTCCAGCGGTACAGCCTCATCCTGCTCTGCTGACTCCACTGCCGGCACTTCAGCCCCCGGCGCGGATGCAGTTTCAGGTTCCGTTACAGTCTCTAACTTCTCAGATACCGTAACAACGGAAGGATCTGTACGGGACTCTACGGCCGGTGCCTCTGTTTTCTCCTCCTGGTCGACCGGTAATTCAACTGCCGCTTCCGGTTGCGGAGCAGTCTTATCTGTTTTGACCTCGGGCCCGGGAGACGCGGCCTTGCTGATCTCTGCCTCTGGTTCAACAACGGGAGGAGGCGGTTCAGGGAGCTCAATTTCGTCCAGCACAGGGGGTTTAACCGCCTTGGTACGCCGCCGGATAATGGTCTTATGCCCCTTGGTCTGAATCCTCTTTTCCTGAACCTCGGTATGAGTCGCCGACAGACGTTTTCTGATCTCCGCGGCAGTGGCTTCATCAAGGCTGGAACTATGGGTAGTTACATCATACCCATAGCCCTTGAGCTTGACCGCCAACAACTTGCTGTCCATCCCAACTTCTCTAGCCAACTCATAAACTCTGACCTTCATTACGCTTAAACTCCCACCTGTATATTGTAAACCCGACCCGGCAAATTACCTTATTTAAAAACCCCGTCTATTTTCAAGGGCTTGGGGGCCGCAGTAATCTCCGGGCATCTTAACGCCCTGGCCAATTTTTTATGACTTACACATAAACGCCGCCCGCATGACAAGGTTCGACACACATATATCCCGCGGCCATTTGCTTTCTGCTCCAGATCTTCACACAATCGTCCTTCCCGCCAGATAAAACGAGACAAATCAAATTTGGCGGCCCGCTTACCGCAAACCACACACATTCTCCTCGGCACATGCTTGAAACTCGTGGCAGGATGAACAAGCTTTCCCGGCGAAAAACAGTTATTCCTCTTCCTCAGCAACAGTCTTCTCCTGCGTAACGGCCACAGCATCTTCCGCCCCAACAGTTTCCACCTTGGAGCTTTCAGACACAGCAGTATCCAGCTCCTCTTTTTCAACCTCGGAGGCATCCTCTGCGTCTGGAACATCAGACTCTGAAACAACATCTTCAGATCCGGCCTGTTCGGCAGCAAGAGAAACCGCGGCCGCCTCTTTCAAGGCCTCAGCTTCAGGCACGGCAATCTCAAGCAAGGCCGCGATCTCCCCTGACTCAGCGGCGCTTAATTCAGTCACGGAATTAATCCCATTTTCATAGAGAAGATCAGCCTGGCGTTTATCAATGCCGGCAATGGCCGTCAGCGACTGATAGTCATCTTCCATAAGCTGAGAATATTTTTCTTCACTCTTAACATCAATTCTCCAGCCCAGAAGTTCCGAAGCCAGCCTAACATTCTGACCGCCGCGGCCGATGGCCAGAGAAAGCTGATCGTTAGCCACAACCACCATCAGGGTCTTACGCTCCTCGTCAACCACCACCATTGAGACCTCGGCCGGAGCCAGGGCATTTGAGACATATTTGGCCGGATCAGGACTCCAGGGGACAATGTCAATACGTTCACCCTGCAATTCCTGCACTACATTCTGAACGCGTGAACCTTTCATTCCCACACAGGCCCCCACCGGATCGACATCCGAAGCGCTCGAAACCACAGCGATCTTGGCACGATTCCCCGGCTCCCTGGCCACCGCGATAATCGACACGGTACCCTCAGCCATTTCCGGAACTTCAATGGTAAAGAGTTTAATAATAAAATCCTTATTAGTGCGGCTCAAAATCAATTGAGCGTCACGGGCCGTCTGCTTTACATCCAGCAGAATCGCTCTTATTCTATCACCCTGACGGTATGAACGACGCGGCATCTGTTCATTGCGTGGGAGAATAGCGTCTGTCCGGCCGAGATTAACAATAATATTCCCTCGTTCAAAACGCTGCACAATACCATTAACAATCTCTCCTTTGCGGTCTTTAAACATCTCGTAGACCACCTCACGCTCGGCATCCTTCATTTTTTGAATAATAACCTGTTTGGCGGATTGAGCGGCGATTCGGCCCAGCTCAGAGACATTGGTCATCTGACTGCCGATTTCATCGGCCAGTTCAGCCTCAGGGTCAAGCTGTTTAGCCTCGCTTAAAGAAATCTCAGTCTGTTCATCTTCAACCTGATTAACCACCGTGCGAAACTGGAACAATTCCATCTCTCCCGTTTCCTCATTAAACTGGGCCTCCATTTCGCGCCGCATACCGAATTTTTTTTTGGCAGCAGACATGACCGCCTCTTCCAGGCCTTCTATCAGCATTTGTCGATCAATGCCTTTGTCCCTGCTTATCTGATCAATAATCCTTCGCAAATTTGACATCATAGTTGCTTCTCCAACTTGACCCTTGAAAACTCGAAATACAATACCCAGTATTAAGAGCTATAAATTTATTATTTATGAGTATTGCGTTTTGTATCTCTCGTAACCTGCCGGTTACCTACATTTTTAAAATTCAATTACCAACTTAGCCTTATGAATATCCGCCAGACGGATTACCTGCTCTTGCCCTTCCACGGTCAACCGCACCTTCTCGTCATCGGCACTTTCAATAACTCCGATAGATGTTAACGGACCTTGCTGACCAGCAAACTTTATTTTAACCTTTTTGCCCTGGTTACGCATAAAATCACGACTGGTGGTAAGCGGCCTGGTCAGACCAGGTGACGAAACCTCCAGTTTATAGGCCGAGGAGATTGGGTCCTCCACCTCTAACAAACGGCTGATTTCCCGGCTCACCTGGGCGCAGAGATCAATATTAACCCCTTCCTCACGATAGATCACAACTCGCAGAGTTAAACCTTCCTGTTCATTCCTCAGCATCAGATCAACTAACTCAAGTCCGAGATCATCAATAATCGGGCTGATCAGAACCTTAATATGGTCTGTTCGTGAATCCATTTTTTATATATCTTAAGCCCTATAAAATAAAAAAAGCGGGTAAAAACCCACTTTCCAGTTTAAGGATCATCAACGAATTAACATTGTATCCATAAATCTAAAAATCATTTTTAATGCCGTAAAGCCTAATACCAATCCGCTTGAGCCGCATTAAAAATGGAGCGGGCAACGAGATTCGAACTCGCGACACCAAGCTTGGGAAGCTTGTACTCTACCAGCTGAGCTATGCCCGCCCTACGCACTTCAACCTAATATTATACAAATAACCTCAAAATTGTCAAGGGCGGCGAATATTATTTCAGGAACAACAAGGAAATAAATTGACATACTTAGCTGATGAGATTAATATATTTTGCTTTACTTTGTCGATTAAAGAAGTTTACGACAAAGTTATTTATATTTGATCACTATATGGTATTTTCTGAATTAACCCACAACCGGTCAGCAGTCATGCCCGTTATTAAAAACATCTAAGGACAACACCATGAGCAAAAGAACATTTCAGCCAAGCAACACTAAACGACATCGGACTCACGGCTTCCGCTTACGGATGAGTACAAAAGCTGGACGCACTATCATTAATAACCGCAGGGCCAAGAGGCGGCGGCGTTTATCTGCCTGATGCCATATGTCTGCTTATTCAGGATACAATTTCAGGATACAATTGATATGCGGCAGTCAACACTGCCACGCCGGCGTTTAATAAAAAAAATAACCAAAAAATGGCAATATGACCATGTATACCGGCATGGTAGTCGATTGCGGGCCAAGGGATTTAACTTTATTTTTACCCCGAACGAGCTTGGCCGTCATCGACTTGGAATAAGTATAAGCGGGATCAAATCAGCAGTTAAGAGGAATAGATTAAAACGGCTGATCCGGGAATATTTCAGACTGAATTCAGCCTTTCCCGCCACAATAGCACGGCAGAATGAGGCTGGAATTGATTTGGTAATTACGGCCAGCAAAAAGTTTAACCCTGCTGATTTAAACGATCTCCAGGAAATATTTTCATCTTTTTTATCTTCCAGGAGCACTGCCACTGTTGCTCTCAGTCGACAAAAGAGAGGAAAAACAACTTAACAGCGGTAAGTAAAATTGCAGCGTTTTCTTCTATCTTTAATTAGAGCTTATCAAATCTTCATTTCCCCTCTGTTCCCTCCCAGTTGCCGTTACATTCCGTCCTGTTCCCAATATGCCATTGAGGCCGTAAGCCGTTATGGTATATGGCGCGGCGGCTGGCTCGCCGTACGGCGTATTTGTCGCTGTCATCCTTTTCATGCCGGGGGCTATGATCCTGTTAAATAATGTTGCCGCTCCGGGTTACCGCCGTCCACAACCTCTGATGTTTTATTAACGCCCTAACGGTCTGTAAAAAAAACAACATGACTGAGTTCTGTCACAAAACCGAAACGGGCAAACGCAGATCCGTGCCGAGCAGCAATTATCACGGCTGATACTTAAAAAAACTTTAAAAAGCAAAATGGAACAATAATGGAAACCAAAAGAGCCTTCATCGCGGTTATCATATCCCTTGTTATCTTGGTAGGCTATCAATACATCTTTATGCCCGGTGTCCATCAGGCCCCTGTGCAGCAACAGAAGCAGCAGGCCGAAGGGACAGCTGCCGCCCCTGAACTGGTTCAGCCTGCGCCCCGGGCTGCGGCTCCTCAATTATCACAACCCGCGGCAGTACCAGCACCAGCCACGGCCAACAACACCGCGGTTTCTGCTCCTGCCATAAAGGGCCGCGATATTACAGTAAAAACCAGTTTATACACAGCAGTAATTTCAGAAAACGGCGGAGTCATCAAGAGCTTCACGCTCAACAAATACCGGGAATCCCTGGCCGCAGACTCTCCCCAGAAGGAATTAATTAAAACTTCTTCTCCCCGGGATTTACCTTTGAACTTTTACTGGGGACAGGGCGGGAACATGACCCTCCCTCTGTTTAAAGCCAACCGTCTGCAGGTAACCACCTCTCCCAACGGCCGGCAGACTCTGACCATGACTGCCACTCTTAAATCGGGTCTTAAAATTAAAAGGGTAATGACCTTCAGCGACAACTCCTATTTAATAGGCTTAACCATTACCGTAGAAAACAAAACCCTGTCCCCCCTGCGCGGCGCCCCCTATCTGCAGTTAATAAATCGCCCATTCTCCCAGGACAGCTCCAAGACCTCCTTCCTGTTTCACGGCCCGGCTTCATACGTCAACGGCAAGCTGGAAGAGATCAAAGCTAAAACACTCCGCAAGAAGGGTCCTAAAGTTTTTCAGGGCAAGTTGGACTGGGCCGCCTATGAAGGTACCTATTTCATGTGTGGTATTATTCCCCAAACCAAGTTGCCCAGTACCGTGCAAATGGCCTTAACCGGTAAAGACACCATAATCACTACCGTCAGCGGCAGCCTGTCCACCATTAGCGCAGGTAACGCCAGGGAATATTCCTATGGCCTGTATTTTGGCCCCAAGAAACTATCCATTCTCAAGGAGGTGGGTTTCAACCTCGACAAGACCGTTAATTTCGGCTGGTTCGATCTCATAGCCAAACCGACCCTCTATCTCCTGAACTTCCTGGATCGATATGTTCATAATTATGGAGTAGCCATTATCCTGGTTACCATCCTGTTCAAACTCATTCTCTGGCCCATCTCTCACAAGGGCATGAAGTCCATGAAGACCATGCAGAAGATCCAGCCGAAGATGGCCAAGCTGCGGGAGAAATACAAGGATAATAAAGAAAAGCTGAACCAGGAGATGATCCTGCTTTACAAGACCTATAAGATTAATCCTCTCGGCGGCTGCCTGCCGATGGTCGTCCAGATTCCGGTATTTTTTGCCCTCTACCGGGTTTTACTGCAGACCATTGAATTACGGCACGCCCCCTTCATGTTGTGGATAAACGATTTATCGGCCCCGGATCGTCTCTCCATCGGTTTTAATATTCCATACCTGCACGGCATACCGGTACTTACCCTGCTCATGGGAGTCAGCATGTTTGTGCAACAAAAGATGACCCCCACCACAGGTGATCCGACTCAAGCCAAAATCATGCTGTTTCTACCGGTAGTTTTTACCTTTATGTTTTTAAATTTCGCCTCCGGACTGGTATTGTACTGGTTCGTAAACAATCTGCTTTCCATTGGTCAACAATACTATATCAACAAATCCATAGATGATTGATTACCTGATTTTAAGCTGACACACTGCTTCAACAACAGCAAAATGGAATAGAAACAATGACAGTTAAACTGCAATATAGCGGGAAAACAGTGGAGGAGGCAATCGACAAAGCCTGCCAGGCTCTCAACACCGCCCGTGAATATCTAAATATAAAAGTCATCACTCCCGGCAGTAAGGGGTTTTTGGGTTTCGGCCGTCGTCAAGCCCAAATCATGGCAACGCCGAAAAATGACAGCACTGAATCCATAACGTCTCCACCGGATAAGCCCTCCACAACAGAAATAGATATATCCTCAGAGACAAACCAGATACCAACCTGTCGTAAATCTAAAAAAGACAAGAGGCCTTCTTATCGCGGCAGCCGCCAGGAGCCCGCTCCACCTGATCCCGCAGAGACCGCAGAAATAACCACAGTCATCAAGAAGATAATAAGCCTTATGGGTCTAAAGGCCGATGTAGAGGCCACTGTAGTCAATAATCGGATAAAAGCCGTAATTAACAGCCCAGACAACAAACTGATAATCGGCCAGAGAGGCGAAACCATAGATGCCATTCAATATCTTGTCCGCAAAATCATCAGTCACAAATATCCTCACAAACTTTTCTTTGCCCTTGATGTAGGCAATTACCGCAGCCAGCGCCGGGAAGAATTAGAGAAACTGGCTCTGGATCTGGCGATAAAGGTTAAGAGCAGCGGTATTACAGAGACCATTGCCGCCATGAATCCTGCTGAGCGCCGTATTGTCCATCTTGCCCTGCAGAATGATCGCGAAATCCGCAGTGTAAGCATGGGTGACGGCCTGTTTAAAAAGATCAGAATTTACGTACCCTCTAAAAAAAAGGGCGGCAGATCAGCAAAACGCCGGTAAAAGCCGGCAGCCAACGCTTAAATTGTAAGCGCCCCACAAACCAACACTCTTGACATTATAACATTTCGGAATGTGAGGGTTTCAGGGGCGCCCTGCTGTGCGCATTTAAGCCCCCCAATAATACCCCTGTATATTGGGGGACTTAAATGCGTGCAGCAGGGTGTTCATGGAGCGCTTACCTTTCTCCCCGCCTGTTCGTTCACCGAGGCCGGCCATGTCCTTAAAATCAGATTCAACAATTGCCGCCATTGCCACTCCGCCAGGGCTTGGCGGTATTGGTATAATCAGGATAAGCGGGCCGGCCGCCCTCACTATTCTCAAAAAAATCTTTATTCCCCGGAATCCTTCCTGTTCCTTTATCAGCCACCGCCTTTATTATGGCTGGGTAAAGGAACCGGAAACCAGACGCTGCCTCGATGAGGTGTTAGCCGTATATATGCGGGCACCACATACCTATACCAGAGATGAGGTGGCCGAGATCCATGCCCATGGCAGTTTTGCCGCTCTTCAGCAGATTATGGCCCTGGTAATAAATAGCGGCGCCCGGCTGGCGGATCCCGGTGAATTTACCAAAAACGCCTTTTTAAATGGTCGTCTCGACCTTACCCAGGCCGAAGCGGTTATTGATCTGCTGCAAGCCAAAACAAGTCAGGGGCTTTCGGCCGCCGTTGCGCAATTAAAGGGCGGCGTTGAAAAAGAAATCAAGAAAATTACCGAGCTTCTCACCACCATTAAGGCCAGAGTGGAAGTAGCAATTGACTTTCCGGACGAAGAAACGGAAATACTTAATAGCGAGATTTTAAAACGGCAAATCGAACCGGCACTTAAGGACCTGGAAGATTTGATCTCAGCCGCCGATCATGGTAAAATTATAAAAGATGGAATTTCCGCCGTAATCATCGGACGACCCAACGTAGGGAAATCAAGTCTGTTAAACGCCCTGCTGAAAGAGGATCGAGCCATTGTCACCGCGGTTCCCGGTACCACCAGAGATACGGTTGAGGAGTATCTTGATATACTTGGCCTGCCGGTTCACATTGTTGACACGGCGGGTATTCGCCAGGCCAGAGGCGAGGTGGAGGAGATCGGTATTCAGCGCAGTATGGCCAAATTAGCCGCGGCTGATCTGGTAATCATGCTCCTTGATGCCGGCAGTCCTCTCCATGCTGACGATGAGCGGCTTTTCGCCAAAGCAACCGGCAAACCCTTAATCATAGTTATTAACAAAACCGACATCAAACGACCGGAAATCATCAGGGAACATTATGCCAGATTCTCTGATACCGCCATCGTTGCCATCTCAGCCAGAACCGGAGACGGCCTGCCGCAGTTAGAACGCTTGATCTACAAAACCATAACCGGGGCTGATTACTCTGTTGAGCCGAGACAGGCCATCCCCAACCTGCGCCACCAGGCAGCAATGGCTAAAGCTTTAAAAGCTGGCCGCTCTTTTCTCCAGGGCCTGAATAACGGGCTTGCCCCCGATCTCATGGCCATAGACCTTCAGACCGCCCTGGATTATCTCGGTGAGATAGTGGGATACACCACAACAGAAGATATTTTAGACAAGATTTTTGGTGATTTCTGCCTTGGCAAATAAACACATTATATAAGTGGTGATTAAGATGGCAACCGCAAAAGGAGCCAATAAGGTTCCTGGCCTTGAGCAACAGATAAAATTTCTCCAGGGTATTGATTTTTTTAATAATTTCGATGACCACGAATTGCTCCAGCTCCTTGGGGTCTGTAAAATATTAAGGGTTAAAGCAGGGCAGTATATTATCAAAGAAGATACCATGGAGCGGGTATTCTACATCCTGCTCAAAGGTGAGGTCTCGGTGGTCAAATCCGTGGCCCATAAAAAACGCCGGGCGGTGGAGTTGACAAGATTAAAGGCCGGGGCATGTTTCGGTGAAATGTCCATGGTGATGGATATCAAACGTACCGCCGGAGTAATAACCAGGAGCAATAGTTTTATCTTGGTTATTAATCCGGAGGTAATCAGTTCGTCCAATGTTTTTCTACAGCTTAAATTTTACAAACGTTTCTGCGAAATACTTGTAAGCCGTCTGATTATTGCCAACGAACACCTGGCCGGCCTGGAAAAGGATATTAACCTCAAGGCCCTTAAAGAAATTGATTTACCCAGCGAAGACCAGAAACCCGAAATAACGTCCCAACCGGCCGCGACCAGAAAGAACCAGACAGGACAATCCGTTACACCCCAGGCAGGTTACGATGAATTACCGCCGCTGCCGGCCAGGAAAGACCGCATCGTCCGCAGCCGCATGCAGAGGCGTTTGAGCGCCGTTCTTGATCTGCCTTTTAATCCGGCCGTTGCCGCTATTCTGGAACCAATGTTAAAAGGCAAGGTCGATAACACCAGAGTGCTGGCCGATTATATTCAGCTTGATCCGGTTCTGACCTGTAAAATATTACAGATTGCCAATTCTTCATTCTTCCGGCGGACAGCTCCGGTGGGAACTGTCCCCCATGCCATGATTACGGTGGGAATCAGCCATATTCAGGAATCAATCAGCGATATAATTTCTCTCGCTGATACCCCTAAGGCCTTCAGTGGCTTTCGCAAGATTGCCTCTCGATTCTGGCGTCATTCAGTTGCAGTAGCAAGAATAGTCGTGCTGCTGGCCGAAGCCATCCGCGTCTCCAGCCCGGCTGATATATATTTAGCCGGGCTTACACATGATTTAGGTATTATCGGTCTGGATCTCCTTGAACCGGCGGTTTATCCCCATATATCAGATCCATCCTCAGAGATTGCCACCAATTTCCTGAAGGCCGAAATATCCTATATTGGTATTGATCACGGCCAGGCCGGATTCTGGCTCGGTGAGAGTCTTGGCCTGCCGGAAGTCTATCTTAATGTGATGCGTCTGCACCATTCACCAGATATGGCCCGTTCCCACAGTCTTATTATTGCCCTGGTTCATTTAGCGGATCTCTTCGCCTCTCATCATGGTTGTGGATTTGAGTTCAGCGATGTTACCACTGATAAGATCACAAAATCATTTGCCTGGATATTGATTCAGGAGAAACACCGGCCATTTCTGGATGTAAATCTCCCTGATTTTGTTGAACAATTTGACGAGGAATTAAACAAAACCTGGACGAATGTTACTAAGGATTTAAATTTTTAGGGTGATTGAGCCGGCCTTAATCTGTTTTCTTTTCGCCCCTTACCCCGATAACAATCGTCTCAAGGGGAATTTTAGTTTTTGCGTTTTTCAGAGCAGACTGAACCAAATTCCTCATATTCTGACAACAGGGTACTTCCATAATGGCAATAGTGATTGATTTTATAGCCGCCCCGGCAAATATTGCGCTTAATTTCTGGATATAGGACTCGACATCATCAAATTTCGGACAGCCCATTAACACCACCCGCCCCGGCAGTAAATCATGATGAAAACCGGCGTAGGCAACAGTGGTGCAATCCGCGGCAATCAGCAGATCAGCGTTCCGCAGAAAGGGAGCATCGGGCGGCACAAGATGTATCTGCACCGGCCAATGACTCAGAGCCGAACCGGATATGCCTATGGGCTGACTGGCCTGCTGGCATGGAGTTTGAGGCTGGAAGCTCTGAAGACCGGCCGACGGACAGCCACCGCTCTTTTTCTGGGAACGCACCAATTCCTCAACTGCCTCCTCATCAAAATCATCAGCCTGCCGCTCCTCAATCTGGAGAGCACCGGTGGGGCAGCCGGCAAGGCAGGCTCCCAGTCCATCACAATATTTCTCGGCAATAAGCCGGGCCTTACCATCAATAATCCGCAGGGCGCTTTCAGCGCAATCCACAATACATTGCCCGCAGCCATTGCATAAATCTTCATCTATGGTAATAATTTTTCTGGTTATCTTCATCTCATCTCCCATCGTATATCGTAAGCGCCCCATAAACCACGCTCTTGACTTTATAACATCTCGGAATGTAAGCGCCCTTATCTGTTTACACTTAAAGTCTGACGAACCAGGCGCAAATTCAAATCTTCCTCACCGGCTGGCCCCTGATGCTCAAGGAGGGCCCGAATCTCATTTTTTAATCCCTCATTTGCCCCGAAACGGGTCATAATGCTTTGGCCCAGTTCAGCGGCATTGCCTGCCACAGCCTCAGCCAGTACCTGAAAATAAACACTTAGGACAATTACCGCTCTGTTACTGCCCTCATTCTCCGCTGCCAGTTCAGCCGCCCGCCGTGCCGCCCGGCCAGCCCGGCCAATGGCCTTAAAATCCTCGCCCAGACGCCGCTTTATTTCAGCGCCGGTATCAGTAATGAGCTTTTCCTGCTTTTTGGCCAGAAGTTCCGGCGGCAGCTGGCCAAGACATTGTTCGGCATAAGGACAGTATGCGGCACAGCCAAAATCCATCCGGGGATTAAAAACCTCATTACCGCAATTTTTACAGCGGCGCTTGCTGTCATCCTTAAAGAACTCCAGCATATACCCGCATTTAGGGCACTTATATTCAAAAACCGCTGCTCCATCCCAAAAACGACTATCTTGCCCAGGACATTGCATTTATAACTCCTTAACGATAAGCGGCACAGCCCGGCTGGACTGTGCCGCATTTTAGACAATATGTCAGCTGCTTAATTATCCCAATATGGCCTGCAGATCCTCAGCGGGAGTGGTAATTGGCTTAACCGCGAAATTCTGAACCAGCACATTTAAAACATTGGGGCTGATAAAGGCCGGCAAGCTGGGTCCTAAGCGGATATCCTTAATGCCGAGATGGAAGAGGGTAAGTAAAATTGCCACCGCCTTCTGTTCATACCAGGAGAGCACCATGGACAGGGGCAGATCATTTACCCCGCAGTCAAAGGCCTTGGCCAGAGCCACGGCAATCTGAATAGCGGAGTAAGCGTCATTACACTGGCCGATATCCAGCAGCCGCGGAATACCGCCGATGGTTCCCAGGTCCTTATCAAAGAAACGGAATTTACCACAGGCCAGGGTAAGGACAAAACAATCCTTCGGCACCTGCTCAACAAACTCGGTATAATAATTACGTCCCGGCTTGGCACCATCACAACCGGCCACCAGGAAAAAATGCCTGATGTTCTTGTTTTTGACCCCCTCCACAATCTTGTCGGCCACCGACAAAACGGTATTTCTGGCAAAACCGGCCATAATCGTCCCTTTATCAGTATCCTCAGTAAAACCGGGCAGCTCCAACGCCCGGTTAATAGCCGGGGTAAAGTCCTTATCCGCGATATTGGCCACTCCGGGCCAGGCCACCAGGCCGGTGGTAAAGATATTGGCCATATATGATTCTCTGGGCTTCTGAATACAGTTAGTGGTCATAATAATGGCGCCGGGGAATTCATCAAATTCCTTATGCTGATTCTGCCAGGCAGTGCCATAATGACCACTAAGATGGGCATATTTTTTCAGGCCCGGGTAGGCGAGACAGGGCAGCATCTCACCGTGGGTATAAACATTAATTCCCCGGCCCTCGGTCTGCTTTAAAATATCCTCCAGATCCTTTAAATCATGGCCGGAAACCAGAATAGCCTTGCCTTTCCTGGCTCCCAGGGGAATCTCAGTGGGCTCAGGATGCCCGTAGGTGCCGGTATTGGCGGCATCCAGAAGCTCCATGGCCCGCAGATTGGTGGCCCCGCATTTCAAGACCATGGCTACCCAGTCCTCCATACTTATATCATCCCGCAGGGTAGCGGCCAGCGCCTCCTCAATAAAGGCGTAAACCGCGTCGTCTTCCTGCCCCAGGATACGGGCGTGATCAGCATAGGCAGCCACTCCTTTCAAGCCGTAAACCAGAATTTCCTTGAGAGACAGAATATCGTCTTCTTCTATTTTCTGGCCCTGGGCATGCCAGTTAACAGCCTCTCCCTGTTTCACCATCCCGTCATGATCAGCAGCCGGAGTAAAGTTAACAGCGGCAGAGCTGTTATCTACCTTGCCGCCGGCCGCCACGACCTTCTCCTTCATGCTCTCACGAAACGCAACCGCTTTTTTGATCAGAGGGATTAAACGGTCATCATCAAAATTAACATTGGTCAGAGTAGAAAATACCGCCTCACAGACAAAGAGATTCAACTCAGAATCCACCACTCCAAGCGCGCGGCCGGCCACAGCATAAACGCTCATCCCCTGAAGGGCGTGAATCAACAGATCCTGAAGAGCGGCGGTTGACGGCCCCTTGCCACAGACTCCAACTTTGGTACAACCTATTCCCTTGGCAGTTTGTTCACATTGATTACAAAACATTTTTTTCTCCTCTATGTTTAGATTATTCCCGGTCTGAAATAATCAACCAGGCATTTTTGTGTCTCTGTTTAAGCATGACACGCCAATAAGCATCAAACTTGATTTTTAAACTACCGCGGACAGCGGCTAAAAACATTGACTTAAATCAAGACAAGAAAAAAATTGTGGAATTTATCCCATACAAATACCAATCTCCCGGGCAGTTTGTAACTTGTCGTCATTTTTATCAACCAGTTTACGGATTCTGGTGGCTTCCTCAAGAGTAACCTTCTGCATACCACCATTAACCAGCGCCACCATATGACCGAACATACCAGCCTCAGCCATCCGCACCGCCGCCGCCCCGAAACGCAGGGCTAACAAACGGTCAAAGGTCGTTGGTGAACCGCCGCGTTGAAGATGACCAAGCACAAGAGAGCGAACATCCTTATCCGTCCGCTCCCTGATCTGCTGAGCCACCCAGTCGCCAATGCCACCCAGGAGTACTTCCTGCCGGCCCAGTTCACAGCTGCCCTGCTGGCAGATAACATCGGAATCTCTGGCTTTAGCGCCCTCTGCCACCACCACAATGGCATAGTGTTTGCCATGCAGGTCGTTATCGGCAATTTTCTCACAGACCCTTGCCAGATCAAAGGGAATCTCCGGAATCAGAATAACATCAGCGCAACCGGAAATCCCTGAATTCAAGGCAATCCAGCCCGCCTCCCGGCCCATAACCTCCACCACCATGACCCGGTCATGCGATTTGGCGGTGGAATGGAGTTTATCAAGGGCCTCCGTGGCGGTGGAAACGGCGGTATCAAAGCCGAAGGTAAGCTGAGTGGCATAAAGATCATTGTCAATGGTCTTGGGAACACCTATCACCGGCATCCCTTTTTCCTCCTGAAAACGACGGGCAATATCAAGACTGCCGTCACCTCCCACCGCGATATGACACATAAAGCCCATGCGGGTAAAATTCTTCATAATCCGGTCTGACATATCACGGATCTCTGTTTCGCCAGCCAGGTTTTTAACCGGCATGGCAAAGGGATTACCTTTATTGGTGGAACCAAGGATGGTACCACCCTGGGTGGTAATATCAATCACGCTCTGAGGGGTCAGCCGTACCAGCTCGTCCGCGTCGATCAGCCCCCTGTACCCGCACCGGCTGCCGTAAACCTCCCACCCCCTCAATTCGGCTGACATAACCACCGCATATATTACCGCGTTAAGTCCGGGGGCATCCCCCCCACCGGTTGAAATAACGAGTTTTTTCATAGTTACCACCCATTTCTTATTTTACTATTCAATTTTTGTAACTATCAACATACAGCGAGGTATTAGTGAAGCGCTTACTTTATTACCATACTGTAGTTTACGGTTATTATCTCACAGCCCGATATTATTTGCCATTTTTTTAAATTCACCGCTGATTTATAAAGAAATTAAGCCATGATGAGGTTTTGTTAAGACTCCAGTCACGGGGCGGAGCAATAATATTCTGCGCGAAAGACAGACCGTGGGCCGTCAGACGCTCATAGACCAGTACCCAGAAGCAGCGTTTACGACCGGGATAGACCTCACACCAGCCATCCCGGCTGCCGCCGCAGGGACCGTTTAACATATATTTGGCGCAGCCGGATTGAGGGCAGAGATAGGCCAGGTCAGACAGACGGCAATCACCGCAGTTCTGACAGTCAAAAATAAGCAGCTTGATTATATGTTCAATATTGGCAAGTATCTTTTCGCGCCCACCACTTGCCATACTGAGACAGATTTTACTGGTTGGACGGTACAGTATGCCTCCGGGCTCAAAAAAAGTCTGGTGGACAAAATGTGACAGACGATAGGATAAGGGCAGGGCCGGAAGCGGCAGTTTATCTAAACCTGCTTCCCGCTTAAGATTAAGACCGGTCTGCGGATCAGATTCAAAAAAATAACAGCCATCAGCCGGCCAATAAGAGAGATCGGGAATCAGACTTCTCCAGTCAGCGGCCATTTCTGCCGCCTCGTTCATTACCATATCCAAATCGGCAAAGGTCAGACCCGGACCGCCTATATGAGCACCGGCATACCCCAGTCCCTGCAGAATGGCCAGTAACTTGGCGCCTCTCAGAAGACGGGCTTTTTTGCCATTGTCAGCGGAATTTGCTTCACGGCGCATATCATTATAGAGACTCTCGGTGATGACACAACCCGGCACTTCTCCCCGGTACATCAGATCAGCGACCTTCATGCTGGGGATAAAGACATTGCCCAATACAGGCAGATCTAAACCGGCCAGCCGCGTATAGAGAAGAATCTCTTCAAATTTACGGGCATCAAACCCCAGTTGAGTAATTATATAATCAGCTCCGGCCGCGGCTTTGCGATGAAGCTTCATATATTGAAACAGCAGTTCCTGAGGCAGAAATTTAAAAGGCGAAACAGCCACTCCCTTTAAGAAGGTAGTGGGCTGAAAGGTCATGTCTTTATTCTTGGTCAGACATTCGGTCTGACCGGTATTCATCTGACTGATGAGATCAAGGGCCTGGACAGAATCCAAATCAAACACCGGCTTTGGTCTGCCGCAATAACCATGCTGAGGGTAATCGCCGGAAATAACCAGCAGATTCCGGAGACCTGCTCGATCCCAGCCGAAGAGCAGACTCTCCATCTGGTTACGATTTTTGTCCTTGCAGGAAAAATGACTTATAACCGGCAGTCCCATGGCCTGAATCTCAATTCCCAGAACCTCCGGAGACAGGGCTGGATGGCCGCCGGCATTTTCAGTTATACTCACCGCCCGCAGCCGCCCGTCAGCCACTGCCTGCCGGGCCAGTTTCAGGATACGATTCTGCCCATGCCCGTGACCGGCCCGGTTGGGAACCAGTTCAAAGGTCAGAGTGAATTCATCCTGATTGTATAATGATTCTTTAAAACTCATCATAAGCAGATAATAAAGACGATGGCCGCAAAAAACTTACGCCCCACCTTGCGCAGAGCCTTCAAGGCCATATTTATCAGCGTAACCACGAGGGGTAATCATGAAATCCTGCCAGCGGAACGTCGTGGAATTACCTACAATAACCGTTGACTGCATACCAACCTCAGCAGCCGCCATTTTATTTAAACTGGTGATGGTTATTTTTTCGTTTACCCGGCCGGCAGCGGTGACAATCCCCACCGGGGTCTCTGAATCACGGTGAGCCATGATTAATTCCTGGGCCCGGTTTAAGTGATGACGACGTTTTTTTGACCTCGGGTTATAGATGACGATTACAAAATCAGCCTCGGCCGCTGCTGAAAGACGTTTTTCGATAAGGGGCCAGGGAGTAAGAAGATCAGAGAGGCTGATAGCCGCGAAATCATGCATAAGCGGTGCCCCCAGGCGGGCGGCACAACTGTTTAAGGCCGCTAATCCAGGCACTACTTCTATATCGCTTTCCTCACTGTTACTGCCGGCGGCCAGTTCTAAAACCAGACCTGCCATGGCGTAAATTCCGGGGTCTCCACCGCAGATGAGGGCTACTTTACGGCCTTCTTCTGCCAGACCCAGAGCCTTACGGCAGCGCTCTACTTCCTGCATCATAGTCGAGGACAAAACATCCTTGCCCTCTAACAACTCTGGAATCTGCTCAAGATATGTTTTATAACCAATTATTATATCAGCTTCAAGAACGGCCTTTTCAGCGGCAGCTGTCATATGCTCAGGATTGCCGGGGCCGGTGCCGATTACTGACAATTTACCTTTGTTTTCAGTTTTATTCATTTTTCCTGGTCTGGCTGGTTTTGGTTTATTTGATAAGCACTCAACAAATCACACTCTTGATGGAATTTTTACGAATTCATCGTGGTTGAATAATTGTCAAGACCCGTTTAATAAAAATTTTTCTTCAATTCTTCGACTTACATTAACTCCTGTCGCCTGAATCACCAGGGTCGCGGATATGTTAGGGTTTGTAAAGGTATCTTTAGGAGCAGTCATTTTAAACTGTTCAATGGTAAGCGAGCCAGCGCTGCCATCCCATCCATTCCCGCCGTCATGAGTTAAAATTCTCAGTTGAGCGGCTGACTCCGCTGAATATAAAGCTTGCGCCCATAGATACTCTTCAGCCGCTTCAGTTGAACCAATTGTAGTGAATTTTGCGATCAGGGTGCCGAACATTCCCAAAATAACAATAACAAATATAGCCACAATCAGGCCAAAACCTTTTTGATTATCTATGATTTTAAAAGAAGGGATCATGACTTTTATTTCAGGAGATTCCCGTTAAAGATTACATCGTACCGCGGTAAAATAAAATTTTTCACCAGTGGAGGAGATAACTGTAATCACAATGAGCTTGCTGTCTGATGTAGTGCTTAAACCAGGAGTATTATGATCTATAGTGGCCGTGGTACTGGCAATATAGCTGACCCGCACACTGCGTTGATAACCTGTCAGGGTAAAAGAATTATTGTCCTGATCATGGAAAACTCCCGTTGTCTCCGCATAGCCGTTATAATCATCAACATCGTTAAAAAGCTGGCGGGACGTCTCCCCCGCTTCAGGGCCTAAAGCGGCATAGGGTGTTGCCGCCGGCGCGCCGTGAACACGGACAGACTCGGCGGTTTGCAGGGGGCCGCCGCCGGGCGGGGTGTTGTTATCCCATTTCTTGGCCAGAATTTCATCCATAAGTGACTGCCCCAGATTAACAGCTCTGATACGGATCAGAGGATCAGGGCTGTGACTTATTGAGTCAAAAAAAGGCAGGAGAATCATAGACGAAAAGCCAAGAATAACAATGGTTATGACCAGCTCTATCAAGGTAAACCCGGATTGGCAGATATATTTTTTGGTTTTTTGAGGTTTTGGGGACAGCATTAAATATCGTCTATTTTTTTCTGTACCACAGCCTGGTATCGGAACCGGATATTCCAAGAATCATATCTTTCAAATTTCTACCGCATTGAATACAATATCCAGGGTAGTTATTCATGTCATAGTTGCCGGAACTGACAATCTCAGGCGCAAGGTGGGATAATAATGTTTTCTGCAACAAATTTGTTTCTTTTACGGGGGCAAATCGGTATGTTTCATGGGTGAACCCATACCGTTCATCAAAAATCAGCAGTTCTATCTTATTAACTTGTTCCATGACGGAAAAATGGGCGTATTGAGATCTTTTTGTTTCAACCGCCGCTTTTTTTGTCCAGAGCCAGAGAGAGGTGTCTGTAACTTCAAGGCCGTGTTTGTGCAACATCATATAAGACCACAATGAATAATGCTCCAATTCTATATATCGCAGACTTGCGGGGCCGTTGTTACTTTTTACTGTACAGCGGATTAATTTCTGACTGTCCGGGGGAGTAGTTGACAAATCCATTTAAGTTCTCATCTGTTAAAAGTTGTAAACAATTGACAGCATCTGTAGTTAACATGCCTGTCATGAAACGAGAAGTCCATCTTTATCAGTTTACCATAAAATATCACTAATGTCCGGTCAAGAACCTGCATTGATCTTATCAGGACGGAGAACCTCTCTGTAAACTGCAGTCTGGAAATTAATATGGTTAATAAAAACCCTAAACAGCTTAATAGTATTTTTTTTAAATCTTCAACTGGATTCTCTTTAGTTGAACTTATTTTAATTATTGTGCTGCTTGGAATTTTATCGGCCGCCGCCTATATCAAGTGGCCGACAGGTCTGAACAACAGGGCCGCGGTGCTTGAGTTAACACGGGTAATCCGCTACACCCAGCATGTGGCAATGACCAGGGTCTATGATCCAGCTCATATATTAAGGCTGAAAATAAACGCTGATAAATACACCATAACAGATGGCACAACAGCTGTTTCAGCAGAGTTTAACAATCAATATCTGCTTGGTGATTCCAGCATTACCCTTACCGGGATAACCCTCTATTACAACGGCTTAGGAGAACCTGTCAACAGCAGCGGTGTAGTTTTAAATTCCATCACCTCCCCTTCTTTTACGGTGAACGGAACCTCATATCTAACGGTATGCCCACAAACAGGTTATGTTCTGGAAGGATCGACATGTCCATGATATCAATATATGATACACCTGAGAACTCACAGGGTTTTACTCTTATCGAGTTGATTATTATTATTGTGATCCTTGGTATCTTCGGGACGATGGGAGCTGATTTTATCAGCAGGGCATTTAAAGGTTTTCAAGCGGCCGACAGCAGAATAGAGATATTCGAAGAGGGCAAAGCGGCGATGACCAGGATGGAAAGAGAAATAAATAACGCCATCCCCAATGCTGTCCTGGTAACAACGATGTCCGGCAGCCAGGAGTTGAGAATAGGGACGATCAATGACAGCATCATGGTATCTGACAATGTCACCGGCCATTATATGGAATCTCCGCCAACCAATAAGATTACTGATGACACCGGCGGCCTGGGGGCAGGCGTTATTATATCCATCAACAACACAAAATGGGACACTTTTGCCAGCTCCGTTACACTTGACCGGAGACTCTATAAGGTAACCGCAAAGACCGGCAACGAAATGACTCTTGATCGTACCATCCCGCCGGATTCCCGCTCACCAAACAAACGGTTTTACGCGGTTGACAAGGCGATAAGATACTACTATGATTCAGCTTCAGCTCAATTAAGGCGTTCTGAAATTTCCATTAATTCGATCAGCACCCCCCTTGATGATACAGCCTTTGCGGCCGTAACCGGCTACCCGCTGGCCGCAAATGTCTCCAACCTGACCTTCCATTATACCCCTGGAACACCGTCACGTAACTCGGTGGTCACGGTAAGTTTTAAAATTACCAGGAACAACGAGAGCATCCTGTTTAACAAGGATATTCATGTCAGAAATACTCCATAGTCTTCCAGTAAGTATATATATAAAGTGACGCCGCTCTCAGATATTGTAAGCGCTCCATGAATACTCTGTTGCACGCGCTCAAAGCCCCCAATATACGGGGTAAGTGACGCCGCTCTCAGATATTTGCTGAATTTAGAACATCTCTAATCTTGAGACGCAGTTCCCGGGGAGAAACAGGCTTGGCGATAAAATTAAAGTCGTCCTGCGCAAGGCCTTTGTCTATAATAATATCTGCCGTATAGCCGCTCATAAACAACACCTTAACTGTGGGCCTTATCTGCCTGATAAAATTACAGGCCTCCTTGCCACTTTTCCCAGGCATAACCACATCGAAAAGCAGAAGATCAATATCATCACCGTACTCGGAGAATTTGCGGATGGCATCCTCACCGTCCACCGCGGCTATGACTCTATACCCCGACTCTTCAAGTACCATGGTTAACAGTTTCCTGGCCTCAGGATCATCCTCAGCTAACAGAATGGTTTCAGTTCCCTTTAAGGCCGGGACAGCAGCCTGGCGCTCTGCTGAAATCTGATCTTCCTGCGAGGCCGGCAGAGGCAGATAAATTTTAAAGGTTGTACCAATGCCGCTTTCGCTATATACAGTAATCTGCCCCTTATGCTGTTTAATGATCCCATAGACGATGGAAAGCCCCAGACCTGTACCCTTACCGACGACCTTGGTCGTAAAAAACGGCTCAAAAATCATCCGCCTGGTCTCCTCATCTATACCACGTCCAGTATCGCTCAGCGATATCAAGGCGTAAGCACCGGGCTCTGCCAGTTCATGAAGACCGGCATCATGCTCATCTAATTCTACAACGCTGGTAGCAATGGACAACGTTCCGCCCTGTGGCATGGCATCCCTGGCATTGGTACAGAGATTCATCAGTACCTGCTCAATCTGACCTGGATCAACCACGACAAATATTTCCCGGGCACTGTAATTAATCTTGATGGCAATGTCTTCGCCGATGAGCCGCCGCATCAGGTTGTGGATACCATCAATTAAACTATTCAGTTCAATCTTCTTCGGGCTGAGTCTCTGTTTACGGCTAAAAGCGAGGATCTGACGGGTCAGATCAGCGGCCCGTTCCGCCGACCTGAGGATAGGATCAATAAGGGGTTTAAGGTCACTTTGTTCACCCACCATCTCCGCCAGCAAATTACCATAACCCATGATAGCAGTGAGAATGTTATTGAAATCATGGGCAATCCCCCCGGCAAGATGGCCGACAGCCTCCATTTTCTGGGACTGCCGGAGCTGGGCCTCAAGCCGCTTCCGATCAGCGATGCCGTTCCACTCGCGGATTGCCCGCTCTGAGACCCTGGCCATCTCCGCCATCATATCCGGAGATTTAACTACATAATCCAAGGCTCCCATCCGCATCGCTTCCACCGCCCAGGCCTCATTACCAAAGCTGGTCATGATGACGACCGGATACAGTACAGCGCCGTCCTTCCCACGGCTGATCATGGCAATACCATCGCCGTCGGGCAGTTTCCAGTCTGAAATAACCAGATCAGGTTTCTGATCTTGAACCTTTTTCAGCCCTTCCTTCAGGGTTCCGGCCCGCTCAAGCTGGTATATTTTACCGCTTACCGCCTGGCGCTCAAAACCGCGTTTAATAAGTTCAAAATGGTCATCTTCATCTTCGACAACCAGCACTCGCGTAACATTCATCACTATGACCCTGGTAATTCTGACACGCCAAAAGGATTTTTATTCCAACCCAGCCAATAGAAACCAAGATCCCGCATCAGCCTGGTAAACTGCTGGAAATCAATGGGTTTAACAAGGTAACTATTGGCATAATATTGATAAACTTTACGGATATCCTTTTCCGACTCGGACGAGGTAAGCACAACCACGGGAATCGACTTGAGCCTCTCATCTGTTTTAATAGTCTTCAGCACCTCAATACCGTCAATTTTTGGCAGACGCAAATCTAAAAGAATCAGGTGAGGGAACAGGCAATCAGCGCTATCGGCATAGACCCCGCGCTGAAAAAGATAATCCAGGGCCTCCTCGCCATCTTTAACCCAGTATATTTTATTGGCTATCTGGTTTTCCCTGAAACTTCTCTGAATCAGTTCGGCATGATCTTCGTTGTCTTCAACCAGCAGAATATTCAATGACTCTCCTGACATACTTAATCCCCCTGTACAGTCTGCTGTTGCGGCAGCGTAAAATAAAAGATAGTGCCCTGATCCGAACCTGTGGACTCAACCCATATCTTTCCACCATGTAATTCGATTATTCTTTTTACCAGAGCCAGGCCGATACCGGTTCCAGCTGAATGCGGATCCAGCTTTTCAAACAAGCCAAAAATCTTATCGTAAAATTTCGGTTCTATACCAATGCCATTATCCTTAACGAAATAAGTATATTGACCATCGGCCAGAACTTTACAGCCCACTTCAATCCGTGGTTCAGCCTGGTTACAGCTGTACTTCACCGCATTCTCAATAAGATTCTGCATCACCTCTCGAATGCGGTGGCAATCGACAAAGACAGGCGGCATATCCGCTTCCACCGTCACAACCGCGTTTTTCTCCCTGATAAAAGCCGCTAAATCTTCAATTGCCTCGTTGGCGGCCTCTGTTATGGATAATTCAGCCGCCGGATTAACCAGCCGCCCGATTCGGGACAACTCCAACACGTCATCAAGAAGAACCTGCATCTTGTCGGCGGCCCTGGCTATGCGCTTGACATCAGCCTCCATACGTTCAAAATCACCGGTTCTGGCATCGGAAACCAATGAGCCCAGAAAACCCTTAATGGTGATAATGGGACTTTTTAAATCATGGGAAATAGCGTAGGTAAAATTCTCAAGTTCGGCGTTTTTCTGTTCAAGCACCTGCTCTGACTTTTTACGTTTAGTTATATCAGTGGCAATCTCCATACGGACGATGCGGCCGTCTATCCACCGAATCGCCCGATCACGAATATCGTACCAGCAGCCGTTCTGGGTATTCTGAAATTCCCAGCGGTAAACATCCGCCGGATTACCTTCGGCATCCACAATCCTCTGGTTGGTACAGAAGCTGCACGGACCGCTTTGATCTTTCTGGAGGGTCTGCCAGCATATTCTACCAACACCAGAATCGGTAATGCCCAAGGTGTCTATGGCATATTTATTAAGAAACATTAATTCATAGGTCCGCATGTCAGCGACATAGACCACGGCGTCTAAACCGTCCAGCACCGTCATTAGCCTCTCATGTGACTCAGCAAGTTTTTTTTGAACTTCCTCGCGTTCTAATATTTCGCCAGTAAGCTGATTGGATTTATCAATAAGCTTTCGATACGAAACCCGCAGATTTTCCAGCGTCTGATTCAGAGCGGCAAAACTTTTAGCCGCCCTCTCCCGGAACTGGCAATGCAATAACACAACCGGCTCTTTTTCTTCCGGGCAGGTAAACAAACGGTGACCATGGCAGTAGCAGTCGATCCCATGGCCCGGCATACCAGTCTGCCAGCACAAGGCCCCCGGCACTGGTTCTCTACTTTGCAGACAGCGTTTCAGATAATGGCTGACAATCTCTACCGGGGTCGTCGTTAACTGAGTAATATTCCTGCCAGTCAGCAGATCCCCACTTTGCCCCAGCATCTGGGCGGCCAACGCATTAGAGCGTAAAATTATGCCGGCTGGCGATATAAGGAAACAGGCGCAAGCAGATAATTCGGCAAATTCATCAAAACATTGTCGCAGCATCCTAATCCACCCTGAAGTATTCCAGCCCTTCAGAGGCCTCTGATTCGGCATCCGAAGTGAGATAGATAATCACCCGGCAGCAGCCATCACCGTGAGCAATGCTCTTTTCAATTACTACCTTGGCATAACCAAGATGTTCCGAGGTAATAAGGCCAAAGACATTAGAGGTCATCATGCACATGGACGGACGGCCCAAAACTCTGTCCCCAAAAGGGCATGCTGTATTTGTCAGGACAATTCGAGATTCATTCAGCTCCATAATCATAAATTTTCCTTGAATACGGGCCTTAAAGTCGACAAGAACAGCGCCCAGCTGCTCTAAAGTAAACCGGGAAACGCCAAGCTTTTCCTTATACATGGCGTTAGCCCAGTCGCCAATATTTTTCCCCACCAGACTTATATAACCGGCGGCCTCTCTATAACCGACAACTTCTTCAAGCACCCCGGCAAGCTCCCTGATAAGGGTACGCAAAAAAAGATCACGTTCCAGCGGCATATGCAAACCACTAATTAACAACGGCGCATCACTCACATCGTCTCCTTAAGGGCCGGAGTATAACTCCAGCGTAAATTATCAGTGGCTGCTGCTTTTAATAGACTCACAGTGAACATGCTTATGATGATAACGATAAGTCCATCATATCTAATTATCAACGGAGAAAAAGAACTATGCTTTCAAAGAGCTCTTTCCCCTGTCCATAACAAGAAGATTCAGCCTCATTCAAAAGACTATGCCTTAGCGTTTATAACAGCTTTTTGCGCATCATTAAACATCTCCTCTCCGGTAATTATCTTACCATCTTCACCGGCCGTCAACAACACCACGCCACTATCATGCCGTTTAATTTCAAGGGATGACACAAAGGTATCATCCTTACCGGCCAGTTTACAGACAGCGGCAATAATTACCATGAAATCATTACCAGTTTCTTTGCCCAGCTTAAGAAAAATATCATTCCACTCTGAAATCTCCTGCCCGCGCATCATTGAGACATAATCAATAAAAATCGCCGCCTTTCTCAGAGTTAAGGCATCCGCACGAATTTCTTTCAGGCCGCGGCCATTAATTTCTCTATAGCCCTCAATAATTTTTTCCCGGACACCATCATCATCATACTCCAGCCCCAGTTCCAGATAATCCTTTAAGAGTCTACGCACATTCCTGTCCTCAACCATAACACCGGGACTGATATTACCCATAACCTCAGCGCATTGGAAAATTGCCTGCCGAATATCATTTTTAGTTGCGTGAACCAGCTTGCGGAGACCTGCCTCGGTAAAATAGACATCAACCTGAAAATCGGTATTGTCTTTTGTGGTGAATAATTTAGTAAACCATGACTGCCGTTTTATATCATCAGCGGCAAGGGACGGAATATCACCAAGCAGCGAGGCGAAACGGGAGAATCGCACAATCTCTTCCATGCTGGTCACAGAGTCCTGACGCCTGAAGAAGAAGCGCCAATAATCCCTCCCCCTGTTCTGGTCATCTACCTGAACTTCAAATCCTTCCCAGGTGATTTCCTGATTATTGTTAAAAAAGACCGTCTTTTTGTTGCGCACCAGCAGTTCCATAATCTGAATATGGTTGTCATAGGCCAGAAAGCCTTCACGAACAGAGCGAAGCGTATGTGACAAAAGCACCTTTTTGCCTGGAAAACCAGCTTCCGCTGAAGTTTTGTCAATGTTAGTGTTATCCTGCAGCGCAATTCGCTCAACCCCGCTGCCGGCACCTTTTGCCAGACCAGCGGCCTTTTCCTCATCAAAATGGCAGAGGCAATCATAGGCTTTACGCCCGGAATCAGTACCGAGATTGATTATAAACTTAACCAGATTCTTAGTGTTCTGGCTGGTCATGCGCCCGAGAGAGGCATAAAATGAACTGTAATTTTTCAGAAACTTCCCAATCGTTTTTTGGCCTTTTCCTGCCAGATAATCACCAAATTTTATATTAGAATCCCAATCAGGAAGAGAACCGGTAATATAATCAAGATCCAGGCTGTTCAACAAAGATTTTCCCTCACTAAACCATTTATGGTTCAACACCTCTCCGATGCCCACCGCCCATCCCAATGATCCCGTAACAACACTGTTTATCGAGCGTCCCAATATCTGCGAAATGGAGACGCTTACCATATTTTTTCCGCCGCGACTAATCCGTAAAGCGAATTCTCCAGCTTCCCCGCCCCCCACCGAGAAAGTCGCGCTATTCAGCCCCCTGGTATAACGGAGACCTGCTGAAAGTTTGGTATTGGCCTTACCAATCAGCTGAAAGCTGGCCCCCGGCAGGAGCCTGCCGGCTCTTTCAGCGTCCAGAGGCAGCTCCACCGTAAGATTCTCAAGCACAGAGTTTATTGTCTCCGGGAATTTTTTGGTATAAGGCTGAAATGAGTGGTAATCAAGAAAGGCATGCGCCTCAAAACCTAATCTTACAGGAATACCGCCCAGCTCTTTTTTATGAGAAAGATCAATATTTGACTCCATCAGGCCGCCGGTCAACAGCCAGAATACTTTCCTGCCATTTTTACCCAGTTCCGCGCTGGTCGCCAGGCATAAAGGATTCTTTTTCACCGCTTCACTGTCTGGGAAAAACACCCGGCTCCTCAGTTTGATGGCAAGCAGATCATTATCACTAACCACAAGATTTTTCCCCTGGGCCAGCTGTTCAAGAAGAATATTTCCTGGAATTTCGAATAATTTTTTCATAATTTCTCGTACTGTCCCGTTTTTATTTACTCGTAACAGCTCACAGAGCGCTTACCTCCTGCAGGCAGTTACGATTACATTGCTTCTTGCCCCGTGAATAGTTACTTTGATTCTTGACCCCAAAAAGATCCACTCAAAACCTGTCAAGGATAAAGATTTGCCCCCCCGGCTTACTCCCGGCTTACTCTGACCACCACAAAGGCTCCCTGACCACAGCCTGTTCTCACCTCCTCCCCGGCGTCTATCTCCGGCAACGGCCGGAAAATAGTCTGACAACAGGAGAAATCCTTAAATCCAGCCCCTTCGAGCAGAGCCAGCACCTCATGGGAGCTGTAAAAATGGGCCTGCCGGTAAAAGCTGCTTTTCTGCCTGTGCCGGTGCGTCTCCCGGCCCAGGGGGCTGTGACGGTCAATAAAGGCCAATAACAGATGACCGTCCGGCCGCAGCACCCGTCTCGCCTCTCTTAAAGCCCGCTCAGGATCTGTTAAAAAGCAGAGAACGGTAATCAAGAGCAGACAGTCAAAACGGCCGGCGGTCAGAGGTAAGGCCTCAGCCCGCCCCAGAGCTGTCCGTATCCCCCGCTGATGCGCCAGACTTAACATCTCCAGACAAGGGTCAACACCCATGGCAACCTTTAGAGGAACGGCAAAACGACCGGAACCGACTCCCACCTCCAGGGCTTCCCCGACGGGCATTAAGGACTTAAGGGCTCTAAGCTCTGTCTGAAAGACGAGGGGATATTTTTCAAACCACTCTTCATACTCCCCGATATGGACAACAAAGGGATTATCAACAGGCATAGTCCGCTCCTCCTTTTTTAATTACAGGTAAGCGCTCCGTGAACACCCTGCTGTGCGCATTTCGAGATGTTATAAAGTCAGCAGTACGACCATGATCGCATGCGAGAGTGTGGTTTATGAAGCGCTTACAATTACAGGGAACTATTGCCTCCCCCCGCGTCTCAGCTCACGGTGAGAGACAACCAGGTTGAGACAAAGAGAATCAAACTTACCATACCGTTCATCTGAAAGAAAGAGACCTGAATGCGGCTTAAATCATCCGGTTTAACGATCAGATGCTGATAGAGAAGGCAGAGAGCGGCAGCTCCAAGGCCGATAAAAAAGAAATAATTCAGGCCGCATTGGATTCCGGTAATCATAAACAGGACAAAGGCCAGAAAATGAAAGAGAGCCGCCAGCCGAAAGGCCCGTTTGCGGCCGAATGAGGCCGGTATGGAATAAAGCCCCGTCCGGCGGTCAAAATCGGCATCCATACAGGCATAGACCATATCAAATCCCGATACCCATAGCAGTACCGCTAAAGAAAGGACATAAGGGAAATCAGTGAGACTGCCTGATACCGCTACATAGCCGCCTAAGGGCGAGAAGGCCAGGGCCAGGCCCAGAATAAGATGGCAGAATGATGTAAAGCGCTTGGTCAATGAGTAAAGCAGGGTTAGTCCCAGGGCCAGGGGGGAGAGAAGCAGAGTCAGACGGTTCAACTCATAGCAGGCTAAAAAAAAGATGGCGGCGGCAATAAGAACCATGGCCCAGGCCTCGGTCATCTTCACCTTGCCGGCCGGAATAGCCCGCCCGGCAGTGCGGGGATTACGGCCGTCAAAACGGGCGTCAACGATACGGTTAAAACCCATGGCACAGGTACGAGCCCCGAACATAGCCGCCACCACCCAGATAAAAACCCGGTAGTTCGGCGGGCCGCCGGCGGCTAAGAAAGCTCCCATCAGGGCAAAGGGCAGAGCGAAAACCGTATGTTTGAATTTAATCATCTCCAGGAGTATAGCGATTTTTTTAAACATCGCTCCCCTCCCAGCGCCGCATGCCCGGCACCTCAATCCCTGAAAGTGCCGCGACCCGGGCCGCGAAGTCACGGGCCAGCCCGCTGATTCCAGCCGGCCGATGGTAAAAAGCGGGCATGGCTGGGCAGATAACAGCTCCGGCCTCATGGGCGGCCAGCATATTTTTGAGATGGATACCATTCAACGGGGTCTCCCGTACCGCCAGCACCAGCGGCCGCCGTTCCTTCAAGGTAACATCCGCGGCCCGGTGCAGCAGGTTACGGGAGAGACCACCGGCCACCGCGCCCAGAGTGCCCATACTGCAGGGTAGAATAACCATGCCGCCATAGGCACTGGAGCCACTGGCCATGGGAGCGGTAAAATCATCGGCAGCATACCAGCGCCTGACATGGGGCAGATCAGGGTATTCCAGCCCTAATTCAATCTTTAAGACCCGTTCCCCGGCCCCGGAGATCAGGGCGTCCACCACTACATCGCATTCCGCCATAATTTTTAAAAATTCCAGGGCGTAAATCGAGCCGCTGGCCCCGGTAACTGCCAGAATAAAGGGTTTCATTTTATCCCCACATATATAGACACCACCCCGAAGGTCAGGGTACGGCGATAACTCCTGCTGAAACCGGCCTGCCGCATCATAGTTAAAAATTCCTCCGGCTCATAAAATCTGGCAATGGAAGAGGCCAGATATTCATAGGCCTCCTTATCACCGGAAACCATACCGGCCACCAAGGGCAATATTCTGTTAAGATAAAAAAAATAGAGCGGTTTAACTATAAAATTAGTGGGCCGGGAAAACTCCAGGATCAAGAGCTTCCCCCCTGGTTTCAAAACCCGGTACATTTCGTTCAACCCCCTCTGGGGCCGGGAAATATTACGAATCCCAAAAGCCACTGTACACCCCCAGAAACTGTTGTCGACAGCTGGAATATCCTCACCATCGCCGCATACCGGTGTAATCCGTTGCCGCCGTTCATCGGCAGGCAGAGTCCTGAGCCCGGCCCGAATCATATCTTCACAAAAGTCAACGGCCAGCACCCGGCGTTCCGGGGCCTGACGGGTCAACTCCAGGGCCAGGGGCATGGTACCGGCGCAGAGATCAAGAACCGCCCCCTCAGGGAAGGGTCGCAACTCCCGCGTGGTCACCCAGCGCCAATAACGGTCAATACGAAAGCTGACCAGAGAGTTTATCAGGTCATAATTATTACTGATGGAAGAAAATTTTTCTTTTACGAATTTCTTTTTTTCGGCAGCATCTTGCATATTTTGTATATTTTGTATAATTTTTTATGATTTTTGTGATTTAAGAAGAGATAATGTCAGCGTTACGACCATGATCGTATACGAGACTGTAGTTTATGGGGCGCTTACGTTTATTCAGCGTCATGTCTTATTTCCATTAATTAAATAATTTTACAGAATCCTCAGGGGCAGAGCCTTTTGGCTGACTTCACACCTGTCAATTAGATTTTGATAAAACCGGCTCAGGCCCTGAACCTTGGCCGGGCCGAGATCAAACTCAATTTTTTGCAGATATTCCTGACAGGCGGCAGGCGGCATGGGAATCCTGGCCGCAACTCTGGCACTTATCTCCCTTAAACGACGGCGGCCGCTCTCCACACAGGTTAACAGCTCCCGCTGAACAGCCATAACCTCCGCACCCCGGCTGTTCCAGCAATCCTCCCGCACGGCCCAGACCGCGAAAACAAAGGGCAGGCCGGTGTGATACTGCCACTCCTGGCTTAAATCAATTACCAGGGGATAACAGTTTTCAGCCTTCAGACGCAAGGCCCGGTCACCAATAGCAAGACGGGCCGGAGCCTCCCCCGCTTCCACATAACGGGGCTGGATATGATAATAATCCTCCAAAATAATCCGGATCAGGGCGTTGGAGGTCTGAGATTGAGAACTTAAGACCACCGGCTTACCATTTAAATCGGCAATGGGCAGTTCCGAAAACAGAAAGACGCTGCCGACCTCACCTTGGGCACTGATGGATAGACCGTCCAGAATCCGGTATTCCTCCGGATGAAGGGCGTATTCATGTGAGGAGATGAAGCCCAGATCCAGCCTGCCATCATGGAGCATCCGGTTCAAACGGCTGGGCGGGCCTTCAATTACGCGCCAGTTTTCATGGAGGGCGGCGGCGGCCCTTTCCTTCCAGACCTCATAGAGAGGCGCGGTATTAATAAAATTCACCATGCCGATGTTTATTTTATTATCAGGAGTCATTTTAACGTAAGCGCCTCATAAACCACACTCTTGACTTTATAACATCTCGGAATGTAAGCGTTTCAGGGACGCCCTGCTGTGCGCATTTAAGCCCCCCGATAATACCCCTGTATATTGGGGGACTTAAATGCGTGCAGCAGGGCGTTCATGGAGCGCTTACATTTTAACTGTCCAGCCAGACCGTCTTATGTTCACCACTGACCAGGAAGGGAAATACATCATCGGGCAATTGCTCACAACGCACCGCCAGCATCCTGGCATCTTTTCCAGGCTCAAGACAGCCGAATTCTTCACGTCCCAGGGCCATTGCCCCGTTAATTGTGGCCATCTTGAAAATCTCTTCCGGAGCCAGAGCGGGGTTATCCTCCTGCAGAAGACGCATCTCCCGCCAGAGATCAAGTGAATAATTACTGGCCAGACTGTCCGTTCCCAGACAGGGCCGCAGTCCGTGCTGCAGAAGCAGGGCTGCCGGAGCCCGGCCCACCCCCAGAGCACGATTACTGCCCGGACACAAACAAACCCGCGCCGCCCGCCGGGCCAGTATCTCCACCTCAGTCTCGCTGATATGAACGCAATGGACGCACAGGGTCTGGTTATTCAGCACTTTTAAACGCTCAAGATACTCCACCGCTCCGCAGCCGGGGGGGGTAAAAAAATCCAACCGGCCAAGACGCTCCATGAGAAAAGGCCGCAGGGAGCCGCCGCCGGCAGCAAGAAACTCAATTTCAGCGGCGGATTCCGCCGTATGAATCGGGAAGATATCCCGCCTGGCATCCGCCCTGGCCTTCACCGCCTGGATAAGACGGGGATGAGTAGAATATGGGGCATGGGCTGCACAGGCCGTATCAAGAGTATTTAAACGGTGTAACGCCTCATCCGCGGCCTGGGGGCTGAATCCTAAAAGTTCCAGAAAGAACATCACCTCCGGCAGTCCGGCCGCCGAAGAGCTGCCATTATCATTATTACCAGTATCAGCCGTCAGCACCACCCCGCCGGCCCGCAGCCGGATCAAAGCCCGGTCAACGGCGGCATTAATTATTTCATCATCCACCTCCCTGGCCCTGGCAGACAGCAGGGCACGAATCCAGGCGGTTATATCATTGTCCGCCCCATAACTTTTCCGGCCCAGTTCTGCGAGATAGGACAACTCCAGATGGCAGTGACAGTTAATCAGAGCTGGAGTTATGATACTGTTTTCCAGTTCAACAATCCTGCTCCCCTGCCCCCGCAGACTACTGAAACTGCCCAGCGCCGTAATCCGGCCGTTGGCCGTTAAAACAGCGCCGTCCCTGATGGGCGCGCGACTCACCGGTACCACGAGGGGCGCCCGGTAGCAGACAACTGCGCTCACCCGGCAGCCACCAGGCGGTAATCCATATAACGCTGCCGGGGGGTAAAACCCGCTCCCTCCACCAGCCGCCGGATCTCCTTCTCACTGAGTCGGAAACTGACTCCGGCCGCGGCCACTACATTTTCCTCAATCATGGTACTGCCGAAATCATTGGCCCCGAAAAACAGGGAGAGCTGAGCAATCTGCCCCCCCTGGGTAACCCAGGAGGCCTGAATATTATCAAAATTATCCAGGAATATCCGCGCCAGAGCCAGCATCTTCAGATAATTAAAGGCGCTGGTCTTGGCAATATGAGACAGGGCGGTATTATCGGGCTGAAAGGGCCAGGGGATAAAGGCCGTAAAGCCGCCGGTTCTGTCCTGCAAATCCCGCAGCCTCTGCAAATGCTCAAAGCGCTCGGCCATGGTTTCCACATGCCCGAACATCATGGTGGCCGTAGTTCGCAGCCCTTGATTATGGGCCTCCTCCATAACCATTATCCATTCATCGGCGTTACATTTACGGGGCGCGATCTCAGAGCGTACCCGGTTACTCAGAATCTCGGCTCCGCCGCCGGGAATGGAATCCAATCCGGCCCGGCGCAAACGGGCAATTACCTCGGCCACACTCAGACCGGCCAATGCGGCAAAATGCCAGATCTCCGGAGGCGAGAAACCATGAATATGGATATCCAGCCCCTTCATAAAGCGCAGCATCTCCTCGTAAAATTCCAGCGGCTTATCTGGATGCAGACCACCCTGAAGCAGAATCTGGGTACCGCCCAGTTCCCTGGTTTCCTTTATCTTGCGAGCCAGTGCATCCTGACTTAATATCGTCCCCTCCGGGTCATCAGGAGCCTTGAAAAAGGCACAGAATTTACAGCCCGAAGTACATATATCAGTATAATTTATATTACGATCAACAACATAGGTCACCAGGGGTTCCGGATGCAGGCGGCGGCGCACGGCATCGGCCAGAAATCCCAGGCGCAGCAAATCGCCACTCTCTGCCAGCTCAAGGCCCTCGGCAACGGTGATACGTTCCCCGGCCAATATCTTATCGTCAATCATCCTGATACCTCCGTAACTCGTTATAGAGAGTATCACGCTCGACGGGAATCCGCCCCGCCTCCCGGATCAGGGTCACCAGCTTATTACTGGTCAGCATCTGCCCGGTCTCGGCCCCGGCCATATGGGTAATAAGCTCCTCCTTGACCGTACCGTCCATATCGTCGGCCCCGAAGGAGAGGGCTATCTGAGCCAGTTTTTCGCCAATCATCACCCAATAAGCCTTGATATGGGGAAAATTATCAAGAAAGCAGCGGGCCACAGCGATATTCTTCAGATCATCAAGCCCCGAGGTGCGGGAGAGATCGGATAATTCCGTGTTCCGGGGGTGAAAGGCCAGGGGGATAAAGGTCATGAAGCCGTCGGTCTCATCCTGGGCCTGCCGCAGAGCGGCCAGGTGCTCCACCCGTTCCTCCATGGTCTCAATATGGCCATAGAGCATAGTGGCGTTACTCTTGATTCCCAGGCGGTGAGCGGTCCTGGCAACCCGCAGCCAGTCCTCACCGGATAATTTTTTCTCACAGGTCAGGGCCCTGATCCGCGGGCTGAAGACCTCTGCCCCGCCGCCGGGGATGGAGCCTAAACCTGCCTCCCGCAGTTCCAGCAGGGTATCGTGCACCGATTTACCGTTAATCTCAGCAAGATGGGCAATCTCCACACAGGTAAAGGCCTGGATATGCACCTGCGGACGAATCATCTTTATGACCTTCAAGGCCTCAATATAATATGAAAACGGTAAATCCGGGTGGAGACCGCCCACCATGTGAATCTCGGTAATAGGCTCGTCAAGACGTTCTTCCACCTTGCGGCGAATTTCATCAATACTCATCTCATAGGCCTGCTCCGCCCCTTTATCTTTACCAAATGCGCAGAATTTACATAAATTGGTACAGATATTGGAATAATTTATATGCTGGTTATAGATAAAATAAGCCTTATCACCATTCTTACGCTCTCTGACAATATTAGCCAGAAAGCCCAGGGCCAGGATATTATCAGTTTCATACAGACGCAGGGCGTCGGCGGCATTGAGACGCTCGCTGTTTTTAATCTTGTCTAAAATATCCCCTAAGCCGGCCGCTGTAACTAATTGTTCTTCCATTTTATTTATACCCTTATTAAATATTTTGTAAGCGACAAACAAACCACACCTTGAGATTTGCCCCCAAACTGTAGCCCTACGATTAGGCTCGTATGCGAGCGATCGTCGTATAAAAGCGATATCACTCAGGGAAGCCGCAATGTGTGCGTTGAGCGGCTGCAATCATACTCCCTGTATATTTATTGCACCCGGTCAACATGCGCAGGGTGGTGTTCATGGATCGCTTACAATATTTTCGTAACCATTCAGCGGCACCGTACCCTATCCTGCCGCTGGTTATAAGCTATCCCGTTTTTAAGTGTCTCTATAATGGTATCCATCCTGGCCTCCGCCCTGGCCCGGTCAGCCGCTGCCAATTCCAGGCCATCATCGAGATAAGAGCGGGCATATGACTGTAAGAAACGATCCATGGCAGCGTCAATCATAAATACCACCACCGATAACGGTACATCAGGACGCAGCCCGCCTCTCTCCCGCGCGGCTGCCACCAGGGGGCCGAAAAACTCCATGGAGAAGAGCCGTACCCGGCTTATAATCTCCTCCCGGCGCGGAATATCCTGCTCAAAAAGGGCATTCAGATAAAGTTGATAATAGGCCGGGTATTTATCTATAAAGACAATTCCCGCCACCCATACCCGCCGTACCGTCTGCCAGAAATTTTCCGGCCGGCTGTCGGCCGCCGAAGGTTTACCCACCATGCTCTTTACAAGACGGGTAAAGCGCTCAAAGACGAAGAGAAAAATGGCCTCCTTGTTATCGAAATACTGATACAGAGATCCCTTGGCAATCCCCAGTCTCTTCACCACGTTATTAAGACTGGCCCGCCGGTATCCCTCCCGGGCGAACTCCTCCACCAGGACCTTTTCAATAAGCCGTCTCTTCTCCGCCGTTAAATTCCGGAAAGTTTGTTTTGGTTTGCTTAATTTATTTTTTTCATTTTTCATCATGTGACCAGGTAGTCATATAAACTATATATAGTACCCTGACAAGGATTTATTGCAAGCGACAAATGAACCACACCTTGACATTTGCAAGGTAAACGCTCCATGAACACCCTGCTGCACACGTTGACCGGATGCAGGGTGGTGTCCGTGGAGCGCTTACCTTGCCGGAGAGTCGCCCTCTGCGGGGGGGGGGGGGGGGGGGGGGGGGGGGGGGGGGGGAACTTTTTAGCCCGGGGCGGCACCAAATTTCCCTAAACCC